>NZ_JBICUE010000002.1:0-881452 GCF_043197955.1 Mycobacterium sp. NPDC048908 | reverse complement strand
TCGCCGACGGCTGGGCCTACGCCCGACTCTACGAATCAACCGACCAACGCGACATCGCCTTACCGGGCTGGCTCCACTTCTACAATCACCACCGAGCCCACTCCGCCATCGGAGGCCAGCCGCCGATCACACGACTGACCAACCTCCCTGGACATCACAACTAGTCCGAGTGACGCATGAGCTGCATCAATTCAGCCCTGGAGCTGACGCCGAGCTTGGCGAACGCATTGTGTAAGTGCGTTTTCACCGTGTGGGGGGAGAGGTGCAGTTGCTGCGCGACGGAGCGGTTGGTCGCGCCTCTCGCGATGAGGTTGATGACCTTGAACTCGGAGTCGGTGAGGCTGTCTAAACCCGTTCTGGCACGCGGCGCGACGATGCGTCGTTCCACACCCAATTGGCGCAGCGTGCGGCCGACGCGGCGGGCATCGGCGAGAGCTTCGCACTCGTTGTAGGTGTCGAATGCCTTGTTGAGGCTCTCGATTGCCTCGGTATCGCGTCCGGCGCGCACCAACTCGCCAGCGGCGTCCTCCTCGGCACCGGCGTAAAGAAGTGGACGTCTGGAAGCCAATGCCCCTGCCGCTTCCAACAGCGCATCGGCGTCACTTTCCAGCATCCCGCGGGCCTGCTGTGCGACCGCCGCGAACAACGCCGCTCCGGGACGCTCGCGTTCCAACACCTCGATGCCCTGCAGCACCCGCGCCCGCAGCCCTGCCTCACCTGCTGCTGACGCCACCCTCGACATCAACGTGAGCTGGTCGAACACGTTGGGCCACAGCGGTGTGATGACACGCGTGTTCTGACGCCCGAGCCATCGCACCGCATCGAGAACGTCGTCGCGATACCACGCGGCAAGCGCGACCACGTAAGCTGCCCCGCAGGACAACAAGGGTGATGGGCTGTGGTACAGATCCAGCGCCTCACTCACCAAGTCCTGCAATAACTTTCGATCGCCTGTTCGCGCGGCCACCTCAGCCAGGACGAGAATGCGCTCGATGTTGACCTCGGTGTCGTTCGCCCATTCGCGTCGGGGCAACGCCTCGATGTCGCGTCGCGCCGCTCCGAGGCGACCCGCGGCCGCATGAACCACCGCGCCCAGGTGGGTCCAGCCCGGAAGCGCCATCGCGTTGCGCTCGCGATGCGCTTTCTCGGTACCGTCGGCAACCTGCGCGCGGGCTTCGTCCAAGCTGCCCGCGTACACAATCAGGCTTGCGCGCCGCTTGGCGGCGTACATGCTGCCGAAGGGCGCCACACCGCTTCGCGTCAGTCCTGCCAGCTCTTCCATGCGCTGCAGCGCGCGCACCGCATAACCGTCTTGATAGTCGATCAGGGCCAGGGCAGTTTCGCTGATGATACGGGCTTCCACGTCACCGGTCGCCGCGGCCGCGGCCGCGGCCATGTCCGCTGCCGAGGCATCCGCATGCAGGCCGTTGACCACTTCGAAGTAGGCCAACCACGCCTGGTGGCCTGCCCTGGTGGTGTCGCTGATGCCGCCCAACTGCAGTGCGCGACGGATCTCTGCGATGCGTTGCGCCGGATCCTCGATGCCGGCCGCCTTGCGCAGCCGGATCTCGGCTTCGTGGTCTTCAGACAACTCCGTTTCGAGGGCGCTGTCGGCAAGCGCGTGGGCCTCGTCGTAGCGGGTGGCCCGATTGAGCCACTCCACCGTTTCTGTCACGAGTGGCCCGTAGTCAGGATCCTCGGCGGGCAGGAGTTCCAGTGCGCGCTTGCTCAGGTCCGCGGCGGCGCTGGCATCGCTGTGGCCCACCGATTGAGCGGCCTGACGCAACGCGTCGATCGCCTCTTTGTCCCCGGGCTCGGCGCTGCGCGCCAACTGGGTGGCCACTTCTGCAGGCGTCGCACCCATGTCCAGCATCACCGACGCCGATTGACGCTCCATCGCCCGGCGCAGCGACTGCGGCAACGACTGCCGGGTGGCCTCCCGCAACAAGTCATGCCGAAACCGCAACTGCTCACCGTCCTCGACGAGCAGATCCGCGCCCACCGCCTCCTCCAACGCGGACAACAACGACACCGGCCGACGATCCAACATCGCGGCCAACAACCGCGCCGAAAACCGATCCGGCAGCACCGCGGCCACCCGCACCACCTCCGAGGCTTCCGCACCAAGCAGATCCAGCCGCTGATGCATCGTGGCACCCAACCGCCGCGGCAACCCCGCCCCCGTCACCACCGCACGCCCGCCAGAGACAGTCAACCGGTCTTCCTCGCCCAAACCACCGACCAGCTCACTGACCAGAAACGGATTACCGTGCGCCTTGGCGGCCAAATTCAACAGCGACACATCGGCTTTCGCGCGCACCGCATCTTCGACCATGTCGGCGACCGCATCCGCGGCGATGGGCTCCAACCGCACAAACGTGGCATTGGCCCGCTGCAACACCGACAACGTCTCCACCACCGCAGGGCCACCGGCCCCGGTACGCGCAGTCAACACCCACAACACCGCACCCGGCGCGGTAGCCAACGACCGCAACGCCAACAGCGTGCCGTTATCGGCCCAGTGAATGTCCTCCAACACGATCACCAACGGAGTCTGCTCGGCCGCTGCATGAATGGCGTCAGCCAGATCATGGACCACCCAGTACCGCAGATCGGCCGAACCACCCAACCTGCGCAACGCCTCGGCATCACCCACCGGGGGATCCGCACGCAGCGTCGCCATGAACAACGAGAAGAACGGCACCGACTGCTGATACTCAAACGCCTCACCAAACAGCGCACGAACCCCGGCCTTATCGGCCAACCTCAACACCTCGGTGAGCAACCGGCTCTTCCCAATACCCGGCGGTCCCTCAAGGACCAGCACACCCCCGTGACCGGAAGCCACCGCGGAAACCAGCCCACCAATAATTTTCAACTCGTCGGCCCGCCCACGAATCGGCGGAGTGACCATACGCTGACCGCCGACATCGAATAGGCCGGTTGGAGGCCCCATCGGGTGTCCCGTCTACCGTTTCCGGAGTGCTGTTGTAGTGCAGGTCATTGTAGGCCCGCCCACGTCAGACACAGGATTTGCTGTCAATCAGCGCCGTGCATGAGCTGCGCCAACTGGGTGCGTGACGTGATACCAAGCTTGGCGAACGCATTGTGTACGTGGGTTTTCACGGTGTGAGGGGACAGGTGCAGTTGCTGCGCGACCGTGCGATTAGTCGCCCCCTCGGCGATGAGGTTGATGACCTTCAACTCGGAGTCGGTGAGGCTGTCCCAGCCGGTTTTGGACCTCGGCTGGGCGACGATGCGCCGTTCCACACCCAACCGGCGCAACGCGCGGCCCACCCGCCGCGCATCAGCGAGTGCCTCATGCCGGCTGTAGGTGTCGAATGCGGCATTGAGCTGATCGACCGCCTCGTCACCGCGGCCGATACGGGCGAGTTCGGCGCCGGCATCCTCCGCCGCACCGGCATAAAGCAGCGGGCGCGACGACGAGTGGAGCAACCCAGCAGCACCCACCAGCGCCTGCGCATCACGTTCCAGTATCCCGCGGGCATATCCGGCCACCATCGCCAACAACGGCACCGGTGGCTTCTCACGCTCCAGCACCTCGCTGGCCTGCAAGACCCGCGCACGCAAACCGGCATCACCTGCCGCCGAGGCCACCCGCGCGCCCAAGACCAGCCGAACCAACGCGTGGGGGAAAAGGGGTGTCCCCAACAGGCTGATGTCGCCAAGCCAGCGCGCTGCTTCATGAACGTCGTCGCGATACCACGCCGCGCGCGCCAGCACATACGCCGATGCCCGACGTTGCCCAGGTGATCCGGTGTGGGCATCGCGGGCGTCATTAGCGGTCTGCTGCAACAAGTTTCGGTCATCGGTGTGCACCGCCACCTCGGCGAGGATCAGCATGCGATGTACGTCCTGCTCGGTCGCGCCGGTCGGCGGTGGAGGCGGCAGGGACTCGGCCGCGTCGCGAGCGGCCGACAGCCGACCCGCAGCCAGATGGACCCACCCGCTGTAGACGGCCCAGGTAGCCAGGGCCAACGAGTTGCCTTCGCGGCGGGCCTGTCCCATGCCGTCGGCGACCCTGGCGGTCGCGTCGTCCAATCGCCCGACCACTGCCAGCAGGTTTGCGTGGTACATCCCGGCATAGGCGTGTGCCGATGCCGTTTCGTTCGTGTAGGCCAATGGGCGAAGCTGCTCGAGGCGGCCCAGCGCGCGGGCCGGGTACCCCTCACCAGAATCGAGCAACGCGTGAGTGACCTCGGCCATGATCGTGGCCTCGAGATCACCGGTGGCGGCCGCGGCGGCGGCGGCTTCGTCGGCTGCGGTCCGCCATTGCCCGCTCTTGTCCTGCAACACCAGGTTGTAGGCCAGCCACGCCAGATGCCGTGTCCGGGTGACCTCGCTGATCCCGCTCAACCGCAGCGCCCGGCGGTGCTCCTCCACCCGCCACTGCGTGCTGTGCTTGGTATGCGTCGGAAGCCGGAGCCGGATCTCCGCCTGCACTTCGGGCGAGGACGCCTCGGCGAGCGCCACGACGGCCAACTCTTCGGCCTCGTCGTAGCGGCTGGCCCGGTTGAGCCACTCCACCGTTTCGGCGACCAATGACCCGTGCTCGACGTGATCCGGAGGTAGTAGTTCCAACGCGCGCTTGCTCAGGTCGGCGGCCGCGTTCGCATCACTGTGGCCCACCGAATGGGCGGCCTGGCGCAGCCCATCGACTGCTTCCATATCTCCGGGCTCGGCGCTACGCACTAACTGGGTGGCCACCTCGGCCGGCGCCGCACCCATGTCCAGCATCACCGACGCCGATTGGCGCTCCATCGCCCGGCGCAGCGACTGCGGTAACGACTGCCGAGTCGCCTCCCGCAACAAGTCGTGCCGAAACCGCAACTGCTCACCGTCTTCGATGAGCAGATCGGCACGCACCGCCTCCTCGAGCGCCGACAACAACGACACCGGCTGACGGTCCAGCATCGTCGCCAACAACCCCGCCGAAAACCGGTCCGGCAACACCGCGGCCACCCGCACCACTTCCGAGGCCTCCGCAGAAAGCAGGTCCAGCCGCTGGTGCATCGTGGCACCCAACCGCCGCGGCAGCTCCTCCCCCGTCACCACCGCACGCCCACCGGCAACGTTCAGCCGGTCCTCCTCACACAGCCCCCCGACCAATTCGTTGACCAGAAACGGATTGCCGTGCGCCTTGGCGGCCAAATTCAACAGCGACACATCGGCTTTCGCGCGCACCGCGTCCTGCACCATATCGGCGACCGCATCCGCCGCGATCGCCCCCAATCGCACAACCGTGGCATTGGCCCGCTGCAACACCGACAACGTGCCCTGCACTGCGGGCCCACCGGCCCCGGTACGCGCAGTCAGCACCCACAACACCGCCACATCCGGCCGCGCAGTGGCCAGTGACCGCAACGCCAACAGCGTGCCGTTATCGGCCCAGTGAATGTCCTCCAGCACAATCACCAGCGGGGTTTCCGCGGCCGCCACCCGAATCGCCTCGGCCAGATCGTGCACCACCCAATACCGCAGATCCGCCGAACCACCCAACCTGCGCAACGCCTCGGCATCACCCACCGGAGGATCCGCACGCAGCGTCGCCATGAACAACGAGAAAAACGGCACCGACTGCTGATACTCAAACGCCTCACCAAACAGCGCACGAACCCCGGTGTTATCGGCCAGCCTCAACACCTCGGTGAGCAACCGGCTCTTCCCAATACCCGGCGGTCCCTCGAGGACCAGCACACCCCCGTGACCGGAAGCCACCGCGGAAACCAGCGCACCAATAACCCTCAACTCGTCGGCCCGCCCACGAATCGGCGGAGTGACCATACGCTGACCGCCGACATCGAACAGGCCGGTTGGAGGCCGCATCGGGTGTCCCGTCTACCGTTTCCGGAGTGCTGTTGTAGTACAGGCCATTGTAGGCCCGCCCACGTCAGACACAGTATTTGCTGACAATCAATCAGCGCCGTGCATGAGCTGCGTCAACTGCGCACGGGACGAGATGCCGAGCTTGGCGAACGCGTTGCGAAGATGCGTCTTCACCGTATGGGCGGAAAGGTGTAGTTGCTGCGCCACCGTGCGGTTGGTCGCCCCCTCGGCGATGAGGTTGATGACCTTGAGTTCGGACTCGGTGAGGCTGTCCCAGCCCGTTTTGGCCCGCGGCGCGACGATGCGCCGTTCCACACCCAACCGGCGCAGTGCGCGACCCACCCGGCGGGCATCGGCAATCGCCTCGTGCTGGGTGTAGGTGTCGAATGCGGCATTGAGCTGATCGACCGCCTCGTCACCCCGGCCGATGCGCGCGAGTTCAGCGCCGGCATCCTCCGCAGCACCGGCATAAAGCAGCGGGCGCGACGACGAGTGGAGCAACCCTGCGGCGGTCAGCAGTGCCTGCGCGTCACGTTCCAGTAGCCCGCGGGCATGTGTGGCAACGCCCGTGAACAGCTGGATGGCGGGCCGGTCGCGCTCAAGCTGTTGCGTGTCCTGCAGGACGCGTGCCCGTAGCCCGGCGTCGGCGGCCGCCGACGCCACCCGCGCACCCAAGATCACCTGGTCCAACACTTGGGGGAAGATCGGGGACCCGAACAGCACGATGTCGCCGCCAAGCCAGCGCATCGCGTCATGGACGTCATCCCGCTGCCACGCCGCCAGCGCCAACACGTGCGCCGCTGCGCGACGCACCATATATGAGGTCGTTGTGTAGACATTGCGCACGTCGTCAACCACCTGCTGCAACAACGTTCGGTCATCGGTACGCACCGCCACCTCCGCCAGAATGACGGTGCGCACCATGTCCAGTTCGGTCGCGCCCATAGGCTGGGGCGGCGGCAGGAATTCAGTGAGAGCGCGGGCGGCCGACAACTCGCCCGCAGCGAGGTGAACCATCCCATCGACCGCGGCCCAGACGTCAACCGCCATCGCATTGTGATGCCGTCGAGCTTGGTCTGCCATCCGGTCGACCTCGGCCGCTGCGTCATCCAACCGGCCCACTACTGCCAGCAGGTTTGTGTAGTGAATTTCGGCCAAGTCTTGAGTCGACGTGACATCACCGGCCGAGGTGTGTGCGCGAAGGTCCTCGAGGCGACGTAATCCCCGGCTCGCGAACCCGTCCCCACAGTCAAGACAAGCAAGCGCGACATCGGTAAGGATCTTGGATTCGAGATCACCGGTGACCGCCACGGCCGCCGCCGCCTCCTCGGCGGCCTCCCGGGCTCGCCCACCGTGGTCCTGCAACATCAGGTTGTAGGCCAGCCAGGCCTGATGCCGCGCACGGGTGACCTCACTGATGTCGGACAGCTGCAGCGCCCTGCGGTTCTCCTCCACCCAACGCTGGGTGTTGTGCCTGGTGACTGCTCCGAGACGCAGCCGGATCTCGGCCTCTTCTTCGGGCGAGCTGGCCTCTGCGAGGGCCACAACGGCCAGCTCTTCGGCCTCGTCGTAGCGGCTGGCCCGGTTGAGCCACTCCACCGTTTCGGCGACCAATGACCCGTGCTCGACATGACCGCCGGGTAGTAGTTCCAACGCGCGCTTGCTCAGGTCGGCGGCGGCATTGGCATCGCTGTGGCCCACCGATTTCGCGGCCCGGCGCAGCGCAGCAACTGCTTCCATGTCTCCGGGCTCGGCGCTGCGCGCCAACTGAGTAGCGACCTCGGCCGGCGCCGCACCCATGTCCAGCATGATGGTTGCCGATTGACGCTCCATCGCCTGGCGCAGCGATTGCGGCAACGATTGCCGGGTCGCCTCACGTAACAAGTCGTGCCGAAACCGCAACTGCTCACCATCCTCGACGAGCAGATCCGCGTCCACCGCCTCCTCCAACGCCGACAACAACGACACCGGCCGACGATCCAACATCGCGGCCAACAACCCGGCCGAAAACCGATCCGGCAGCACCGCGGCCACCCGCACCACCTCTGAGGCCTCCGCATTAAGGAGGTCCAGCCGCTGATGCATCGTGGCACCCAACCGCCGCGGCAACCCCTCCCCCGTCACCACCGCACGCCCACCGGAGACAGTCAACCGGTCTTCCTCGCACAGCCCCCCGACCAGCTCACTGACCAGAAACGGATTGCCATGCGCCTTGGCGGCCAAATTCAACAGCGACACATCGGCTTTCGCGCGCACCGCGTCCTGCACCATATCGGCGACCGCATCCGCGGCGATGGGCTCCAACCGCACAAACGTGGCATTGGCCCGCTGCAACACCGACAACGTGTCCTGCACTGCGGGCCCACCGGCCCCGGTACGCGCAGTCAACACCCACAACACCGCACCCGGCCGCGCAGTGGCCAACGACCGCAACGCCAACAGCGTGCCGTTATCGGCCCAGTGAATGTCCTCCAACACGATCACCAACGGAGTCTGCGCGGCCGCTGCATGAATAGCGTCGGCCAGATCGTGCACCACCCAGTACCGCAGATCGGCCGAACCCCCCAACCTGCGCAGCGCCTCGGCATCACCGACTGGCGGATCGGCATGCAACGTCGCCATGAACAACGAGAAGAACGGCACCGACTGCTGATACTCGAATGCCTCACCGAAAAGCGCCCGCGCACCGGCCTTATCGGCCAACCTCAACACCTCGGTGAGCAACCGGCTCTTGCCGATCCCAGGCGGCCCCTCGAGGACCAACACACCGCCACGCCCCTGCGCCACCGCAGAGACCAGCTCACCAACGACTCTCAGCTCATCAGCCCGCCCACGAATCGGCGGAGTGACCAGGCGCTGACCGCCGACGTCGAACAGGCCGCTTGGAGGCCCCATCGGGTGTCCCGTCTACCATTCTCGCCACTACTGTGCACGTTACAGTGCACGCAATTGTAAGCCTGCGCAGTCGCTGCGGACGAGCTGTCAATCAATCAATCAACTCCGCCGATCAGCTGCGCCAACTGGGCGCGAGACGTAATACCAAGCTTGGCAAACGCATTGCGGATATGCGTCTTCACCGTATGGATGGACAGGTGCAGTTGCTGCGCCACCACGGCATTGGTCGCCCCTGGGCAATCAGATTGATGACCTTCAACTCCGAATCAGTCAAACTGTCCCAACCGGTTTTCAGCCGCGCCCGCGCCACGACGCGCCGCTCCACACCCAGCAAGCGCAGTGCGCGACCCACCCGACGTGCATCGGCAATCGCTTCATGCTGGGTGTAGGTGTCGAACACACCCGCCGCCCCGCGTCGTACGGATGGTGAACCGTTGGAGTATGCCTCGCGGGCCTCGGTCAGCGTGTCCACCAACAACGTCCGGTCGTCGGTGCGCGCTGCCACCTCCGCCAGGGTGAACATCCGCAACGCGTTGACGAAGGTCGACCCGGGTCGCTCCGGCGCTGCTAGCCGTTCGGCCGTTTCGCGGGCGTCCGACAACCGGCCCTCGACCACCTGCATCGGCGCCTCCCACAGCGCCCAAAGGTGAAGCGCCATGCCGTCGCGTTCCTGCTGCGACCTTGCCGCGCCACTCGCGACCACCGCGGCGGCATCGTCGAGCCGTCCGACCATGGCGAGCAGGTTCGCCAGGTGGCACGCGACGAGATTATGCGAGGTCATATCACCTGCCGGGGGCAGAGCATGGAGTTGCTCGACGCGGTCTAGCGCGCTGACCGCACACCCGTTCGCGCAGTCAAGGTAGGCAAGTGCTACGCCGGAGACAATTGTGGACTCGAGATCGCCGACGGACGCAGCGGCGGCCGCTGCCTCATCGGCGGCCGCACGATCGTGTCCGGGCTGGCCATCATCACCAGGTTGTAGGCCAGCCACGCTCGATGCCGTGCCTGGGTGACGTCACTGATGTCGGGCAACTGAAGTGCGCGGCGGTTGTCCTCAATGTGTCGCGTTGTCGTGTCGGTGAGTGGCGTTCGGAGCCGGAGAAGGATCTCGGCCCCCTCCTCGGGTGCCAGCGAGGCGGACAGTGTGGTGCTGGCCAACCGTTCCGCCTCTTCGTACCGAGTGGCCCAGTTGAGCAGCACGATCGTTTCCGTGACCAGAGGCCCACGTCCCCCATCCTGCGGCGGCTGAAGGTCCAGGGCCCGTTTGCTTAGATCCGCCGCAGCGCTCGGATCGCTGTAAGCCAGAGACTGTGCCGCTTCGCGGAGCGCGATGATCGCGGCCTGATCACCCACCTCGGCGCTTCGGGCGAGCTGGGTTGCGACCTCCTCGGGCGCCGCCCCCATATCCAGCATCCCGGTTGCCGATTGCCGCTCCATCGCCCGGCGCAGCGACTGAGGCAAAGATTGGCGCGTCGCTTCGCGGAGCAGATCGTGACGAAACCTCATCTGTTCACCGTCTTCGATGAGCAGGTCGGCGCGGACTGCCTCTTCTACCGCCGATACCAGCGCGGACGGTCGGCGTTCCAGCATCGCGGCGAGCAACCCGCCGGAAAATCGGTCAGGCAGCACCGCGGCCACTCGCATGACTTGGCTCGCCGCGATGGAGAGCTGGTCGAGTCGTTGCTGCATGGACTCGCTGAGCCGCCGCGGCAACGTGTCTCCCGAAGCGACCGCGCGGCCGCCGCTGACGTCGAGTCGACCCTCCTCGTCGAGTCCCCGGAGCAGCTCCGTCACCAGGAATGGATTGCCGTGCGCCTTGTCGGCCAAGCTCAGCAGCGACGTGTCCGCGTTGGCCCGGACAGCGTCTTGCACAATCTCGGCGACCGCGCTCGGTGTCATGGCCGTCGACCGCAGAAAGGTGGAATCCTCGTCTTCGAGCGCGGACAGCGTCTCATGAACAGCCGGTCCGCCTGCGCCGGTTCGCGCGGTCACCACCCACAGCACCGCGCCGTCGGCCCGCGTCGCGGTCAGCGACCGCAGCGCCAACAGTGTCGAGTTGTCGCCCAGTGGATGTCCTCGAGAACGATCACCAGGGGTTGACGGGACGCGGCGGCGCGTATGGCGGCTTGCAGATTGTGCACGACCCAGTAGCGCAGATCGGTCGACGCGTCGACGAGACGCAAAGCCTCCGCATCACCCACAGGGGGATCCGCGCGCAGGGTCGCCATGAACAGCGAGAAGAACGGCACCGACTGCTGATACTCGAACGCCTCACCGAAAAGCGCCCGCACACCGGCCTTTTCAGCAAACGCCAATGCCTCGGTCAACAATCGGCTCTTCCCGATGCCCGGTGGCCCCTCGACGACCCACACCCCCCCACGCCCCTGCGCCACCGCAGAGACCAGCCCACCAAGGACTTTCAGCTCATCAGGCCGCCCACGAATCGGCGGAATGTGCACCGTTCAGGGAGCCCTTATGGGGCTCACGCGAAAGACCGCCCGCCAAGGTGTGTTCGGCTTCGTGTCATCGCCCTATGGTGGGAATCGTCTCGGTCGGTTTTCGGGCGCGTTCGTCACGGCGACTGTCCGTCGAGGCAGCGGTCGTGTCAGCGTGGCCGTTCATCGACGATGACGCGCAGTCCCTTTCGCGCCTCGAGCTCCAGTTCGGTAACCCACTCGAGCATCGGTCGCCCCGGCAGGCGAAACAGCGTGAGCACGAAGCTACATGGAATGTCAGTGCGGTTATTGGCGTCTTGATAGTGGATCACATCGCCGCCGGCTCCCCAGAACGCCTCCCCAGCGCGGAGAACGCGTGGCGCTTCGCCCTCGATCTCGAACAGCATTTCACCGTCGATCATGTAGCCGAATCCCGGACCGCCGGGAAGGCGATGTGGCGGGTAACCGGGGGCACCCGGTGGATGGTTGATGAGAACAGTCATCACGTCAGCACCTTCAGGTATCAACGCGGACCGTACTTCCTGCACCACCGTTGTTGTTGATCCCCATTCGGACTCCGTCCTGTTCTGCACCATTGGTTACCCCTCTTATGATTTCGAGTTTCCACATGACCGGTTGCGATCAGGCCTCGGACGGCTAGTCGAAACTGCGGTGATTTTCGGTGTTGCGCGACAACGCTTTTGAAGGACCGCGGCCGGTGTTGGCGCCCGCGTAGCGTTGTTCAACCAATTCGACGGCCTGGTATCGGTCGCTGACCGGCGATGTCATCGTGGTTCCTGTTCTGCCAAGCGTGAAGCGCTCTGCACAAGCGGCCCGCGAGCCTTGGGGCGGAACTGCCTCGCCGATTGGGCTGAGCGCCAGTGTCTCCACGCTTGGGGTGAGTTGTCTTCATCCGCCAGTGCGATTCACCCGGGTGAGCTGCCTGCGCGGTGCAGATTCTCGACGGCGCGGCTTTGTCCGGTGTACTTGTCAGCTCTCACTCCGTCAGCAAGGTGCCGCGGGGTGATTGGTCCCAGAACCGCCGGATCAGGTCGGAGGCAGAGCCCGCCGCCATTCGTTGTGAACATCCCAGCCGTCCACCACCTCCACCAGTGCCATGATGCCCGTGGGATAAACGAGGGACACCAGCCAAGGGCGCGACCTGCCGTCACTAACGGAAAACCCGGCTTTCAAAAATCGCTTGAGCCACTTGATCTTCAGCTGATCACGCCGGAAATCAAACGCCACGACCGCCTCACTCACTTGAAGCCGAGACCTGAGATCTGAGATCGCCATGGCCTTCTCCACCCACCTCGAGTACTCCTTGACTGCGCAGCGCAAATTGTCATCGGTGAGTTCGAGCACGGCTCGCGTTGAGATCGGGTTGAAGCGGTTCTCCACCAAGAAGACCTCGGCGCGTGGTGGTGGAGACAGGGTCATATCAGTGCGTCCGCATCAGACGCCATGACGACGATCTGCATTCCGAATGGCCATCGCCACCAAGCCTACGACGCCCGCCGGGCCCGACTCAGCGACGAGCTCACCGTGCGGGCTTGTCGCGCGGCGCGGTGCGCCGAGGTGATCGGCTCAGCGTTCGCCACTACCACGGGGTGTGGCTATACCGCCGGCTCAGGCCGGTTCGTGCATCGGCAGCGACGCGATCCGCGGATAGAGGATAACTGGACCGAGCCAGCGCGCGAGGAAGTGACGTAGTGCGGTTCCGTCGCGTTGGCGCGGTCCGGGATCGATCAGAAGTGACTGCACGGAGCGCAGGGTCATCTCGGCAAGTTCACCGAGTGCGGCGGAGTCGAAGCCGTGAAGTTTCCAATCGACGTCGAGGCGGTGGAAGATCGACAAGCAGAAAGTGATCGCCGTGTCCGAGGTCAACGAGACGACAGCCTCGCCGTCCTGCCGAACGGTCAGTAGGCTCTCCAGTTGGGGATCGCCCATGAGGTTTTCGATCCCGAACGAAACGCACTCGATGATGGCGACGACTGGATCGCTGATCCCCTGCGCGTGTTCTGCGACTTGGTCGATGAATCCGTTGACCGCACGCATCGAGCTTGCGATGAGCAGCGCGTCGGCGTTGGGAAAGTACCGGTACACCGTCTGACGAGTGACCCCGAGCTTGCGGGCGACGTCGGCAAGGCGTATCGCCGACCCGCGTTCTGCGACCACTTCGTCTACCGCGTCCAGGATCCGGGCGATCGCCTCTTCATCCGAGGACGGTGTGACACCCGCCCAACCGCGACTACGCATCTGAGGTTGCCAGCACATCGACGTCGAATTCGATCGGAAGTGTTGTGGGACCCGTCATTCCGAGCAGTGATTTCCACGGCGCCGGGCCGACGCAAGTAGGCGCAGACAGCCGTCGGGTCAGCACCACGAGTGCTTCCGCCAGTTCCCGGCGTGCGAGGTTTGCCCCTAGGCAGTAGTGCGCGCCGCCGCCAAACGTCAGGATTGCCGGCGCGTCGTTGCGCGCGATGTCGAATCGGTCAGCGTCGTCGTAGATCGCTGGGTCTCGGTTCGCGGCAAAGGTGTTCACGAGGACGAAGGTGCCTGCAGGGAACGTGTATCCGCCGAATTCGACATCGTCGGTGGCGGTCCGCGGCACGATGGAGGCTGCTGGCGAATGTCGCATGCTCTCCTCGACTGCCTGCATCGCGAGCTCGGGTTGGTCGCGCAGCCTCGTCCACTGGGCCGGATGCTCGCAGAGCACCTGCACCGACGCGGCTAGTTGGTTCCGCGTCGTGTCCGTGCCCGCCATCAGGAAGCCGGCCACCAGCATGCGCAGTTCATCGAGATTCAGCCGATCGCCATCGCTTTCGGCCCGGATCAGCTCGGAGAGCAGGTCATCGGTGAGCGTGCTTCTGCGCGCGGCGACCATGTCGTCGACGTAGGCGTCGAGTTCGCCCCACGCGCGCATGATCGCGGATTCATCGAAGGTGGCGTCGGGCTGGAAGTTGAAGGCCCTGAAGATCTCTTCGGTCCAGTCCGCGAACAGCTGCCAGTCCTCGCTGGGCGCGCCGAGCAGCGCACACATGATCGGGGTTGGGTAGGGACGCGCGATATCGGTCACGACGTCACAGCGTCCGGCGTCAGCCACCCGATCGATCAGCCCGTTCATCACGTCGCGGATTGTGTCTTGCAGACGCGAAGTCGCACGGGGAGTGAACGCTTTGGATACGAGTTTGCGTAACCGGACATGTGGTGGGCCGTCGAGACCCAGAAGGCTGTTCGCCATCTTGTCGTACAACGGGCCCGAGGTGATGCCCTGTGCCGCCAGGGTGATGCCGGGAGGCAGACGGAACCGGTTGTCGCGCAGCATATCCCGAGCCATCTCGTAGGACAGGATTTCCGGGCCGAGCGGTCCGATGGCGATGGGCGCGAGGGATTGCGCACTGCGGAGATCATCGAGGATGTCTTGGGGGGTAGCGGTGAGTCCGTAGTTGAACGTGGGGAGGTCAGCGTCGAAGACGTTGGGAGCGGTCATCGGCTTCCCCTTTCTGAGCCGCTCGGTAGGCGGCAGACGGACATTTCTACTCAAACTGTATGACCATGTCGACGCATCGTCAATCGGCGACCGGTAAAAACCAGTTCAGATGTTGAAGCGTCTTGATCTGATTAGACGTTTCAACGATTTCTGTCCGCTCGGTGAGCGAGACGTGCGGCGGCGTCCAGCACACGGTCACCGCAGCGATGTCCGCCGCCGTTGCGCTGTAGTGGGGCATATGCGTTTGATCCGCCCAGTGAATGCACGCGATGCGCACGTTTGCACCGCGTTCCATCTTTCAGGCGGTTTCGGGGCGGCGTCGCTCTCGGCCAATGCGGAATGGGATGTCATCGCAATCGACGTTGGGCTGGCGTCGAGTCCATCCCATATCCGCTGGCGACAAAACGCGTAACGCCGATAAGACGATCTCGATCGGTCGCGCAGCGGTGGCGTGAGGTCTGCGCGGACTCGAATAATGGTCGAGTATTTACATTCGTATTCGGTCAAATGACGACCTCTTGTGGGGGAACGACGTTGTCCACACTCGAGATCTCCTGCGCTCTGCCGCCTTCCCCGAAGTTCGCGGATCTTGCCGTCCTCGCCGAGGACCTTGGGTACACGAGGCTGTGGATATTTGATTCTTCCCCTTTCTGGGAGGATCCATTCGTCACCTCGCCCTCGCATCCGAGCGGACAACCCGCATTCAACTGTCGACAGCCGTGCTGGTCCCCGCCCAGCGGTCGCCGATGACCGTGGCATCGTCGATCGCCACCATTGCGCGGCTCTCGGAGGGAAGATTGCGAGCCTGTTTCGGTACCGGTTTCACCGCACGTCGGGCGATTGGACAGCGTCCATGGAAGCTGAGCGCGTTGAAGACTCTTTGGAGACCGTCCGGGCGCTGCTTGCCGGGCAAACCGCAGTGTCCGATGGTGCCGCCGTGCGCATGATGCACGCGCCCGGACTTGCCGCCGACCGGCCCATTGACGTGCAAATCTGGCTAAGCGTGTTCGGCCCCAAAGGCGCTGCGCTAGCTGCCGACATCGCCGACGGCATCATTGGCTTGCCTCACCCCACTCTGCCGACAGCCAGCCTGGTATCTGGGACGGTACTCGAGGACGGCGAAGATCCCGATAGCGCTCGAGTAAAGGATGCGATTGGGCCGTGGCGCGTCGTGAACTGGCACGATGCATACGCCAGAGGTGGCGCTGAGGCCGTCGATTCCCTGCCCGGCGGACGTGAATGGAGAGCCGCGCTGGAGACGGTCAGCCACCCGCAAAATCGCCATCTTCACGTATTCGAAGGGCACGTGACGACTCTGCCAGATCGCGATCGCCGACTGCTGAACCATATTGATACCCGAACGATGGTCGGGGATAAGGCGAACCATCGCGGGTCAACTGCGGAAGACTGCAAGTAAAGGGTTCTGCGAAATCGTATACACACCAACAGGACCGGATATCGCTCACGAACTTTCGACGATGATGTCCGCGTACCAAATGGCAATGTCCACGCCGAAAGTCCAGTAATGCACCCGCCGATATCGGGCTTCACTTGGATGGCCACATGCCCGCCGGTGCGCAGCGTAGAGATAGCGGTGGAGAGGCTCGTTGTCGCTGCGACAACCGCTCCGACGACGGCGTTCCGGTGAGCCGCTCAAGCACACGCCTCACCGCCGTCCAGGCCCGACAAACGTCAATTTCGTTGTCGCCGAACGGAAGCGACCGCAGGTTTGCGATCGGGCGGAGCCAGTTCAGGCCTCGGCCAGAAAATCGTTCCAGCGGCCCGGAGCTGTTTTAGGACGTCTCGGACCATCTGGCTCGCTCTTACGCTTCGAGATGCTCTGACGAGATGGTTGGCGCAGCCCCATTGTTCGCCGACCAATCTCACTCAACTCTTCGATCAATGCGTCTTCGGTCATGTCGAGTGGGGCGCCCGTCGCTGCTCCAGCCAGGCCGGTGAGGAGCGCGGTGGCTTTGATGACTCCGGTGGCGCCTGTGTCTTGCTGCATGAGCAGGCTGAGCTGACGGGCTATGAGGTCGCCCCAATCCGGTTGCAGCTGCAGTACCGCGTGCACACCGGGGTCGAACACCACGACCGCGGCCATCGAACGGTTGCGCGCGACGACACCGGCGAAGCCGACGACCATCGCGTCCATCTGCATCCGTGGTGTGCGTTGGTTTTCCGCCGTCTCGACCACGCGGCGTATTTGGTGCAGGATCGGCTCCATCACCGCGATGAGCAGCTGGTCACGAGTCCGGAAGTGGTAGTAGATCGCGGCCTTCGTGAAGCCCAGCTCGTCCGCGATCATCTGCAGCGACGTGCCGGCGAACCCGTGCCGACTGATCAGTGTCTTGGCCACGTCCAGCAGCCTTTGCCGCGTGTCAGGCGTGGTGCCTACACCTTCCGCTGCTGCGGATGTCATGTCGCCTCCTTCGCCACTAGTGAAGCAGTGTCCTAGCCGGTCGGCAAGTCCTTGCTTGCCGGTTGGCAAACAGGGGCTTGACAGGTAGCAAGCTGTAGCTTTACGTTCGGCAAGTTGGTACTTTACGCTCGGCTAGTTGAATCGCTTCCGAGCGCAACACCGAGTCGCATTCGGAGAGCCGCAATGAGCCCACATTCTTCGCAGGTCAGCACGCATGGACGCTACATTGGCCGAGTCGGCGCGCTGGCCGCCGCACTTGGCATCGGAGTGATGGTCGTTACTTCACCCGGTTTGGCGAGTGCCGATGAATCAACTTCATCGTCGTCATCGACAAAGAGTTCGTCCGCCAGCTCTGACAACAGTTCGAGCTCGCAGAGCAGCCCGGCCTCCAACGGAGGTGCATCAAAGGACGAGTCGGGGTCGCCGGCAGCCTCGACATCGTCTGACATCGGTGGCTCCGGTGCTGCAGGGGTCACAACTACCGGCACCGGCTCGAGTTCCATGGGCAACGAAACGACGGGCGGTGCGGCGACGACCGGTAAATCGACAAAATCAGGCGAAGAAGAATCCAACGCCGAATCCGTGCGGGGTGGCACAGAACAAACCCACGTGGATTCCGAGACCTCGACCGTCACGGGCGAGGCCACTGACCCCACACCACCCAGTTCGTCAACGCCGACGCCGCCGTCGAGTACGCAGCAGCCATCGTCGAACACTGCTGAAACACAACCGAAGTCATCGAAATCGGACGGCTCTCCATCGTCGACCGTCTCGTCGGCGGCCGTTACCACCTTGAAGACGACGGCCGGCCAGGACGACAGCGCAACCGCCACGGTTCGGTCGTTCACAGCGGATAGCTCGTCCGGTTCCTCGCTGAGGACAGTGGACGTTGACACCAACACCGGTAGTGGCGATATCACCGCTACCGCGCTCACAACGGCCACCGCATTGGTGGCGCCCGTAACTCAGGTCACCTCACCGGTGACAACCTTCGTCGGCGTGATCAACAATCTCTTCGCCACGCTGCTGAACCCGTTCCTGGCGCCGGCGCCCGCCACACCGGGACCGTTCGTTCCGATTGCGTGGGCTGTGCTGGGTTGGGTCCGCCGCAACTTGTTCAACGAGGCTCCGAGCATCGCCTACAACCCCACGTTGACATCGCAGACTGGGCAGACCGTCACCGGCACCCTCGGCGCCACCGACCCCGAGGGTGACCCGCTTACTTACACCGTCGCGGGCGCAAACCAGGTTGATTCGTCGACGTGGACAACGGACAAGGGCACACTGACGATCGATCAGGCGACCGGAAACTTCACCTACACACCGAAAGACATCAATTACAACGCCGTGCAGTCGGAGTCGATCACGGTCACGGTGACAGACGGCAAGACCAATTTCCTGAGTCTGTTCGGAGTTCCGCACAGCGCCACAACAGATACCGATGTCTCGGTGTTGAATCCACAGGCCGAGCGCACGATCGTAAACCTGCCGGCAGGTTTCACCGACGCGGCTATTCCGCGGTTCGCGGCAGACGGAAAGTCCCTGTTGTTCAGCGCCGCACCTCCCGGGGGCGGCGGCCGACGCGCGCCGGGAGATCTATCGCGTCGACCTCGACGGTAGCGAACCGAAGTGTGTGACCTGTGGTCTTGCTGACCCCACTCCCCTTCCGAATGGCACTACCGCACCTCGGGACCTATACAAGCCGGTTCCCTTCGAGGACGGCACGGGGCGGATTCTGATGCAGTCCCGTCCTCAAGCGGGGGGGAACTACACCAACGTTGTCTACGATCCACGTGACAACACGATCACCCGCATCCTCACGCCACCCGGTAAGCCCGGTGTCATCGCCACCGATGCACAACGTGAAATGAGGATCTCCCCGGACGGAACCCACGTGTTGTTCAGCCAGATCCAACTGGTTCCGAATGGCGCTGACTCGCCAGGCTTCCTCACAGCCGTCCCGGTCGTGGGCACGCTGGTCTACGATCCGGTCGCCAAGGTGTACAACATCGAAGATGCTCGCGTGGTCTACCCGGTGGGTGAGGGCAAGCAGTGGACTCACGACGGCAAGGGCGTGATCGTTCAGGGCGGGCTCTTCGACGGCGGCAACGTCGATGACGTCGTCGTCGACCTGGCCACCGGCACCGCGACACGGGTAACCGGCAACCTCGATTACGACGAGGACGCCGACCTCTCCCCCAACGGTCAGTGGATCGCGATCGACAGCGGGCGCAACGAAGACATGCTCCTGCCGGCGTCGAGGATCGTGCGGCCTGCGCTCGTGCCGCTGTTGATCCAGGGGTCGGTATACACCCTCTACGCCGGCACGACGGATTCGCAGAACGTCACGAACCAGCCATGGCTGATCAGGGTGTCCGATGACCTCGAGCGCGATGACGGCATCCCCCTGTTCGTCAATAACGACGGCTGGGTCGCCCGAAGCATGCCGAGCTGGAACGCAGACGGCACCGAGGTCGCATTCTGGGAGGCCAAGGCTTCCGACCCGACCGGCGAAACGTCACGTCTGGTCGTGGCGAAGCTGAACTACACCACCAGCGTGGGGACGCCGGCGGACAAGACCACACCAGCGCTGTCAACCACCTTACCGACGCTGGTCTCCAACACGCCGAAGCAGGTGAAGCTGCCGGATCCGGGGATCTATCACGGCGTGGGAGGCACGAGTGATACCGACAACGTCGCGGTGCTCACCCAGGAGACATTGGCATCGGGTCACATCGTTCGCACGGTGCAGTACACCAACTTCGTCAATGAAGACGGGATGATCCTCAACGGCTTCGAGACAACGGACGAAACCGTTGCGCAGAACACCATCCACTACACGGGCCAAATTTTGGTCACAGGAACCCATACGGGCTACCTGAAGGGCGACGTCATCATCGACAAGATCAAGCGGACCATCACGCCGGTGACCGCGCCGCTCGACGCGAAGTCAGGGACGGGTACCGCAACAGACCCCGGCTCGATGATCAGGTCGCAACTCGACAACGAGACGTTGCCGCTGGTCCTCAACGATCCGCGAAGGCTGGCCGCGAGCCGGGCCCGCGTGTAGTCGACGAGTAGAACACGCCGGTGACCGAATAACTGAATCAGCCGAGTGCGGGTGTGCCGAGGGGCGCACCCCGCGTTCGCGTCGAGAGCCACAACATGCCCGGTCGGCACCTTTGCAACGGTGTCACCTCCATCGGAAGAGCTGAAGAACACAGCGAAGGCGCTGGGCGCGACGTTCAATGATGTCGTGCTGGCCATCGCGTCTGGCGGGTTCCGTGAACTGCTGCTGCGACATGACGGCAGAGCGGACAGTCCGCTGTTGGCAATCGTGCCGGTCTGCACGGATGTTTCACCGGATCGACTCGATGGCAACGCGATAAGCCGGGCTGACCCTCTCACCGCCGGTACTCGTCGATGACCCGCTGCGTCGTATGTCGTTGGTGTCGATTGCTACCAAAGCAGCCAAGGAGGGTCACGACCTGCTAGGGCCGACCGTGCAGGGTCGCATGATGGCTTATCTCCCGCCGAGCACCGGCCGCCTTCCGGCGTCAGTCTCGACGAACGGCTAATAGGGTCATGAACGTCGCCTGTCTACCGTGCGGGGCCCTAGGCGTCGCGGCTTCATCGCGGGCGCCGTGGTGAGCGACATATATTCCGTCGAGCCGCAGTACGGACAGCCGACATGGGCGATTGACCGCAACGGAGCGGCTATCCAAGGATGGCAGCCTTGGACCCTGGACCCGCTGGTCTTGTCAAAGCGTCGGTGGTGATGGCGGGTCTGGCCGCCGCTGTCGACTCCCGTGTCGCGGACGTCGATGACGACGCGCTGTGCGAACTGTTGGTAGATACGGGCAGACGTACCTTGGGCCTGCGAGCGCCACGCCGCGGTGCACGGGCCGCCTAGGTCAACCGGATGCCGCCGCGCCATACGGTCCCGATTGCGTTGGCCGAAACGGGCTTTCGTGTTCCCGGACGTGTTGCCATGGCCAATGGAAACGGCCCCCGGAGAGTTCTCCGGGGGCCGTCTCGCTTAGTAGCGGGGACAGGATTCGAACCTGCGACCTCTGGGTTATGAGCCAACCGGTTCCGGTCTCGCATGGCTTCCCGGGTATCAAACGTGCAGGTCACGATTAACCGTCCGTCCCAGCCATCACGGTGCGTCTCACATCATCACGGCAGTTGCGCCCCGTTTCGTTCACAAATCCGTTCACAACCTGAGGCGTCAATTGCCGCCGGCCACCGGTGGGCGACACGTCTCGTCTGTGTCGGCGTGTCGCGATAGCTTGTCAATCTTCGCTGCATAAGCCCAGTTGAGGGCAGCTAGACGCGGCCACCGGGGTGCCGGGTCGGCGAGCCGCGCGTCGCCGGTCGACATCCTTCTGTACTTAGCGCGACCGTTCGACGTCTACAGAGACGCACTTCGGCTGCGGCCCAATTCAATCGGCTTAGGTCGGAGTGGTATTCGAAATCAACGCGCCTGTCGCACGCAGATGCTCCAGCGCGTTACCGACGTGGGCTTGGGTAAAGATCCTCCCTTTGCGCTCACTCCATTTGCGGACTGCAGCGGTAGCCTCGGCCTCATTAACTGCACCTTCGTGGCTAGCCACCCAGTGCGTAGTTGCAAGCAACTCAAGTCCGTACGCCCCTTCGAAGCCGGACACGATGGCTAGCACGCGGTCGACCGTTCCGCTAACTGCGGTCGAGTCCACGCGATCAAGGTAGTTCATCATTTGCTGCCGACCTTGAGGCGTCACTTCTATCGGGCGCAATGCGAGTACACGGTCGTCGCCATCACCGTAGCCGCTCGTGTAGCTTCCTTCGATCTCCTGCAGCATGTGCCGGGCAGAGTCGCTATAAGGCCCATACTTACCTTGAACAAATTTCATTCGCGGATTCGGAGCGACAGTCGTAGCGAAGTAAAGAAGTTTCTGAACTTCGAGATGCGAAACGCCTGTCCCTGAAAGCGGATCCGTAGCGGCTCGGACGGTGGCGTACTGGTCCATCAGTGCTAGCAAGAGCGCCCGGCCTGGAGTAATCCGAATCCTCTTGGCAGGCGCAACAATGTTGCGGCGCTGGCTGGACGTCGGCGCATAGAGATAGACCCTCACGTCCTGCACATCTTCGAAGGCCGATCGGATGAGTGGCTCGACATCGTGCCAATTCAATCCTCCGTTGCCGGCCCCGAGG
The DNA here is from genome assembly GCF_043197955.1 of Mycobacterium sp. NPDC048908. NCBI lineage: Bacteria > Bacillati > Actinomycetota > Actinomycetes > Mycobacteriales > Mycobacteriaceae > Mycobacterium > Mycobacterium sp. NPDC048908. The sequence goes on along the minus strand of NZ_JBICUE010000002.1, from coordinate 859,164 downwards.
GGCGGCACGGCGATCGACTCGATACGAAGCTCAGCAACTACGCGCCGCAGGTCTTTGAGTCCCTGCTCAATCCACTCGAGTCTGGAAGGCGCCCGCCAATGCCGCTTTGTCGGGAAGTTAATGACCCATTCCGGACCGATTACCTCACCGGTCGGTACGGGCAGCATCCTTCCTGTGGTGACGTCACCTGCCTTGCAAGCTCGCTCGTACGCGATGAAAACCTCGGGGTACCTCCGCTTGAATTGGAGTGCGATGCCCTTCCCCATCACGCCGACACAATTGACCGTGTTAACGACCGCCTGGGTATCCGCATCCAGCAGGTCGCCGGAAGCCTCAATGATCACGATGTCACCGTCCTATATCGCAAACATGTTCGGATCAACCCCATACTTCCTCGACCCACTGACACCGTTCATCGCCTTGACCGCGACAGCCAAGGCGTCGGCGGAGTAGCAGACCACACGGCTGACAAACTCCAACGGAACGCGGTCGTAAACCAGAAACTCTGCGTGCCTGCGGCGACGTCGATCGGTGTCTTCCCCTGTGCTGTCCAACCAATATCTCAGCGTAAGCACGTCCAGGTCCACATGGTCGCCGATCGCGTGCGCGTCCTTCATAAAACTCGTCAATTGTGGCTTCGCTGCGCTGCCGTTGGTCGCGCACCACTCCAAGTGAGAAGTGACCGTGCGAACGTGTACGCCGAGGAACACGAGGTCGTTGGGCTGACACGTGTTGTGTAGTACCCAATAACTAGTGGGCGATCTCGGAGCGAAGTAGAAGGGCACATGATCTCCGACCATGCAGTCCGGATGCCCGGGCAAGCCGACCGGGATGCTCAACCTGTCCTCTTTGATGCCAGGACTGGCGATGACCTCGGCTGGTTTGGCGTGCCTATCGCATAGGAGGGCTCCCGACTCGACTATGGCAGGTAGGAAGGCGAGCTTGGTGAAGTGCCATGCCATCCAGTCAATGGAGTTACTGCATATCGGTCCGGGAGCGACGGTCGAAGACAGGCCCGATTGCACGGACTGATGAAGTTCAAGCTGAGAGTGAAACCTGAACGTCATAGCCCCCCATCTCCGCTAATGATTGCCTTTGCCAGGTCGGCACCGCGCGACGTTCTCCGAGGTTACATGCGGTTACGACGGGTGTTGGATATGACGCGGTTCGCGGTATGGATCGTGCTTGAGACTGCGACTCCTGCGACGCGTAGACACGGCCGCCGCTTGCAGTAGACCGTTCTTCTGCAAGGCGTCTCGTTCCAGACGCTGCGCTTACATCCGCGACAAAAGGTCGGCACCGTCACCGAGCGCGTGACGCGTCGGTCCGCAGTGTGAGCAGTCCGGGGACTTCGCTGGCTGGTGCTCGATGACGTCGTCGGTGAGCGGGTGGTACTCGACCCAATGGTCTGCGCTTGTAGCCGGATCTGTCAGACCGCCGATGGCCATCAGCCAGTCGTCAACCGCACGTGATGCGGCGACCGCGTTGAGGGTAATCACGCTCGGCGCATGAACGTTGTCGTCATCAACGTATCGCTGGCGGCGTCGTTGTACCTCGCTCGTGGCTTCGTCCGTGAGCCGCCACGCCGGAATCAAGCCGTTGCACTGCAAACACCCACTGCCCGGGCTACTCATCCGCGAGACCGAGAAGATGTCGGCGATCTTTCCATCGACGACCGTGACCTTCGAGCCGACTTGCGTGTTGGGGACGAGGTACTGGTGAGTGATCGAGTTGACCAACCGCCGCGCGAGCGCGGAGTCCGCAGCCAGGAAGATGTGGTCGCAGTCGGTCAGGAGCGCCGCGACGTCGGCTTCGACGACCGAGCGGGCTACGGCAGTGATCCGAACCTTTCGGGACGCCTGGCGGGCTACCCTTGCGGCGATCTTGACCTTCGGTGTTGCCACGCGTGCGCCGAGTGCTTGTACCCAGCGCGGACGTGCATCGTCTTGCAGTAGACGCACCGCGTCGGATCGGCGGGCGCCGACGACGCGCGGCAGGTTCGTCGGATGCATCCGATCGGGGTCGATGAACACGAGCTCTCCCACGCCAAGGCGGGCGAGGTACTCGGCGATGAGCGAGCCAATGCCGCCAAGTCCGACGACGGCGACCTTGGACTGGGCGAGGATCGCTTGGCCGCGGTCGCCGAAGATGCGGGTTTGACGGTCGTAGGTCGGGTCGGCTTCTTGGGCTGGCGGCGGCTCGGGGGTGAGAGTCAGTTGGGGCCGACGTGTGACACGCAGGTGGGTGATGGCGTGGCGTCGCCCGTCATTGGTCCAGATGTCGCCGGCGACGGCGTTGTTCGCGAACACGAGCGCCCCCACTGGGACGCCGCCATTGATGTCGAGTAGTGCCGGATAGCCGCGTTCGTGGGACGCCATGTCTGCTATCGAGAAGCTGACGCGGTCGCGTCCCCTGTGGTTGTGCACCGCGAGGTAGGCCAGCCCCTGACCGGCGCACGCATCGATGGCATCGGCAACGAAGGTCGCGGTCAGTTTCCGATAACCGCGGGTTCCTTCGACATAGTCGACGCCGTCGATGGCGGTCACGACATCGCGGACGAGTAGCCGGGTGCCTCGCGGGCTGCGGGCGATTCCGCATCGCAGTACGACGCCGTGCTCGTCTCCGTCACCGGGGAACAGGTGGCCTTGCAGGATGGCCCACTGTTCCCCGGTGATCACGACCGACCAAGGGTGGTTCACTGCTCGTTGAGCCATTTGAGTACTTTGAGAACCTTCGTCGCGGCCGTGTCGACGGCGGGATTCAGGCGGTTGCTCCGACGGGATAGCTGGATTCCGGGATCCCCGCTCAGCCCCCACTTCGCCACTGAGAAACCCGCACCGAGGGCTGCGCCATCGGCGCGGCTCAAGTCCGGCCTTACGAAGTGCGGGTACACGTCGGCTTCCGGGTACGGGAAGGTGATCTGGAAGGCGATCCAAGAGCTGTCCTGCACGTAGACAGGCCCTAGTGGGACTGAGTCGATGACCACCCAGGCGCCACCGTTGCCGTCACTGTCGACGGTAACGGTGGCTTCGGTGAACGTTTCCCGGACTTCCTCGATCGCCTCGGTGATGGTCGCGGTGACGGGCGTGGCGGTCATGAGTTGTCATCCCCGTCGAGGGCGCGGAATTCGTCGCCGTCGTGGACACGAATTTGCTCGTCGTCGCCGACCGGCTGGAACTTCGGGCCGTGTTTGCGCGACAGGAGAAAGTCGATCTGGATCGGAACACCTTGCCCGATGGCGGCCTTCTTGATCGACAAACCGGTCTGCTGGGCCCCATGGACGGACACCGACCACTGGCGATTGACGGTCACGCGGATCTCCCGCCTTGGCAGCGGCTTCGTAAAGAACCGGTCCCCATTGGCGATGGCGACGAGTTCGCCGGGCTCGGTTGGGTCATCGAGGTCGTCCGGGATGTCCTTCCAGATCCCGTAGTCGTCAGCGACCGGTGGGGTTGGCAAGGCGCGCAACTGCGTTCCAGTGAGTACCGCGGTGCGTACCTCGTAGGGAATCTTGTCGATGTAGATAGTGCGCGGCCGATCGGTGAAGAACCGCATGCCGGGTTCGATCGCCACCACGTACGTGGGTGCGATCGGCTCGTCCTGCGCGTCGACGACGTCGAGCCACACGTTGTCGGGGGGCGGGCTGACGAGCCTGCCGATCTGAGCGCCGGTGAGGCGTCGATGCTTCACGTCGATCGGTTCGCCGTCGATGTAGATCCGGATGTTGTCCTGGGGCGCCACGGGGGCTCCTCTCTGCTTTCTTGCTATATGCAGGCGGATGCCTGCTCAGGAGCTAGAGACGGGACAACTTCGAAATCGTCCAGGGGACCGTCAGCTCACGCACTCCCGGCAGACCGTGGAGCCAGGCGCGAACTGACCTGGGTGCTTCTTCAGGAAGCACTCCGTGCACGTCTTTTCGGCCCTCGCGGTGCAGCCACAGTGACCGGAGGGGCAGCGGGGTTCCTTGCAGGTGGCACACACCGCCTCTGCGACGAACTCCTGATAGCACTGCTCACATTCATCCCAGGTGTCGTTGGTGTGCTCGGCGGTGCCATCACGGGGCGGTGAGAAGGACAACCACGGGGCCGCGTAAGCGACCATGATCAGGAAGAGCCGATCTCTAGCCCACGCTGCTTGCCCATAGAGCTGTTCGGACGAGTGGCCGGTGCGGTACCAGATCTGCGCGTTGTCGCGCGTGACCGTGCGACCGTCACGTTCGGTGCGCAACGCCGCCTGGACGAGTGGGTTGGCAGTCTGGACGGTGCCACGCGCTGGTGGGAAGAGGCCTCCGCGGGCAGCGGCGAAGGTCACGGTGCCATCCTCGTCAAGCACGACGACGACACCTGCCGATTGAAGTCGTCCGGCGAGGCGAACACAGATTGCCGCTCGGGATGCGTTCGAGGCCTCGAATAATTCGGTCGCCGTGCGCACGGTGGGTCCCCGATCCGAGGTGTGCGCATTGACGAGGCCGTCGGGAAGGAGCACCCGGGCAGCGAACGCGTCGCAACAGGCGTCTTCGAATACTTCGGGTTCGCGGTGCTCGACGATCGCCGTGCCGAGTGTGATGTCGGTCCTTTGAATGTGGTGGCCAAGCTCGTGGAGCAACGTGAACTGCTGGCGGCGCCACGACATCGACTCGGCAACGATGAGGGTGGGCGGATCCCACCGATAGCCGCCGGCGACGGAGCAGCCCAGCTGTGAATCTTGGGGCACGAATTCCGGTACGCGAAGAACCGCGAGATCTTCACGACCTGCGAGAGCGGCGAAAGCGTCACCCGTTAGGTCCTCCCGCGGGCAGCCTCGTGCTTCCCAGGCTTGCAGCATCGCGTCGACCTGAGCGGGAACGGCGTCGAATGTTTGCGCCACAACCTAACCGTTCTCCGTGGCGACCACGGCCTTTAGGCGCTGACGCCAAAGCTCCCGACCTTGCCCTGTTTCTCGGGCGGCCAGCTGGTAGGCCTCGTAGCCCAGCCGTGATCGCGCACGCGCTTCGTCTCCATCGGCTGCTCGTCGACGAATGTGCTTGCGCCAGCGCGGTTCTTGAAGTTCGCGTTGAAGGTCATCTGGAAGCGGTGCAGTGGCAGCCAGGACATCGTCCACGGGAAGGTCCGCCGCGACGGCGAGTTGGTCGGCTTCCTCGAGCGTTAGTGGTTCCTTGCCCATACGAATGGCCATAGCGCGCGCTTGCGGAATCTGCAACGCGTTCATGATGGCTAGCAGCGGAATCTGCAGTTGCACCACAGGTTTCGCCGCCGTGCTTGATTGCAGACCGGGTGCGCTCTGGAGAATGTCCAGCGCGTCGAACAGGGCATCGATGGCCAAGGCGGCTCCAGACCCAAGAGGAGGGTCTGCATGTCCATAGCGGAGGCCAGCTGTGGTGTGGTCAACCTTGATGATCCCCAGCAGAGGTACCGGGATCGAGCCTATGCATTCGCCCAAGACGGCGAAGGGGATAACAGCAGCGGTTTCGGGCCAGATGGTGATGGACCCGTGAAGCGGGCTGGTTTCCGCGTCAACGACAATGGCTGACCTATCCTCAACCCCAGGCTCCAGGGTCGCCGGACGAACGTGGGCCCGCGCAGTCGCGTCGTCGACACCGACGATGAGCACAACAGCAGCGGCGGCGCGCCAATAGGCCTGCCAAATCTGACCGGGCGCGACCTCCTCGGCCGAGTGGTCTCTTCTTGGCAAGCCACCACGCTTCGGGCCGATCGGAAATTGCTCGGACAGCTCAAACCACCGCTCAGATGGGTCAAACGACATGGGAGTCCTCGATGGTCATACCGTCTAGTGACGGGACACTGGATGAATCGTCCACCACCAGACCGAGCAGGGCCGCGAGCACATCATTGGCGCGTTCCGAATCCCCGGCAAGCTCAGTCAATCTGGCTCTGAGCCTTTTGATCAGGCTGTACGCGCTGCTGCGGCCGATTCCCAATTCGGTTGCCAGCGCTGCGACGTCGTCGAGGAAGCGGATCGCGGTGCGTTCACGTGCAGTCAGCTGGGGCAGCAGCTGTGCTGCGATTTCTTCGTCACGGCGCTTGGCCTCGGTGATCGCCCCGGTGTCAGGGCTGGCGGTGGTCTCTTCGATGACGCCCCAGTCCACGTCATCCGTTGCGTCGAAGGCGTCGTCGGCCTCCAGCAGTGAGGGGAATCGGTCGGCGCAGATCCGGGTGAGTTCGCTGACGTGGAGCCTGCCTGCCGCGGCGAGGACCCGTCGCAGCATTTCCTCCAGCTCTCCGGTACGCCCCAACCGCACGGGACCTTGTCCCGTCGGGAGAACCACCTCGACGGGGGCGCCGGCAGCGATGTCGCGTAGTTCGTCGTCAGTGACGGGACGGTCGACGTCCTCGGCGCCGGAGAGGAACCAGTGGTGCTTGGCGGCCGACGGGGTGAACAGATCTGAGCGTTGGAGGCGCTTCTCAAGCCGGTGTCGCAGCGCCCCCCATGGACGTTCTCGTGCGCGGTCGACAAGCCACCGCTCTACCCAGCTGCGGGTCTCCCGCCGTGCGGCTCCATCGTCTGGGAGGGCAGTGATCGCGTTCGCGTATCCAGCACCTTTGCACTCGAAGAAGCTGTTCAACAGGTCATCGACGCCGTCAGCATCGCCAAGGCCGGGAAACCGCGGCAACTGCTCGGTAAACACACTGCGCATCATCTCCAACGCGGCTGGCCCAAGGTGCCCTCTTTCGAGTGCTTCGTCCCGGATTCGTGTCGAGGTCGCCGCCATCTGCTGGATTCCTTACTGGGTTGAGATCGCGGACATACTGCGACGATTCCGCGGAATTGCGATATCAGTGGTAGAAATCGGCGGTAATACCGCGATATGGGACCGGTACCTTCCCGAGGCTGGCCCTGTAACGCCAGTCCCGGAAGAGCCCGTAGCGTCCCAGTAGATGACCGTTCCTTTCCATGGCTAACCGATCAGCCGGCCTCGGCGGCCGACGGCGCCGACGATTCGGCCGATTCCTTTTTGGCCATGTTCTTGACCTTGCGTCGGAGCTTCTCGCCTTCGCTCGCGGTCCCGCCGCATTCCACTGCGGCCTCCGCCCAGGTGACCTTCGGCTGAGCTTTCACCCGCAGGATCTCGCGCTCGCGGTCAGTGAACCGCCACCATAGGCGCGCAATTCGGGGGTCGCTGATCTCGGGGTCGATGACGGCGGACGGATCCGGCGCCGCCCGATCGGGCAGCAGCTCCCGTAGCGATATGGGAGTGGTATCGCAGTCAGTTACCTGCACCGGCTGCTCCAACGACAGCAGCGGCCGTTTCTGGAAGCGAAGTTCCGGGTCGATGCTCAACCGGTTCGCGGCCCGGTGCTCGGCCAGCGTCAGTTTGCGCAGCCGCGGCCGCGGGTCGAAGTCCAGCGGACGCGCACCGGTCGGCAGCCACGACTGCACGTCAAGCAGCACGAGGGTGGCCGAGCACACCAGATCATGGGAGCGGTGCCGGAATCCCAACCAGTCGATCAGGAACTGCTGCACGGCCTCCCGCGCGTCGGGATCGTTGCTCGCGAGCAGCTGCACCACTTTCAGCGCTGCCCGCAACGCGACCCGGGCAGCGCGCAGCCCGCGGTCCGCCGCCGGCCACCACGACCGCATCATGTCCGCGATCGACTCCACCGGCCCGGCAAGGTCTCTCATCCAGGCGGCAGGGTCGGGCACCAGCGACCGCTGGCGCATGAACTCCTGGATGGCCTGCTGGGATTCGCGCATCAGCTTGTCGATGGACGAGCCGTAGTCGCGCCCGCTGAACAGCTCCGTCAGATGCGCGCCGCCGAGCACGCCGCCAGCCCAGCGACCGACATCACTCGACCAGCCGGAAGTCGAAGCGTCTATCACCGCCTGAGCGCCGGTCAGCTGCCCGACCCCGAAGTCGTACTGGTGCAGCACATTGTTGAAGGCCGATCGGTAACTGGTGAGCGCGTCCATCGCGGAGTGCACGCCAGGGAGGTGCTCCATCCCGAGGTCGTGTCGGTGCAGCGCCCTCTCGAAGGTGGACTGGTGGCTGCCCAGGGCATCCATCGCGGACTGGACGGCGGCCAGGTGGGTCACCCCGAAGTCGTACTGGTGCAGGCGCTCGTCGATGGCAGACTTGTAGGTGGCCAGCCTGTCCATCGCCGCCTGCGCGCTGCGGCCGATACCGACGTCGAACTGGTGCTGATGCAGCTGGGCGATCGGTGAGGTGTAGCTAAGGGTGTTGGCAGTGATCAGGTCGGTGATGTTGCGGTGCCCGCCCATGATTTCGGGCGACAGCCCGCTGAATCCGCCGTTGGTCCAGTCACTGGCGCCGCGGGAGACCGCCTCCATGGCAGTGTGGACGCTGCTGCCGATGCCGCCGTCCAACAGCTGCAGGTGACTGGTCGGCGAGGTGTAGTTCTGGAGCGGGTTGCCGATGCCGATCACCTCGGGGTTGCTGCCCAGCGCCGCGGTGGCGATGCGATGTATGTCGTCGCTGACCGTCTGGGCGATCGGATTGGCCGCCCCGGTCAACATCTCGGTGACCGCCTTGCGTACGGCCGCGGCGTCGGGGCCGGTGGAGTCGGCCTCGTTCTCGGCGTCGGGGGGCTGGTCCTCGCTCATCTCGTTGTCCCTCCTGTCGATAGGACCACGCACCTGTCGCGGGTCTCACCTAGAAGGGATCTCAACAGCCGAAAACAGCAACAGTGTGACGCACATCACGCTGACGGTGTTCCGTCCAGGTCGCACCCACCTCACCCACCGGGAAAGTGGCGCCTCCCTCATTATCTCAGCAGACACCGACGACCACGGGCGTGTCGCGTGTGTCCGCCACAGCGCTCAGAGGGCCTGTACCGGTGGTGGTCCGCCTATTCCTGACCTTCCATCCTGTGAAACGGGGTGCGAGTCCCCCGAATAGGTGGTGCGCCACCTATGTCCCGCGGCGGGCGTTGCCAGGAGACCTCGGTCTGCTGCCGCGTATCCCGAAGGGATCGAAGTTCGTGAAGATCGCGATCGTCATCATGCTCGCCGCAGTGGCGGGCACTTTCCTGGCGCTGTGCTTCTACGTCGTGCACCGCACGGGCAGCGTCGAAGGCCTGGCCGACATCGGCAACACCACGCTGCTGTCGGTCGTGGTCGCCGCGTTGGCCGTCGCTGCCGGCGTCCGCCGGAAGTAGCAGCAGCTTATGCGCAGTCCGGATTACGAGTCTGCGCAGGCGCTGGGGTGGGCGAGCAGTCTTGTTCAAACCCGCTGATGCGGTTATGAACTGATGGCCGCAGACTCCGACAGCTTGGGTGCCGGCAGCCGATAGATTTGAGGTCGGTCAGCACCGAGGCGGCCTGCGTTGACCATCACCGGCGCGATCCGGACGCGGCGGGTCTGGGTGCGGCCGGGACCGAAGTGCTGGCGGCGCCAGTGCCCGCGCCGGCGGTGCGGGGCCGTCGTGCGACCCGTGGGCTCACCTTTGACCGCCGGCTGCTCCTCCACCGGGGTGGTTGCGGTGACGTTGAGGACATGCACGGTGTCTTCGCGCTTGCGTGCGGCGCCTGCGTCGCTGCCTGCCGGCTCCTCACGCTGCTCCTCGGCGCTGCGGGAATGGCCAGGACGATGCCAGTCCGCCCATGCTGCCACCGCTGCGGCGTTAGCGACGAGATTGCCGTAACTGGTGGCTTGCCGAGACGCCGGAATCACCCAACGCCCGAGGACGCGGCCCGCGGCCGCCGAGGGAACGGCGACGCACCAGGCGAAAAGGTCGTCCAGGTGGCCGTGGGCATCGGCGAGCAGCAAGACGGCCTCGATGTGCGCGCCGCGGGAAGCGATCGCATCCCACAACGTCGGCAACGGCGCTTGAAAGCTGTTGGTGGCACCGATGAACATGTCTCGGCCGTCGGGCAACACCTTGCTGGTCGCCGCCAGATGGTCGATCCAGCGCATCCGCGGGTCGCCGTCGAGAACGCTCGGGTCAATGGCTGGAAGCCGTGCGGGCTCGGCAAATGTGACGAGGACCTGCGGGAACGGCATGCGCAAATCCTCGATGTCCTCACCCGAGAGCGGCTCGGAATCCAGGTAGGCGATGGTGTGACCAGGTGGTAGCCAGAACGGCACTGCTGCAGCCGAGGCGACCGCCACACGTCCGTTCACCTCGGTGCGGTGACGACCCCACGCGCCGATCGCAGAGGCCGCATACCAGGCCTGCATCGACGCCGCGTCCGCCGGGGCAGGGTAGGCAGGACCACCTGCCACCGGAGACGGAATCGACGATTCCGCGGCAAGAAACACGTTGCGCTGCAGGGTTTCAATGAAAGCGTCCGCAACCTTGGTCGCGCCGGCGGCCGTCGCAGCGTCTCGCTGCGCCGCGGAGCCAGTGGACAACTCCGTGATGGTCGGCACCGACTCAGGCGCGGTCACGGTCACAGCCGACGTCACCGGATTGGCGCCGAGAATCCTGCTCGCCGAATGCTCATGGTCTTCGGCGATGTCCAGCCACGGCACCGGTGTTCTGAACGCGATCAAGGCGGCGGAATCCGCAGCAACCATCTCGGTATATCGGTCCCACGCCGAGTCGTCGACGTCCGTCACATCGTCGGGCAATGCGATCCCCGCCGCCGCGGCGGCCACATCGGTCAGGGCCTTCTTTTGTTCGGCGGTGAAGTCCAACTGTGGCCGCGTCCGCAACCCACGCGCCCGCTGAATCGTCTCCACCGCTTCACCTTTGAGGTTGGTGGAATAGACACCCTCCAGAAAGCGCATCCGATTCCCGGTAACCAGGGCGTAGAAGTACTCCGCACCCAGTTCCCGCAACCCCCACTCAGTGACCTTCTGCGAATGCCGCCGGATCGACCGATTCGCCGCGGCCCGGTCACGCGTGACGGCCCGGATCACTTCGCGGTCGTCCGCGATCCGCTGCAACTGCGGTGCACACACGGCGTCGCGTGCCGCGATCGCCTCCGCGAGATCGGCACGCAGTCGAGCATCCAATTCGGCGCGTTCGCGCATCTCGGCCAACCGCCGCTGTTCCTCGACCAGTTGGTCGCGCACCCGCACCAAATCTTCGCCGAGCTTAGACGCATCACGATTCTGCTTGCGCGACTTGTACTTACCCTTGGTCATACCACTCACGCTCCTCCGGAAGGATGCTTTCCAAACCGGCCGATCTGAGACGTTCGGCGATTCGAGCACGACCCCGATACGCCTCGGGCAGCTCATCGACGATCGCGTCGCGATGCTCCCGGATGTGCGCCGGCGCCTCGTCCAGCACGGCGCCGAGCCGCTCAATGTTGCGGGCGATCTGATCAGGCTGATGCCACTCCTCATGGAAGGCGGCGATGTCGGCGGCAACCTTGCCGCGCGCCTCCTCCAACAGGGGGCTGGTCACCGCGTCGCGGTCCCGGTAGGCGCGCGCCGTGGCCGATCGCAGTGCCTCCGGGTTGGCGAGACGCTGCTCGAGATCGGTGCGCGCCTTGACCGTCGCGCGCACCTCCCCCTCTAGGCGCCGCAACTCCTCGACGTCTTCGGCCATCCCGTTACCCTCCGCTACCTCACAGGCCCGCTCGTCCGGTTCGATGATGCACCCCTGGTGCGACACCCATCCAGCGCCCCGGCCTACCCCGACGGCGCGAAATCGGTGCGCGCCGGTGTCCACGATCCGGCCGAGCATCACCTGTACAGGAACACAAGGTCGCCTTTTGACGGCATGTGCAACCACCGCGCCGAGAATGATCCGCTCTGTCAGCCTTGACCAGCGCCAGTCCACTATGCGGGAGCAACTACTACCGATAACAGCCGAATGCGTCTCGGCTAACCATTACGTGTGCATGAGCGGCCGCGCCGAGAATTGCGCCGCCCTTCGTTAGTCGGTGGACAGGCGGATGCCGCAGGATGGGCACCAGCGGACCTTGCACCCGAGCAGCGCCGCAATGGATGACAGATCGTCGACGTGTAGCGTGCACGCCTCGCGGGAAAGATGCACCCGGATCGTGTCCACGATGAACTTCGCCCGCTCGACCGGAGTGTTACCGTACCCGTCGACAGCAGTGGTGCCATCGGCGATCACATCGCCCTCGTCCAGCTCGCGCTCCTCGTAACACGCCTCCCCGCCACTATCCGTACCGACCAGGACACGGGCGAAGCGACCACTGGGCCGAAGATTGAGCTCGATGCGCCATTCGTCGTGGCGTTCACGGAAGTAAAAGGCGCGACCGTCTACTTCTCCGCGCCACTGTTCCGGGGCCAGCCCGCCATGGCTGTGCACGACGACGCCGGGCTGTGCGGCTAGCCACGCTTCGAGTTCGGCTTCTGCGGCGCGCTCCGCGGCCCTGATCTGTTCGCCTTCGGGTGACTGCCAGAACGCCCGGATGTCGCTGCGCCACGCAGCAAATGCGCGGCGACGATCCTCCGGTGCCTGCGCGCATACGCACCCGAATCCGTAGTCGTGGAAGTCGCTCTCCGGTAGTCGCGGGTGGCACGAGCACCGGCAAGGTTCGCCGCTGTCGACATACCTCCAGGCCGTGAGAGCGTCGAGCGCGGTGCCCGCGAGCGCGTCGGGATCTGGGCTGCCGTGCAAGTCGAACACCGCCGCTAGGTGGTCGCGGTATCGCTGGCGCGCCTCCATACGGGCGCGTTCTAACCGCTCCCGGTACTCTGCCGCGCCGGGAGAATCGGAGAAATCGAACACGTAGATCTCCGATTCCTCGTCCACAGTTTCGAGCGTGGCACGACACCAGCTGGCGTGTCGCGCCATTTCGGGTTGACCGCCCGGCGAGCTACCACATCAGACGTCGCCGGCCGGAATGCACCACAAACGATCTGCGTCATGGAGGCGTGCCAACCGGCGACGGGCGCGGAGCAAATAGAGTGTAAGAAGTGGAGGGCGGCTGAGAATATCGATCGCGGCGGTTACGAGTTCGCCCGAGGCAGTAACCAGCGAACCGCATTAGCGCGCCGATAACGTCGCCATGTGTTTCAGCGCGGGTGCTATTGTGCTGTGCCGCACGAGTTTTCGCATCCGCCGCGTGATGGATAATCTCTATTATCCATGAATTGGAATCAATACCCCGACCTCCGCCGGTCCTTGATCTGGCTATCGGCAAACGACCAACATTTCGAATCAAGCCACACACTCGCCACTCGTAGCCAGTACGTACGCCCGTCCCCGTGGCCACCACCGATAATGTTTGAATAGTGTCGTCCCACCTGGCACGCTCGCCAATCCTGCGCATGCGTTCAGCGCGCCGATCGGATATCTGTTCCGGGCCCTACATCGTGTACCGCAGCCGCGACGACGAGGATCATCAACTCGTGGCGTCGCGACCCAGCGGCGGGGATGGTGATGAATCGGCGACGCTAGTTGCGAACCATCAACACCGAACAATCCGGATAGTCAAGGATTGGATGACAGTTCGGAACGGCGAGTGTTCCTATCTGATCCGCATCCGAATCGCCGACAACGGCAAGCTGCGTGCCATCGGCTTCATTACCCGTGCGCCCGTATCGCCACCCGGTACCGGAAGCAACGACTTCGACGTGCACGTCCGGATAACGACGAATCCAACTGCCGACTCGTCGATCTATCTGTCGCACAGTCGCTTTGCGCAGCCGACCTTCCTGCATCGCTAAATGGACTACAGCGTCGTTGTCCGGTTCGTCGTCGAGAACGACTGAGACGACGCCGCGGTCGCGCGGAAGCCCCTCGGAGTCGCTACGAATGACGGCCACCGGGCAGCGTGCATGTTCGAGCAGCGCGATGGCGGTGGCACCGAACAACTTTTCACTCGACGGGTCCGGCGCTGGCTCGCCGAGACACACCATCGCGGCGTGGCAGGACTCGGCGATGAGAACTTCACCGGGGTCGCCAACAACACGCTTGACCTCCAGGCAGACAGGGTGTCCCGCCTCGTCGATGACGTCCGCCGCGGTGAGCAACAGGGGGTCCGCCTCGCACGCCGTATTGTGGTCGCGCACGGCATGGATCAGCCGAAGCGGAGCGTCGCGCGCAACCGCCTCGGCGACGGCCCATTTGGCGGCGTTGAGTGATGCAGGCGAGCCGTCGATGCCAACGACGATCGGCTTGCGTTCTGTGGGTGAGCCACCTGACATGGCTAAACGCTATCGACTCGGCGCACAGCCCAGTTAGGGCCATTGGTCGTCGGCGCTGAGTTCGGAAGGCCTATGACTGCAGCGGTGCAGACCACCGCAGTGTGGTTCCGCCGGTTGGGGCACTGTCGATCGCAAACGTGCCCCCGGCGTCGCGGGCACGTTTCTCCAAGTTCACTAGACCGCTACCGGTGATCTCACCGGAGATGCCCGCACCGTTGTCAACGACTTCGATGAGGAGGTCGTCTCCCACTGTGACGCTTACCGAGAGCGTGGTGGCCCCGCCGTGCCGGATCGCGTTGCTGACCGCCTCGCGAACAACCGCTTCGGCATGATCGGCCAGAGTGGGGTCGACCACCGAAAGAGGCCCGACGAACTGCGTTGTAGTGCGCACTTCCGCGCTCGCGAACTGCGCGATCGCCTCATCCACGCGCTGACGCAGCCGGGTGGTTCCCGACGAGGCGCCGTGCAGATCGAAGATCGCGGTCCGGATCTCCTGGATGACTTCCTGAAGGTCGTCCACGCAGGCGTTGAGGCGCTCCTTGACTTCGGGCATCCGCGCCCGCGGGATCGTTCCCTGCAGTGCGAGTCCGACCGCAAACAGGCGCTGGATCACGTGGTCATGCAGGTCGCGTGCGATGCGGTCGCGGTCCGTCAGGATGCTGAACTCCCGCATCCGACGTTGTGCACTGGCCAGCTGCCAAGCCAGCGCGGCCTGGTCTGCGAACGCGGCCATCATGTCGAGTTCTTCGCTGGTGAAGGGTTGGGCACCTTTTGGGCGGAGCGCGACGAGAACGCCGGCGACCGTATCGGTCGCGCGCAGGGGCAAGACGAGCGCGGGACCGCGAACGGTTGTCTCCCCCGCGTCCAACTCGAATCGGTCGAAACGTCCGGGCGCGCGCTGGACATACGCTTCCCCGACCAAGGTTCCTTCCACCGGAATCGTCCGCAGCTCCGCCACCGTTCCGTCGCCCGCCACGGCGGTCACGACGAGCTCATCGACCTCATTCGCAGAAAGCTCGGGATCCTCGGGTACCGCGACGAACGTCTGCTCGGCGCCGCTGAGCACCCGCGATTCGTCGGCAACCAACCGGAACACCCTGGCCGGATCGGTACCCGACAGCAGCTCGGTGCCGATGTCGCGGGTGGCCTCGATCCAGGCCTGTCGCATCTTCGACGCCTCGTACAGCCGCGCATTGTCGATCGCGATGCCCGCCGCGGCGGCGAGGGCGTACACCAAAACCTCGTCATCCTCGCTGAACGGCTGGCCGTTCGCCTTCTCGGTGAGGTACAGGTTGCCGAACACCTCATCGCGAATCCGCACCGGCACGCCCAGGAAGGTTCGCATCGGCGGGTGGTTGGGCGGGAAGCCCACCGATGCGGCGTGGTGCGAGATGTTGTCCAGCCGAATGGCCTTGGGGTCGTCGATCAAGACGCCCAGGACGCCACGGCCTTCCGGCAGGTGACCGATCTTTTCGCGCATCTGTTCGTCGATGCCCTCGTAGATGAACTCGACGAGTTCATGATCATGACCACGCACGCCGACCGCGCCATAGCGGGCGTCTACCAGCTGAATGGCGGTGTGGACGATCGTGCGTAGCGTTTCGTCCAGCTCCAACCCTGAGGTGACGACGAGCATCGCATCGAGCAGACCATCGAGCCGGTCGCGGCCCTCCACGATCTGTTCGACCCGATCCTGAACCTCAACGAGCAGCTCGCGAAGCCGCAATTGGGACAGGGTGTCGCGGAGCGGGGGCATGCTGTTATCAGCCCCCGGTTCGACCGGAGTGGTCACCCCACCAGTGTCGCACCGGCTAGCCGGTAAGCGATGGTTTCCGCCCTTATTTGACGAGGCTGCTGGTCTGTCGAACCCCTCGATACTGACGCCGCACAAAGGCGTTCAGCTCGTCGCGGCTCACTTGTTCGGCGCGGTGACGAATACCGTGCATCATCTTGCGCTCCATGACGAAATGCGGGATGTCGAACGCCGCGTGGCCGACGGCGCCGCCGCTGCCGCGCACCAGAAGCCGCGTCCATCCGTCTTGTTCACGCAGGTAGAAACCCCAGACACCCTTCGCCTTCGAGCTGATTTGCACGCGCTTGAAATCGTCTGGCGACATCAGCAAGAGATAGGAGTTCGGCTCGATCGCCGCTACAAGGAGCCGAGCAGACTCACCATAGCGCCGGGCCAGCCATACGGTGTCGCCCACGTGGACGTCCTGCCAGTCGGGGTGGATGGTGTCGGCGTTGTGGATGGCCGCGCCGACGGCTCGCTCCAACCAGGAGTAGCTGTAGAAGCCGCCCCTGCCCTCGCCGATCTGGGCAAGCCATGGCCACACGTCCGCGATTGGCGCGTCGATGGTCAGGGCTCGCGTGGTCGTGGGCGTGGTCGCCGCGATCAGCTCGTCGCCCGGGAGCTCGGCCATGACTTCGTCATCGGTAGCGCCCCACCGGTACATCCGCGGCCGCAACCTGCCTCGGTACAGCGTGAAAACGCCGATCGCCGCCATCAATCCGGCTAGACAGACTCGTTGCTTGCCCATACGCCGACGGTAGAACCGGCTAGCGGAAGCGCTAAGGGTCCAAGGTCCCCGCCGGTGGGGCCCAAAGCGCTCTTATTACCTTCGCCTCAACGCCGGACCATGGGTCCATGCGCACCCAGTGGCTCGTGATGGACCCGGCGGCAGGAGGCCCGCCGACGCCGTTCCGCACGCGCGTGGCCGGGGCGGGACGACATCTGCCAGCCACACACCTCACCACCGCCGAGTTGATGGCAACGACGCGGCACCACACCCACATCGATCTCGAACGGCTGACAGGCATCCACGAGCGCCGCGTCTCCGTCGGCGACGAGGACTCCTACAGCCTGGCCGCCTCGGCGGCGCTGGACTGCCTCGACAGGGCGAGCCGAAGCCCTGAATCGATCGACGTCGTAATCAGCTGCAGCATCACAAAGTTTCGCGGTGGTCTGACGCAATGGCTCGAGCCGTCGATGAGCAGCTTCGTCGCAGGCGCCATCGGCGCGACACACGCGATGACGTTCGACGTGTCCAACGCATGCGCTGGAATGCTCACCGGTGTCACGGTGGCCAACAACTGGATTCGGCAGGGAACCGTCGAGCGCGTGCTCGTAGTGAGCGGTGAATACATCTCGCAACTGGGCCAGAATGCGGCCCGCCATATCCGCAACATCATGAGCAAAGAGCTCGCCTCGCTGACCCTCGGCGACGCCGGCGCGGCGCTTCTCCTCGAACGGGCCGAACCCGGATCCGGTGGCATCACCATGGCCGGCTTCACGACCGTCGCTGATTACAGCCGGCTGTGCCTTGCCTATCCGAAGGGGCACGAACCTGCGGCCCGAATGTTCACCGACGCTCGAGGGATTCACAAGGCGGCAATGTCGAATACTCCATTGTTATTGCACGAAGTGCTTGATGCAGTAGGGATTTCGATACACGACATCGATCACGTGATCACTCATCAAACGTCGGCCCGCGCAATACGCAAGGGAATGGCAAAGATGGCCGCGTCCTTCGGCGAAATGCCCCGCCACGACGCGGTGATCACCGTTGACCGATACGGCAACACCGCGTCCACCACCCATACCGTGGCTCTTGTCGAAGAGCTCGACGCCGGTCATATCAAGGCCGGCGAAACCGTGGCGCTGATCGCATTGGCATCAGGACTGGAGATCGGTGTCGTGCTTCTGAACCTCGATGAGGAATTGGTGAATCGCTATGGGCACATTGATTGATCAGGTCTGCCTCAGCCACGGCGGCTGGCGCGACCACCACAGTGCCCTGCGCATTGCGGTGAAGGCTGCCAGAAACTGCTTGGACATCGCGGGCAAACACCCCGACGACGTTGACCTACTTGTCAATGCAGGAATATATCGTGACCGCAATCTCGGAGAGCCTGCACTCGCGGCGCTGATCCAGAAGGACATCGGCGCTAACCCCGAGAACCCCCATGCACAGACCCACGGAACATTCTCATTCGACATTTCAAACGGAACGTGTGGGCCGCTCACGGCCCTACAGATCGTTGACGGATTCCTGAAGTCGCACGCCATTGACTGCGCCCTTGTCGTGGCCAGTGACGCCAACCCCGGACGCGGGATGAGCGAGCGGTTTCCGTTCGCGCCGGCAGGAGCGGCGATGCTCTGCGGCTGGACAGACGACGACTGCGGCCTGCAAAGAGTTCACTGGATCAGCAGCCTCGATGAAGGTGAAAGCTCCAATGCCACAGTCGGTCTCGTCGATGGACACAACGTACTTCGTTTCATCGAATCGGACACCGTCGACAGTCAATTCGCGGTAGCAGCCAGCCGGGCCGTCAACGAGTGCCTGCGCGAAGCCGAGCTGGAACTCGATGACGTCGACGCGATCATCGCCGCTCCCAACCGGTTCCGCTTTCGGACTGAACTCGCGGCACACCTCGGCGTTTCCGAGGATCGAATCATCATGTCCGACAACAACGTCCACACGGCATCAATGCTGGCGGCGTTCGTTCAGGCCGCAGACCGAGCGCGCCCCGGCGACCGCGTTCTACTGATCGCCGCAGGCGCTGGAATCGTCGCGGGTGCTGCGCTGTACCGCGTTCCGTCCCAGCAGGGCTAGACGAGGTCACAAGGTCACAAGCCGGTGGGATAAGTCTCCGGGTTTTCGCCGGCGGTCCACAGGCTGGTCACCTCGAGCGGCTCCAATGCGCGCGTCCGGTCGATGTGGATGATCGCGTCGAACTGCTCGCCCGGGCGGACATGGTAGTAGTGACTTTGCCGTTCCGTGGCGGGCAGGTAGATGACACCGATAGCCCGACCCAGCCGAACAACGTCAAGAGGTTCGGCCGCAGCCCGGCTGATCATCGGCGACACGAGGAACTCAGGCCTTTGCGTCTCGTGGAACAGCTCTTCCACGCTTCCGTTCAAGGCTGGTCTGATGTTCTTGCGTTCGGCGATTCCACCCCATTCGCTTGCCGCGGTCACGCTGCCCGAAAAGGTGGTGAAGCCGATCAATCGAGCATCCTCGCCGTAGCGTTCACGCGCCAACTGTCCCAGCGTCAGCTGGCCGTCAGTGCCGACTTCGGTTGCTCGCGCATCTCCCACGTGAGAGTTGTGCGCCCAGACCACTATTCGGGCCGGCTCGTGTCCTCCTTGCCGGTCGAGGTGCGCAAGCAACGCGTTCAGCGTCTGGGCCATGTGTTGGTCGCGAAGATTCCACGACGTGACTCGGCCGCTGAACATCGCGCGGTAGTACACCTCCGCGTTGCGCACGGTCTGCGCATTCTGCTGCGCGTAGAACTGCTCGTCTTCGGCAATCAGGCCGTCGCGACGGGCATACTCCAGCGCGCTGCGTTGCATCTCGACCAATTGTTGGACGGCCTGACGTTCGCAGGACAGCCCTGCGCCGAATGCGGCGGCGAATCCGTACGCTTGACCGTCGTCGGCCGACGTGTGGTCGAAGCAGGCATAGCGCTTGCGCGCTCGCGCCGCAGCCACGGGGTCGACGTTCTCGAGGTAGGAGATGACTTCCTGCATGGATCGATGCAGGCTGTACAAATCCAAACCGTAGAAGCCAGTTTGGCGCTCAGCGCGCTCTCTTCGATGTTCGTTGTCCGCGTACAGCCACTCCACGAAATCCCGCACGACGACGTTGCGCCACATCCAGGCAGGGAATCGTTCGAATCCATTCAACGCCTGGGTCGCGGATCGGTCTGCGCCGAGTCCGCGCACGTATCGGTTGACTCTATAGGCGTCAGGCCAGTCCGCTTCGGCGGCGACGGCGCAGAACCCTTTCTCCTCAATGAGCCACTTTGTGATCTCGGCGCGTGCTTGGTAGAACTCGTGTGTGCCGTGCGAACTTTCGCCGATCAACACGATCCGTGCGTCGCCGATGATCTCCTCGAGCGCTTCCCGCGGCGGCACGCCGCTGGGCGCGTCGACGGCTGTGCGATCGACGATCTCTGCAGCTGTCTCGGCGAATCGAATCGTCGCGGTTCCGATGCCCGTGGTCGGCGTCGCCAGAAGCTCACGCACCTCTTCGTCGCTGACCTGGCGGAAATCCCAGAACGATTCCCCAACAGCCATGAATGGGGTGGGCATCGATGCGCAGACGACGTCATCGACGACGCCGGCCAATTCCCGACAGGTTGACTCAGGCGCGGCTGGGACCGCGACCACAATCTCGGCCGGATCCTGCTCGCGTAGCGCTTGAATCGCGGCGAACATGCTGGCACCTGTGGCCAACCCGTCATCGACGAGGATCACCGTCTTGCCGGCCACGTCGATGGGTGGGCGGCCACCCCGGTACGCTGCCTCGCGCCGGACCAGCTCGCGCCCTTCACGTTCGGCGACATCCCGAAGTTGTTGCGGTGTTACACGTAGTGCACGCAGGAGATCGTCGTTGACCACCACGCGTCCGCCAGTGGCCAAGGCTCCCATGGCGAACTCCTCGTGGCCGGGCGCACCGAGCTTGCGTACGACGAATGCATCCAATGGCGCGGCAAGGGCCGCGGCCACTTCCCATGCAACCGGGATCCCTCCGCGGGGTAGCCCGAGCACCACGACGCCTTCACGACCGCGATACGCACTCAGCAGACCTGCAAGGACCTTTCCTGCTTCCCGCCTGTCACGAAAGATTTGCCTTGGCGCGTTTCGCATCAGACCACGAGCTCGGGTCATTGCTTCGCCCCCACCGACAGTCCGGCACCCCTCCAGCGCTCAAATGTCACAGGTTCGTCAGTGACGTATTCGATGTCATGCTCGGTGACCGCCATTACTTGTTTCGCTGCATCGAAAAGTGCTCGCGCAGCGGCAAGTTCATCGCCGATCGCTGCGAAGTAACGGTCCGACGGATTGAGTTTCGCGATGCCGACACCCACGACTTCCTGATCGCGCCAATGGAGGCGCGCGGTCGCCCGCGTCTCGGCGCCATGTTCGTCGATCGACACGGTGACGGTCCATTTCTTACCCATATGTTGCGTGCCGTCGTTTTTCATTGCAGCTCCTGTGTTTTCAATGACATTTGTTGCTGGGCGGGTGATCCCAGACCCCGCGACCTAGGACCACCCAAGCCCGGTTATTTCTTCGACGCTTCCACGGCGACATGCTTTTCCGTTGCGGCAACGGCGTTGACAGGCACCGACACGGTCAGAATGCCCTTGTCATAGCTGGCGTTGACCGCATCTTCGTCCGCGCCTGAAGGCAGGGTCACCGAACGCATGAAGGATCCATACGAGAACTCGGAGTGCCCGTTGGATTCCTTCTTCTCGGATCGTTCGGCCTTGATCGTCAACAGACCGTCACGCACCGTGATATCGACATCCTTTTCAGGGTCGACACCCGGAATCTCGGCCCGAAGCTCGTAGGTGCCGTCGTTCATCTCGTCCTCGACTCGAATCAGGTGATTGCCGAAAACCGGTCGAAGCGACGCCCAGGACGGGAAGCCGTCGAAGATCTCCGCCAGCTCTGGGAAGAACGATCGGGGTCGATGTTGCACCGGAAGTTTGCTCATGATTTCTCCTCAAGTGGTTTGACTTCCACGAGAGAATCCGACCACCTGCCAAGTGACGCCAACTAGGGACGGAAGTCCCGGTCGGTGAGGCCATTGGTCGGCGGGCTCCCCTCGTCGACGGCGGTTGCGCCGCGGTCACGTCAGGGACTTCCGGCTCTAGGTCAGGCCGTCATCTCGTCACACACTGGGCAAATGGCAAGCAAACTGGCGCACGTCGCAGCAGCCGCCGCAGTGCTTTACGCGGCGAGGCGGTACTACCGCAATTGGGGCACCACGAAGGAGGAGTGCCGCATGCGCCTGCCCGGCGACGAATTTGTCGGCGGTCCCGGCGATCAAACGACAGAGGCGGTATGGATCAATGCCCCGGCCAGCGCGGTGTGGCCGTGGCTGACTCAGATGGGTCAGGACCGCGGCGGTCTGTACAGCTATGAGACATTGGAGAACTTCGTCGGCCTGAACTATCACAACGCCGACCACATCTATCCGGAATGGCAACATCTGGCTGTCGGCGATGAGATGCGGCTGGTGCCGAAAGGCTGGCTGGGCCTGCGCGAAGGATTCACGATGCGCGTCATCGATATCGTTGAACAGCAGTCGATCGTATTGAGGTCCCCATCGCGGAATCAGTCTGGCGACACTGTCTGGTCCTTTCACGTCATTCCACACTGGGAGGACCGCTGCCGGTTGATGATTCGTGCCCGAACACGATTGCGCCATCCCGGCGAAGTGCTGGTGACCGAACTCGCAGGAGCCGCGAAGGCCCTGCTCACCCGGGGAATACTGCTTGGTGTGAAACGTCGGGCAGAGGGCCAGATACAGGGCGAGGCAGCCGCCGCGCGGGCCAGCAGCCGACTTCACCCAGCGGGATGAGGGTGCGTGTCAAACGACAGTGAACTCACGGTCGGGCTCGGAGCCGAAGGCGAATCGCCTACCCGTAACGCTGAGCGGACGAATGCGCACATAGTGCTGTTTGACCGTCGCTGTCCAAGGGAGTAGCTGAGCGCGCTCGGCTTCGTCGATCTCGTCATTGGTGCGAAGAATGCGAGCCTGTCCCTTGACGATCACGCTCCAGCCTTCCATGACTCCATGGTCGTCAGCCTCGAATAGCACCCGGTCGTTGATCGCCGCGCTGACCAGTTTGGTGCCCTCCGCCGTACGGAACAGGACAGTGTGGTGTTGGACGACGAAGTTGACCGGGAAGATCGCGGGTTCACCGTCGACGCTCGTGACGAGCCGCCCCAATGTGACGCTCGACAGCAATTGCCAGCATTCGGTCTCCGAGAGGATGGAGATTGGCTGCGATTGTATGGACATGGAACCGACGCTAGTGAGTCCGCAGACCTAGCAATACGGCCGGAAGTCCCTCAAATGAACAACCATCGGATCCTTCGGCCGACGTAGGGACCTTTGGCGTGGGCAATGGGACCGAAGGGCCGTGCATCGTGCCCCCGAAAGGCGCACGATGGGCCGATGAGCAGTGCGGTGATCGACGCCGCGGGACTACAGCAACTCGTATCCACGCTGATCGACCGTGGCTACCGGGTGATCGGTCCGACCCTGTCGGATAACGCGATCGTGCTGGGCGAGCTGACGTCGGCCGACGACCTTCCCGTGGGCTGGGGTGTCGACGTAGCACCCGGTCACTATCGGCTGCGCCGCCGCGACGACGAGGCCGCATTCGGCCACTCGGCCGGTCCGCAGTCGTGGAAGGAGTTCCTGCACCCTCCGCGGCAACGATTGTGGTCCTCGGACGGTGTGCCACCGGAGGATCCCCCGCGCTATGCCTTTCTGGGTGTGCGTGCCTGCGATCTCGCCGCTATCGCGATGCTCAACGGTGTTCTCGGCAAGGGTGCCCATCCCGACGGGGGCTTCGTTGGACGGCTGGCGCGCATATTCGTGGTCGCGGTCAACTGCACCGAGCCAGGGGGCCTGTGCTTCTGCGCATCCATGGGAACCGGGCCCGAGGTAGGCCCGGGTTATGACCTGGCCCTGACTGAGCGAATCGACGACGACGGCCGCTGGTACGTGGTCGATGCCGGCAGCGACGTCGGTACCCAAGTGCTGGCGACGCTGCCGCATCGCGAGGCACGCGGAGCCGAAATTGATTCAGCGCGAGCCGATGTGGCGGAGGCGGCCCACCACATGGGCCGAAGCATGCCCACAGGTGACTTGCGCGAGCTGTTGATCGAGTCCCGTGAGTCGTCACATTGGGACGAGGTCGCCAGTCGGTGCCTGACATGCGGCAACTGCACCATGGCCTGCCCCACCTGCTTCTGCACCAGCGTCGAGGACGTCACCGATCTCACGGGCGAGCATGCCGAGCGGTGGATGGATTGGGCCTCGTGCTTCGAGTTCGATTTCACGTTCGTACACGAAGGCAGCGTCCGGCAATCGGGCCCGTCACGTTATCGACACTGGATCACCCACAAGCTCGGCACCTGGCACGACCAATTCGGCAGTTCCGGCTGCGTGGGATGCGGACGGTGTATTGCCTGGTGTCCCACCGGAATTGACATCACCGAGGAGATGAACGTCCTGGCCGCCCTGGCGGAGCACCGCGATGACTGACACCGCGACGTGGCCCGGCACGGCGAACACACCGATGACACCCGTGCCATACCAGGTCCGCAGCCGCGTTGCGGAGAACCGAGATTCGTCGACGCTACAGCTCGAACCGCTACGCGATGCACTTGAGGCACCGCTGCCCGGCGAGTTCATGATGATGTACGCGTTCGGCATCGGAGAGGTCGCCATTTCCGTCAGTGGCGTTCCGTCCGGCTCCGACAGCACTATCACCCACACGATCCGGTCAGTGGGCGCGGTGAGCCGCGCGCTGCACCATGCGGAACCGGGCACCGTAATCGGGATGCGCGGTCCATTCGGCACGAACTGGGGTCTGCGTGAAGCTGTGGGCCGTGACCTCGTCATCGTCGCCGGCGGAGTTGGGCTGGCGCCGCTTCGGCCAGTCGTGCTCGGCGCGTTGGCCACCCGCGACTCCTACGGCAGAGTGACGCTGATCGCGGGCGCTCGTTCGCGCGATGACTTCTTGTTCAGCGAGGAGCTGGCCGACTGGGTGCAGGACGCAACGATCGAGGTGCACATGACGGTCGACGTGCCTATTCAGGGCTGGCCCGGGGAGGTCGGCTTCGTCACAGAACCACTGCGCCGACTGTCGCTGCGGCCTCAGAACACCACCGCGCTTCTCTGCGGCCCCGAGCCGATGATGCGCAACGCAGCCATCGAGCTTCTGCGAAAGGGCGTGGCCGCCAGCGATATCCGTGTCTCTCTTGAACGCAACATGCAGTGCGGGATCGGCTGGTGCGGACACTGTCAGTTGGGTCCGCTATTGCTCTGTCGAGATGGGCCGGTCGTCGGCTATGACGTCGCTGAGCCCTTACTTGCGGTCAAGGAGCTGTAGATGAGCACACCGACATTGGCCGTGTGGAAGTTCGCCTCGTGCGACGGATGTCAGCTGACACTGCTGGACTGCGAGGACGAACTGCTGGCTCTCGCCAGCCAGGTGCGGATCGCGACGTTCCTCGAAGCATCCAGTGCTATCGTCGCCGGCCCCTACGATGTGTCGCTTGTCGAAGGTTCGATCACCACTGCCGCCGACGAACGCCGAATCAGGGAGATCCGCGAACAGTCGAAGACCTTGGTGACTATCGGCGCATGCGCCACCGCCGGCGGCATCCAGGCCCTGCGCAACTTCGCCGACGTCGAAGAGTTCGCATCCGTCGTTTACGCCAAGCCCGAGTACATCGACACTTTGGCGACCTCAACGCCGGCGGCCGCACACGTAAAAGTCGATTATCAACTGCAAGGCTGCCCGATCGACCGCGGGCAATTACTTGAAACCCTCGCTGCCTTGTTGGTTGGCCGTAAACCCCGGCTACCGGCCAAGACGGTGTGTACCGAATGCAAATTGCGCGGCGTGACGTGTGTCGTTGTGGCAGAAGGCATCCCCTGTCTGGGACCGGTAACGCATGCCGGATGCGGCGCACTATGCCCCACGTATCACCGCGGCTGCTACGGCTGCTTCGGCCCAGCTGCGACGCCCAACACCGCGGCATTGATCCCGGTGTTGCGCCGCGACGGAATACCCGCCGACGGCGTCGACCGGGTGTTCTCGACGTTTAACGTCGCGAATTTCGCCGCAGAGCGGAACGACACGTGAATCCTGAAACCCGCACGATCGCGATCGGTGCGTTGACACGCGTCGAAGGTGAAGGTGCGCTCCGTGTCACGTTGAGTGGCGGCGTTGTCGAAAGTGTTGAGCTCAACATCTACGAGCCGCCACGATTCTTCGAAGCCTTCCTTCGCGGTCGGGCTTACACCGAGCCGCCGGACATCACCGCGCGGGTCTGCGGCATCTGCCCGGTCGCCTATCAGATCAGCGCATCAAACGCGATCGAAGACGCTTGCGGCGTCACCGTTCCCGAAGAACTGGTGGCCTTGCGCCGACTGCTGTACTGCGGTGAGTGGATCCACAGCCACGCGTTGCACATCTTTCTATTGCATACGCCGGATTTCCTCGGATATCCCGATGGCATCAGCCTGGCCAAGGACCGTCCGGATCTGATTGAACGCGGCCTTGCGATCAAGAAGACCGGCAACCGGTTGATGGAACAGATCGGCGGGCGGGCAATCCATCCCATCAACGTGCGGCTCGGCGGCTTCTACTCGGTGCCCCACAAGCACGATCTCGATCCGCTCGCCGAGATGCTGCGCCGTAGCCTCGACCAGGCGATCGACGTCCTGCAATTGGTGGCGCAGTTCGAGTTCCCAGATGCCGAATTCGATCACGAGCTGCTGTCATTGACCGATGGTGAGCGGTATCCCATCGAGAACGGCACGATCAAGCGCAGCGCCGGACAGCCCTTCCAGGTTGCTGATTTCAGCGAGCATGTCGTCGAGACACAGGTCAAACACTCGACCGCCTTGCACGCGACCCTTGACGGCGCACGCTACCTGACCGGTCCGCTGGCCAGGTACTCGCTCAATTCCGCCGCACTGTCCCCCATCGCGCGCGAAGCGGCCACCGCAGCGGGACTGGGCGCGCAATGTCGGAATCCATTCCGCAGCATCCTCATCCGCGCTGTCGAAGTCATCTACGCGATCGAGGAATCACTGCGCATCATCGCCGAATACGAGCGCCCCACACGGCCCTTCGTCGACGTGCCGGCCCGCGCAGGCATCGGTCACGGCGTGAGCGAGGCACCACGAGGCCTGCTCTACCATCGGTACGAAATCGGCGACGACAACCTGATCCGGTCAGCCACGATCGTTCCGCCAACTGCGCAGAATCAGGCCGCCATCGAGCACGAGATGGCTGAACTGGTCGCAGCGAATCTGACAATCGACGACGCGACACTGACGTCTTTGTGCGAGAAGGCGATCCGTAACCACGACCCCTGCATCTCGTGCTCAGCACATTTCCTGACCCTGACCGTCGATCGCAAATGAGCGACGAAGCGCTCGTCATCGGCGTTGGCAACGAATTCCGTCGAGACGACGGAGTGGGACTCGTCGTCGCGGCCGCGGTCTCCGAGAGAAAACTGCCGGGTGTTCGCGTCATGACGGCCATCGGTGAACCTGGGTCGATACTGGAGGCCTGGACCGGCGTGCCGGTGGCAATCGCAGTGGACGCAGCAATGGGCAAAGATGGCACGCCAGGCACAATCCGCCGCTGGACGCCAGATGCGGATGTCGAGACGGTGATCGTGAGCTCACATGCGCTTGGGATTCCCCAGACCTACGCCTTGGGCCAGGCCCTCGGTCAGATTCCCAACAAGTTGGTCGTTTTCACCGTCGACGTCGACGACGTGGGCCACGGCATCGGACTTACGGCAGCCGTCGCCAACGCGGTCCCAATGGTGGCCGAGGCCATCGTTTCTGAACTGACGCAGTAGCGACTCGAAGTCAGGCGGCTAGATGGCGCGCCAGGTCCGATAATGCCCGGGCCACCGCGAGCTGACTGCCTACACCGGCGAAGCCGTGCTCGGCCGGACTCAGTCTGGCTAGCCCGACACCCACCGACTCATGGTCACCGTATTGCAACCGGGCCGTCGCTCGTGTCTGCCCTTCACATTCGCGAACTGAAATGGTTACCGTCCAGTCCGTTTCGACGGGTGAAGATGTGCTGAGCGGCATTGGGGCCTCCCGACATTGGGTGAGTATCGTCAGCTGCTGATTTCGAATCCGACCACGTACCGGAAGGCGATGGCAGGGCTGAAAGTCACCATTGCCTGGGTCGTTCGTTGATGGCTCATCGCTACCGACGCCGATATGCCGAACTACTCCCGCCCTGGGGACCAATGGCTCCTTTGTCGGCAGGAAAGGGGGCGGTAGCTTCCAATCCATTGATGAGTGGAGCCGACCATGACGATACGAACACCCGGAATCAAGGTCATCCGAGACGCGGTCGAGCTAGCCTGCCGCGCACCGTCCTTGCACAACAGCCAGCCATGGCGATGGGTTGTCGACGGATCGACCCTTCACCTCTTCGCCGACGTGGGTCGGCTCATGTCGGCCGCAGACCCCCTTGGCCGCGAAATCATTCTGAGCTGTGGGGCCGCCCTCGACCATCTCGTCGCCGCCATGGCTGCCGTCGGTTGGCACACGGCGGTGAGACGGTTTCCCGATCAATACGAACCCTTCCACGTGGCAGCGATGGACTTCCGTCCGGCCACAAGTGGCATCAATGCGGTTGGCATGGTCCGTGCCGACGCGATCCGGCGGCGCCGCACGGACCGCCGGCCGTTCGGGCCACCCGATGACTGGCAGCGGTTCGAGATCGTACTGCGGCAGGCGATGATTCCGTATCAGGTGATGTTTGACGTGGTCCTCGACGATGCACGCCTCCGGTTGGCAGAAGCATCCAGGGTCACCGAAGAGATCCGACAGAACGATCCGACCTATGACGCCGAGTTGAGCTGGTGGACATCGCCTTTTGTCCGCGATGAAGGTATTCCGCAGAGCGCTCTGGTCTCCGCAACCGAGGCGGCGCGCATCGACGTGGCTCGTGAATTCCCTACCACAGCGATAAGCGAAAAGGCGAATGATGACGGCGTAGACCGAGCCAAAATCGTGGTGTTGTCCACGCATCATGAAGATGCCAGGCTAGACGTTCTCCGTTGCGGCGAAGCATTGTCGAGCCTACTGCTCGAGTGCACGGCCGCGGGTCTGGCCACATGCACCTTGACTCATATGACAGAGCTTGCTTCGAGCAGGGAGATCGTCCGCCAGCTCACGGGTCAGCACGGCCTGCCACAGGTGCTGGTCAGGGTCGGCAAGACACCAACGGGAACGTCGGGCTCGGTCGCCGAGACTCCACGTCGGCCCCTGATCGATGTCCTCGAGATTCGCGACTGGACGTAAGTCGCTGCGCGTAGGGGACTTACGTCCCTATCCGCAGTTTGACGCAAATGATCAGATCAAGGGGATCTCGTCTCAATGAACGAGCGACTCCAGACAGAGGTACACCGATGAACTCGATACGACAGGTTGATGCCAGAACTCGGATGTTCTCCCGAGTGCTCGGGCCGTATCTCGTCGTCGTCACGATCACCGCGTTGGCGCGCGCTTCGCAGATGCCAGCTTTGCTTAAAGACTTCGGTTCAAACGCGGCGTGGCCCTGGGTGTCCGGCGCGTTCGTGCTGCTGAGCGGCTTGGTGATTGTTGCCCTGCACCAGAATTGGCGAGGCGCCGCCGCGATCATCGTGTCACTCGTTGGCTGGATGACCGTCCTGAAAGGACTAGTCCTTCTCGCCTTTCCCGAGCCTTACCTTTCGGCCGGCGCGGTGGCCATTGACAACGGCAACTGGTGGTGGCGTGTAGTCATGGTGATTTCGACGTTGGCCGGGTTGTATCTGACCTACGTGGGCTGGGCGCCGACGCGGCGCAGGTCGACTGGGACGACGGCCAACACAACTGCCGATCTGCCACGCGCGGCTTAACCGGAACAGGAGCGGATATGTCTACGAGTGAGCCGGCGAATGGAATCGTCGTTGGTGTCGACGGTTCTCCGTACTCCGATGCGGCTGTGCGATGGGCCGTCGGCGAGGCGGTGATGCGTAATCATCAGCTCAACATTGTCAACGTGATCAGCCCGCTGGTCGGCGGCTGGGAGGGAGCATGGGGTGCTCCGCTGCCCGATGACTTCGGCCCCTGGCAGGAACAACAGGCGCGCCGCCTCAACAGGGACGCTGTACGCATTGCGCGCGACAGCGCTGGCGGCGCCGCGGTGCGGATCCGCACCCAGACTCCGTTCGGCCTCCTCGTACCGACGTTGGTCGATATGACGAAGCACGCTCAGATGATCGTGGTCG
Source organism: Mycobacterium sp. NPDC048908 (assembly GCF_043197955.1). Lineage (NCBI taxonomy): Bacteria > Bacillati > Actinomycetota > Actinomycetes > Mycobacteriales > Mycobacteriaceae > Mycobacterium > Mycobacterium sp. NPDC048908. Next base: position 829,273 of record NZ_JBICUE010000002.1, on the reverse strand, counting down.
GATGTCGGGGCATGGGCGCGTTCGGCCGAGCCGTTTTGGGGTCGGCCAGCACTGCGCTCATTCATCATGCGCATTGTCCCGTCGCCGTCCTTCACGGGGCGGCGCCGGCCGAACGCGCGGATGCACCGATCGTGCTCGGCGTGGACGGCTCGACAGCATCCGAGCGCGCCACGGCACTCGCGTTCGAGGAGGCGTCGCTACGCAAGACCGAATTGGTGGCGCTGCACGCTTGGAGTGACGCGGATTGGCCCGAGATAGCGCCGATTCCGTGGTCTGATATCTCTGCCGACGCTGAGGAGGTGTTGGCCGAACGCCTGGCTGGCTGGCAGGAGCAATATCCTGAGGTGGTCGTCAGGCGAGTTGTCGTCCGAGACCATCCAGCCCAGAATCTGCTCGCGTTGGCCGAAACGGCGCAATTGCTTGTGTTGGGCAGTCACGGTCGCGGAGGCTTCGCGGGCATGCTCTTGGGTTCCGTCAGTTCCGCTGTGGTGCATGCGATTCACACACCGGTGATTGTCGCGCGGCACGACTGATCGAAGGCATGACCAACGCTTATGAGGGCAAAAACATTGATCCCAACCGCAGCCGCGGTGACGGTTACAGCGCTCGCCGGCAGTCTAGCCAGTCGGCCCGCCGACTCAGCGTGGTATCGAGCTCTGCGCAAGCCGTTCTATCAGCCGCCACCGCAGGTATTTCCGGTCGTGTGGCCCATGCTCTATGCCGACATCGCCATCGTCTCATCGAACGTCATCGGCGATATGGCACGCCCAGGGCAGACGACAGAGCGGCGCCGCTACGTCTGCGCGCTGGGATTGAATCTCGCGCTCAACGGAGGTTGGTCGTGGTTGTTCTTCAATCGTCGGCGGCTGGGCACCGCGGCGGCTGTTGCGGCGGTATTGGCGGCCAGCAGTATCGATTTGACCCGCCGTGCGGTGACAGCACAGGGCAAGCGCGCAGCCCCGCTGGCGCTGTACGCCGCGTGGTGCTCGTTTGCGACAGTCTTGGCCACTCACGTCTGGTACCTCAACCGACGCTGATCATAGGCGCTGTTTGAACGCCTCGACAGCCGTCGGCAACGTCATGAAGATCCGCTCTTCACCGATCTGAGATAGCAGCCCAGCCGCCGCCAGCGAAGCACGCAGGTCCTGCTTGACGCGGGCCATCCCGAACGTTATTCCGCTGCGGGACAACTCTTTCCTGAGTCGATCGAGTGCATCGAGCGCCGTGAGATCAACCTCCACGTTTGCCTCGGCGTTCAGCACGAACCACTCCACTCGTTCGGCGTTCTGGTCTACGGCCGCCAGCGCGCGGCGGCGGAAGTCCTCGGCATTTGCAAAGCACAGAGGTGCGTCGTAGCGATAGATGAGCAGACCGGGCACCGGGACGGCGTCCGGGTAGTCCTCGACGTCGTGCATACCGGCGACTCCGGGCACAAAGCCGAGGACACTGTCGTGAGCGTGCGCAATGCGGCGCAACAGATCCAGGATCGACAGCGCGACTGCGGCCAGTACTCCGTAGAGCACGCCGAGGCCAAGCACGGCCGTCGCAGTGCCCACCGCCAGTACCAGCTCACTTCTTCTGAATCGGGCGAGCCGACGATATTCGGCGACGCTGATCAGGCGGAGTGCGGCGTACACAACCAATGCCCCCAACGCAGCGGTCGGAAAGTTCGCCAACACACCGCGCCCCCACAACATCGTTGCCCCAACCAAAGTCAACGCGACGAGTGAATACATCTGGGTGCGTCCACCGACAGAGTGGGCCAATGCCGTCCGTGATCCGCTGGAGCTCACCGCGAAACCCCGGCTGAGGCCGGTCGCGATGTTGGCAACGCCCAATGCGCGCAGCTCGGCGTTCGCATCGATCTCGGCACGGCTTTCTGCGGCGAAAGCGCGGCCGGTCAAGACGTTGTCCGAGAACGCCACAATCGAGATACCGAGCGCCGGCAGAATCAGCGCTGCGGTTTCGGCCGGTGTGACATGCGGCATGCCGAGGGTGGGCAAGCCGGCTGGGATTGTTCCGACGACATCAATACCCCTGTGGTTCAACGCCAATGCGTACACCGCAAGGGTTGCCGCAAGTAGTGCGATAAGAGGCCCCGGCAGCTTCGGCGCCCACCGATCCAGCGCCATCATCAATGCGAGAACCGACGCGGCCACGACGATCGTCGGCCAGTGCACGTGGCTGCCATCGCGCGCCAAAGTCTTCAAGAGGTCGACGAATCGATCTCCTGATACCGGCGCGCCGGTGATCCTTCCGAGCTGGCCGGCGACCATCACGATTGCTATCCCCGTCATGTACCCGACCAGAACCGGGCGCGACAAGAGGTTCGACAGGAATCCCAACCGTGCTAGCGCACCCACCAGACACATGGCGCCGACCAGAACGGCCAGAAGGGCCGCAAGCACGGCATAACGCGACGGTTGACCTGTCGCAATGGGAGCGAGTACCGCGGCCGTCATCAGCGCTGTGGTCGATTCCGGCCCGACCGATAGCTGCCGCGACGAGCCGAATACGACGTATACGGCCATGGCGATGACAGATGCCCACAGCCCGGTGCTGGCGGATAGTCCTGCCAATGTCGCATAGGCCATCACCTGTGGCACTAGGTAGGCGGCCACAGTGAGGCCGGCCGTAATGTCACCGCGTAGCCAAGACGATCGATAGTTCCGAAACTGGGCAAGTCCCGGTGTGAAGCCGCCCCATACACCGTTACTTATCATGATCACGCCGGCTTTCCGTGGCCCGAACGCGAACCTCAGCAATCAGTTCGCCACCGGTGTGATGGCGCGGGGCCTGACGTCAGGGCGTCGTGGCGCGGTGCGGGATGCGACACGCACATCGACGGTGAAGTACTCCACATCGGGTGTCTCTCGGGCCACTATCTCGCGTAGCCGAAGAAAAACCGCATCGAGGGCCTCCAACGGATCGACATCCACGGGAATGACGGAAATCCCCACGTCCATCCAATGTCCGCCGTAGCGGGTCAGGCCATGAGCAAATCCCGGCAGGTCAACATGATCGGCCGGGTCCCACGACACCACCTCCACTGCTTTGTCGGCCATGCTGTGTGCCGTGTGAAAACCGTTGGACTCCACGATAATTCGCCCTCTCCAATTGCTGAACTGATTGGTCTCTATGCGTTAAGTGTTGTGGTTGGTCCGACCGCCATTGTCAGCGAGATCGTCTAGCTCGCGGTCCCAGGCAGCGTGCCGCAGGTGGTTCAGACGCGAGCGCAGCAATGCGTAGGCTGCCGCGGCAGCCCCCGCCACCGCCACCCATAGGCCAAGAGCAGTCATCACCGCCTCGGCGGCAGCATCTTTGTCCCCTCGCGGCGGAGGGGTGAATTCGCCGGCCGCGTCGACCCAGACCGAGGTCTGATCCCCGACCTTCATTCGATTTCGGGTACTCGCGACACCGGTGTGAAGTTGGCCCGCGAATTCCCAATGCACCTCTGACACATACGAGGATTGGTACGGCAACGCTGTGACTGAGCTGTCGTGTGTCGCGGTCGCCTGCACTTCATGGCGAGCCATCCGTTCGTCAGCGAACACATGGATGCGGTTGTCGTAGACGGCTGTACCCAGTGCCCCCGCAACGGGGACGGCGAGAATTGCAAACAGAAGAGCCAGAAGCATGGCGACGGCTTCAACGCGGTCGCTGGTGCGCACCAGGGCATTGCCTGCGAGCAGGCGCCGCGACCAACTACCCAGCGTCAGGGTGAAGGTTTGCATGCCGCCTCCTCGATCCCGCCGGGCCAGTCGCCGACTGTTATCGATGGTGGTCGGCCACAGCATGCTCGGCGCAGAGGCCAAGGTCCCAGGATCGGAGGCCCAATGGTCGTCGCGAGGGGACCAATGGGCGTATCGGGGGTGCGCTTCTCGCAATAACGTTCGACGAGTAGCCGCCGACCGTCTTGGCTACGCCATACGGAGGACACCATGGCCGAGTCAGTCACTTCAGCCGACGCGATCACCGCCGAACAAGTAACCGCCATCCTCGAGCTGGCATGCCGAGCGCCGTCGCTACACAACAGTCAGCCTTGGCGATGGGCATTCAACACCGGCACTCTGCGCTTGTTCGCCGATCATTCGCGGGTCGGGGTTCACACGGACAGCACCGGCCGGGAAGTGATTCTCAGCTGTGGCGCAGTACTCGATCATCTGCAGGTTGCGGCGGCCGCAGCGGGCTGGGTTGTCAGCGTCGAGAGGTATCCCGACCCCCACAATCACGATCATCTCGCATCAGCCATCTTCCGCCGGTCAGACTACATAGACGACCACGTACGCACTCTGGCCGAAGCGATCGCACACCGGCACACCGATCGGTTGGCATTCGCCGCCCCAGAACCGTGGGAAGAGATGGAACGACAACTGCGCGCGCTCCTGCGTGGCACAGCCACCTTCCTAGACGTGATCGACGAGGACGGCAGGCCCATCCTTGCCGATGCATCACGGCGCAGCGAGGAGCACCGTCGCGACGACGCCTCGTATCGTTATGAATTGCTCTGGTGGACTGGGCATTCCAGTTCCGAGGGCGGTGTTCCGTCGAGCGCGCTGCCCTCGACCGTCGAGGCATCACACGTCGACATCGCACGTGAGTTCCCCGCATACGGAAGCGGTGACCGACGCCCGCAGGTTGAGCGCGATCACTCGAAGATACTTGTGCTGTCGACCTATGACGACGGCCGCGAGAACACACTGCACTGCGGTGAGGCGTTGTCGCGCACGCTCTTGGAGTGCACCGCAGCGGGTTTTGCGACCTGCACGTTGACTCACATGATCGAGCTACATGAGAGCCGCGAGATCGTGCGCCGTCTCACAGGTCGCCGCGCCGAACCGCAGTTGCTGATCCGCGTCGGCCGTGTCCCTGACGTCAGCCCATCACCGGTCTACACGCGGCGGCGTCCGATCGCTGACGTGCTGCAGCTGTCCTGACCGGAGCTTCGGGCCGGGACTTCCGGCGAATGATCAAGGACCAAAGACTCCTCACGGCCTGAAGCCATCCTCATAGCGTCCAACACACGAGGCCGCAGCGGTCTCGAACCAACCGACCTGGGAGACAACGATGTCGGAAACACTTGTCCCACCGCCCCCCACCACTCGCCCTCTTGTTCCCAAGGCAGGTCTTGGGTTGGCAGCGCTGACGGCCATCGTCGTCGGATCGATGATCGGCAGCGGTATCTTCGCGCTGCCCTCACAGATGGCCGCAAGCGCCGCCCCCGGTCCGCTATTGATCGGCTGGGCGGTCACAGGCGTCGGCATGCTGATGCTGGCCTTCGTCTTTCAAACACTGGCTTCGCGCAAGCCCGGGGTCGACGGCGGCGTGTATGGCTATGCCCGTGCCGGTTTCGGTAACTACATCGGCTTCACATCGGCGTTCGGATACTGGATGTCCGCGTGGGTGGGCAACGTCGCCTACCTGGTGCTGCTGTTTTCGACGTTGGGATACTTCTTCCCTCAGTTCGAGGGCGGCGCGACGGTGCCCGCCATCATCGGCGCCTCTGTGGTGCTGTGGATTGTGCACGCGATGACACTGCGAGGCATCCAAACCGCCGCTTTCGTGAACGTCATCGTCACGATCGCCAAGGTTGTGCCAATCATCGTCTTCATCGCGATCGCGGCCGTCGGGTTCAAGGCCGGGCTGTTCACCGCCGACTTCTGGGGAAAAACAACGCAGATCGACGGAGCACCACTGGGCGACACCATGACTCAGGTCAAGAACATGATGCTGGTCACGGTGTGGGTCTTCATCGGCATCGAGGGAGCCGCGATCTACTCCCAACGGGCGGCCAAGCGCAGTGACGTCGGTCGGGCCACAGTGCTGGGCTTCGCGGGTGTACTGGCCTTGCTGCTTCTGGTCAACCTTTTATCGTATGGCCTGATGGCTCAGGCGAAGTTGGCCGGCGTGGCCGATCCGTCCATGGCGGGTGTGCTCGAGAACGAGGTCGGAAGCTGGGGCGCGGCATTCATCTCGATAGGCCTAGTCGTCTCTCTGCTCGGTGCGCTGATCGCGTGGGTGATGTTGTGCGTCGAGATCCTCCGCCTGCCCGCCAATGAACAGGTGATGCCGAAAGCGCTTGCCCGAGAGAACAAGCACGGTGCGCCGGCAACTGCGCTGTGGCTGACAAACCTGTGTGTGCAGGCGCTTCTCCTGTGGACTCTGGCCAACTCGAGCACCTACACCAACCTCGTCTACCTTGCGACGTCTCTCATCCTGCTTCCCTATCTGTGGTCGGCGGCTTATCAGGTGTTGCTGGCGGTGCGCGGTGAGACGTACGAATCGGGCCGCGGCAGGACTCGTGATCTGATCATCGGGGTCGTCGCGTTGGGGTACGCGGTGTGGCTGGTCTACGCCGGAGGCTGGCAGTACCTGCTGATCGCGGCCCTGTTCTACCTGGCGGGTACCGGCCTGTACATCTGGGCGCGTCGGGAGAACCGGTTGCCCGTGTTCAGCAAGTCCGAACTCGCCGTGGTCACCGTGGTCACCCTGACATCGGTAGCGGCGGTCGTGCTGATGGCCACCGGCAACCTGACCGTGCTGTGAGCGACCGAAAACCATGAGCGAGAACACCTCCCGACTGGGAGTCTGGTCAGAGGCGGGCCGATTGCGACGGGTCATGGTGTGCGCACCCGGGCTCGCCCACCAACGCCTGACACCGGAGAATTGCAACGAGCTGCTGTTCGACGACGTCATCTGGCTGCAGCAAGCCCGACGCGATCATTTCGATTTCGTCGCCAAGATGGTCGATCGCGGCGTGGAGGTCCTCGAACTGCAGGACCTCCTCGCTGAGGTCGTGGCCGTGCCAGAAGGGCGCCAGTGGGTGCTGGACCGCAAGGTCACCGACGACCTGGTCGGCTCGGGGCTGACCCACGAGATACGGGCATGGCTGGGCGATTTACCTGCCGAACGACTTGCGGAGTTCCTCATCGGCGGCGTGGCCTACCAGGACGTGCCCAACGACGTCGGCGGCAGCTTCCTGTCGGCCTTCCGTGAGCTCGATCCGGCAGGTTTCGCGTTGCGGCCGCTTCCGAATACGCAATTCATGCGCGACAACTCGTCGTGGATTTTCCAGGGTGTCACGCTGAACCCGATGTACTGGCCCGCCCGCAGGCAGGAGACCCTGCTCACTGCGGCCGTGTACAAGTTCCATCCCGCTTTCGCCGACGAGAAGTTCGATATCTGGCTCGGTGACGCCGACGGCGTCGCACATGACCATGGAGCAGCCACTCTGGAGGGTGGAGACGTGATGCCGATCGGGAAGGGCACCGTGGTGATCGGCATGGGCGAACGCTCGTCACATCAGGCCATCAGCCAGGTGGCGCGCAGTTTGTTTGCGGCTGGGGCGGCCGAACGGGTGATCATCGCAAGCCTGCCAAAGTCCCGTGCGGCAATGCACTTGGACACTGTGTTCACGTTCTGTGACTACGACCTTGTCACTGAATATGCGCCGATCGTCGACGGCATCGTGCCGTTCAGCCTGCGCCCGGACGACAGCGCGCCATCAGGCCTCGACATCCGCCGCGAGCCAAAGGGGCTCATCCCGACGATCAGCGAAGCCGTCGGCGTCGACTTCCGGGTTGTCGCGACCGCCGGCGATATCTACGGCATTCAGCGCGAGCAGTGGGACGACGGAAACAATGTAGTGGCACTCGAACCCGGCGTTGTCATCGGCTACGACCGAAACATCCTCACCAACACGGCATTACGCAAAGCCGGAGTCGAGGTCGTCACCATCACCGCCAGCGAACTCGGCCGCGGCCGAGGTGGCGGCCGCTGCATGACGTGCCCCATCTGGCGTGATCCGATCTACACCTGACGAGAGAACGGCGATGGCACTCAATATTCGAAACAGAAGTCTGCTCAGCCTGGTCCATCACAGCGATCGCGACCTGCTTTACCTCCTGGACCTGTCCCGAGATCTCAAGCGTGCAAAATACTCCGGGCTGAAACGACAGAGCCTGGCGGGCAAGAACATCGCACTCATTTTCGAAAAATCGTCCACCCGCACCCGGTGTGCATTCGAAGTCGCGGCACACGACGAGGGCGCACACGTGACATACATCGACCCAGCATCATCACAGATCGGGCACAAGGAGTCGATGAAAGACACCGCACGGGTACTCGGCCGGATGTATGACGCGATCGAGTACCGCGGCGCCGGTCAAGATGTCGTTGAGGAACTCGCCGAATACGCGGGCGTGCCAGTGTTCAACGGTCTCACCGATGAATTCCACCCCACACAGATGCTGGCCGACGTGCTCACAATGACCGAACATTGCCCAAAGCCGCTGACCGACATCACTTTCACATTCGTCGGCGACGGCCGCAACAATGTGGCCAACTCACTGTTACTGGTGGGCGCGAAACTCGGCATGGATGTCCGGATCGGCGCACCGCAAGACCTATGGCCCAGCGATGACCACGTGACAATGTGTCGTGAGTTCGCAGCGGCATCGGGGGCACGCCTCACAATCACCGATGATCCGCACAAGGCGGTGAGCGGTGTCGACTTCATCTACACCGACGTGTGGGTGTCAATGGGTGAACCGATCGAGACGTGGGGCGAGCGCATCGACCAGCTGCTCCCCTACCAGGTCAATTCCGAATTGCTCACGATGACGGGCGATCCGAGAGTGAAATTCATGCACTGCCTGCCGGCATTCCACAATTCCGAAACGAAGGTCGGCGCCATGATCGCGGCGCAGTATCCGAATCTTGCCAACGGCATCGAGGTCACCGAGGACGTCTTCGAAAGTCCTGTCAACGTCTCCTTCGATCAGGCAGAGAACCGCATGCACACCATCAAAGCTGTCCTCGTGGCAGCGCTCGCCTAACCGTCATGCGGATCGTGATCGCTCTGGGCGGCAACGCATTACTGCAGCGCGGCCAGCCGATGACAGCCGAAAACCAGCGAACCAACATACGCTTGGCGGCAGAGCGAATCGCCGAAGTCGCGCACGGAAACGAGGTCGTGATCGCTCACGGAAACGGTCCACAAGTTGGGCTGCTGGCGCTGCAGGCGGCGGCATACCACGATGTCGCGCCTTATCCGCTCGACGTGCTCGGCGCCCAGACCGAGGCGATGATCGGCTACGTCATCGAACAGGAACTCGGCAACCTGCTGCCCCCAGAACAACAGCTCGCGACAGTCCTGACGATGATCGAGGTGGACCGTGACGACCCAGCGTTCGGCCATCCCACCAAACCGATCGGCCCGGTTTACGACAGGGAAACCGCGGAGCGACTCAAGGCCACCAGCGGTTGGGCGATCGCCGCTGACGGAGACAAGTTCCGACGAGTCGTCGCCAGCCCAAAACCCAAACGGATCTTCGAGATACGGCCCATCCGCAGCCTGGTAGACCAGGGCACAATCGTGATCTGCGCCGGCGGCGGCGGCATCCCGACGATGTACGACGAACACGGCCACCTGCGCGGCGTCGAGGCCGTCATCGACAAGGACCTCGCCGCCGCCCTTTTGGCTGAGCAACTCGAAGCCGACCTTCTGGTCATCGCCACCGATGTCGACGCTGTCTACACCGACTGGGGAACACCAAATCAGGCGCGACTCACCGAGGTGACCCCCGATGAGCTCGCCAGCTACGAGTTCCCCACGGGGTCAATGGGTCCCAAGGTTCAAGCCGCGTGTGGGTTCGCCAGAACCACCAGCAACGAAGCCGTCATCGGGTCTCTGGCCGACATCGCCAACATCGTCGTTGGCAATGCCGGCACCCGTGTGAAGAGTTGAGAGCTGCTGGTCGCTAATGCCGACGGGCGATAATGACCGGTACGCGCGCTTCCTGCGCAACCGCAGTGCCGACCGAACCGAGCAGCATGCCAGCGAAGCCGCCGCGGCCATGGCTGCCGAGAACGACGAGCTGAGCGCGCTCGGACTGGGCGAGGATATGGCGGACTGGGCGTTCGAATTCCACCACACGGTGGACCGTGACCTCGGGATACCGTTCCTGCCACCCAGCTAGGCTTGCGGCGAGGGCCTTTTCGGCAGCGGTTTGCACAACCGAAGCATCGATACCGAACACGGTCGACATATCGGCATCGTTCCAAACGTGCAGCGCCACCAAATCAGCACCGCGCGCGGAGGCCTCGTCAAAGGCGATTTCGATTGCCAACTCCGACGCCCGCGAGCCGTCAATGCCCACGAGTACCGGACGATACGGCTGTTGCGACAGCGGGCTCTCGTCGTGGACAACGGCGACGGGCCCATGAGCGTGATGAATCAAGCCAGTGCCGACCGATCCGAGCAGGCGGCGATGTTTCCCGGTTCGCCCGTGGCACCCGACCACAACCATCTGGGCTTCCTTGGACAGGTCGACGAGCGTCGGCACCGGCCCTCCGAAAAACAGTTCGCTGGTGAACTCTGGATGATCGCCGCCCTGCGAGATTTCCTCGGCGATCTTGATCGCGTCTGCAACGACGTTGCGGGCGTCGTTCTCTTGAATCTCGAGTACCTCCTGCGGGACGCGCCCGGCTGGCCACATCAGCGTTGACGACCCGGCCGGCAACGAGGGCGCGACATGAACAATTGCCAGTGGGACGTGGCGTATCGCCGCCTCGCGGGCGGCCCATCGGAGCGCGGTGTGTGACGACGGAGAGCCGTCGACGCCTACCACAATGCCGTTATGTGAGATCTGATCCGACATTTCCTGAGCCTCCTCAGCGATTGAGAACTATCGATGACATTAGGAGCCGGTCTGCGACCGCGACTGGAGACATTGGTCCCGAAAGGGCAGCCGAAAGACCCTCGACGCGTCGGACACTCACTATCAGGTTGCCAACCTCAGCACGTCGTCGAAGCCCGCGACCAAGCAGTCGTAGAAGACGTCGAAGTCTGGGATCGCGCCGGCATCCGCATTGATCCCGAGTGCGCACGTGTCAACATAGGACAGCAGGGTTACGTTCAAAGCCGCTCCGATGGTCGGCGAGAACGCATACTGCATTCGCACTTTCGCTCCGGCCAGGTATACCGGCGTCGGTAAACCTGGGACATCGCTGGCCACGAAATCGACGTTCCGCAAGGCCGAACCGACGTACCAGCGCGGTGCGAGGTTCAACGCACCTGCAATGAATTGGGTGTAGGCCAACGACTTCTCGCTGCGCTGCCTGCTGGTTCGGTCATGGATAAGGCGAATCCGGTGCGCCGGATCCGCAACGCCCGCTGGTACGTCGAATCGCATCAAAGTCGCGCGGTTGCCGCCGATAGGATCGGCTGCGGTTCGAATACTGATCGGCATCGTCACGACGAGGTCATCAACGGCTGCGCCGTGCTTGTCGTGATATCGCCGCAAGCCTCCCGCGACCCCGGCGATGAAGGCGTCGTTCAGCGAGCCTCCCGCAATCTTGCCTGCGCGGTGCAATACCTCTTTCGGCACGTGATGTACGCCAAGTCGACGAATCTTGGTGCGCTCTCGCATGATTGGCGATCCCGGCCGACGAATCGGACGGGCCGTTCTCAGTATCGACCCCGCCGCCAGACCAGCATTGGTCAATGTGCCGACCGGGTGGCGAACGCCACGGGCGACGAACGCCGGCATCGCCCCAAGTGGAGTCGTGAGTCCGGCTGCGTAAGCAAGCATGTCCCGTATTCCGGCCATGGGTCTCATTGCCACGGGAGCGGGCGCGTTCGGCAACTGCCGCTCGTCCGATCTCTCAGTGCGGTCATACAGCGTCATCGCGAGCTGGACGGCACCGATGCCGTCGGTAAGAGCGTGGTTCACCTTGCACAGCAAGGCCGCGCCACCATCGGACAGACCTTCGATCAGCGTGGCCTCCCATAGGGGTCGGGCTCGGTCGAAATCCGCCATGGCTGCAACGCGAGCCATTTCAAGGAGGGTGTCGAGGTTGGCGGGCGCTGGGGCAATCACCCTGCGCAAGTGGAACGCAAGGTCGAAGTCGGGATCGATATTCCAGCGTGGCGGCGTAGGAAACGCTGTGGGCACGACCCGCTGCCGGAACATCGGGACCGTCCGGCTCAGTAGCTCGAAGCGGTTGAGGAGTGTGGTCCAGTCAGGTGACCGGTCCAACAGAACCAGCGTGACGATTGTCGACCGGAGCCGCGGGTCGCTCTCGATCGACCAAATGAACGCGTCACTGTTGCTGAGAAATACGGTCATTCCAACTCGGTCTAAGCAGCGACGGCCACATCGACGGACAGCAGGTCCGCAATGGCGTACGCGGTCGTCCAGTCACCGTCACGCACGGTTCGGGCGAGATCCTCAACCATGGGGCTGTAAGCGCCGAGCTCTGCCAGCCACGCCGACACTGTGCAGGCGATGCCATCAGCAGACACGCGCACTATGCGTCCGTCGTGAAGACAGTCCGTGACCTGGTAGGTCAGTGCCGACCGCTGCCGATGATGTACCAGGCTGGTTAATGACCTCATGGCTGCCTCCTCATTGAGTCGTACCTCTTGATCAGACCAGTCGGGCCGGTCGACGACGTAGGGGCAAAGGATCCGTCCGGCGCTGCTTTTGTCCCGGGTTTCGTGTTTCCAATGCCCGGCTCAGGTCCCTCGCCGCTGGGGCCCAATGTCTGTATGGGATGGGACCAACGGCCCCTGCTCCTCCCCCGCCGATGGCCCTAACGTCGCCCTATGACCACTTCGAGCAACTGTCCCGGCATCGTGGTCGGCGTCGACGGGTCGGCCGCGTCGCGGGCCGCCATCGCCTGGGCCGCACGCGATGCGGCAATGCGGAACATCTCGCTCACCCTGGTCCATGTCGCTGCCGGCCTCGGCGGCACCTGGCCAGTTACGCCGCCGCCGGTGGGCTTCGGGGAATGGCAACAACGACACGGCCGCGAGCTCATCGTCGACGCGATGAGCATCGTGGAGGACGCCGCGCCGGAAACCGACACCGAGCAGGTCAAAACCGAAATGTATTACTCGGCTGTCATTCCCACCCTCGTCGACATGTCAAAAGGAGCCGAGATGATAGTGGTGGGCCGCCGTGGTGTCGGGGTGTTCGGATCGCTCCTGGGTTCGGTGAGCTCCGGTCTCGTTCAACATGCGCACTGCCCGGTCGCGGTCATCCATCACGACGATTCGACGATGCTGGACCCGACACAGGCACCCATCCTTCTCGGCGTCGACGGCTCACCGGTCTCGGAGTTGGCCACCGCGATCGCGTTCGACGAAGCGTCGCGTCGGCATGTGGATCTGATTGCGCTACATGCGTGGAGCGACACACCGTTGGAGTTCCCCGATGTCGATTGGTCGATGATGAAAACCTCTGAGCACGAGGTCTTGGCCGAGCGCCTAGCAGGGTGGCAGGAGCGCTACCCCGACGTGACTGTTCATCGCCACGTCGTCTGCGATCGTCCGGCACAGCAGCTCGTTGACCGATCGGAAGCGGCGCAGCTCGTCGTGGTGGGCAGCCATGGTCGTGGCGGATTCGCGGGGATGCTTCTGGGCTCGGTGAGCGCTGCGGTGGTTCAATCCGCCCGTACCCCCGTAATCGTCGCGCGCCAGGCCTAGTGCAGTGGAGCGAGCGTCCTCAGCCGACCTGATGTTCGTCGCCCTCCAGCGCAGCGCACCCCAACAGTTCGGGGCGGTCCTTGTCCTGGAGCCGGGCGAGTGCTTCGACGCTTCGGTGTTGACCACCGTCCTGGCGGACCGTATCCAGCGCATCCCTCGACTACGGCAGCGCCTGATGAGACTGCCTCTAGCGTGCGGACGGCCGATTTGGGTCGACGACCCTAGCTTCGCGATCCATCAGCACATCGATTGCCTCCCTTGTCCGTCGCCAGGTGACGAACCTGCACTATTGGATGTCGCAGCCAGGCTGGTTACACACAAGCTGCGAATGGACCGCCCGCTGTGGCACGCGTGGGTCGTGACGGATCTGGCCGACGGCAGGATTGCGCTCATCTTAGTGGTCCAACATGCGCTCGCCGACGGGATCGGCGGCCTGGCGGTTCTCGGTGCCCTGGTTGACGGAGCACCGCCGGCGATACCACGGCCATTTCCCGTACCCCCGCCATCGTTGCGGCAACTGGCGGCCGATGCACTACGCAGTCGTGTGAGCGCAGCGCGCCACATGCCACAACGAATCCGCGCCGCAGTCAACGAAATACGCAAAACTCGTGGGCCACGAATCGGCCGCGCCGCGCCCTGTTCACTTCTCGCGCCGACCGGCGCTGAGCGTCGGGTAGCTGTCGCGAGAGCGCGAGTGGACGCCATCAGGGCTGTCGCACACAGACACGGCGCAACGGTCAACGACGTTGTGCTATCAGCGATCAGCGGTGCGCTGCATACCTGTCTCGAACGGCGCGGCGAGCACGTTGAGGCCATCATCGTCGGCGTTCCCGTCGCGATCCGTCGCGCTGCGACCATGCGCGAGCTGGGCAACCAACTCGGCGAGGCGCGGGCGGCGATACCCACGATGGGCGATCCCCTACGGCGACTCGAACGGGTAGCGGAAGTGATGCGGGCCAGTAAGCAGACGGCGATGCGCCTGACGGCGGCCAGTCAGGCCGTTCGCGCGCTTGCGGCCGTTGGTATCTACAGCTGGTATATGCGCCGTCAACGCTATCTGCACATCGTCGTCACCAATCTGCTCGGCCCAGCCCGCCCGATGACCTTCTGCGGCACCGCGATCACCGATGTGCTGCCTTTGGCGGTCGGTGGCGGCGGCAATGTCAGCGTGACATTTGCCGCGCTCTCCTATGCCGGAACGCTCGCCGTCACAGTGACAGCCGACCCTCGTGCCATGCCCGATCTGATCGATACCACGGTCGAGTTGCAGGGCCAACTGACGGCGCTCACTGACTCCGGATCTTTCCTGTCAACGACTCGTCATGCCGAGCCGCCGGGCGTTCCTCGGGACCGCCGGGAAAGCGGATCGTCCGCCCTGCGACGACCTGTTCGACATGACCGCGGCATTCGATCAGGACCGGCGGCACATCCTGGGGACCGACGCTGACCTCGGCACCACGTCCGCTAACCCGCACGTGCAGATGGTGGCCGCGATAGTGAATCGGAAAGCCCAGTGCACCAAGCGATTCAGGCCAGTGTGGCGACAGCACGAGGCGGTCGCCACGGATTTCCAGCCCGGTGAAGCATCGCTGCACCAGGTCGACGCTGCCTACCATCGCGGCGAGATGAATCCCTTCAGAGGTGGTACCGCCCTGGATGTCGTCGACGTCGGACTTGAGCACGTCATGGAAAAATTCCATGGCGCGATCGCGGTTGGCGCGTGCCAGCACCCAGGAATGCACCACAGCGCTGAGCGTCGAGCCGTGCGATGTGCGTGCCAGGTAGTAGTCGACCATGCCCGGAATCTGATCGGTCTTGAATTGGTAGCCCAGCCGATCGAGCAACTCTGACAACTCATCCGACGAGAGCAGATAGAGCAACATCAACACGTCGGCCTGCTTGGAAGCCTTGTACCGGTTGATGTCGTCGTCCTCGGCCTCGAGGATGCGGTCGAGGCGCTGGATGTTGCCGTACCGCGATCGGTAGGCATCCCAATCAAGTTCTGCCAATAAATCATAACCTTCGAACTGGCTGATCAGACCGTCGTGGAACGGCACGAACATCCGGCGGCTCACGTGCTCCCAACGGGCGAGTTCGTCATCGGTCAGTTGCAGCTTTTCGCGCAAGTCGATCCGATTCGGCAGCGGCACCACCTTGAGGACATCGATGGCGCGCAGAATCACCCAGGCCGCCATGACATTCGTGTACGCGTTGTTGTCGATACCCTCATACGGCCGATCCGGATAGCCCGAGTGGAATTCGTCAGGTCCAATCACGCCGTGGATGTCGTAACGGTCTGTTGTTTCGTTGTAAACCGTTCTGCTGACCCAGAATCGAGCGATTTCGACCAGCATCTCCGCTCCGTAGTCGATCAGGTAGGCCAGGTCCCCGGTGACTTGGTAGAACTGCCATACGTTGTAGGCGACGGCGATGCCGATATGATGCGCACGATGGCTGGGGTCGGGATTCCATCGGCCGGAGCGCGGATTGAGATGCAAATCTGGACTCTCTTCGCGCCCGTCGCTGCCCGACTGCCAGGGGAACATGGCGCCGGAGTAACCGGCGAGCTTCGCGGCACGCCGCGCCTCGATGAGACGCCGGTACCGATATCGCAACAATGCTCGCGTGATAGTCGGGAAGCGAAAGTTCAGCACCGGGAAGATGAACAGCTCGTCCCAGAAGACGTGGCCGCGATACGCCTCTCCGTGGAGACCGCGCGCCGGTATGCCGACGTCCAGGTCCTCGCTGTGGTAGGAAACTGTTTGCAGCAAATGCATCAAATGCAGTCGCAAGATTTGCAATTCGTCTGCATGCCCCGCGAATTCGATGGACAACCGCTCCCATAGGTGAGCCCAGGAGACGGTGTGCAAGTTGCGTATTTCGCTGAATCGCCCCTGGCGGCCGAGCTGGCGTTCGGCTCCCGCATCCGGTTCCGAGGTGGCGACGTCGCGACCCGTCACCATTGTGACGACCTTCTCGATGCTCAGCGATTGCCCTTCTGAGAGGTCGACGAAAATCTCGTGGCCGATCTCGAACTCCTCATCGACAAGCCGATACTTCGCGGCAGCCGGAGTCTGGCGGTTCCACACAGTCGTTCGCGAGGCGAGCGCCACGGGGATCCGTGATTGGCGTGTCAAGGCCGTGAGAAGCACTGAGTCTTGGGTGAGTTCACGCTTTTGCAGGAGCTGAAGATGGTTTCCGGCCAGCTCCCGATAACGCTCCACCCCGGCGTTGCACACGCTCCCATCCAGTGTCGAACGAACCTCAACGGTGCCGGACCAGTTCTCGGCGACGATCGTCGTTTCGAGCGCGGCGACATGCGCCTGATTCATCGCCACGAATCGGCGCTGTGTCACTGAGGTGATCCGTCCGGCGTCGTCAGTGAAGCGCAGCTTGCGAGTTAAGACCGCCTCGCGAATGTTGAGACTCTGGCGGTAATCCTGCAACTCGACCGCGTCGATGTCGAACCAGTCACCGCCCTCGATGCGGAACGTCAGCGGCAGCCAGTTGGGCAGATTAACCAGGCTTTCGTTTTCGACCTTCGTCCCGGCCACCAAGTCGCCCAGCCGGTTGTACACGCCGGCGGCGTAAGTGGCCGGGTAATGAACCTGATCCGCCGTCGCTTCGGGTGCTGCGCCCCGCGTCGCGAAGTAGCCGTTGCCGACCGTACACAACGCTTCGCGCAGCTTTTCGGCGGACGGGTCGTAACCCTCGAAAGTCAGAGTCCACGCCTCATCCGAGGTCTGCTGCTCGTACGCTAACCAGTTTCCGCCGCGACGCAGGAACTCCCGGACCTCTGTTGGGTTGTTGAGCGTGTAATGGGCTGCCGTTGGCCTGTCGCGGTCCTCGTCGTTGCGGACAGCGATTCCCACGCCATTGAATGCGACCGCATCGAAGGCATCTTCGTCGGTGAGGTCGTCGCCGACATAGATCGAGAGTAGGCGGCCTAGCGGCTGGACCTGGTCGCGGAGCCATGACAATGCTGTGCCCTTGTCCCACTCGACGTCCGGTCGCAGCTCAACAACCCTGCGACCGCCGGTGATCCGCAAGCCAACCTGCTGTCCGTACCTATGCGTGGCCGCGATGACCTCGCCGACATGTTCTGGACTAACGTTGCGATGGTGAACTGCAACGGCATAGCGCTTGTTTTCCACTCGCGCACCCGGGATGTTGCTCAGCTCATGACGGAGGGCTTCGGCCGCGAGTTCCAACACCGGCAAAGCGGCGGCAGCCGCCTCATTGTCGTGGCGGCGACCGTCCGGACCGATTAGTTCAAATCCGTGGCTACCGGCATACCAGAGACCGGGCAGGCCAACACGCGTACGTATGTCCGCGAGATCGCGGCCGCTAAGGATAGCGACTGGGCACTGCGCGGCAAGCTTCTCAAGAGCCTCGGCTGCACCATCGACCAGCACAGCTGCGTCTGGATCCGAAACGATTTCAGAAAGAGTGCCGTCAAAATCCAGGCATACCAATGGTTTGCGGTCGCTGACCACGCCGATCAGTTGACCGTAGGAGTCCAGTGCATTCGGCAGTACCGACAATCGTTTGTCGCCGACACGGACGACGACAGCGGAGAGGTCGGCTACCACGACATCGGCCCCATGGCGCATCAAATCGTCGGCATGCCCTGTCCGGTCGATGCCGATGACCAGCGCGAATCCGCCGTTGCGCCCTGCTTCCACCCCGGCCTCGGCGTCCTCCGCAACTACGGATCGCTCAGGAGTTGCGCCGAGCCGCTGAGTGGCTTCCAACAGTACAGCCGGGTTCGGCTTACCGGTCAGCGCGAGAGCATCGGCGACCACGCCGTCGACGCGCACGGCGAAAAGATCTGCCAGCCCGGCCGCTTTGAGGATCTGCTCGCAGTTGCGGCTCGCCGAATACACGGCGGTGGCAACCCCGGCTTCGGTCAGCCTGCGCACCAGCGCGACAGTCGACTCGAACACGGGCACCCCGGCATCGATCCGCTCGAGGAACAGTTGTTGCTTGCGGTTGCCAAGACCGCATACCGTTTCCTGGGTGCGGTCGAACGGGCCACCAAGCGGCAGCGAAATCCCCCGCGACGCAAGGAAGTCCGCCACACCGTCATAGCGCGGTTTGCCGTCCACGAAGTGCCTGTAGTCCTCGTCGGTGAACGGTGAGTGGTTCTCCTCATCGTGCGCAGGACGGCGCTCGAGGAAGTCGTTGAACATGGCGGCCCATGCCGCGGCGTGTATCGATGCGGTGTCGGTGACCACACCGTCCAGGTCGAAGATGACGGCGTCATGCAGGCGCGGGTCAATCGTGACCGATGTGGTCATCTGACCAAAGCCTCCTCGACCGCACGGTCACCGACGACCTCAACAGGCGCTTCGGCAACCTCGAAAAGGCGTTCTGCATCGGCCCGTGTGCACGGCTGCGTTCCCGGCGTCATCAGCATGGCCGCGCCCGCGGCGATTCCAAAACGCATCGCGTTGCGCAGCGACCAGTCGCGACTCAAGCCCACCGTTATGGCCGCGACCATCGCGTCGCCCGCGCCGACGCCGCTGACTGCTCGCATCGGGATGGCCGGGAACCGCAGGCTCTCCTGTGCTGTGGCAAGCAAGGCGCCATCGGACCCGAGCGACACCACTACGACCTGCGCTCGCCCGCAGTCGATGATCTCGTGAGCGGCGTCCAGTTGTTCAGATTCGGTTACGAGTTCACGCCCGGCACATTCGCGTAGTTCGCGCACACTCGCCTTGAGCAAATAGACGCCCGATGTGATGTGCTTGAGCCCACCGCCCGAGGTGTCCAGGACCAGCCGAACGCCAAGATCGCGACAGATCAGCGCCACCTGCTGATAGAAGTTCACCGGCACCCCCGGCGGCAGGCTACCGCTTGCCACCACAAACCGGGCTGATGCCGCGGCGCGTCGAAGCTCGCCAAGGCATTGCTGTTGTTCAACAAACGAGACATTCGGTCCCGGAAGGACAAACCGGTACTGCACGCCGGTACTGATCTCCTTGACTGTGAAGCTTTCCCGCGTCGAAGCCGCAATCTTGATGGGTCTGATCGGCACCCCGCCCTGGACGAGGAGATCGGTCAGCACGTCACCGGTCGGCCCACCCGTGGGGTACACCGCCGTCACCGGCTCCCCCAATACGTGGGCGATCTTCGCCACGTTGATGCCTCCGCCACCAGCGTCGTAGCGAGCAGTCCCGCATCGGATCTTGTCGGTCGGGCGTACCACATCGGCATTGGTGCTGATGTCGAGCGCAGGGTTCATCGTCAAGGTGACGATCGTTGCTCCGGCCGTCTGCTGCATAGTGTTGATCCGACTACGCGAGCGCGGTCGACGGTAGGGACAGAAGTCCCACGTCCGAAGGTAGGGACTTAATGCCCTAGGCATTCGTGACCTTCAGCGGGTCAGCTGTGGTCCTCGGACGCTACGCCGCGTGAGCATCGTGCAAAAGGCTGGTCTCATGGGAAGCGACGCGTATATCCGTGACATCTCGACGCTGCGAATCGCAGATGCCGAGGAAGCAGGCGGCAAGGGCGCGAACATGGGCGAAATGGTCGCCGCCAAGCTGCCCGTTCCACCCGGCTTCGTACTTCTACGGGATAGCTACCGCGATTCGATGCGGGCGGGCGGAGTCGATGCGGAGCTCAGCGCACTTCATCGCGAGGCGATTGACAACGTCGCCGACACAACACGTCTCACCGAGCTGTGCGAGAGGATGCAAGGTCTTGTTCACAAGGCCGGGGTCACCGATACCGTGCGAGACCTGATCCTCGCGACCTATCACGGACTCGGCTCCGATGCCGTGGTCGCAGTGCGGTCGTCGGCAACCGGAGAGGACGGTCGGGACGCCTCGTTCGCCGGCATGAACGCCACGATCACAAACGTCAGCGGCGATGACGAGCTCTTGGACGCGGTGCTTCGCTGCTGGATGTCGCTGTTCAGCCCGCGAGTCATCACCTACCGCGCCAGCCGCGACTTCACCGCCGACCCCGCAATGGCAGTCGTGATCCAACTGATGGTCAACTCCGAGAAAGCCGGTGTCGCGTTCACCGCCGACCCGAGCAACGGCGCGCAGGATCGGGTAGTCATTGAAGGCGCATTTGGCCTCGGCGAGGTCGTGGTATCCGGAGAGGTCGAGCCTGACACCTACATCGTTTCGAAAGAGACCCTGGAAGTCCTCGATGTTCGGTTGGGGCACAAGGCGTTCAAGATCGTCCGCGGCGCCGGCGGTCACGACGAGTCCGTCGACCTCGACGACGCACAGGCCGACGCGCGTGTGCTCGATGACGACGAGATTCGACGCATCGCCGAACTGGCGATCGCGACCGAGCAGCACAACGCGTGCCCGCAGGATACGGAATGGGCGATCTCGCAGGGCAACACATACTTGGTTCAGGCGCGGCCGATCACGACCCTGCGCCATACCACGGCTCCGTCGTCCGACAAGCACGCGGTACTGGCGCGCGGACTCGCCGCCGCGCCCGGCACGGCGTCGGGCAAGGTCCGTGTCCTGGTGAGCCCCGAAGAGGGAAACCGGTTGCTGGAGGGCGAGATCCTCGTCGCTCAGATGACGAACCCGGATTGGCTGCCCACCATCCGCCGCGCCGCCGCGCTGGTGACCAACACCGGCGGGATGACCTGCCATGCCGCAATCGTGGCTCGCGAGTTGGGCGTCCCGTGTGTCGTTGGAACACGCAGTGCCACTGATGATTTGCACGACGGCACGACCGTGACTGTCGATGGCACTCACGGTCGCGTCCTTGCGGGCGTTGTTGAACCTACGCCCACGGTGGCCGTGACAGAACGACAGACACCCTTTGAGCCGGCGCCGGAAGTAACGGGCACCAAGGTCTACGTGAACCTGGCCATGGCAGACACCGCGGAAACCGTCGCCGCCCAGGGACCGGATGGGGTCGGCCTGTTGCGCGCCGAATTCATGCTGACCGAAGCGCTCGGTGGGCGCCATCCTCGTGACCTGATCGCACACGGCGAGCAGAGCAAGCTCGTTGACGGCATGGTCGCGACGGTCGGCCGGATCGGTGCGGCCTTCGCTCCCCGCCCCGTCATCTACCGCGCAACAGACTTCCGCACCAACGAGTTTCGCGGTTTGGCGGGCGGCGAGGCATACGAGCCGATCGAACACAACCCCATGATCGGCTATCGCGGCTGCTACCGATACATCAAAGAACCCGACTTGTTCGCCCTCGAATTGCAAGCCCTGGCCCGCGTACGCGAACAATCACCGAACGTGCACGTGATGATCCCGTTTGTGCGGACCCGATGGGAACTCGAGGAATGCCTGTCGTTGATCGACGCGAGCCCGCTGGGCCGCCAACGCGGACTGCATCGCTGGGTGATGGCCGAAGTGCCCTCGGTGGTGCATTGGCTGCCGGAGTACATCGGCATGGGTATCGACGGTGTCTCCATCGGCAGCAACGACCTGACGCAGCTGGTGCTCGGTGTCGATCGCGATTCCGACATCTGCGCCGAACTGTTCGAGGAGTCCGACCCCGCCGTGCTCGACGCGATTGGCCAGATAATCAGCACCGCGCGGAAATTCGGTATCACGTCATCGCTGTGCGGGCAGGCGCCGTCGACCAATCCGGCGTTCGCTGAGCATCTGGTCCGGATGGGCATCACGTCGGTCTCGGTGAACCCTGACGCGCTCGGAGCAGCCCGGCGCACTATCGCAGCCGCCGAACGGCGCGTGCTGTTGGAATCGGCGCGGTAACTCACCGTGACTACGATCCTCGACGACAAGACACTGGACCAACAGCACGTCGCCGGCGCCCCGCTTGCCGATGTGATGGGCTGGCTGAACACTACGGTGGAGGGGCTTTCGACTGCTGAGGCTGATGCGCGGTTCGCACGCGTCGGTCCGAATTCCCTTCGTAGCCATAGGGTCAGCGCCGCGGCAGTGCTACTTCGCCAACTCAACAACGCGGTGCTCGGGCTGCTCGCGGTGACCGCGGTGCTGTCATTCTTCCTCGGCGATAGCACGCAGGCCATCATCATCTGCATCATTTTGTTGGTCAGCGTCGCACTGAGCTTCGTCAACGAATACCGCGCGGAACGTGCGACCGCGGCCTTGCATTCACGGGTGCACCACAACGTGGTTGTGCGCCGTGACGGACGCCCGACCAAGGTGGATGTCAACGCCCTGGTGCCGGGCGACGTCATCCAACTCGAACTGGGCCAACTGATACCCGCCGATGTTCGGCTGATCGACGTCAACGGCCTCGAGTGCAACGAGAGCATTCTGACCGGCGAGTCGACTGCCAGCGAGAAATCGGCCGAACCGGCACCGGGTGATGTTGCCCTTGCCGACGCAGACAACTTGGCGTTCATGGGCACCGTGGTCAGCGCTGGTGAAGCGACCGCAGTCGTCTACGCGACCGGCGCCAACGCCGAGTTCGGCCGTATCGCCGCCGGATTGGGTGAGCGCCAACCGGAGACGGAGTTTCAGGCAGGGCTTCGCCGCTTCTCGTATCTGCTGCTGCGCGTGGCCCTCACCCTGACGGTCGTCATCATCGCCATCAACCTGCTGTTGGGAAGGCCCGTCATCGATTCCGCGTTGTTCGGCCTGGCCATCGCCGTGGGTATCACCCCTCAGCTTCTTCCTGCGGTCGTGAGCGCCAGCCTGGCCGCGGGCTCACGGCGGCTCGCGCGGCTAAAGGTGCTGGTGAAGCGGCTGGTGTGCATCGAGGATCTCGGCGATATCGACATCTTGATCACCGACAAGACCGGCACTTTGACTGAGGGACAGATCAGGCTCATCGACGCGATCGACCCAGCCGGCCACCACTCGGAGTCGGTGCTCCGGTGCGGCCTCCTGGCAACCGACGTTGACCCGGCGACCGGTGGTACGAGCGCCAATGAGATGGACTCGGCACTGTGGGAGGGTCGACCGAGCATCGAGGGTGTTACCCGGGTCGCGATGTTGCCGTTCGACCACACCCGCAGGGCCACCTCCGTGGTCGTCGACCAACCCGGTGGCAGATCTCTGATTGTCAAGGGCGCACCCGAGCAAGTGATGGCCCGCTGCAGCGCGTTACCCAGCGGTGCTCGGCGCATGCTTGCAACGTTGTTCGCCGACGGCAGGCGCGTCGTCGCCGTGGCCAGCAGGCCGGCAGCCGATCTGACGGAACTCACGGCCAGCGACGAATGTGGGCTGACACTCGACGGCTTCCTGGTGTTCGCTGACAACCCGAAGAAGGCAGCACGCGATTCGCTTGCCCAGCTAGCCGCCCTGGGTATCGAGGTGAAGGTCGCCACTGGCGACAACCCTACGGTCGCCGAGAAGGTCTGCAACGACATAGGTTTGGCTTCGAAAGGAACCCTGACCGGCGCTGAGCTGGAGCGAATGGACGACGCGGAGCTCGACGCCGCGGCACGTGACCGGACGATATTCGCCCGGATCTCACCCGAGCAGAAGGCGCGGTTGATCTCGTCCCTGCGTCGGACCGGCCGATCGGTCGGCTTTCTCGGCGACGGTGTTAACGATGCATTGGCACTGCACTCAGCAGACGTTGGAATCTCGGTGGATACCGCGACAGATGTCGCCAAGGATGCCGCCGACGTCGTGCTGCTCGAGAAAGATCTGGGTGTGCTCGCGACCGGTGTTGCCGAGGGACGACGCATCTTCGCCAACACCATCAAGTACGTATTGATGGGCACCTCAAGCAACTTCGGCAACATGTTCAGCGCGGCGGCCGCGTCAGCGGTTCTCACCTTCCTACCGATGCTGCCCAGCCAGATTCTCCTGAACAACCTGCTGTACGACAGCTCCCAGCTGTCGATTCCGACCGACCGCGTCGACGATGAACAGCTCCACGCCCCATCGCATTGGAACATCGCCTTCATTCGACGCTTCATGCTGACCTTCGGCCCGATCAGTTCACTGTTCGACTTTCTCACCTTCGGTCTGATGCTCGGCGTCCTGCACGCGGGTCCCATCCAGTTTCGTACCGGGTGGTTCGTGGAATCGCTTGCTACACAGACACTGATCATTTTCGCGATCCGGACGCGCCGGGTGCCGTTCCTTCGCAGCAGGCCCGGCATTGTGCTGACCCTGGCAACCCTCGCGGTCGTCGCGGTCGGCATCGTACTGACGGTGTCACCGCTATCCCGCGGGCTCGGTTTCACACCGCTGCCCTGGGAATTCTTCGCTGCTCTGGTGGGTCTCACAATTGCCTATCTGGTGCTGGTGGAGGTGACCAAGACAGTGTTCTATGCCGAACCGATGCGAGTGGCAGGCCAGCCGCACCGCACACGTGGACGCGAGCATCGCGTCCACCGCCGCGCGGCCCGGTTCAGTCACCCCGGCCGCCTGCCATCACCTACCTGAGGAGTGAAATGTCTGAGCCGGTTCACTGGCGATCGATGGCCGAGCCAGCGCTGGTCGCGCTCACGGTGGGTGCACTGGCAGCGGGTGGGATCGCGTGGCTCGCCGGATGGCACGGGGTGGCCGACTGGTGCTGGATAGCCGGCACATTGCTGGCGCTGGCGCCCGCCGTGCTGTGGGTTTTTACGGCACTGCGGCGCGGCCGGGCGGGAGTGGACCTCATCGCGGTCCTGTCTCTCGTTGGGACGCTGCTCGTCGGTGAGTACTTGGCAGGCGCCTTGATCGCGGTGATGCTCGCGGGTGGGCGCGCGCTCGAAGCGGCGGCCGAACGCCGAGCCAGCCATGACCTGCGCGCTCTGCTCGAGCACGCGCCACGATTCGCTCGTCGGCGCGCCGGTGAAGACATAAGCGTCATACCTCTCGATCAGGTCGCTGTGGGCGATCTGCTGATCGTCGGTCCGGGCGAGGTGGTTCCCGTCGACGGGCGCATCGACGATTCTGTCGCGGTGCTGGACGAATCGGTGCTCACCGGCGAACCGCTTCAGGTGGAGCGCGCCACCGGCGAGCCGGTCCGCAGCGGTGTGGTCAACGCAGGCAACGCTTTCGAGCTGCGCGCTACGGCAACCGCAGAAGACAGCACGTATGCCGGCATCGTGCGCCTGGCCGAGCAAGCGGGCGCGGAGAGCGCCCCGATCGTCCGACTGGCGGACCGCTATGCCGCGTGGTTCTTGCCGTTGGCGCTTCTGATCGCGGGTGGCGCATGGCTGGCAAGTGGTTCCCCCGTGCGAGCGGTTGCGGTACTCGTAGTGGCCACTCCCTGTCCCCTACTGCTGGCTGCTCCAGTGGCGATCGTTTCCGGGTTGTCCCGCGCGTCGCGTCAGGGTGTAGTGATCCGCAGCGGCGGGGCGTTGGAGAACCTCGGTCACGCAACGACTCTCGTGATGGACAAGACCGGCACGCTCACAATGGGACGTCCGATCGTGGTCGAGATCCTGGCCGCACCACGGTATGACGGGACCGAAATACTGCGGCTTGCCGCGTCGGTGGACCAGATATCCCCACATGTGCTGGCTGAAGCGATTGTCACCGAGGCACTCACGCGGGGGTTGGGGTTGTCCCTGCCGACGGACGTCAGCGAGGAAGCGGGCCGGGGCGTCACCGCCTCGATCGAGGATCACCGGGTTCAGGTCGGCAAGTTCGTCGCCCCTCAGATCGACGCCGACTGGGCCCGTGCGGCGATGAACCGAGCGAGCCTCGACTCGGCCGCGATCGCGTGGGTAGCGATCGACAATGAGCCAGTCGGTGCCATATTGCTTCGAGACCCGTTGCGCCGCCATGCTCCTCGCACCATCCGCCGATTACGAACAGCAGGGCTGAACCGGATCGTGATGCTGACCGGCGACCGCGCCGAGCCTGCGCACGAGGTGGCCGCTGTGCTCGGGCTGGACGAGGTGTATGCCCAACAAAGCCCCGCGGACAAGGTGGCGGCGGTACGTACGGAACGCAATAGCGCGACCACCGTGATGGTCGGTGACGGAGTCAACGACGCGCCCGCGCTGGCCGCGGCAACGGTCGGTGTCGCGATGGGTGCGCGCGGCACGACGGCGTCGTCGGAAGCCGCCGACATCGTGTTGACCACCGATCGCCTGGACCGGCTTGCGGACGCAATGGACATCGCACGATGGTCGCGGCGTATTGCCGTGCAGAGTGCGACGATCGGTATGACGTTGTCGTTGATCGCGATGGTGATCGCGGCGCTGGGCTGGCTGCCACCAGCCGCAGGTGCATTGCTACAGGAGGGCATCGACGTCGCCGTGATACTCAACGCGCTACGCGCGTTGAAAGGCAATCCGGACGTCGAAATTCGGCTGCCCGTCGAAACCGAAGACATGTTGCGGCGTTTCGCATCCGAACACGATGAACTACGCGACACCATCGCACTGCTGCGCGATGCCGCCGATCGGCTGGTCGACGGCCCCGACCCTGCCGCACTGGAGGCGTTGACACGCGCGAACACATTTCTGACTGATCAGATCCTGCCGCACGAAAAGGCCGAGGAAACGCAGCTCTATCCCGCGTTGGCCCGCCCGCTCGGCAGCGGTGAAGCGACGGCAACGATGAGCCGCACCCATGCTGAGATCCAGCGACTGTCGGATCGCATCGCCACCCACATCGCCCTTGCAAAGGCCAGCAACGGATTACAGCAGGACCAGGTAGAGGATCTGCTGGCGTGCCTGTATGGGCTCTACGCAGTCCTGCGCCTGCACTTCCTACAGGAGGAAGAGAACTACTTCACGCTTACCGAAGATAAATCGCAATCGGGCTAAACGGCCGAATATCCCCAGAGTAGTCCAGTGTGACGTCGATCGACTTGCTGACAACGATGGTCATCTGATGCTTACTACCGATCGAGCCGGGACCGCCCGGCGAGCTGCCACCAGACTTCATGGAGGTAACGGTCATCGGATTGGGTACCTCAACCACCGAGCAATCAGCCAGTGGACTATCTCCGCGCTTTCCTCCCTCGAAGACTCCGACGTAGCACGGCGTGACGCGACTAACACATCGGCCGGGACGATGCGCTCGAGGTCAGGAGCCGAGTTCGCGGGTCGGTTCTAATGGCCCGTCGGCCCACTGGTGTGGTGCGGTGGGCTCCGTGTAAACCTGCCGAAACTTTCCGCTGCGCGAATGTGGCGCGGGCGGTTCGTCCGCCTTGTCGATCGTGACCGTGGTTATTCCGTGTGTTGACAGAAAGTCCGTGAGCCGCTTGCTTAGTGCAGCCCACACAGGCCGCTCTTCGCTGCCGTTCTCGACGCTGAGGCGAACGGTGAGACTGGCTGGCGTGCGCTGAATGATTTGGCAGCTCCCAACGCCCTGGGTCTCCTCAGCCACCGTGGCGATCGCCAGCGGCAGGATGCGTATCGGCTCACCAAGTGGTGTGGCCAACGTCAGGACGTCGTCCGTACGACCGACGACGTGGATCTGCGGGAATGGGGTCCCACACGCACAGGGCCCGGCGACGATGGCAACTCGATCCCCCATCTGGTAGCGAATGATCGGTTGAATCCTGTTGACCAAGTTCGTCAGTAGCACACCGTCGGACAGCCGCCCAGGTGCAACGGGACGGTCATGTTCGTCCACCGGCTCGAGTATGTACCAGTCGCTGTTGACGTGCAGCCGCTGTGCGGCGCATTCGAAGGTTAGGCCAACGGCTTCGGAAGATCCGTAGTAGTTGCCGACTCGACACCCAAACGCCGTGGCGATTAACCGACGCTTCTGAGGTGTGAGGGTTTCCCCGGCGGCGTTGATCAGCACAGGACGGATATGTAGCCGGCCGGCATTCTGCTCATGGGCCAACGTTTCCAGAATGCTCGGATATCCGCCAAGCACGACGGGCTGAAAGTCGTTGAGGTCTGCGACGAGTTCGACTAGCGGCGCCAAGGCGGAGAAGAGGCGCTGGGATTTAGCACGCCAGGGCAGCTTCCGGATACGTCGGGCCATCATGGTGTTGCCAAGGAAATGGCCTCCGGTGACGAAAACTGCGGCCAGTCTTGCCTTTCCGCGCACCATCGCCCACATGCGTCGTGGCGACAGCAGCGCGACTGGTAAGGAACGGATGTAGCCCAACACGTTGTAGATGACCAATGCGGCGTGGTCGTGCAGCAGGATCGCCGGAGTACCGGTCGCTCCAGAGGTCGTACAGACCACGTAGCGCTCGAGATAATCGCGTCCGATGTTGCGTGGATCGGCAAGAAAAGCATCCACGCCCGCCTTGGTCACCCTGGAGTCAGTCACCCAGTCATCGAAATGGCTCATCAGTTCGGGTTTGGTGACGACCGGCAATTGCCGTATCTCCGCAAACGGCTGGGGCACATTGCGATAGAGCATGCGGTAGTACGGCGAGTGTGCGCGTGCGTAGGTGACGATGTCGCGTAGACGCGCCTGCTGGCGGCGAGCAACACCCGCCTGCCCCTCCTGCGCCGTTCGGCACGTGTCCCACGCGATCGCGAAATACTCCACGGTTCTGGCCCGCGTCGTCACGAGCGCTTTCCCAGTGTTCGGAGCGTTCCCGCGTCGAGAACCGCCTGCCGCTGCCCGCGCAGTTCGGCGGCGAGGTCGTGCTCGAGCGCCGGCACTGTAAGTCGGCGACGCTTCAGCTCCCGGTCGAGCGCCTTGATGAACAAACCCTCACCCGAGCGGCGGCAACCCAAGACCGCCTGCTCATTCATGACATCGCGAGTTAGAGCCGCCGCTGGACAGGGCGCCACCACGTCCAGGGAGGCACGCAGGTCAAGCGTCGTGATAACCCCGCACGACGGCGACGAACCAATCCCGACGATGCCCGCGACCGTGATACCCGCCTGTTCGTAGTCCGATACTTCGCGTGCGACCTGCCGTGCGAGACGCCTGTAGATGACCCTGGTCCACCAGACAAAGGCACTCAACAGAACACCCCGCAACGCATAGAGTGGACTGCCCTTGGAATGGTAGAGGCACAGGCTGTGGCGCTTGAGCACGCCACCCCAGGCCAGCCGTTCGGGGCACGGCAGCTGATGGATGCCATAGCCAGCAGCCATCAGTTGATCGACGATCTCGATCACTGCCCCGGGACGGGTAGCTCCGCCCGCGTACCGGGTGTTCTCGTTCAACAAGCAGTGCGATACGAGAATGACGCGGCGATTGCGTTCGTCACGCAGCTGGTCGAGCAGCAGCCGCGCTGACCCTCGGGAATTCGACACCAGTCAGCCGGATACGGGCTCAGGTTGTTCACCCGCCACCACATATTGCGGGCTTTGTCCGTCCGTGGCGGGCACCACCGGCTTCTGTAGCCGCTCTTGAGGTTTCGTGGCCCAGCCAATGTATCCGAGTGCCACACTGACCGCGGAGTAGACAACGGCTTCCGTCCACATGTATCCGACTCCCCACCTCCTGCCGAGGAACACAGGCTCGTCGATGATGCCGCTGGAGGTAGCCACCGCATATGCGGCGTGGGCGTAGGCGAGCGCGGCGAACGACCCGGAGAAGAATTTGCACACTTCGCGGTTCATGTTGTTTTCCCTTTCGTTATGACAATGGCGTAATGGTCGAGGTCTCGGTTGAGGCAGGCGCGGTCGTTCCACCGCCAGCTGCCCGATGCAACAGGTCGCGCATCAATGGGAATTCGGTGTGCACATGCCTGTCCATCGCGCCCGCGAACGACTTGGAGAAGTACAACCGCCACAGTGGATCAAGCACACGCGCCCGGCCTGGCCATCCCGCGGTGATGGTGTGGCGCAGCCGAACACCATTCTCGCGGGCCCTCAGCGCGAGGGTCAGGAGAACCGGTATCCGCAGTCCGCCGAGGCGGAAGTGCCATACGACCTTTTCGCCCGGCACCGCCTCGATCACCTCACCGACCAGCCGTACGCGGCGGGATCCGATGTATTCATCCATCAGCACGACGTCGCCGACATGATCTTCTGCGGGCCCTGGCTTGATCACATGCAGTTCGAGATGCGTGCCCGGCCACCATGTGTGGTAGGTCTCGTCATCACAGTTCAACAGGAAATCGGTGACCTCCCGGCCAGTCAGGCCGTCCACCGTCATTTCTGATTCCACCGTTAGCACGACAGCCTCCTTTCTGCTTCCGCCGTACTACCCACAGCACACCCTCTCGACGACGCGTCCTAGGGTCTCAAGTCACTTCGGATGCCGCAGAAGTCAACGGGGCGTTTTACGCCCGGGCGTCGGGTTCGCTCGCCGGGCCCGATGTCGGCCTTCCGTGCCATGGCGATCATGTCCTCATCGGCGCCAGTGTCCTCGAGCTGCTTGCGCAAATCACGCCAAATCGCCTCAAGCTGCCCTTGAGGATCCGCGCAGTTGGCGCGAGTCGTCGAAATACACCGACAGAAACGGACCCTGCTTGGTTGTAAGCGTCCGGAAGCGTTCCGTACCACCGAGCACGACGCCGAAAGTCATTTCGCCAACCTCACTTTGAGAAAGTTGTCAATGCGGAATCGGGCAAAGGCGCGGCGCCGCCGCTCCGACAGCTGGGGCAGCGCGGCTGCCGCATCGATGATTTCGGGCTCGACGACATCGAAGCTTTCTCCGCCCACCGTCACCGCCGCCTCGCCCGCAGCGAGCACGTTGCGCAACCAATCGACCCGTGTGCCGTACGGCAGCGGCAGGATGAACCCATCTGTCACGCGGTCGATGACGGCCGGGGTGGCGTAAGCCGTTCCGGATCGGCGCCCCATGTGTCGAACGATCCCCGCGTAGAAGTGCTTGCGTCCAGCGAAGTGCAACATCGCGGGGTTGAGTACGTGCTTGTTGAACGAGCGCACGGCGTCCCGAACCGGCGCCAAAGTGTCATTGGTCATGTCTTGATCCTGCTCGCGGCGAAGTACTCAGGCAGGGCCAGGCGACCACAAAGCAAGGGCCTTACGGCAGCTGCGCTCCTCCTCGGGACGACCGCCGGCCGGGTAGGTGACTTTCGTCTCTATCGACCCCGCCCCAGCTGGAAAACGATGAGGGCATCGCAGTTGACCGAAAGGGGCGACCATGCCGCCGACCTACCGTCAGGAGCTGGACCAGGCGGAACTCGAGATCGTCGCATGGAGGTTTCTCCGCTCGGAGTTCACCGAACAGACCTACTCCGACTGGCCGATCGACCGGCGTGTCGACGCCTTTCTCCTCCATCACGGGCCAGTCGAGCTCATGAACGACGGATCTGCGTACAACGCGCTGCTGGAACGGATCATGGCGAACATCGGGCCCGCGCTGCGCGACGGAACCCTGTCGCCGCCGAACAACTAGGAGCCCACTATGACGGTGATCCACAAGACGGCCGACGAGTGGCGCGTGGCACCGAATCTCGTTGACTACGAAAGAACCCGCGCGACATTCGATTGGTCGACTGCGCCCAACCCCTGCATCGGCATGGGGCCTGGGGTATGCAATATCGCGTACGCCGCCGTCGACCGGCACGCCGACGGGGCTAAGCGGTCACACCCCGCACTGAGATTCGTGTCAGCCCTGAGCCGGGACGGTGCGGTGACCACCCGCGATCTCAGCTACGCGGAACTCGGGAGATTGTCGAGGCGGTTCACCAATGTGCTGCGCTCACTGGGGATCAACAAGGGCGACCGGGTCTTCACCCTCATGGGTCGATCACCCGAGTTGTACATCAGCATCCTGGGCACACTGCGCAACGGCAGCGTGCTATCTCCATTGTTCTCGGCCTTCGGCCCGGAACCGATCGCCACGCGAATGAACCTCGGCGACGCCGACGTGCTCATCACCACGGCGACGCTCTACCAGAAGAAGATTGCCAAGATTCGCAAGCAGCTGAAGACGGCTCGGTACATCTTCGTCGTCGATGATCACAAGGACAATGACGACTCCCGCGATACGTTGAACTTCTGGCACTGGATGGACGGGGCCGACGAGACGGCGCCAATCGAACCCACCACGGCCGAGGACCCTGCGCTGCTTCACTTCACCAGCGGAACCACGGGGACACCGAAGGGCGCCCTTCACGTCCACGGCGCCGTGCAAATGCACTACCTCACCGGTTTGTATGCGCTCGACCTCCACGCCGACGACATCTACTGGTGCACAGCCGATCCGGGCTGGGTCACCGGGATGTCCTATGGCGTGATCTCGCCGCTGCTGCACGGTGTAACGTCCATCGTCGATGAAGCCGAGTTTGACGCCGAACGGTGGTACCGCATCCTGCAAACCGAGGAAGTATCCGTCTGGTATACCGCGCCGACCGCAATCCGCATGCTGATCAAGGCCGGCCCGGAGCTTGCGGCTCGGTTCCGTTTCCCGCGGCTGCGGTTCATCGCCAGCGTCGGCGAACCGCTCAATGCTGAAGCGGTGTGGTGGGGAAAGCGGGTGCTGGGCTTGCCGATTCACGACAATTGGTGGCAGACCGAAACTGGCGGCATCATGGTCGCGAACACGCCGGCGTTCGACATCAAACCGGGCTCGATGGGGCGGCCGCTGCCGGGCGTCGACGCGTACGTGGTGCACCGGCGTGACGATGGCACCGTTTCGGTGATCGATGAGCCGGATGTCGAGGGAGAATTGGCGCTCAAGCCAGGCTGGCCCTCGATGTTCCGGGAGTATCTGCATCAAGAAGAGCGCTATCGCAGGTCGTTCGCCAACGGTCTTTACCTGACGGGCGACCTGGTCAAGCGCGACTCGGACGGCTACTTCTGGTTCGTCGGCCGCGCCGACGACGTGATCAAGTCGGCTGGGCATCTCATCGGACCGTTCGAAGTGGAAAACGCGCTCACCGATCACCCGGCGGTGGCCGAAGCGGCGGTGATCGGCAAGCCCGACCCTACCGTCGGCGAGCTGGTGAAGGCGTTCGTCACGCTCAAGGACGGATTCACACCCGACGACGATCTGCGTTTAGAGCTGCTCGGCCACGCGCGGAAGCGGTTGGGTGCGGCCGTCGCCCCGAAAGAGATTGAGTTGGTTGAGTCGTTGCCGCACACGCGCAGCGGGAAGATCATGCGGCGCCTGTTGAAGGCGCGTGAGCTCGGTCTGCCCGAGGGTGACATCTCGACCGTGGAGACGACGGGCGACCGCGGCGTAGAGGCGGTTCCGTCATGATTGACCATGACCTCGCTTATGCGCTGCTGTCGGACATGGTCCGCGTGCGGCACATGGAAGAAAAATGTGCAGAACTGTACGGGGAGGCCAAGATTCGTGGCTTCCTGCATCTGTATGTCGGCGAGGAGGCGGTGGCTGCCGGGTCGTTACGTGCGCTTACTCCGGGCGACGCGGTGGTGGCCACTTACCGCGAGCACGCGCATGCGCTGCTGCGCGGTATACCCATGACGTCGATCATGGCGGAGATGTTCGGTAAGCAAGAAGGCTGCTCGCGTGGCAGGGGCGGGTCGATGCACTTGTTCGACGCAACGACCCGGTTTTACGGCGGCAATGCAATTGTTGCCGGTGGCTTGCCGCTCGCGGTCGGTTTGGGGCTGGCCGACGCGATGCAGCACCGAAACCGGGTCACGGCATGCTATTTCGGCGACGGTGCCGTAGCCGAAGGTGCCTTCCACGAATCGTTGAATATGGCTGCGCTGTGGCAACTGCCGGTGCTGTTCTGCTGTGAGAACAACCTGTACGCAATGGGTACCGCGCTGGAGCGCGCTCAATCGCAGACCGACCTGACCGTCAAGGCGGCGGCGTACAAGGTGCCGACCCTCGCGGTGGACGGGATGGACGTGGTTGCGTGTCACGACGCTGCCAAGCAGGCTGCCGAGCATGTCCGAACCAGCGGCGGACCATTTTTCATCGAGTTCCGCACCTACCGCTTCCGCGCACATTCGATGTTCGACCCGGAGTTGTATCGCGAAAAGGTCGAAGTGGAAGAGTGGCGCAAACGCGACCCGATCCGACTGTTCAGCGAACAATGTCTGAACGACGGGCTTCTCACCGAAGCCGACATCGCGTCGATTGAGTCGTCGGCCGACCAGGAACTGAGCGATGCAGTCGCCTTCGCCGAGGCTGGAACCTGGGAAAGCGTTGAGGATCTCGAACGCGACGTGCTCACGCCCGTATCAGGAGATGCCCGATGAAGACGAGCTACCGTACCGCTGTTCACGATGCCATGCGCGACGCGCTTCGAGATGACCCGCGAGTTGTCCTCATGGGCGAGGACGTCGGCCGCTATGGCGGAACGTATGCGGCATCCAAGGGACTGCTGGAGGAGTTCGGCCCAGAGCGGGTGCGCGACACCCCGCTGTCGGAGCTGGGCTTCGTCGGTGTTGGCATTGGCGCTGCGCTGGGCGGCCTGCGTCCCATCGTCGAAGTCATGACGGTGAACTTCAGCCTGCTTGCACTCGACCAGATCGTCAATACCGCTGCGGCACTGCGGCATATGTCGGGTGGTCAGTTCTCCGTCCCACTGGTCGTGCGAATGGCCACCGGCGCCGGGCGACAACTCGCTGCTCAACACTCACACAGCCTGGAGTGCTGGTACGCCCATATTCCTGGCATCAAGGTGGTCGCACCCGCAACCGTAGAGGACGCGTACGGAATGTTGAGCACCGCGCTGGCCGACCCCGATCCGGTCATCGTCTTTGAGCACGTCCAGCTGTACAACACCTCGAGCGACGCTGATTCGCTGACGTCGACGGACATTTCGCACGCTGCCGTTCGCCGCAGCGGCTCCGATGTCACGTTGATTACCTATGGAGGCTGTCTGCCGAAGGCACTTGACGCGGCCAACGAGCTGTCGCTGGTGGGCATCGACGCCGAAGTCATCGATCTACGCGTGCTACGGCCGTTGGACACCGACACGATCATCGAATCGATTGGCAGGACCCATCGCGCCGTAGTCATCGATGAGGCTTGGCGCACAGGCAGTCTCGCGGCCGAGATCGCCGCACGAATCGTCGAGAATGCGTTTTTCGAACTTGACGCACCGATTGCCCGCGTCTGTAGCGCTGAGGTACCGATGCCGTATGCCAAACACCTCGAACAGGCGGCATTGCCGCAGCCGGACAAGATCGTTTCAGCTGTGCGAAACCTGTTGGGCGAGAAGTCATGATCGAATTCAAGATGCCCGCCCTCGGCTCCGACATGGACGAGGGAACGCTGGACGAATGGCTGGTCAAACCGGGTGACCCGGTAACCCGGGGCCAGGTGGTCGCGGTTGTCGAGACCACCAAGGCCGCGGTCGAGATCGAATGCTGGCACGAGGGCACCGTCCACGAGCTGCTCGTGCCGATCGGCGAAACCGTACAGGTCGGAACGGCTCTAGCGACGTTGCTGGCGCCGGGCGAGAGCGCAGAACCACCCCGCAAGAAACAACCCAGACCATCCGAGACACCCGCGGCTGTCGAGCCAAAAGGGGAGGCGACGAACCAGCCGGCTCCGGCCGCGGGCCCCAAACTCGGGCCCCACCACCGCAGGTGGATATCGCCTGCTGCGCGCCGTCTCGCGACGTCGCTGGGCATCGACGTGGAAATGGTCACCGGCACCGGGCCGCAGGGCGCGGTCACGATCAGTGATGTCGAACACGCCGCGGCTTCGGCGAAGGAACCGGCGAAGAAGCGGGAGCCCAAGCGCACCGCGGCGGACCGAGCCACCGAGATGCGCAAGTCGATAGCCGCGGCGATGAGCCGGTCCAAGCGCGAGATACCGCACTACTACCTGGCCGACGAGATGCCCATGGACAAGGCGCTGGGCTGGCTGGCCGAACGCAACGCGGAGCGGTCGATCACCGAGCGGGTGCTGCCGGCCGTGCTGCAATTGAAAGCCGTCGCGGCTGCGACTCAACGCTTTAGCGAATTCAACGGTTTCTGGCGTGGCGAAGGATTCGAACCGGCGGCTGGGGTTCATGTCGGTGTGGCGATCTCCTTGCGTGGCGGCGGTCTTGTCGCGCCGGCGATCCACGACGTCCCGGAGAAGAATCTCGACGAACTGATGGGTGATCTCACCGATTTGGTCGCGCGCGCCCGCGCCGGGTCCCTTCGCAGTTCAGAGATGTCGGACCCATCGATCACGGTCACCAATCTCGGCGACCAGGGCGTCGACACGGTTTTCGGCGTGATCTATCCCCCGCAGGTGGCGCTGGTGGGGTTTGGCAAACCGGCGCAACGGGTTTGTGCCGTCGACGGCGGAATCCGTATCGCCACCACAATGCAGGCTTCGCTTGCAGCGGACCACCGAGCCAGCGACGGTCACCGTGGTGCGCTGTTCCTGTCAGCGATCAACGAGTTGCTCCAGCAGCCCGACCTTCTAGAGAAATGACAGCCGAGATGACGACCCGAGACGACATTCGCGACGAAATCCTTTCAGTCTTGACGACTATCGCCCCCGAGGTTGAGGCGGGCGACATCGAAGACGACGTGCTGTTGCGAGATCAAGTCGATCTCGATTCGATGGACTGGCTGAACGTCCTGATCGGCATTCACAAACGGCTGCACGTCGACATCCCCGAATCGGATTATCAATCGCTGCGTACGCTGGCCGACCTCATGGATTACGTCCAACGCCACACCGCACAACACCTTTGAGCACTAAATCGACGTCCCGAGTGAATCGATGGCGGTCCGCAGTTTCGCCGCCACCTCGTCGGCGACGGGGCGCAGTTCGGCCTCGCCTGTAACGTCGACCAACACCTGGGGATCCATCGCCTCGACGAGAACAGTGCCGTCGGCCTTCGGATCGGAGCGGACCACGACATTGCACGGCAACAGCAGCCCAATCTGGCGGTCGATATTGACTGCACGATGCGCCAGTGGCGGGTTGCACGCACCGAGGATCAGGTAATCCTCCATGTCCTCATTCAGCTTGGCCTTCAACGTCGCCTTGACGTCGATTTCGGTGAGCACCCCGAAACCTTGCTCCGCGAGCGCCTCACGGGTGCGCCGGACAGCGTCGTCGAATGACGTGTGCAGTGTCGTGGACAGTGCGATAGCCATCTCGACTCCTCTCAGGCGAGCGCGAGGAACAGCTTCTCCAATTCGGCTTCGGTCATGGGTTTATTGCCATTAGCTGCGTCGCCCTCACGGCTCCCAAGCTGACGGTGCTGCGACGGGATGTCGCCTCACTGCCGCGCAGGATTATGAAGTGTGGCCACGCGATCCCGGTATTCGGTTTCGCTGATTTCACCTCGCGCGAATCGTTCCGCCAGTATCTGCTCTGCAGACTCAGGCTGGCGATTTTGTCGGCCCCCGGTCACATACATCACCAACGCAACGATGCCGGCGATCGCCAGCGCCCAGAACAGCACCATTCCAATGCCCATTCCGGCATAGCCCCACCAGCCCATGTCGTGGTCATACCAGAACATCATGATCACTCCGTTCGCTCGCTATGAGTCCATCGTCGTCGCGACAGCGCCATCGCCAACAGAGGCGAAAGGCTCTGTGAGAGGGACTACTGACATCCGACCGAGGGACTAAGGGCCCTGCCCAAAACGTGGCCTGACCACATAGTTTCGGGCTCGAAGCACCAATGGCACCCGTTGATGCCGGATTGGAAGGGCAAAACCATGGATTGGCCAACCGCTGCCGTGCTGATCGCGACGATCATCGCACTGATGATCGTGCTGACCACATATATTGCAGCCCGAAATCCTAAGAAGTGACCGGCGCCAACAGATCTCGCCTAGAGGAGCACGAAATGCCGAAGCAAACCGTGGAATACGGAATTCTGGTCGCCGTCGATGGGTCTGGAGAATCCGACGCCGCCGTCCGCTGGGCAGCTCTAGAGGCGCAACTTCGCAACTCACCCGTGGCGCTGGCGCATGTCGTGGTGCCCGTCGTGACCAGCTGGCCGGTCCGTTCGCTGCAGGCAGAGTTCAACGAGTGGCAAGAGGACAACGCACGCCAGGTTCTCGAGCAGGCACACAAGACGTTGCTGTCCACTCTCGGTGAATCCGAGCTACCCGACGTTCGTAGCGAGGTGCTGCACGACTATGCGGTTCCTGGGTTAGTCGGCGCTGCGAAGAGGGCGGAGATGGTCGTGGTCGGCAGCCGCGGGTTGGGGGCGTTCGGTCGCGCAGTGTTGGGTTCCGTCAGCAGCGGGGTGGTACACCATGCGCGGTGCCCGGTGGCAATTGTCCATACCGACGACGCGCAAGCACCCGATCAGACTTCGCCTGTTCTGCTGGGCATCGACGGATCGCCTGCATCAGAGGCTGCTACCGCGCTGGCGTTTGACGAGGCGTCGCGCCGGCACGTCGAATTGGTGGCGTTGCACGCTTGGAGTGACGTCGGTGTCTTCCCCATTTTGGGAATGGATTGGCATGAGTACGAAGACGAGGGCCACGAGATACTCGGTGAGCGGTTGGCCGGCTGGCAAGAACAGTATCCGGACGTTGTCGTCCGGCGGCGCATCGTCTGCGATCGGCCGGCCCGCTGGTTGGTCGAAGAATCCCAACATGCACAACTGGTCGTGGTCGGGAGTCACGGCCGCGGCGGATTCCCTGGTATGCTCCTGGGTTCGGTCAGCAATGCCGTCGCTCAGTCGGCGAAGGTTCCCGTCATCGTGGTCCGCAGCGAGTAGGTGCGGTCGACAATGCCGAAATGTCCCAATGGGCACCGGAATCCAAAGAATCAGCAGTTATGCGTGATATGTGACGCCATGATCGTTCCCACCCAAGAGCGTTCGTTGTCCGGGCGGGCATGGTGGGCCATCGTCGTCGCCAGCTTCAGCGCCGTCATCGTTCTCGCGGCTGTTCTCGGTGTTATTGTCACCCACCGTTCTCATCCCGAAACTGCTTCGACCCCAACGACTACCGCGGACGCTGCAATGCAGCAATGGTGGTCAGTGGCCCAGGAACACTTCGACGCGCTGCAGAGTGCCGTCGATGACACGCGGAAAGGGCTGGCGAATCAGGACGAAGCCGTGCTACGGAAATCCTGTCAGGACATGCACGACGCCGGCGCCGTCGACCTGCGCGCTCACTTGCCTACGCCTAATCCCGACTTGACGGCCGAAATCGACGCGGCAATAAACGATGCCCACGAGGCGTCGCATATGTGCCTTGCGGCAATCAGTGGATCATTGAACAACTATGCTGGCGAGTTCGATGCCGACCTCGAACAGGCCGATAAACATCTCCAAGCCGCGCTCGCGATGATCAACAAGGGTCGGTTCACGGCTTAGCAACGGCGAACCACGACAACCGAGGACCCGCTGTGTCGATACATGGGATGTCCCTGCGGCCCAATGATTCCCGCGATCTGATTGGCTTCAGAGCCACCGATGACAACGAGTTGGGATGCGTTTGAGGTTGTCCGCGAGGAACTGCAATGTAGTTCACCGATTGGCCCAAATGGCAGGCGCTCGATGAAATTGTCGCTGCCTGGGTTTGGCCCGAACTGGCAAGGGGCGCATCCGCACTCCACCGCGTTGGCCCTCCAATTCCACACGGAGGGTGCCAGGAGCTACCCGGACGATTCCGCCAATGCTCGTAGCCCCGCAACCCCCTGCTCAATGCCCCGAGCCAGCTCGTCCACATCGGGTGCCGCGTCATAGTCAGCCGTGATACCGAACACGAGTTCATCGGCATAGCTGACAATCGCTATGCCCGTTCGTAACTGAAGCGCGATCGGCGGAATCGGCAAAACGCGCAACACCGCCCTGCCCATGACTCGCAACCGACGTTTGGGGCCCGGGACATTGGTTGCCAGAGCCACGACGCCGCGCTGCGGCAGGCGGGTCAACGCGCGGACCGCCCAGGCTGTCAGCGGGAAGGGTATGAGGTTCACCGCAGCGACGAAAACGCCGCCGGCCTGTCGCTGACCGCTGGCCTTGGTCCTGGTCAGTCGGCGGTGTACCGCCTGGAGTTGCTCAGCTGGATCTTCCTTCTCGACGGGGAGGAAGGGCAGCATGATCGACACCCGGTTGTCGGCGGCATCCGCTGCGTCGTTGGAGCGCATCGATACCGGGACCAAGGTGCGAAGGGAATTGCGGCCGGGTCGCTCGCCTCTGCGCAGTAAAGCCGCCCGATAGCTGTCGGTGATCGCGGCCAACGCCACATCGTTGAGGGTGACATCGAATTTGTGTCGAATCACCGTCACATCAGCGAGGCTGACCCGCGCTGCGCTGTAGCGCCGCATGGTCGTCACGGGCCCTGCCAGCGACGACGACGCCGCCGGACGAATCAATCCCGTCGCGAGCTCCATGGCGCCCTCGACCACGAGAGCGGCTGCGTTGGTTGCGTTGGTCGCCAGACGCCACATTCCGCCAGCCCAATTCAGAGGATTCAGGCTGACCGACGGCAATGAGATCGGCCTGCCCGACGGCTCGTTCGCGGCACGGATCTCGGCCGCGAACGTCTCGCCCTCACCGTCGTCGCTGAGCCCGGACATCAGGTGCATTGTCGCAATGCCGTCAGCGATACAGTGATGGATCTTCATCAACATCGCCCACCGGCCGTCGGCCAGCCCCTCGATGATCCAGCATTCCCAAAGGGGCCGTTCACGATCCAGCCGCCGCTCCATGACATCCGCCGCGAACCTGAACAACGCCGCGTCGTCGCCTGGGTGCGGCAGCGCACCCCGATGTATGTGGTGCGATACATCGAGATGCGGATCGTCTACCCATTGCGGTGGCCCCAAATCGAGAACGTGTGTACGGAGCACCTGCCTGAACCTGGGAACCTTGAGCACCCGTTCGGCGATCGCGACCACCAGTGAGTCGTAGTCGGGTAGCGGCCCTTCAATGATCGAAATACCGCCTACCGCAAGGCTGACGTGCCGATCAGAGTCCTCGGCTTCAAGGAAACCGGCATCTAGGGTGGAAAGTTGCTCACTCATGATCGCGCGTCACCCAGTGTCGAGTCGGCAATGCCGAAAGCGGTGGTCGATTCATTCATGACGATTTTCCTTTTCGTAGTGCGTATCTGAGTGTGTCGAGCGGCAAATCATGACCGGAATCGCGCAGTGGTGTAACAGATTCAACCCTGTGGATCCCAAGAAGGCACTGGCTAATAGGCCCCTCCCCCGGCTTCCGACCACAACCAATTGCGCGTCCTTGGCGCGGCGCAGGAGGGCCCGGCTGGGCTTGTCGAGATCAACCACCTCCGTCACCTCTACGCCGGGGTAGAGGCCGATCAATGGGGTCAACGTTTCCGAAAGATGCAGCCGCTCAGCGTGTTCTAGTTCTTCCCAATCGATCATGAACGGTAGGGTGACTTCACCTGCCGGCCGTCGTCTCAACCACGTGTGAACAGCGATCACACCGACGCCGAGTCGATGCGCCAACTCGAAAGCAGCTGTGAGCGCAACCTGGCTGTCATGGCCGTGGTCGATGCCGACCAGGATGGGCTGCATCGTCGGGGTCGTCGTCTCGCCACGAAAAGCGACCACCGGACACGTCGAATGTGTAGCGACCGCAGTGGTCGTCGACCCAACCAACATTGCCGTGCCGAGCAGGACCTCATCGCAGCCGAGAACGATGAGGCGCGCGGTTTGGCTTAGTTCCGTCAATGCCTCGTCAGCGGGACGATCGATGTCAGTCGCAGTGATGCGGAGATCGGCAGATTCAGATTCGGCAGCCCGCTTGGCAGAGTGAAGTATCGCGGTGGCAGACTCGCGCTCCACCTCCATCTCTATCGCCCGAAGGTCCGCGGCGGCATCGGAGAGGTTGTGCCCGAACGACGGCCTGGCATGCACGACCAACAGGGGTGCCTCCAGCCTCATCGCGACCGCTGCCGCCCATCGCGCCGCTCGCAGAGCGGTGCGGCTGCCGTCGACTCCGACGACAACGGGGTTCGTTGACTCGGCGGTTCGGCTGCCGTTTCCTAAGTCGCGGGGCAACACAGCTTCTGCGCCTCTTCGACCGAGTCCGCTAGTGGCCGGCTGGTGTCGATTCGATGACCGAACGACTCACCATTACGCTGTGTCAGCGCCGCCGCTATCGCCGGCGTCGCGTCTGACGTTGATCCCGTTCGCCGCCGAATCCGCTCAGAGGCCGTAGCGTCAGGCACCTCACACATGAATTCAGTTATCGCCGCCGCTGTTTCGGTTGCAAGCTGACGCGCACGTTCACGCTGAAGCGGATCGCGCCACGTCCCGTCAAGGATTACCGGTCTCCCGTAGCCGAGTAATGGGCGCGCGCGCCGCAGCACCTCCCCGTAGACCCGCGAAACATTCTCTGGCGCATACAAACCCGTATTGAGTTCGCCTGCCGTTCCCCTGACAACGCCTTGCTGCTCCATCTCTCGACGGACATCGTCGGTTGAGATCACCTCTGCATCAACTTGTTGCGCCAGCGCTCGTGACAGGGTCGTCTTGCCGGTACCGGGCCCACCTCCGACGAGGATGAGTCGTACGGCGCCGGCCCGTAGGTGCTCCAACGCAATGTCGACGTGTCGGCGCGCCTCGATACATGCTTCCGGATGACCTTGATCGATGCGGATGCAGCCCACCTTCGCGCGCACCAACGCGCGGTATGCAATGTAGAAATCTCGTAGTGCCTTTGGCGCGGGATCATCTGCGCGCCGCGCGTATTCGTCCAGGAAATAGTCGCCGAGGTCCTTTCGGCCCAGGAACTCCAAATCCATGGCAAGGAAGGCTGCATCGTCAATGCCGTCGACATAGCGCAGGCGATCGTCGAACTCCAGGCAGTCGAGCAGCGCCGGGCCATCCGGCATGCAGAAGATATCGTCCGCCAACAGATCCGCGTGTCCGTCAATGATCCGGTGATCGGTGATGCGTTGCGCAAACAGTGGGGCGCGGCCAGAAATGAACTGACTCGCCAACCTTGCCGCTTCGGCGATTGAGCGCGCCGGGAGGATCGAGTCCGAATATCGCCGCAGTCCAACTGAATTTTGTTGCCAGCGTGCCAAAATGGCGCGGTTTGTGCCCGCGGCGTCGATCGCGGGCCCGCGGGCCGCCTTTTCGTGGAAGCGCGCGATCATCTCCGCGATTACGCAAAGGTGATGATGGACTGGCGCGTTGTTCTTGACGAGCGTGGTGAGGCGGGCCTCGTCGGGATAACGGCGCATGACGATGACTGGTTCAGCCTGATCACCTTCAAGACCGCTGAAGTGTGCGACTCCCAGATAGCTGTCAGGTGCCAAGCGCCGATTGAGCGCCACCTCATTCGCACATGCCCGCTCGCGCAACTCCGGCGTGCTGAAGTCGAGGAAGTCGGTGCGAAGAGGCTTCTTTGCCTTGTAGGCCTTGTCGCCGACGAGGAACACGATTCCCGTATGGGTCTCCCGCACCTGAGCGTTGAGGCCTCCCAAGCAGGTGCGCGGTTGCGCCGGGGCGCTCGAGGCCGACGACATCGCAGTCATGCCACAAGCTTCCTGACCTCGATGATTACCCCCAAGGGTCCTAAGGCCCCGCCTTCGGGACCATTGACCCTGGTTTCACGAGGCTGGCGACGCCGAGAGTGGGTGATGACAGAGAGCGAGGTCACGATGTCTACGACGACGGTCGACACCGGGGTCATCAGAGATGCCGTGCGACTGGCGTGCCGTGCGCCGTCGTTACACAACAGCCAACCGTGGCACTGGGTGCTCGACGGCAATACGATCCACCTCTTCGCCGATCCGGGCCGGGTCGTTCGCGCCACAGACACCTCCGGCCGAGAGGCGTTGATGGCCTGCGGCGCTGTGGTCGACCACTTCCGAGTAGCTATGGCAGGCGTGGGTTATACCGCCAATGTCGACCGGTTCCCCAACCCCAACAACCATGATCACGTCGCGTCGATCGACTTCACACCGATGACACTCGTGACCGACGGGCATCGTCAACGTGCAGCTGCAATCCTGCAGCGCCGCACGGACCGACTTCCGCTCGCCGCACCGCCAGACTGGGACTCGTTCCAGTCGATGCTTCACGACACCGTCCACTCGGACCGCGTTCGCATGGACACCATTCCTGACGAACTACGCTCAGCACTCGCCGAAGCGTCCCAATTGACTGAATCGCTTCGGCTGTACGATTCGTCGTATCACGCTGAACTCGAATGGTGGACAGCACCTTTCGAGCTATCCCAAGGTATTCCGGAGAGCTCGCTTGTATCGGCGGCCGAGAGCGACCGCGTCGACGTCGGAAGGGTGTTTCCGGTAACCCACCACCGCGAACGCAGACCCGAAGTCGACGAAGACCACGCCAAAGTCGTGGTGCTGTCGACATACGACGACACCCCGCACAGTGTGCTTCGCTGCGGTGAATTGCTTTCAGCCGTACTCCTCGACGCCACCATGGCCGGGCTCGCCACATGCACGCTGACTCATATCACCGAGCTACCCGCGAGTCGACAAATCGTCGCGGAGTTGATCGGTCACAGCACTCAAGACATCACCCCTCAGGTTCTGATCCGCGTCGGTCGGGCCCCGTCGATCGAGGACGTACCTCCCCCGACGCCGCGACGCCCGGTGGATG
Organism: Mycobacterium sp. NPDC048908; assembly: GCF_043197955.1. NCBI lineage: Bacteria > Bacillati > Actinomycetota > Actinomycetes > Mycobacteriales > Mycobacteriaceae > Mycobacterium > Mycobacterium sp. NPDC048908. The sequence goes on along the minus strand of NZ_JBICUE010000002.1, from coordinate 784,595 downwards.
AGGTGTTCGAGATTCGCGCGCGGGACCAATGACGACGCACCAGGGACTTTCGCCTCTCTGCGGTCTGCGGCGACGTCGATAGCGTCAGAACCATGCAAGACCACAGCTCGCCCTCGCCGGCCGTCGTAGTCGGTATCGACGGCTCGCGATCAGCAATCGATGCGGCCCTGTGGGCCGTCGACGAAGCAGTCAGCAGGGACATCCCGTTGCGGCTGGTGTACGCGATCGATCCCACGTGTGCGGAGACCGATACACAGGCCGCGGCGCGCGACCTTGCCAGGGCCGAAGTAGCCGTCCGACATGCGTTCACAGCGGTTGAAGCAACCGACAAGCCCGTCAAGATCGAGGTCGAGATCCTGCAGGAGCGCCCGACGCGGGCACTGCTCGCCGCCGCACGATCGGCGGCGCTGCTGTGCGTCGGCGCGATAGGACTCAAACATTGCTCGCAAGGCAGGATCGGGTCGACCGCGGCTGCGGTCGCGTCGTCTACCCACTGTCCCGTGGCGATCGTGCGCGGACATGATCCGCTTCGCGCACAACACCAGTGGGTGGTCGCTGAGGTTGACGCGACAACCGGCAGCGACGGTGTGCTGCGGCGCGCGCTGGAGGAGGCACGACTCCGAAACGCGCCCCTGCGGGTATTGACAGCGTGGCGATCACGCTTCACCGATATTCATGACGGTAACGCTGTGGCCGACGGCAATCGTCTTGCGCGGGCGCAACTCGACCGTCGCCTCGCGCAATGGAAAAAGCGCTACCCAGATATCGACGTGCGCACAGCCGCGGTCAACGGCAGCACCCTGAACTTTCTCGCCAAGAACGCGCACTCCATTCAGCTCCTCGTCGTGGGGCATGAGCGGCGCGAGGGAGTCGCCGCGCTGGTGGGGCCGCCGGGCCTGGCCGCGCTGCAAAACGCCGAATGTTCCGTGTTGATCTGCGAACCGCAGAACGTATTGTGAGCAGTACATCCACCGTCTCGGCAACACCGACGAAGGGCCTTCGAGTGGTCAAAGTCTTCCTCGTCGACGACCACGAGGTAGTGCGGCGGGGGCTCATCGATCTCCTCAGTGCCGACCCTGAACTCGAGGTCATAGGTGAGGCCGGGTCGGTGGCCCAGGCGCTGGCGCGGATTCCTGCGCTTCAACCTGATGTAGCCGTCCTCGACGTCAGGTTGCCGGATGGGAACGGCATCGAACTATGCCGGGATCTCTTGTCGCGATTGCCGGATTTGCGCTGTCTGATGCTGACCTCGTTTACGTCCGACGAGGCGATGCTCGACGCGATTCTGGCGGGGGCGAGCGGTTACGTCGTCAAGGACATTAAAGGCATGGAGCTTGCGCAGGCCATCAAGGACGTCGGCGCCGGCCGTTCGCTGCTCGACAACAGGGCGGCAGCTGCATTGATGGCCAAGCTCCGCGGGGCAGCCGAGCACTCCGATCCGTTGTCGGGGCTCAGCGACCAGGAGCGCGTTCTGCTGGATCTGCTGGGCGAGGGCCTGACCAACAAGCAGATAGCCGCCAGGATGTTCCTTGCCGAGAAGACCGTGAAGAACTACGTATCGCGCCTTTTGGCGAAGCTCGGGATGGAGCGACGCACGCAGGCGGCGGTGTTTATTTCCAAGTTGGACCAATCGCACCGTCCGCCTGAGCAGTAAGCGTCAGGACGGACGGGTAACGATCACCGGCATCCGGGCCGACTCGGCCACCGCCGAACTGACGGAACCGAGCAGCATCCCGGCGAATCCGCCACGACCGTGGCTGCCAACGACCGTCAGTTGCGCAGACTCGGATTGCTTGAGCAGCTGGTGCGCCGGTCGATCGAGGACTACCACGCGCCGGACTGTGACGTCGGGGTAGCGCTCTTGGTATCCGGCCAAGCGCTCGGCCAGCGTCTCTTCGGCCTGCTTTTGCACATCTGACCATTCGATGCCAGGCAATTCGGAGACTGCGAAGTCGCTCCACGCGTGGACGGCGACGAGTTCGACACCGCGACGTGACGCCTCATCGAAGGCGAGTGCGGTCGCCGACTCGGAGGCCGGTGAACCATCTATACCCACCACGACGGGTGCCACCGCAGGCGTTGGCATCAGCGGATCTTCGTCATGGATGACGGCGACTGGGCAGTGGGCATGAAGGATGAGACTCGAACTGACCGAGCCGAGCAGTCGCCGGCCGATTGCGCCAAGACCGCGGCAGCCGACAACAATCATGGCGGCCCCTTTGGACCAGTCGACAAGGGTGGGCACCACGGCGGCAGTCACCAGCTCCGTGTCGACCTGAATCGAACCCGATCTCTTGGTCGCGTCCTCGACCGTTCGGACTGCATTACTCAGGACCTCGCGGCCCTGCTTTTCAAACTGCGCTTCGAGATCATCGGGCATGGGCAACCCGGGCCACATCCCCAACGTGGCCCATGGAATGACATGGATGAGTGTCAGAGGAATGTTCCGTAACGATGCTTCTCGGGCAGCCCAGTCGACGGCGACCCTTGAGGCGGGCGAACCATCAACGCCGACGATGATGCCGTGATTGGTTGTGGGCATGGGTATCTCCTGACGTTGTGTGGCCGGTTGGGCCGGCAACGTGTGTCCAGTCGGTGTCATGATTGGTGATTCCTCCAGCCGTCGTTGTGACGGGAGGCGTTGATCTCGCGATCCCACTGGGCATATCGCGAGCGGTTGAGCCGACGGCGGACTAGGTACAGCATCGCCGCCGAAGTTTCAGCTACTCCCAGCCAAATGAGCAACCCAACGCCGATCGCATCACCATCCGCTCGACTGCGAGGCGACGGCTGGGCAACGTTTTCACCGTCGTTGTTCACCCAAATGCTCTGTTTGTCACCGATGTTCACGGGTTCAGACCATCGGACAACGCCACGATGGATTCTTCCCGCGTCACTCCATACGGCTTCGGCACTGAAATCGATGCTTCTCGAATGCACGACCACTCGGCCCTTCTCGGTCGCGGTGGCGATCAGCTGATGCCGTGTCTGCGCTTCCGCGGCGTAACTCCCCGCGCGTTCATCGTGAACGGACGTTCCGATGGCGCCCGCGATCGGTATCGCGAAAACGGTGACGATGACGGCAATAGCGACAGCCATGGCCTCTATGCGATCACTGCGGCGCACCAACGGATTGTTGCGACCAAGGGCCCGAATCCACCAAGGGCTGCGCAGGCCGATCGTGAAGGTTTCCATGACGTCTCCTCGGTCATGAGTTCCGCTTTCGCGGGACCACCCGTTGATCGTGCGCGCTGCCGGCGACGGCCCCCAGGGCCCAACGACCCTCAGTCCGTGGACGGATGTCACTGGGACCACTACACAAAGGCGCAGATCCGACCGTGATGGACCTTCGGCGTGGCACCAGGGACTTATGGCCCGGGTTCTGCTGCTGCCTGAGCCAATAGCGTTGGGTATGAAGGGCGCGGCGTATCGCGCATCGAGATGAGGGAGCTGGATCATGTGGACGAATTCTGCGCCGGTCGTAGTCGGGGTCGACGGGTCTTACGCTGCGATCAATGCGGCCAAGTGGGCCATCGACGAGGCCATAAGCCGCGACGTTCCGCTACGAATAGTCCACGTCACCCACATCGAAGGTCATCCTGACACGCCCGCAACCGATTTCCGGCTCGAAGTTCAGTACGCGGAGTCGTCGCTACGCGCTGCGAGTGCCGTCGTCGAGGCCACTGGGAAGCCAGTCAAGATTGAAACCGACGTCATATGGGGATCACCCGACACCGCGCTGATAAATGAGTCGCGCGACGCGTCCATGGTGTGTGTCGGCTCAGTTGGAATCGGCACTGTGGCCAAAGAGATATTGGGGTCCACAGCAGCGAGTCTGGCCGAAAAGGCATATTGCCCAGTGGCAATCATTCGGTCACCGCACCAACCGCCAGCTTCGGAACCCGATTGGATCGTCGTTGTAGTCGAGGATCATGCAGACAACGAATCGGTGATCGAACAGGCAATGGAAGAGGCGCGACTGCGGAATGCACCCGTCCTTGCGGTCGGAGCCTGGCGAGAAGACTTTGGCGAGATGCCGCACGATGAACTGGACCGGCGAATCGAAAAGTGGAAGAAGCATTACCCAGACGTGCGCGTCTACCCTGTCGCCACACGAGACAGCATGACCGGGTTCCTGGCCGCCACCCAGGAGAATATATCGGTGCAACTCGCAGTCGTCGGCGGCGAAGACGCGGGCAATGTCGCACACATCATCGGACCCCACAGTCATCCATTGCTCGCGCACGGTAACTGCTCCGTGCTTGTGATGCATTAAGCTGATGAGCGGACACCGTCTCGACCAAGCTTGTGCCGCGGAACTCGTTGACGGGTCAGTGATTTCACTTCGTCAGCTGCAACCAGCCGATACCGATGAAGTAGTGCACCTTTACGAATCAATGACAGACGAGGAACGTTACCTTCGCTTCTTCGCGATGCATCCGGCGGGCTTGGATGGCTGGGCGCGATCAATCGCCGAACCCAGGAATGGCCAATACTCGCTTGGCGCTTTCAGTGCCGGAAAGTTGTTGGGCGTAGCAAATTACGTGGCGTGTCGAGAACCCGGCGACGCCGAAGTCGCGGTGGTAGTCGAGCACGCAGAGCATCTGCGCGGCGTGGGGACCGCGCTGCTGCGCCGTCTGGGGCAAATCGCCAAGGCCAACGGCTTTCATCGATTCGTCGCCGACGTGCTTTGGGAAAACCACCTCATGCTTCAAGTGCTTGCGGATGCTGGGTGGCCATGCACGCGACAGCTTGACGGTTCGGTTTTGAACATCGAAGTCGACTTGGATGCCGAGACGGATCTAGCCGAACGGTGAACCATCCAGTTGCGCAACCACTTCCGACAGCGCGCGTCGCGGGGTTGACGGCAGTGGATCCGTGTTCACTGGCGCCCAACCGATGCGCAACAACACTTGTGGGTAGCCGTCGCTGCCGAAGACGTCGGATTGCACGGCAGCCCGCGTTTCAGCAATCTCCAACGGCTCAGTGATCAGGCAACTCGACAGGCCCAGTGCCGTCGCTGTCAGAAGCACCAAGCTGGTTACCTCGCCCGCGCGCAGCCGCGCCATGTCGTCATCCTCGACCGTGCCCAGCGCTATGACGACGGCATTGTCCTCGGTCGCGCTAAAGCCAGGCGCTTGCGCTAGCACGGGGCCCGCGAATGCCCTGGCGGGAATTGGAGCCGACGGATCAGGCGCAGGAGTGTTGCGCGCAGGCACCCCGGCCAGGGACCCGTATCGTCCACTCCATGTGGACAATTCGGCCAGGTAGTCAGAATCGGTCGAGTGCCGAAATGCTGCGTCGGCCGCGAGCCGCTTGAGGTTGGCGAGCCCGTCGACACGGCGAAGCATGACGCCCGCACGTGCCGCGCGCGCACCCATCAAGGCGATGTCGCCCTCCGGTACGGGCCATGAACTGTAGAACCGCCGGTCGGTGCGACGGCGCGGGATCGAAGCCGCTAAAGCAATATCCATGTCATTTGCCGGATACCGATGAAGCTCGATCGCGGCCAGATGGTCAGGCTCGGAAGGATTTGGGAACCGATGGACCTTCGATTGCCACCCCAGCGCGGCGAAGGCGACTACGCAATGATTCAGCGCAGCGCCACAGCTGATCATCATGTCCCGGGTATCCGGATCCGTATGAGGCAGGTGCAGGTCTGGGTTCGAGTACAGATGCAGGCTGTGCTCGCCGACCCGCCATCGCCACGGCTGCGTGTTGTGCACCGACGGAGCTCGGAGTGCCAGAGACAGCGCGGACCGAATGGTCTCAACGTCTGGGAAATGGCTGCTCATGGCTCCACAATGGCTGACGGCGCCCTGGTGTGAGCAGAGCACAAAGACCCTGGGCTCGGGGACTTGAGGAACCGCCGAGGAGGTGGTGGTCACGACGGAGCGCCCCTCAGAGCGACTAGTCGCCCGGCGCCGCCGGCAGAGTCAGCGTGAAGGTCGTTCCCTCGCCCTGCTTTGATTCCACCGCGATGTCTCCGCCGTGGGCTTGTGCGATCTCGCGCACCAGAGCCAGGCCGATGCCGTACGGCTTCCGGCCGTGATGCGCGGCGTGTTCGGTCCCGTGCGAAAACCGCGTAAACAAGGTCGCCATAGTCTCGGGGTCAATGCCAGTCCCGTCGTCGCTGACCGCCGCGCTCACGTGTGAGCCCACCCGGCGCACGCGCAACTCGACGGTGCCGCCTCGGTGTTCGTGGCTGAGAGCGTTATCCACCAATGAGGTCAACGCCCGCCGCAGCGCAGCTTCGGATGCGATGACCTCGAATCCTGCTGAGTTGTCAGCCGCTTCGTCATATCTCATCGTGACGCCCAACGATTTTGCGTAGGGCGCCATGCTGTCCCGCACCATTCGGACTATCACGGACAAGTCGACGCGATCACCGTCCAACTTTCCCTTTGTCATCGTCGCCGAGGCGAGCAGATCGTCGACAATATCGTTCAGCACCCGGGTGTCACGCACCAGCGCTTCGGCGTCCTTCTGCACTTCCTCCAGATCAGCGGTACCGGCCCGATGGGCCAACATCTGTGCTCGGGTGTGCAATACGGTCAGTGGTGCTCGCAGCTCGTGGGAGGCGTCAGCCACAAACCGGCGCTGAAGCGAAAGCGCCTGGGCCAGTGGGCGCACCGAGCGGCGGGTGAAAAGTACTACGACGGCGACTGAAGCCACGATGCCCGCCAACTCCGCGAACCCGATAGCCAGCAGCAGCCGATTTCGCCCAGCATGGTAAGGCGCCAGATCGAGAAGCGCGACGACTCTACCTTCGGATCGATCCATCACAAGAGCACGCAGGTGCCTACCGTTGCTTGTGATATCGATTAAACCCGTTGGGCCAGAGAGCAAAGCGACGCCGGGCTGCCCGCCGTCGCTGGTCGACACTTTGCCCGTGTTGTCGCGCAGCGCCAGTTCCATGCCCGGGGGTGGGTCATTGGCGTCGTCGGCAGTTGCCGCCACACCCTGCAGCTGGCCGCTGATCTGCCGGTCCTGCACACGCACGTCGACGACAAACACCACCGCCCCGACGACGAGCAGCACCGCCGCCAATGCCAATGACGCCTGGATGGCCGCGATGCGTCCGGCGCGTCGCACAACGGTGAGATCCGAAGGGGGAGTCGGCAACATCGTCACTCGAGACCGAACTGGTAGCCCGTCCGGTGGATGGTGCGGACGACCTTCTTGCCGAGTTTTCGTCGCAGGTAGTGCACGTAGGAGTCCACCGCACCGGGTGTCTCCGCACCGTTGAACACCAAATCGAGTAGCTGTGCGCGGCTGAACACCTGCCTTGGCGCCGACATCAACACCGCCAGGAGCGAAGCCTCGCGCTCGGAGAGCTCCACGTCCTCGCCTGTCGGCGTGGCGCCGGCCACGCGCCGCTTTACCTTGTCCAACCGCAAACTCCCGGCACACACTGTCGCCGCGGCGTTGTCTGTGCGTCGCAGCAGTGCCCTGACCCGTGCCAGCAGTTCGGGGATCTCGAAGGGTTTGACGAGGTAGTCCTGTGCGCCCGCGTCGAGACCTTCGACCCGGTCGGCCACCGAGCCGCGTGCGGTGAGAAGGAGCGCCGGTGTGACAACCCCTCGCGAGCGGAGCAGGGCGATGAGCGCGGATCCATCCATGACCGGCAGGCCGCGATCGACAATCATCGCGTCATATGAACCGCTGAGTCCTCGGTGCAGGCCTTGCTGGCTGTCGAAGGCGGTGTCGACGTGGTAGCCCTGCTCGGCGAAAAGCTCGGCGAGCATCGCGCTCAGCGCGCGGTCGTCCTCCACCAGCAACAGCGCTGGCTCGGGGTGCGGTGTGGACACGTAGCGAGAGTGCCACGCGAAGCTGTGTAGCGCCCGCAAACAGATTTCTTGACGCCATATTCGCGCGCCGCTGGCCGATTTCTTGTTTGTGCCTCGGGAGGGGTCATCTCCGGTGGCGGTCTGATGTTTTTGTTTGTAGCTCATCGGGTTTCGGTGATGTGATCAGAGACAAGGCGAGTCGGGGGCATCGCCTGATGGCCGCGCGAGCGTTGGCGAGCACCCTGGCCGGGATAGCTGGCTCGCGTGACCCGTCGCGCACGAGCGGGTAGCCCCAGGGGTCGCGGCGCAGGACCTCGGGGAGAAGCTCGGTGCACAGGCCGCGTCCATCGCAACGCGTCCAGTCGATATGCAGTCGCGACCGCGGGCTGCCGGTGGCATTCATGTCGCCGTCGCTTCTGTGGCGAGATGATCATCGACAGCAGCGCAACGCCGGTGCCGGTGGTGCTCGATGTCATCGGAGAAAACCTCGAGAGCGCTGCGGATCATGCGCGCGGTGCCATCGGGGTGTCGGCACGCTCCCCGGCCTTCGACGAGATTGACAACTCGGTGGATCTCCCTGATGCAGGTGTTGTCCACCCGGCCATGCGCGAGTTTGTCGAGCAGATGCGCCAAACGCGGGAGACCAATGCGGCACGGGCCGCATTGGCGCGCGCTTTCGTTGGCGAGGTAGTCGGCGATCGCCGCCGTGCGGGAGAGTCCACACTCGCCCCTCCCCAAGGCGTGGACGATGCCCACTCCCGACGCCGGGGTGGTGTCGAACGCGCTGGCGGAGATCCACGTGCCGTGGTAGCCGCCGGCTAGGACCGCGCGCACGACCTTCGGGTCGGTGGCTCCGCTGCGTTCGATGAGGCCGGCCAACAGAGTGCCGGTCGGCACCTCGACGACACCGCTTTTGGTTACCGCGCCTGAGAGCGTGACCAGCATGCTGCCTGGGTCGTCCCGGTCGCCGACGGAACGAAACCAGCCCGGTCCGAATCGTGCGATCAACGCGATATGGGCCAGTGTTTCAACGTTGTTGACCAACGTCGGCCGTCCGCGCACCCCGGAAATCGCGGTAACGATTGTGCGGTCGCGCGGTAAGGCTGGGCCGCCTTCGATTCGCCTTATCAATGCGGATTCTTCCCCCGCGACGAACGTGTTGGGCGCCTCGACCACTGTCGGTTGGCGCCGGTCGAGGCGGGCTGCCCGTCGCTCATCGAGTGCGCGAGTCACCGCGGCCACGACGTGTGCGGGCAGATACAGGAAGATGTCGTCAGCCCCAACCGCTCTGGCTGCCAGATCGAGTCCATCGAGAACTAGGTGCGGCGCTTCGGTCAGAAGGATGGCGTCTTTGCTACTCAGCGGTTCGCCTTCGGCGCCGTTCGCCACGACCGCGGGCTTACCGCCGGTGACGGAGGCGATCTTGCGACCCGCGGGAAAGCCAGCGCCGCCGCGTCCGGAGAGCTGGGCGGCATCGAGTGCGGAAATCAGCTCGGGGCCACTGATTTCGGGCATTGCGCCGAACTGATGATGGTGTGCGGCTAGTGCCGGTCCGGCGGCCGCTAACAGCCGCGGCATCTGCGGTGGCCGCGGAGCGCGATCCTGGGTCGTCGTCATGCGCGCCCGGATACACGCGCGTCGGCGTACTCGGTGAAGTTGGTCCGCAACCGCCATACCAGAGCGGTGGCCACGATCAGCACGCAACAGCCCGCGAATGCCAGAAACCACAGGTGGTAGACGTCCGTTCCGTTGCCCACGGCGTGTGCCATCGCGATCGGCCACAGCGCGTAGGTGATCCAGTGGATGGCGCGAAACGCCCGCACCCCGAGGCGATGTCGCAACAGACTGGTCAGGACCACGACCACGACCATGTCAAATGCGAAGGTTCCCAACCCCTGCCACAACGGTCGGAAGGCACCGAGGAACGGCACGACGAAGTCGACGAATCGTAGTTGGGCATAGGGGTCTAAGAACAGCAGCGTCATGTGCGCTACGACAAGCACGGTTCCGGCCAGCGCAGCGAAGCGATGGACATCGGCAACGGCGAACCGCGGCAAGCCGAGCAACGAGCGACCCGACCGCGTGGCGACACCCAGTGCCACCGAGACCGTAAGAAAGGCAAGCGCCGTGATTCCAAAGCCCCGGCCGACGGCCCACAATGCCTCGTTGGTCATGGGCACCCTGCAGGCTCTGCGATGGGCCAGCCACCGACGGTGTGCACGACCATGTCGCTGTCCACGAGTCGCGCGGGCATGCCCAGGGCTGCAATCCATTCCAGCGCTTGCCACCCGCGAACGATCGCGGCAGTGCTGACAGTGTTGGCGGCGAAACAGGTTTGCGCCGCGACACTGACTGTGCGCCACACCGGATCCGCCGATCGGCCTGTTCGTGGGTTGAGAATGTGATGGACGAGATCGTCACCGCGACGCCATCGTCGCCGCACCGTGCTTGACGTGGCCAACGCGGCGTCGCCTGGCAGCCCTATCGAGCTTGCGGGGTCGCCATCGTCGTCCTGGACCAATAACTGCCAGCCACCATCGGGCGCCGTCCCAGCCGTCGCGATGTCGCCGCCCAGATTGATGAGCACTCCACTGCCGGTGGCCAACTGAGTGCGCCGAGCGCAGCGGTCAGCCGCGACTGCCTTGGCGATCGCTCCCAGGTCGACCACGATCCCGCGCGGCACGGTGGCGACGCGATTGTGCAACGTGATCATCGACCACGACGCCGGAATCGTCATGGACACATCGAACGGGAGGGCGTGATCCTCGCCGGCATAGTCGCGGTCGTATCCGAGTGCGATCAAGGCGGCGCCGACCGTGGGATCGACATCACCATCAGTGAGCCGGGCAGCGGTGAGCGCTGCCTCGAGCAGGTCAGAAAGCACTGCACTGACCTTGGTGGGACGGCCGGAAGACATTACGAGAGTGTTGATTTCGGAATCCGGGCGAAAACGCGAGGCGGCGGCTTCAATGGCGTCGAGTTCGGAATCGACCTCACGACGGGCGACGCACACGCATTCAGGATCGGTGACGACGATCTGCATATTCATGCTCCACCGCTGCCATTCGATGCTCGTAGCGTCCGTGGACGTTGCGCCAGGCTGCTTAATGGCGATCATGACCCGCGAGATCGTGAGATGCGGGGAGAGAAGTTCGGTGCCATCACCGTCGTTGGTGTGAGGGACCGGCGCTGTGTGGTACGCGGAGCTGTAGCCGTCGGCACCGAAGTCTGGTGGGTGACCGGTGCTTGCGCGACAGTCGTGTCAGGGACGTAGTTCGGCTCGGGCGTATACGTGCGCACCGGGGCCTGATCGACCGTTGTCTCCAGCGTGGCCTCCGGGGCAGGAGCGGTGGTCGTAGGAGGCGGCGGTGATGCGTCTGATGTCGTGACGACGGGCACCGCAGGAGCATCTGAACTGGGCTCGGCGCCTGTCGGTGTCTGCTCGCTTTCGTCGGTGGGCGCTGCACTCGGCAGTGGCTTGACCGTATCGGCGTAAGCAAGCGCAGACGCGCCAGCGACCCCCGCGATGCCGACGGCAGTCAACGCCCATGACGTCGCGGCGGCCCGGCGGAATCCCGAACGCGGTGAGTCCATAGCGGCGATGCTGGCATCCGTTTCTTTGAACGTTCCAAGAACTGGCACTGCTTCAGCCATCCGTTGGGCTGTGTCGTGGTCCGAAACCATGCCGATGAGCACTCGGGACCAATGGCCCCTCAACTTGAGGGCCATCAGATCTGACGAAGACCTCGCACCGCCTATAGCGTCCGCGCTATCCGGAGAAAGGTTGACAGATGACCGAGTTGATAACGGAGTACTGCAGGGTCTGCGGTCACGCGAAGCAACATCACGACCTGCATGTGCATCTCGACCCAGCTGATCATGGCAAGGCTCGAGAAGAAGCGGCGAAGGGCCATGGCCCGTGTCACGACATGTCCTACGGCGACAACGCGTGCATCTGCGTCGAGTACCGCGGCTGGACCTGAGTGTGGTTGTCTTCGCGCCCGCAATCTAATGCGCACATCTACCCGCCGACGATGAGCGCTGCGACCGCGTCGAAGTCCTGGCGGTAGGCCTTTATGGTGTGTGGCGATGGCTTGCGCGTGCCACGGTCGGCCAGGAACGGCGCGAACCACTGCGGGCTCAAAACTGAACCGCCGGCGGCTGTCGCCTTCACGCTTTGGTGGCCAATGCCGGCGAGCTCAATCCAGAACGACTCGAGAGCCAATCAGTCAGCGCTCTAGTTTTGTTGCAGTGACCGCTGGAAACCACCCGTCGAAAGGGTCAGTTTCCGCCGCCCGTTGACGAGCTCGATGATGGAGGTACAGCACGACCGACCCGCGCCGGATCAGCCCCGGCGGCAAGCAATCGGTCGAGTAGTCTCGCGGGTGGATTTTTCTGACGGAATCTCAACTGCAGATCCCCAGGCATTCCGTTCATGGCGCCAAGGTGGTACCAACAATTCCTCTGCGCCGAGCCAGGGGGCCAAGTCGGAGTGTCACACATGCAGGTTGCATCTGTAACCCGAAGGGGCAAGCCGTACACCGGGTCCGTGATTGCCGCAAGAAAGCGGCCGTGAACGGCGCCGTGAACCGGGTCGGTGTCGATTTCGATCTTCCACGTATTACCCAACGTCCACGCCGAGACGTGGAACGCCAAACAGAAGGTCCGGTAAAGCGCTATGCGGCGCAACAGCCCGGAGGCTAGCCAGTCGACTCCTGGCCGCATTCCCCACCGCGGGGCCTCCAGGAAGTAGCGCTCTTCTTCGGTCGGCTGGGGGGTGTCCCACAGCGGCTTGCATGCCGCTAGTTCGAGGCTTTCCCGGTACGTCTCGATTGCGTTGTTCCACCGAGATTTTGGCGCCGCGCGCAGGGTCACTCTAGCTGACGTGTCGACGAATGTGAGGGCAAGATCGGCGCGATCGACGCCCGCAACACGGACTCCTGCCTGACCTTGCAATCCGCCGTCAGGATCTGCACAGGGCAGGAGCTTATCCGCTATCAGTTGTGTCAGCTCGTACTCGTTGGGGAAGCCGGCGCTCCTCGGGTCCACGTGCACGACAGTGGTTCCGTCCGCGACGATGCGTGTCCTGACAACACCTGCGGGATTCGGTGTGTACTCGCCGCAGGACGTAAGTGCGCGAAAGACAGCTGCCTCCAACCGTGTCTGACCAGAGTCCGCAGCATCCGGGATCGGAGTGCTGCGGCTGATGCTGGCATGACCCATCAGCCACCGCAGGGACTCGCCCGTGTACATGCCGCGGGTACGCACCGAATGCAAAAATGTTCCAGCCACGCCAGATCCTCCTAAAGCGCATACCGCCCATAGCGCTTCACGAACGAACTGGATAGAACTAGAACTCATCGCGACGGTGGAGCTCGACAGTCTCCTTGATCCGCTTGATGCTGACTGTGGGGGCGGTGCAGCATGACCGGATTGGCCGCCGGACGGCCACGACAAGCATGCAACCAAACCACACCAGATCCGTCAAACGACACGCGCGACCAACGGGACATTCCGCTGTAGCAGTGCCTGAGCACATAGACGCACAGACACGGTCCATCTCCATCCGGACGGTTGCCCGGTGCCGCGCGACTGAGGGTCTCTGGGGATCACCGAACCGTGTGCGCAATCACCACGGCCAGACCCACGCGAGTCGGCTTGTTGCCAATCATCGCCGCCCACTGCGGCCGCGTCCCAGACGCTGCGTCTGGCCCGCCCGCAGCGGCACTGATTGTTCGCGCCGCACTGCCTTAGCATCGACTCGGCGCATCGGGGCCCGCCACACCGCGACGCATCCTCGCCATCGGTTTCACGTTTGTCGCCGTATGAACGCGAGACGACATGCTCACAACACCGTGGGCGGCGACTTTGACGCGCACTGGGTTGCGCTGTTGTGCAGAGCAGTACCCCCGCCGCGACGAGTCTGCTCGCGATTCGCAAGCGCGTAGCGGTGCGGCCGTAGACACAGCCCATCCCCAAGCTCGTGACATCGACGCGACCGCGGCCATCGGCTCCAATCGCGACCGTCCAGATATCGCAGCGAAGACCTTGGGCCGCAGACGACGTGACCGCGAAACAGGGCGCTCTCGCCGCATACCGACGTGCGCTAAGCAACCCGTCTGTCCCACGCCTTTGATCACCGCAGACCCTAGATCGCGGGACTGACAACCACGGCGCCAACACCGCCGACGACACACATAGCGAAAGGCTTGCAGCGCGATTCACCCCTGCCGGAAGTCACCGCCCGGGAACGGAATCCGGCGCCTCATGAACCATCACCCAGCACCGCACCGACGCACGCTCGATCGCATCGCCGAACCGGTCCACTGCGCCCGAATCGGAGTGTGGCTGTCGTGTCGCACTCGTCGAGGTGCGAGCCTTGCCGCGGGCTCCAGATGCGCCGACATCGGTCCGGCCAAATAGGACGATGTGCCTGCCGGCGTCAACACGACCTATGAGAATCTCCCGCTCTGACGTCCCACGCTGTCTTCGCTACACCGCTGCGTCGCACAGGGCCGCGTTGCCGCCAGCGTGGAGCCGGGTTGAAACTTGCCCGCGTTCGGCATCGCGTACTGGTGCACCCGAACCGGCGCTTGTCGCGTGCCTGTCTGGCTTCGGCGCGTACCGCAGCATGGCGCGGATCTTGTCGATGCTCAGCCCTGCCAACTCTGCGATCGTCGCCAACGTTTCGCCCCGCTGCTGCATCCGCGCGATGGCCACAGCCGCTTCCGCTCTGCAGTCGGCGCGTCTCCTGTTCGCCTCCGCTCGCACATATTCGCTGACCACCGCCAGGCGCTCAGACTCCCACTCATCGACTTCGGTGGACTTGCCCACCGCGACCACGAACGTCGCAGCGTCATCCACGATGGCCCGTTCCCGTTGAGCGCGGGTCTCATTGATCCGCGCCAACGCTTCACGCACTCGTCGCCGTGCTTTCCATCTTCGAGGTATTCCCAGCCATGCCCGCACCTTAGGACGCGACACGGGCGCCGGCCCACAACCACAGCCACATTCGTCCCTCACCAGTTTTTCCTCTGCCTGCCACCACCATTCGCCGACGGCCTCCACCCCTTCCGCCTTCCACAGCGCCCGCACCCCAACTCCCATAAGACGCCCCTCACATCTCGCCTCCCTGAGCCCCGTCCAGACACCACACACCTCTTGCATTGAGGTGCTGCTTCCTGAGATTTATTTAAGAGTCCCCGGTTTGGTCGTGGCTTTGGCGGCGGTCGGGTTCGTAGCGTGCGGCCCATGCGCGCGCTCGGGTGCGCGTCATGGTGATGACGCTGCACAAGCTGACCGCCGGGGACGGATACCTGTACCTGGTGCGGCAGGTCGCCGCCGCCGATAGCACCGAACGAGGCCGCTCCACACTCGCCGACTACTACTCCGCCAAGGGCGAGGCGCCCGGGCAGTGGATCGGCCGCGGCCTGGCCGCGCTGTCCGATACCGGCCGGTGCGAGGTCAGCGCCCAAGCGCGCGAACAGATTTGGACCGTCGAGACTGGCTCCGGAGTCAGCGAGGAACAGATGCGCGCCCTCTACGGCGAGGGGCTGCATCCCAACGCCGACCGCATCATGGGCTATGCGGCCGGACGCGGGTTACCGCCCCGCCAGGCGTTGAACTCCAGCCAGCTCGGACGCAAGTTCCTCGTCCGCGACGGCGAGCCGGAGTTCGCCCGCCGCCTGGCGGTGGCCTACCGCGACCACAACGCCGAAGTCGGCGCGCACTGGAACGCCAATATTGCCGCCGACGTTCGCGCTCAGATCCGCACCCGTGTGGCCGTAAATCTGTTCAGCGAACAGTTCGGCCGCCCTCCCGCCGACGATCGGGAGCTCTCGGGATTCATCGCGCGAAACACCCGGGCCCGTACCACCGCCGTCGCCGGATATGACCTGACGTTCTCACCGGTGAAATCGGTATCGGCGCTATGGGCGATCGCCCCCCTGTCGGTGGCCCAACAGATCGAGGCCGCCCACGACGCCGCGGTGGCCGACGTGCTGGAGTGGCTGCAGGACTCCGCAGCATTCACCCGCACCGGCGCCAACGGCGTGGCCCAGGTCGACACCGAAGGACTCATCGCCGCGGCCTTCACCCACCGTGACTCTCGCGCCGGGGACCCCGACCTGCACACCCATGTCGCGGTGTCCAACAAGGTGTCTCACATCGACGCCAATGGCGTGCGCCGCTGGCTGGCGCTCGACGGTCAACCGCTGCACCGCGTCACCGTGGCTGCCTCGGAGTTGTACAACACCCGCCTGGAAGCCCACATGATCGCCAGCCTCGGTGTGCGGTTCGTCGAGCAGATCCGCGGACGCGGTAAGCGACCGGTGCGCGAGATCGACGGAATGTCGGCCGAACTGATGTCGCGGTGGTCGAGCCGACGCGCGGCGATCGAGGCGCGCACCGCCGAGCTCGCCAAGCAGTTCCAGACCGCCCACGGGCGCGAGCCGACCAACGTCGAAATCATCGCCCTGGCGCAGCAGGCGACGCTGGAATCGCGTGAGGCGAAACACGAGCCGCGCTCACTGGCTGAGCAGCGCCACACATGGCGCACGCAGGCGGTGGAGGTACTAGGCCGCCAGGGTTTGCATCAGATGTTGGCCGACACCTTGGCCAGCACCGGCCGCACCCGAAGTTCACAGGTGATCGATGCAGATTGGGTCGTGGCGCGTGCTGGCGAGATAGTCGCCACGGTCAGCGAGACGCGCTCGACATGGCAGCGTCACCACGTACGCGCCGAAGCCCTACGCATGGTCCGCGCGCACGGTCTGGCGCACGATGGCGCACTCGTCGAGCGCCTCACCGATACCGCACTCGGCGATGCGTTTTCGGTGCCGCACGCGCGCGTCGGCGATACCGACCTGGGTGAGCCAAGCGCGTTGCGTCGCCGCGATGGCGCCAGTGTCTACAGCCGCCACGGCGTCGGGGTCTACACCAGCGCGGCGACGCTGGCCGCCGAGCGGCGCATCCTGGCCGCAGTCGGTCGCGAAGACGGTCGACGGGCCAGCGCTGGCGATGTCGAACTGGCACTGGCGGATTCGACGGCCCGAGGCCGCACGCTCAACCCCGGCCAGGCCGCCCTGGTCTCGGAGATGGCGACCTGCGGACGCCGTGTGGCGCTTGCGCTCGCCCCGGCTGGGACCGGAAAGACCACCGCGATGGCCGCGCTTGCGCACGCCTGGCGCAGCTCGGGCGGTCACGTCATCGGCCTGGCCCCCACCGCCGACGCGGCGATGCTGCTCGGCGAGGACCTCGGCGCGATCACCGACACCCTCGACAAGTACGTGTGGTCGGCCGACCCCACCAAGGCGGCGCTCGGCCGACCGAAGTGGTTCGAGAAGGTCGGACCCGACACGCTGATCGTCGTCGACGAAGCCGGCAAGGCCGCCACCGCCGGCCTGGACGCGATGATCACTGACGCGCTACGCAAAGGGGCCAGTGTGCGCCTCGTCGGTGACGACGGTCAGCTGTCGTCGATCTCAGCCGGCGGCGTGCTACGCGACATCGCCGAAGCCACCGACGCGCTCACTTTGTCCGAAGTGGTGCGCTTCCGGTCTCCCGCCGAAGCTGCCGCCGGGCTGGCGTTGCACGACGCCGACCCGGCCGGGATCGGCTTCTACATCGACAATCACCGCGTCCATGTCGGCACCGACGACACCGCCGCCGACATGGCCTACCACGCGTGGCGCACCGACCTGGCCGCCGGCGCAGACTCCATCCTGCTGGCCCCCACCAATGACGTGATCAACGCGCTCAACGCGCGCGCCCGCACCGACCGCCTCGCGGCCGACCCCGCCGCCGTGGGCGCCCCCACCGTGGTGCTGGCCGACCAGCTGACTGCCAGCGTCGGGGACACCATCCGCACCCGAAAGAACGCGCGGTGGATCCCGATCGGGCGCAACGACTTCGTTCGCAACGGCTACCGCTACACCATCAGCGAGGTCATGACCGATGGCAGCCTCAAAGCCCGCCATCTGCGCACCGGGCGCATCGTCACCCTGCCCGCCGACTACCTCGCCGAGCACGTGACGCTGGGCTACGCGGCCACCATCGATTCGGCCCAGGGCTTGACCGCGGGCCGGCGCGACACCAAAGGCACCTGCCACATCGTCGGCTCGGACATGCTGACCCGCCAGGCCCTCTACGTCGCAATGACCCGGGCCACCGACGAAAACCACCTCTACCTGTCGACCGCCGAGGGCGACCCCCACCGGCTGCTGTCGCCGAAGGCCACCCACCCCGATACCGCCGTCGACGTCCTGACCCGCACGCTGGCCCGCGACGGCGCCCAAGTCTCGGCGACGACCGCCGCCCGCCAAGCCGCCGACCCCGCCACGCGACTCGCGGCCGCCGCAGACATGTACTACGACGCGTTGGGCACGGCGGCGGAGAACCGGCTGGGCGTCGGGGCCCGGGACCGACTCGACGCCATCGCCGATGAGGTGATCCCAACGTTGAGCACGCGCGAAGCCTGGCCGGTGCTGCGCCGCAATCTCGCCGTGCTGGCCCTCAGCGGCGCAGACCCCCAGCAGCTGCTGGTCGACGCCCTGGCCATCGGCAGTGTCGACGACGCCGCCGACCCCGCCGCCGTCCTCGATCACCGCATCGACCCAGCCGGAACCCACTCCTCCGGAGTCGGGGTGCTGCGCTGGTTGCCCGCCATCCCGACCGCCCTTGCCGGCGATCCCCAATGGGGCGACTACCTCGCCCGGCGCGAACAACTCGTCGACACCCTCGCCGACGCCATCCGCGAACGCGCGCAGGGCTGGACCAACGCGACCGCCCCAACCTGGGCGCGACCCCTGATCACCGTGAACCGGGCGCTCACCGCAGAAATCGCCGTGTTCCGCGCGGCCGTCGGTGTCGAGGAAGCCGACACCCGACTGACCGGAGCACGCCAATTCCCGGTCCGGACCCGCTCCGTGCAAGCCCTACTGCAACGCCATGCCGCCGCCGGCATCGGACGACGCAGCGCCGACACCACCCGCTGGAACGACGTCATCGACGCCATCGACCCGCGCCTGCGCTCCGATGCCTACTGGCCACAGCTGGCCGCCCACCTGGCCCAAGCCACCCGCACCACACCGGACCTGCGCCAGATGATCCTCTCCGCCGCCCGCCAAGGCCCCCTTCCCGACGAACTACCCGCAGCGGCACTGTGGTGGCGCATCGCCGGCGCGCTCTCACCGACCGCCACGCTGGCCACCACACACTCGCGGCTGCGCCCAGCCTGGATCGCCGACGTCGACGCAGTGTTCGGATCTGTCCTGGCCGAAACCATCACCTCAGATCCCGCCTGGCCCGGATTGGTCGCCGCCATCAGCGCCGCCGATCCCCAAAAGTGGACACCGCGCGACCTGCTCAACGTCGCCGCCGAACACCTCGCCGACGCCAGCGCCGACGCCGACCCGATCCCGCCCGGCGATTACGCCCGGCTGATCACCTACACCGTCGATGCGTTCACCCACCGCCTACAGGCCCATCTCGGCGTGGACTTCGACGACATCCCAACCCCCGACGACACTGACGCACCGACGGACCCCGCCGAGGAACATCTGCTTCCCCCCGACCCCGAAGACACCTACCCAACCACCGACGAGCGCGCCGCACTCGACGACTACTTCGATGACGCCCCGCCGGATCCGGACGCGTTCGAATATCCACCCGACGAATTCGACGGCCTGCAATTCGAAGATTTGTCAGCAAACCGGCCTATACCCGAATTGGGCATCACCATGGAAAAGCTCACCACGCTGCGCGACGAATATCGAACCGTCTGTAAAGAAATCAACACACTCGACGCGGATATTCGCAACGGAAATGGTCCCGCCATGCGTGCGGCCGCCGACGAGTTACTACGCATGCGCCGCCAGGTCGATGCCGACCGCCCGTACGCTCACGCCGTCACCGCAGTCATGGAGCAGTGGGCCGACGCCGACGCCGACTACAACGACATCCTGCGCATGATCGAGCACGCCCGCACGCAACTGGACACGCTTCACGCAAACCCCGACGCCGACGACCTCGACATCGCCTCCGCCCAAGCCGATCTGGCCTTTCACACCCGCCGCCTGCCCGACCAGCCACCCTCACAGCAGTTTCAGCAGGCCTTCGCCGAGGCGCAAGCCGAGCGCACCGCGGCCGCCAACGGCCACAAGATCGTCACCGAACACGACATCGTCACCGCGCGCGGCGACGCCGAACGCGCGGACCTAGCGGCCCGCGCCGCACTGCACGACCGCCGACAAGCCTTGCGCCGCGAAATCGATCGCGCCGACCGCGACGTGGCGACCGCATTCGCTGCCGCCCAGACCGCGACCTCCGTCACCCTGGAAGCACTGCTGGATTCGGCACGAGCCGAGGTGGAGCTTCTGCGCGCCGCCGGCCACGTCGACTTCGACCGCACGCCGCTGGCCATCCCCGAAACCACTCTGGCGGCCCACGAACCCCACACCGCCGACCGGCTCAAATCCCTGGCGGCTCAACCCCACCTGCTTGGCTATACCCGTGCCGACGTCACCGATCCCGACACCACCGCTGCGCTGCGAACACTTCGCGCCACCGCCAACGCCAACGACCGAAAAGTGCTGTGGCTCAGCACTACCGACGAGGCGACCACCCCAGCGCGCATCGCAGATCTCGCCGACACCTTCACCACGATCGGCGAGGCGCACCAACGCATTAGCGATCAGCAGTGGACGCTCCCACCCGGCACGATCATCGTCATCGACGACCCCGCCGACACCAACCCAGCGCACCTCGCCGGCATCGCCCACCACACCGCGAATGCCGGCGCCCGCGCGATCATCATCGACCCCACCACTCACCACGGCCCCAGCACACCGGCACTGCGGCTGCTAAACGCACTTCCCTGGGCCAGCACCCTAACCGCCAACAATCAGGCCGCCGAGGACTTCCGTCTCGACGAGCCGACACCCGCGGTCACCCTGGCCGACCGCCTCGGCCGCACGCGGCTCAGCGAGCCGTGGCGCGAGCTGCTCACCGAATACGACACCGCCGCCCGTTCCGCCCGCGCCGCCCACCGCCGCAACCTCACCCTGAGCTGGCGAACACCGACCGCGGGCATCGACGAACCCGACCACACCCTGTCCGCCAGCGAACTCGGTTTCGACGACTAGATCCCCGGCATGAGGTTTCCAGGTCAATGAACGCGCAGGTATGCACATCCGTGGTTCCTCGGCGCCGGCTCGGTCGTTCCCGCCGAGATCGTTCGCGCACTAGCTGAATGGCCCCAGATTGCTTGGCGTCGCAGCGAGGGCTGCCGAGAAACGCTGACCGGCCTACCATCACAATATGCGGAGCTTGGATGGTTCACCGAGCCCGTTTCCGGGGAACGCGGATAGGGTCCGTCCGTCGGACCACGGAGCAGAGCCGGCCGGCCGGGCGCGAGAGTTCGGGCCGCGGGGCCTGATTGTGCGCGACCCCTATGCCACGCAGCTGTTGAATGGGCAGAAGATATGGGAGATCCGCGGCAGACCAACCCAGATTAGGGGGCCGGTCGTCATCGTGAAGCAAGGTACTGGCAAGGCGTATGGGATCGCGAACCTGGTTCGCGTGTTGGGACCTCTTGACCTTGACGACTTGGTGAGTTCACCGGAGGTGCCGTCCGAGGAGCGTGATGAACTGCAGCGCAATGGGCTCCCATACCGAAAGACCTACGCCTACGTTTTCACCAGTCCGCGATCGTTCCGGCATCCGTTGCCCTACCGGCACCCCAACGGGGCGGTGACATGGGTTCGCTTGCCCGACCTGGATTTGGACAACGTTGAGTATGTTGCGCCTGCTGAGCGCGAGTTGGTCTGACTTTGGAGCGTCACTCGGCCGTTACGTGACACCCGAGGCCGCAGCCCCCACAAGCGCGCTCCCGTCACCGAACTCGGTTAATCGCCATGCGTGTTGGCGAGCGAGGTCATGGCCGCATATCAGTTATGTCCAGTAGGCGGGTAGTGATTGCATGTGGTCCTTGTTGCCGTGCTCTAGAGAGGTCAGCTCTTCGATAGCCGAAGGGCCTTCAAGACTTGACAATCCGTTCGTCCAGAGCGCTATTCGGCCGCGGTACCAGCTACGCCAATCGACCTCCAGCCCCCCGGCGGCCAAACCGGCGTAGTACCAGGCTCCTTCCCAGTCACGCCACCGGCGCCGGCCCTCAGCTGCCCGGTTAGCGAAATCCGTGAGCACGGGATTGCGGGCGATCGCCTCGGAGAACCTCAAAGCTATTTCAGCTGGATCGGCTTCGCTCCCGCGCATCGGACGCTCCGTCCGATCGCGAGAGTCGTTCAACTCCAGAAGGGCTGCGTACCAAGCATCCAGCGCAGTGCGCCAGCCCCTACCGGTGTACGGCTCCCACGGCTGAATATCCATCGTTGAAATATCATGTGCGGCAAGCTGATTGCTGACTTCAAAGTCCGTCTCTGGCGCGCCACCAAACATGGCCGTCGAGAGGCGTTGACGCCAACTCGGATCCAGTGTTCCCGTGCGTGCATCCATAAGAATCGGCTTGAGCCGCATGTACCGTGCAAACCCGTATTGGTGACGCGCGCGTTGCTGCTTAAGGTCCCAGATATATGAACTAGTCATGTGCGCTCTTGGTCCAGATCCTCTTCGACGCCCAGCACCGCGTCTTCTATCAATTCTCGGTGATGCCCCATGTCGACTGCGGTGGCGGCGTACACCATGTCGGGTAGCGGCAGTGGTCGCGTCGACCAGCCGCCGATGACTTCGGCTGTTCGCGCAACCAGCCAGTGCGCCCGGTACTTGCGCAGATCGTCGACAGTCTCGCTGGGGTCTCTGCCGCCGCTCATGAAACCGGGACGCGTCATCGCGCCGGAAATGTTGAATTTCAGGGCCTGCGCGTCGTATTCGGCCCATTCCTGTGCGCTCGGTTCAATAGGCGAACCGCGCATCGACCAGATTCGCCGGAACGCATCGGGAATGCCCTCGGCTACGACCACCGCCTGGGTGGTCGCAGCGTTGAGCATGAGGGCGCTCACCGCATTGACAACGCGGTCCTGATACAGCGAATGGGCTTCCATCACACGCAGCAGCCTGGGATACATGTCAGGCCACAACAGGCTTAGCCGATGCACGTGCAGACCATCCAGGGTCGGCGGAGCGATGGGCCGCTCCCCCGGCCGAAGAAGCGGGTTCACGTCGCGGGAGCATGACGGCGGATGCTCCACGCCCGCGTCGCGCAGCACGGTTACCGCGCCAGTGGTCGCCGCGGCCACCAGCCGCCAGCCAGTCTCGGAGCGGATACGCGCATATTCGATGAGAACCCGCGCCGGATCGTGCCATCCGAACCACAGTTGGCGAAAATGGCCGTCCACCAATGGATCTGTGGCCAGGACCCGAGCCGAGCGCGGAACATAAACACCGGCCGGGATAAAGCTCGCACCGTCATTGGACGTGATCACCATTTCGGTCCCGCTCGGCGACCGAAAAACGCCGACCGCCCAGTCCATGCCAATGTAGTTCACCCACTCTGCGGCGTACTGAAGCTTCCACGCCAACTCCTTGGCGGCCGCCGCATCGGCCGACTCCAGGCGCTCCCGCGCCGCCGCCGTCTGCCCCGCAGCCACCACACTTGCCGGGATCAGCGTCGCACCCCCTCCCGCACTCGACGGCGGTGCCGCTGAGGATTGCGCATTGCTGCCACCAACAATCGTTCCCGCCGACATCGTCGGCGCCGCCGGTGGAGGCACAGCGCCCGCCGGTGGCCCCATCGAGCCAGGCGGCAGCATTATCGGTGCGCCGCTACCCATTCCAGCCCCGGCAGGGGCCGCGGGAGCCGTCACGCCCGGCTGAGCCGCCGCCGGCGAGACACCGCCGCCGGCCGCAGCCCACACCGGCGAAGCTGGCACCGCAGACCCGCCTGGCGACAGCGCCGATGATTGACTCGCAGCGGACGGCGACATCGCTGGCATCCCTCCGCCGATCCCGGCACCCGTGTATAAGCCCCGAGAGAACGCCGCCGCAGGAGAACCCGCACCAGCAGCCGCCGGCGCGCCACCAACAGCCTGCGATCCTCCTGCCGCACCGGGCATCCCACCTAAACCACCTGTGAGCGGATTAGACGACAGACCGGACACGCCGCCGCTACCCAGACCGCCAGGCATACTCGGCATCCCACCGGGGCCCATTCCGCCACCATTGCCCATGCTAGGTATCGACGGCACACCATCACCGAGCGCCGACGCGTGGCGGGAGGGAGCTTTAGGTGGCGGGGAGACTGCGTACTCGCCGCGATGACCAAAGTCCGTGTTGTCTTTGCCGGAGCTTGAAGCTTCACCGGACTCGCCGGACTCACCATGTCTCGGCGAGCTGCCCTCCTGGTATTCACGCCGAGTATTTGGGGCGACACCCGCATCGTCACCGGGTCGCCCTGGCTCGGCATTGTCCCCACGGTGGCCGTAGTCTGCCGAGCTGTTGTCAAGGGCGTCGATCAGCGGAGGCGACGCAGGCGCGCCTCCGGCGCTGACCATCGCAGTCAGTGCCGAAATATTGGGCGCGCCTAGGCCATTGACTGCTGATTTGATCGCCGCACCCATTGCTTCTACACCAAGTTCGGTACTGCGCCGTGCCGCAGCATGGTAGCGGCGGATGATCTCCGCTTGGTCAGCATTAGGTCGATGCAGTTCGGCCTCCGCGAGAAGTATCAGGGCCGTGTGTCCTGCGGCGACCTCGGAGATCGCGGCGGCGACAGAGCCCGCAGCTGCGGACAGACGCCCGTAATAGTCTGCCCCGCCGGCGGCCGCGATCTCTGCTTGCTTCATTTTGAGGTGTCCGATCTCAAATCCTGTTGAGCGAGCGGCGGTTTCACGTGTTCGATTATCGACGCGGAGCTGCTCTGCTGAAGCTTCCAGTCGTGCTGCTGTCGCCGCGTGCGCCGCTGCGAGCTGCGTGAAAGGGTCTGGATCAGGCATTTCGATGTCGCGTGTAACGATCAGACTCGCTATGCCGCTGCCAGCATGAGCCACCGCTGCCATAGAACTACCTGCCGTCAAAGATGGCCGACGGCGGTCAGCGATTGGGCGTTGTCGGCGTCGATCTGCACCAGCGTCGCAGTTGCTTGCCGGTGGGCGGAATAACCGGACGTCAGCCTTTGATTTACGGCTGATACCAGGGACGCTCCTTGACGCGCGGCCACTTCGAGGTCGGCTACAACCTGCGAGAGGGCGTGGGTTGTTGTGGTGTTGGACGCAGTAGGAGCGCCCACTACCGGTGCATCAATGTTGGCCGATTGCGCCATCGCTGCGTCAAGGTCAATACGCCGCATGCTCATTCTCCTTTGCAAAAGGTAGTGATTTTTCTTGCCGCCGCTGACGCGCGGTCAGATGCTGCGTTGGAAATGGCAGCGGGTAGCCGCCGCGTATCAGCGTCAAGTGTGTCCAGGACTCCGCTGCGATACGCCGCGATGGCCTCAGCGAGTTGGACTGGCGTAGAAGAGCCGACCGCAGACCGCATTGCCTCAAGTTCGACGAGCGCCGAGGCTTGCGCGCGTGTGAGAGCCGCGACGGTGATTGGATCGTC
The DNA here is from genome assembly GCF_043197955.1 of Mycobacterium sp. NPDC048908. Taxonomy (NCBI): domain Bacteria; kingdom Bacillati; phylum Actinomycetota; class Actinomycetes; order Mycobacteriales; family Mycobacteriaceae; genus Mycobacterium; species Mycobacterium sp. NPDC048908. Next base: position 759,252 of record NZ_JBICUE010000002.1, on the reverse strand, counting down.
CCACTGCGGGGGTGCCTCTAAGAACGGACGTCGGTCGCGGGCAATTGCCTCTGTGGCCGTCACCGCGACACTGCACGCATCAGCTCCTCTGGCGGTCTGTTCGGTAGGCCGTGCGAGCGGTGCCGTTTCCGCTGATCGTGCTGAGGGCGCGGGCGGCGCTGGTGAACCGAACAGAGCGAGCGCGCCCAGAACCACTGCCACCGCTCCCAACAGAAGCGCTAGCCAGGAAACCCAACTCCGCGACGTACGTGCGGCTGGCGGCGTGCCCACACTCATGTGACTCACCGTAACCTCGTCCGCCGACATCCACCACTCCGTTAGCACATTTAGAGCAATCCCATACGTGCACGTCATGTTGCCTATAGGCAACACGGTGGCAAACCTCAATGCACCTCCTGGTTCGCAGCTCCATATTGAAAGATCGGCATCAAGACTGTCTTGATATCAAGGCGTGCGCCGCTTACTATCAAGACAGTCTTGATGGGCGGGCTGGGAGGTCCTTGCATGGATGGTTTCGAAGCGGTGAGTGCTCGCGGTGAATTGGTGGTGTCAGTTGGAGGTGATGGGGTCGCACTTGGCGTGCGGCTGAGTCCGGCAGTGATGGATCTGTCCGCCGAGGAGTTGGCGACGCGGATCGTGCGGCTGAACACGTTGGCGCATCTGCGCTTTCAGTTGGCTATCGACCAGTGGCTGCAAAGCGATGACGGGGACCAGGGTGCCGGTGCCCTTCGGTCAGCGGCACAAGTCGCGGCCTACGCGCGGACTATCGATTTCTGAGAGTGGCTAAAGCTATGGACCATGTAGCAGGCATCGCCGCGCAAGTCGCGGATCGCATCGGACGCATTCGGTCCGCGGTGGACGAACTTCAACGGCAATCGCCGAGTTCGGAAGTCCGGGTCTCGAGCGCCGGCGGCGAGGTGTTGGTGTCGGTCGATCGCCTCGGCCGGCTAATGTCCATTCAGCTGGCGCCGGGCTCGACAGTTCGCTTCACCTGCGACGCGCTGGAATGTCTGATCAATGACACGCTGCGCGTGGCAGTGGACCTCGCTGCGCGGCCCGATCGACAACTGTTGTCTGCATAGGACGATCCGGCAGGGCAGTTGGAGGCCATCAACACATTCTGGAAGAATCCTGATCACCGGAATACGGCTACAAGTCCGATGATTGAAGCGAGCCCAGGGTGGATGAGAGCAGCGCAGTCGAGGAGCTGCTGACAGCGCATGCCGAGATGGAGAGGCTGACGGCCGCCCTTGCCGACGCGCGAGAGCGTCGCCGTGCCGCCGCACGGCGATTGATTGAGCTTGGTCGGGGATTCCCGTGGATTGCAGCGCAATTGGGTGTGACCCCGCAGGCGGTCGACGGATTTGTGAAGTACAAGGACCGCAATCAACGCACCTAGGGTCGTGACGCTGCACCCCGTTAGCGACCTAGCCTGTTAGCTTCACGGCCTTGGTGCAGCCGCACCCTGAGCTGCGGCGACCGCCGCCTCGTCTAGTTCGACGACCGTGCCCTTCTTGGCCCAGAGCCCAGGCAGTAGATGTCGCGAGGTAGACGACGCCAGCCGGCCGAATCGGCGCCCCACAGCTGGCGACGATCACTACAATCCGTGACGGCGCCGCAATTCCTCTCCGCTGACTGTGTTTCCGGATGCATAGTCGGCATCTGTCGCAGCCAAGTCGGCGCGCATATCGACTAGAAGCGCACCCACTTCGGCCTCACCGTAGGTGCAGGCCGGCCGCAGTCTGTTCGTCCGACTGCGCCGATGACTCCCGAATCCCGAGCACCGACAACCAATACTCCGTCTCGCCCTCACCACTGACGTTTCCCACTGTGCCGAAGCGATGCTGCCAATCGCCATCTCGGAAACGCTGCGGCGCCCCTAAAGGGACGTCGCGCCTGCCCTGGAATTCGCTGTGCATTGACGACAGCCGAAGACAAACGACGAATTACCGTATCCTCCCGGCCCAATGTGACTCAGGTGGTGGACTGCGTTCCAAGTGTCGGCATACGTTCTGCCTCATGCGAGATCACTTACAAAACATGGCGATTCGTCGCCATGACGTGACGTCGGTAAGGACAGCGCCACTTGTTCGTTTCCGACTTGAGGCGGCAGCCAATCCCCATCCGCGACGCGATTCCATCCCCTCCTAGCCGATGAGCTGGAAGGCCCTCGACTGGGCGACTGATATCAACGTCGGTTCGCCGACGATGAGGCTCATCCTCATTCTCCTTGCGAACAAAGCAGATGAGCAGTTTTCTTGCTACCCGTCAGTCCGAACGCTCATGGCAGAGTCGTGCGCCGCGCGAAGCACAGTCCTCAACGCCCTAAACAGGCTTGAGCGCGAAGGGCTTATCACGCGAGTCGCTCAGTATCACGAATCTGGGGCCCAGCGATGCAGTCGCTACTTCCTCAATCATCCAGATGCGGCTCACCTCAAGGCCGGTCCAAATCCAGGACCCCCCGGTCCGCAGGCGGGACGGGCGGGGTCTCCCACCGAGACCGGGAGGGTCCAAGATCTGGACCCCCCGGGGGTCCGACGTACAGACGCCTTGAATCCTCCAGAAGAATCCTCATCCGAACCGTCGTGCTTTCTACGATCCATGCCAGAGCCTTGGCGGCTCAGCGAACGGGAAGCAGCGAAGCTCTCGCCGGCAATTGAGCGCGCCCTGGCGTCGGGATGGACCGCGCAGAGTCTCAAGGCTCACCTGTCGCGAAGTCCAGAGGGAGTCCGGTACCCGGCCGCAGTCCTTGCACGCCGCCTTGCTGAGCTCCCAACGCCACCGAGCTCGTCGCTCCGACGTGGCATCGCTTGGTGCGGCGAGTGCGAAGACGATCAGTCGCGGACCATCACCATCACTCTGCCGAACGGAACCGAGGCGGCGACGTTCTGTCCCCAATGCAGTCCTCAAATGCGGCCAGGCTCGGTCGGCGGGCATATTTCCGAATTCGATTCACGAGGAGGTGAAACAATTGGAGAACAACGTCTTTGACGAATTGCCGCTACTCCTTGCCGTCCCCCGGGCCGCGGAAATCCTGGGCATCAGCCGCGCGGCGGCGTATCGACTCGCCGCTGCGGGCGAACTTCCAGTGCGCAGGTTCGGCGGTCGTGTCTACATCGTGACCGCTCAGCTTCGAGAGTTGGTCGCATAGTGAAAGGCACTGTCTACCAGCGTGGTAAGACATGGACCTACCGCTTCCGCAGCCCTGAACGGGATCCGTCGACCGGCGTCTACCCTTGGATCAGCAAGGGCGGCTTTGCCACTAAGAAGGAAGCATGGACCGCCTGCCGCGACGCGATGCGCGAAGCTGACCGCGGCCGAGTCGTAAGGCCCGCGACTCGCACAGTCGCCCAATTCCTTAACGAATGGTTCACGGCTATCGAACCGTCGATCGACGCCACAACGTGGCAGAACTGGAAGGACTACGCCCAGGCATACGTCATTCCCCGGATCGGCGGCCAACGTCTCCAGAGCGTCGACGAACCCCAACTGTTGAAGCTTTACGGGACGCTGCTCGCGGAAGGACGCGTCAAGCGCGACCGCAACAGCGAGATGTACGCTTACTGGTCGGATCGGGTGGCCAGGGGCGAAAACCCTACGGCTCGTGAGGTTTCCGACGCGTGTAAGACGACGATCCACGCCGCACGAGCGGCGGTTCGGCGGTACAGATCCGGCGTTCTCCCCAAGCAGATGACCAGTGGCCTCGCACCCAAAACGGTGCGCAACATCCATGCGATGGTCCACCGGGCGTTCGTTGATGCCGTCGCCTGGAAGTACATCCCCTACAACCCGGCAAGCAACATCAAACCACCCAAACGCCCACGAAAGCGGCGCATGGTGTGGAGTCCCGACCAGATCCAAATCTTCCTGATGTCGGTGCAGCGCGACCGGTTCGCACCGCTCTTTCTCCTCGAGCTGACGACCGGGATTCGACGGGGCCAGATTTGTGGTCTCAAGTGGTCGGCCGTCGACCTCGATGCCGGCGAGATCACTGTGCATGACAACCGGGTCGTCGTGGCGGGCCACGCGCTGGACAAAGCAGGTGGCAAGACCAAGAATGCCGACCAGACGATATCGATCGATCGGGCCACCGTCGCGGCTCTGCGCAGATGGCACGAGCATCAAGACGGCGAGCGCGAATTCTTCGGCGCTGACTATCACCCCGGAGACTACGTGTTCACATTCGAGGACGGCCGCCCACCACATCCGGACACGATCAGACAGCGATTCGACCGCCTCGCCGCCGCCGCGGGGCTCTCCCGGATCACGTTCCACGATCTGCGCCACTCGTATGCCACCGGCGCACTGAAAGCCGGTGTCAGCCCGAAGATTCTCAGCGAACGAATCGGACACGCGGACGTCGGATTCTTCCTCCAGACCTATGCCCACGTGATCACGAACGACGACCGTGAGGCGGCCCAGCAGGCCGCGTCATTCCTCATCGGTGACGGCTGGGACCCTGAACCAGATGATGAGCAAGGCTAATGTTCACAAATCCGTTCACAAGCGGCATGAAAACGGCCCCCGGAGGTATCTCCGGGGGCCGTTTTGCCTAGTAGCGGGGACAGGATTCGAACCTGCGACCTCTGGGTTATGAGCCCAGCGAGCTACCGAGCTGCTCCACCCCGCGTCGGTGAACGCAAGGTTACCGAAGACGCAGGTGTCCCACCAAATCGCGTGCTCAGCCGCCACGCAGCGTCACGCTTGGCGCACAGCCATACGTCTTTTGGTACCGCGCCGAGAACCGGCCCGCGTGGCCGAACCCCCACCGCGCGGCTATCTCGCTCACGGTGGCCGCAGTCGGATCGGCGTCGATCAACTCGTGGTGTGCCCGGTCAAGTCGCACTCGACGGAGATATCCCATCGGCGTCGTCCCGAGATGGCGGCGAAACATCAACTGAACGGTCCTTGGCGTGACATGGACGGCGTGAGCGATGTCACAGACCCCGATATCACGGTGGAAGTTCTCGTCGACGAACGCGACAGCCCGACGCATTAGTCATTAGTTCGGCCGACGGCCTCGTGTCGTCGTGACCGTCCTGCGTTGTCCGAACGATGTGGGGAAAACACGTCAGTAGCGCCGCGGCAACGAAGCGCGCCGTCGATGCGACGACGAGCGGCCCCGCCAGATCGGATGGCGACGTCACGACGCGCGTGACGTATCCGGCGGTGCGTCGCCACAGGTCGGCCAGCCCGTCGGTCGGAGGTTCGAGGACTCGAAACTCGATCGACGCGGCACCGCCCATCGTCGCCACACTGTCGAGCACTCCGCTGCCGATCGCGAGTTGACGTATTCGGGCATCGCGGGCCTGGAAGACCTGTGGGCCGCCGCGACGGGCGCCCAGGATGGGACGACCGGCGGCCAACCGTTCGTCGCGCTGCCCACAGGTCAGCTCCAAATGACCGGCGGTCAGTTCCGTGACGAACACCGCGTCCGCCGGTTCGCACGCGTAACGGAAAGAACCCGCCACCGAGGTCTCGCTGATGCTGAACGACCCCGCGTCGTGTCGCACATGCCGGATGGTCACTCCGGGCGCCGTCGCCGCGATGCGGACCGCACTGCCGTGCGCCTTGCCGAGAATCGCCCCCATTCGCGCCGGATCCGCCGTCGCGTATTCATGCCTACGAATCAACTGAGTCATCTGTTGCCTCATGGCAAATATTACACGAGAGCAAGCAGTTTAAACTTTCGGCGCGAAGAGTCAGACAACCGCGACGTCGAGGTTGAGCGGCTCCCCCGCGGCCTCGGCAAAAACGTCCAACACATGGGCAAGGGTCTCGCGATCGCGAGCGCTCATCTTGCGCAACACCCGCTTGATCGCCGCGCGACGGTGTTGGGCCACCCGGTCGATCAGCGCATGTCCTTCGTCGGTAAGTGTCAGAGTGATGTTTCGACGGTCAGCCGGGTCTTCGCTGCGGTGTAGCAGGCCCGCCTTGAGCACTCGGTCACAGATCCGACTGGCGTTGGGGGCGCTGACGCCCAGCGCAGTCGCGACCGAACCCAGATTCATCGGCCCGCGAGTGGCGATCATCATCAGCACCCGCAACTGAGGCACGGTCACGATGTCGTCGACCTCCGCCACCGAGGCGGCCGCCATCCCGACCAACGCCCGGGATGCGGCCATCACGGCTTCCACCTGACGCGTCGATACCGCGCCGCCTCTGCGTTCGCCCGCACTCATGCCCACACTATCTCCTGATAATTAACTGAAAGCAACTGTTGCTGCTGGTTTGCAATAGGCGTGTTGCGGCAAGTCTTCCGTTATGCGAGCACTAAGCGTCGAGGTGTCCAAACCAGACTCACTGGAGATCAAAGACATCCCCGAACCGGAACCGGGCCCCAACGAGCTCATGGTCAATGGCGTCGCCATTGGAATCTGTGGCACGGACAAGGAGATCGCGAGCGGCCAATACGGCTGGGCGCCGCCCGGCCGCGACAGGCTGGTCCTCGGACACGAGTCGCTGGGCAGGGTCGAGCAAGCGCCGAACGGAAGTGGGTTCGCGCCCGGCGACCTGGTGGTCGGCGTGGTGCGTCGGCCTGATCCGGAGCCGTGCGGCGCATGCGCACATGGCGAGTTCGACATGTGCCGTAACGGCCGCTACACCGAGCGAGGCATCAAAGAGCGGGACGGCTATGGCAGCCAACGGTGGTGCGTCGAGACGGATTACGCGGTTCGCCTCGATCCGCACTTGGCGGACGTCGGAATGCTGCTCGAGCCCACCACTGTGGTGGCCAAGGCGTGGGAGCAGGTGCGGCGTGTCGGCGAACGGGCCTGGTTCGAACCCAAGAATGCGTTGATCACCGGCGCAGGGCCCATCGGTCTGCTGGCCGCCCTGCTGTCCGTGCAGCAGGGACTCGAGACCCACGTGCTGGACCGCGTCACCGATGGCCCCAAGCCAAGCCTCGTCAGAGGGCTCGGGGCGACGTACCACCACGCCGACATCGACGAGGTGGCCGCAAAGCTGCAACCGGACATCGTGATCGAGGCGACCGGCGCCGGGCCGGTGGTGTTCGGCGCGATCGCCAACACCGGCGGCTACGGCATCGTCTGCCTGACCGGAGTGTCGCCGGCAGGGCGGACCATGAAGGTCGACGCCGGCGCCGTCAACCGCGAACTCGTGCTGCAGAACGACGCGGTGGTCGGTTCGGTCAACGCCAATCTGCGCCACTATCACCAGGCGGCGGAGGCACTGGCGAAGGCGGATGCGTCGTGGCTGGCCGGTCTGATCACCCGGCGAGTGCCGCTCACACACTCTGCCGAAGCCTTCCGTCCGCAGGACGACGGCGTCAAGGTGGTCGTCGACCTCGAAGAAGCGAGGTGACGTTGGCCCACATCGAGGACTACGCGCTGCTGGGTGATCAACAGACCGCGGCGCTGGTGAGCCGCGACGGTGCTGTCGACTGGCTGTGTCTGCCACGCTTCGACTCACCCGCCTGCTTCGCCTCCCTGGTCGGCGGAACTGAGGCCGGCAGTTGGCAATTGGCGCCGGCCGCCGGTGGTCCGGCGACACGGCGCCGCTATCGCGACGACTCACTGGTGCTGGAAAGTGAGTGGGACACCCCAGAGGGAACCGCGCGGTTGCTCGACTTCATGCCGCCACGAGGGGTCGCCGCGGACGTTGTGCGCATCGTCGAGGGAGTGCACGGCCGGGTGCCCATGCGGATGCTGCTGCGGCTGCGGTTCGACTACGGACACGCGGTGCCGTGGGTGCGCCGACGCGGCGAGGACCTGACCGCCATCGCCGGCCCGGACGCGGTGTGGCTGCGCACTCCGGCCACGTTACGCGGCGAGGACCTGACCACCGTCGCGGAGTTCGATGTCTCAGCAGGACAGCGAATTCCGTTTGTCTTGACATACCAGTTGTCCCATCTGCCGAGACCGGATCCTGTCGATGCGAACGCCGCGCTCAACCAGACCGAACAGTGGTGGGCACGGTGGATGAAACAGTGCCGCTACACCGGGAGATGGCAGGAGGAGGTCCGCCGATCCCTGTTGCTGCTCAAGGCGCTGACCTACCAGCCCACCGGCGGTATCGTTGCCGCGGCCACCACGTCGCTGCCTGAACAGCTTGGTGGCCCGCGCAATTGGGACTACCGCTACTGCTGGCTGCGCGACGCGACGTTCACGCTTCAGGCGCTGCTGGGTACCGGATTCGTCGACGAGGCACGCGGTTGGCGTGAGTGGCTGGTGCGCGCGGTGGCAGGCGTCCCCGCCGATCTGCAGATCATGTACGGCCTGGACGGCAGGCGCCGACTTCCCGAATTCACGCTGCCGTGGCTGTGCGGATACGAGAACTCGCAACCGGTGCGGGTGGGCAACGCCGCCGCCGGACAATTCCAGCTCGACGTGTGGGGTGAGGTACTCGACGGTCTGCATCTGGCACGCGAGGCGGGGCTGCCGACCGACGACACCGCGTGGGACGTGCAACGCGCACTGCTGGACTTCCTGGAGGGACACTGGGAGAAACCGGACAGCAGCCTATGGGAAATCCGCGGTCCGGCACGGCACTTCGTGCACTCCAAGGTGATGGCGTGGGCCGGCGTCGACCGTGCCGTGCGCACCGTAGAGCATCACCACCTGCCGGGCCCCTTACACCGGTGGCGAGCACTGCGCGACGAGATTCACCGCGAAGTCTGCACCAACGGCTACGACCCCGATCGCAATACCTTCACGCAGTCGTATGGGTCAGATGAACTCGACGCGGCGCTGCTGCTCCTTCCCCGGGTCGGATTCCTGCCGTGGCGCGACCCCAGGATCGTGGGCACGGTGCGCGCGGTGCAACGAGAGCTGTGCCAGGACGGGTTCGTGTTGCGCTATCGGCCGCAACAGAGCAACGACGGACTGCCCGGCGGCGAAGGCGTCTTCCTCGCCTGCAGCTTCTGGTTGGCCGATGCGTTGTGCGGCATCGGCAACAACGACGAGGCAACCGAGTTGTTCGATCGACTGTTGGCTCTGCGCAACGACGTTGGGCTGCTGAGCGAGGAATACGACACGGCCCGCGGCCGACAAGTCGGAAACACCCCGCAGGCGTTCAGCATGGTGGGCCTGATCAACACGGCGCGGCAACTGAGCGGCCATCACACCGCCACATCGGCGCGCCGACATGAACAGAACCTGCATTCAGACTGAGTTATTTGTTGATTAGCAATACTTGCCTTACAGCAACTATTGAGAGTACCAAGGAGAGATGAGCGAAATGTCAGAGAAGACCGTCGCCGACTACCTGCTCGAGCGCCTTCGCGACTGGGGTGTCCGCCACGTGTTCGGCTATCCCGGCGACGGCATCAACGCCGTCCTCGCCGCGTGGGGCCGTGCCGACGACAATCCGCAATTCATCCAGTCGCGTCACGAGGAGATGAGCGCGTTCGAGGCGGTCGGCTATGCCAAGTTCACCGGCGCTCTGGGTGTCTGCATCGCGACCTCCGGCCCTGGTGCGGTGCACCTTCTCAACGGGCTCTACGACGCCAAGCTCGACCACGTGCCTGTGTTGGCGATCGTCGGTCAGACCAACCGCAGCGCCATCGGCGGCTCCTACCAGCAGGAAATCGACCTGGCCAACCTGTACAAGGATGTGGCCAGCGAGTACGTCCAAACCGTCACGGTGCCAGAGCAATTGCCCAACGTCCTGGACCGTGCGATTCGAACGGCGATGGCCAGACGGGCGCCGACCGCGTTGATCATCCCCGCCGACGTCCAGGAACTGGCCTATTCCCCGCCTACGCACGACTTCAAGATGGTCCCGTCCAGCATCGGCATCCAATGGCCCGCCATCGCACCCGACGACGCCGCCATCCGCCGGGCCGCCGACGTGCTGAATGCGGGCAAGAAGGTGGCGATGCTGGTGGGCACCGGCGCCCGCGACGCCCACCGAGAACTCGCCGAGGTGGCCGACCTGCTCGGTGCAGGGGCGGCGAAGGCGTTGCTCGGCAAGGACGTGTTGTCCGACGAGTTGCCGTGGGTGACAGGGTCCATCGGATTGCTCGGCACGAGACCCAGCTACGAGATGATGCGCGACTGCGACACACTGCTCACCGTCGGGTCGAGTTTCCCTTACACCCAGTTCCTGCCCGAGTTCGGACAGGCCCGGGCAGTGCAGATCGACATCGATCCCACCCTGATCGGGATGCGTTACCCGTACGAAGTGAACGTCGTCGCGGATGCGAAAACCGCGTTGCGGGCGCTGCTTCCCCATCTGATTCACAAGTCCGACCGCTCGTGGCGGCGCGACATCGAACGCAACGTCACACGGTGGTGGGAGACCATGCACAAACGGGCCATGGTGAGCGCGAAATCGGTCAACCCGCTACGGCTGTTCGCCGAACTGTCACCGCAACTCCCTGACAACGCCATCGTCACGGCCGACTCCGGATCGGCGGCCAACTGGTATGCCCGGCAGCTTCGGCTCCGCGGTGATATGCGCGGTTCGCTGTCGGGCACGTTGGCCACCATGGGCCCCGGCGTGCCGTATGCGATCGGCGCCAAATTCGGCCATCCCGACCGGCCGGTGATCGCCTTCGTCGGCGACGGCGCCATGCAGATGAACGGCATGGCCGAACTGATCACGATCAAGCGTTACCACGACCAGTGGAGTGACCCGCGGTTGGTCGTTGCGATCCTGCACAACAACGACCTCAATCAGGTCACCTGGGAGATGCGCGCAATGGGCGGTGCACCGAAATTCACTCAGTCACAGTCTCTTCCCGATGTCGATTTCGCCGCATTCGCCGCGAGCCTCGGCCTCAATTCGGCCGTCATCACCGACCCCGACGATCTGGCCGACGCATGGAAGACAGCGTTGTCGGCCGACCGGCCGACCGTGCTCGACGTTCACACCGATCCGGACATGCCGCCGATTCCGCCGCATGCCACCTGGGACCAGTTCACCGCGTTGGCCGGCGCTGTGCTCAAGGGCGATGAGGACAGCTGGGGTTTCATCAAAGAAGGCGTCAAAGCCAAAGCCCAGGAATTCGTCCCCCATCACAGCTCGTGAACTCGGCCATGACGACGTCCGCGACAGCGGTGACCGACGCTCCGATCACGCAGGTGTCGGCCACCGCGTACACCATCCCCACCGACTCACCAGAAGCCGACGGCACCTTGTCATGGGACAGCACGACGCTCGTTGTCGCTGAGGTTCACTGTGGCGAGACCACCGGCATGGGCTGGACCTACGGTGACCCGCGATGCGCGGGCATTGTCACCGGCGTCCTCGCGCCGAAGATCTTCGGCTGCAGCGTTTTCGACGTCACCGGCGTGTTCGACACCATGGTCAAGGCGGTGCGTAACGTGGGCCGAGGCGGGGTCGCAGGCCAGGCGGTGTCGGCGGTGGACATCGCGGTGTGGGACCTCAAGGCGCGGCTTCTCGACGTGCCGCTGCACCGATTGATCGGCGCGGTGCGTGATGCAGTCCCCGTCTACGGCAGCGGCGGCTTCACCACCTACGACCACCTGTGTTTGCGCGCCCAACTCTCCGCGTGGACAAAGGAGATCGGCATCCCCCGGGTGAAGATCAAGATCGGCGAATCATGGGGCACCTACACCAGACGCGATATCTCGCGCATTCGGCAAGCCCGCGCGATCATCGGAGACTCCGTTGAACTCTACGTCGACGCCAACGGAGGCTACGACGCCAAACAGGCCATTCGGGTGATGAGCGCCGTCGACGACATGGACGTGCGCTGGTTCGAAGAGCCCGTGTCGTCCGACGACCTTGCCGGCCTGCGCATCGTCCGCGAGGCCGTCACCGCCGACGTGGCCGCCGGTGAATACGGCTACGACTTGGCCTATTTCGGCCGGATGTGCTGCGCCGGGGCGGTGGACTGCCTACAAGCCGACGCGTCGCGATGCGGCGGCATCACCGAATGGCTGCGGGCGGCCGCCGTCGCCGCCGCGCACGGGTTGCAGATCTCGGCACACTGCGCGCCGTGGTTGCACGCCGCCGTCGGCGCATCTGTGCCCAACCTGCGGCACCTGGAATGGTTTCACGACCATGCCCGCATCGAAACCCGTTATTTCGATGGCGCGACGCTTCCTCTGGACGGTCTGCTGCGACTGCCCTCCGACCGGACTGGCCACGGGTTGACCTTGCGCAGTGCAGATCTCGAGCCTTTCCGGTTGCCATGAAGAACGACGGGACCACGATGAAAACGACAGCGCTTCTGTTCAAGTCGCTGGCCGCCGCGCTACGGGAACGCGTGGCGGGCGAAGTTCGCTTCGATGCCGGCTCACGAGCCGCGTACTCCACCGACGCATCCAACTATCGGCAGGTACCGATCGGCGTTGTGGTGCCGGACAATCCCAACGACGCCGCGACGGCCATCCGGGTGTGCCGCGACCACGACGTGCCGGTGCTGTCCCGTGGCGGGGGGACCAGCCTCGCCGGTCAATGCTGCAACGCGGCGGTGGTACTGGACTGGAGCAAACGCTGTCATCGGGTGCAGCAGGTGGATACCGACGCGGGCACCGCCATTGTGGAACCTGGCATCGCACTGGACGTCCTCAACGACCAACTGGCGCCCAGCGGTTGGATGATCGGCCCGAAGCCCTCCACCCATGTCAGCTGCACCATCGGAGGCATGATCGGCAACAACTCGTGCGGATCCACGGCACAGGCCTACGGGAAGATGGCGGATTCGGTGCGCAGGCTGGAAATCCTCACCTACGACGGGTTGCGCATGTGGGTTGGTGCGACAAGCACCGAGGACGCCCGCGCGATTGGACAAGGCACAGGGCGACAGGCCGATCTCTACCGCGGCCTGCTGAGCATCGTCGACGAGTACGGTGCCGACATTCGAGCCGCCTATCCCCATATTCCGCGCCGGGTGTCCGGCTACGGCCTGGATGCGTTGTTGCCGGAGAACGGCTTTCACCTAGCCCGTGCGCTGGTGGGCAGTGAGAGCACGCTTGTCACGGTGCTACGAGCCCAACTGCAACTGGTCCGCAGGCCCGCCGCCAGCGCGCTGGCGATCCTGGCGTTCGACGACATCGCCGCCGCTGCCGACGCCGTGCCGGCGATTCTCGAGCACGAGCCCGCGGCGCTCGAGGGGCTCGACCATCGCCTCGTCGAACTCGAGCACTCGCGACGGCTGGCCGAGAAGGCGTTGCGTCACCTGCCCCCTGGAAATGCTTGGCTGATGGTGCAACTCGACGGCGAGAGCCAGGAACAAGCAGACCACAAAGCGAAGGTGATGATCGACGCGCTGCACACCGTGGCGCGAAATGCCACAGTCCTCGACGATCCCGACGAGAAGCGGCAGGTGTGGGCGGCGCGGGAGGCCGGTCTCGGGGCGACGGCCTGTCCCCCGACGGGACCGGAGACCCACGAAGGATGGGAGGACGCGGCGGTGCCGCCGGACCGGCTCGGCGACTATCTGCGCGACTTCCGAACGCTTCTGGATCGCTTCGGCTACCAGAGCGCATCGCTGTACGGACATTTCGGCCAGGGCTGCGTGCACACCCGGATCCCATTCGACCTTCGCACCGCGGACGGCATCGCCACCTACCGCCAGTTCGCGATTGAGGCGGCACATCTGGTGACCGACTACGGCGGGTCGCTGTCCGGCGAGCACGGCGACGGCCAATCACGAGGCGAGTTGCTACCGATCATGTTCGGAGACAGAGTGGTTGCGGCCTTCGAGAAAAGCAAGGCGTTGTTCGATCCGAGGAACCGGATGAACCCCGGAAAGATCGTCAACCCGTATCGACTCGACGAGAACCTGCGGTTCGGCGTCGATTATCTACCGCTACAGCCACGCACCGAGTTCAGCTATCCGCACGATCACCACAGCTTTTCGCATGCCGCCGCGCGCTGCGTCGGCGTCGGTAAGTGTCGCGGCCACGAGTCCGGGGTGATGTGCCCCAGCTACCGGGCGACCGGCGAAGAGGAACACAGCACCAGGGGCCGCTCGCGGCTGCTCTTCGAAATGCTGCAGGGCGACGTGATAACCGATGGCTGGCGCTCCGAGGAAGTGCGCGACGCGCTGGATCTGTGTCTGGCGTGCAAGGGTTGTCGCAGCGACTGCCCGGTCAACGTCGACATGGCCACGTACAAGGCGGAGTTCTTGTCGCACTACTACCGGCACCGCCTCCGGCCGATGGCCCACTACTCGATGGGCTGGCTTCCGCTGTGGGCCCGTCTGGCCGCAACGATGCCGGCCGCGGCCCACATGCTGACCGGAAGCCGACCACTTTCGGCAACCATCAAAGCGGTCGGCGGCATCGACTCGCAGCGCGGTGTGCCGCAGTTCGCGCGTCAACCGTTCACCCGCTGGTTTCGCGAGCAGCGCGACGACCCTTCGCGACCCGCGGTGCTGCTGTGGCCCGACACGTTCAGTAACTACTTCGACCCCGACATCGCTCGTGACGCGGTCGCAGTGCTGCAGGCGGCCGGATTCCATGTCGCGGTACCGGAGCAGAGCGTGTGCTGCGGACTGACCTGGATATCGACGGGTCAATTGCAGACGGCCAAACGCGTGCTGCGGCGCACCCTTAAGGTGTTGCGCCCGACCCTGCGCGCGGGGACGCCCATCGTAGTGCTGGAACCAAGCTGCGCAGCGGTCTTTCGCTCCGACCTGCCCGAACTGCTTGCCGGCAACGAGGACGCGCATCGGCTGGCGGTACAGACACAAACCATCGGAGAGCTGCTCGATGGCCACGCCGATTGGCATCCACCGCAGCTGGCGATGACCGCGCTGGTCCAACAACACTGCCACCAGCACGCGGTTCTTCACTACACGCACGAGAAACGACTACTGACCGACGCGGGTGTCGACGCCGACGTCCTCGATGCCGGATGCTGCGGGCTGGCAGGCAATTTCGGCTTCGAGCGCGGACACTACGACGTATCCGTGGCGTGCGCCGAAGACAAGTTACTGCCGGCCTTGCGGCAAAGCGACCCGGCGACATTGGTGGTCGCCGACGGGTTCAGCTGCCGGACACAGATCAGGGATCTGTGCCCCGACCGTCGACCGCTGCACACCGCCCAGGTGTTGGCGGCGGGGTTACCCGCGGCGAGCGTGCGAACAATGCCCGCGTTCAGCGGCGTGTCTGCGGGCAGACACGCACGCTCGGCGCAGGAGGGTCACTTGGCCGACTGATACTTCTTCACCGCGTCGTCGAGGCGCTGCAGCGCCTGACCGTAGTCGGCGAAGTTGCCGCTCTGCTGCGCCGAACGGATGTTGTCGAGCGCCGAGTTGACCTCTTGCAGCGCTGCGGCTTTGGCCGCCGACAACTGTGTCGCGGCGGCGTTCGGCGGCACCGCTATCGGGGTCGGCACCTCGGGTACCTGGCCTTGGCTCGGCGGCGGCGCCGCCGCACGCTGGCCGTCGGACGGCTGTGGTGCGGCCTGCGGCTGCGCATTCACCGGCCCTGCAGGCGCCGGGCCCGTGGCGGTGGCGTCGGCACCGGGACCGAACAATTCGGTGAGCGCGTCACGCACCGTCGGTCCGTAGCCGACCCGGTCGTTGTACATCATCGCGACGCGGATCAGCCGCGGATACGACGACGCCGCGTCGCTGGCTCCCGGTGACGCGTACACCGGCTCGACGTAGAGCAGGCCGCCCTGCGCGACCGGCAACGTCAGCAGATTGCCCCACCGGATCCGGTTCTGGTTGTCGCGCCCGATCACACCGAGGTCCTGGCTGACCGCGGTGTCCGTGGTGATCGCGTTGTTGGCCAGCTTGGGGCCGTTGACCTGACCCGGAATCGTCAACACCGTGATCTTGCCATACGTGGCCGGATCCGAGCTGGCGCTGATGTAGGCCGCGAGGAAGTCGCGCCTGAACCGGTTCATCGCGCTGGTCAGCTGGAAAGAAGCCGAATTATCGTCAGAGGCAAGGTCTTTGGCGACGATGTAGTACGGCGGCTGGAAGCTGCTCGCGGTCGGGTTCGGGTCCAGAGGCACATCCCAGAAGTCCGACGTCGAGAAGAACGTGACCGGATCGTTGACGTGATATTTCGCCAACAGGCTGCGCTGCACCTTGAACAGGTCCTCCGGATAGCGCAGATGGGACTGCAGTTCCGGCGAGATGTCGCTCTTGGGCTTCACCGTTCCCGGGAACACCTTCATCCACGCCTGCAGCACGGGGTCCTTCTCGTCCTGTGCGTACAGCGTGACCGTGCCGTCGTAGGCGTCGACCGTGGCCTTCACCGAGTTGCGGATGTAGGACACCATCTTGTCGGGGGCAAGCCGGTTGACCGCGACCTCGTTGGAGTCGGCGGTGGCCGACGACAACGACGTCAGTTGTGAGTACGGGTAGTTGTCCAGGGTGGTGTAGCCGTCGACGATCCACACCATCCGCTTGTTGACGATCGCCGGATACATACTGGTGTCGGTGGTCAGCCACGGCGCGACGGCCTTGACCCGCTGGGCGGGGTCCCGGTTGAACAGGATCTTGCTCTCGGGCCCGATCGGGTTGGGGAACACCAGCTTTCGCTCGGAGAACTTCGCGGCGAACACCGCGCGCGCCAGCCAGTTGCCGATCGGAACGCCACCCTTGCCGCTGTAGGTGTAGTTCTTGGTTTCGGTGTTGGTCTCGTAGTCGTATTCGCGGTCGTTGCCGTTCTTGCCGACGATCGCGTAGTCGTCCGAGGTGCTGGCGACGACCGGGCCGAAGTAGATGCGCGGTTGGTCCAGCGGCGCAGGCCCCGGCGAGATCACGCTGCCGTTGGCGCCCACCACGCTGGCGAGGAACTCCGGGTAGCCACCGTTCTGGTTCGGGTCGTTGGCGACACCGCGGACCGTATTGGCGGGCGAGGCGATGAAGCCGTTGCCGTGGGTGTAGACGAAGTGCCGGTTGATCCAGTCGCGCTGGTTGTCGATCAGCCGGTCGGGGTTGAGTTCTCGCGCCGCCACCACGTAGTCGCGCAGATTGCCGTCGGGTCCGTTGTAGCGGTCGATGGACAGCTGATCCGGGAAGTAGTAGAAGTTCTTGCCCTGCTGGAACTGGGTGAACGCCGGGCTGACGATGGTCGGGTCGAGCAGTCGGATGTTCGACGTCGTCGCGCGGTCCGCGGCGACCTGCTGCGCGTTGGTCTGCGCGTTGCCGCTGTAGTCGCGGTAGGTGACGGTGTCCGCCGTCAGCCCGTACGCCTGTCTGGTCGCGGTGATACTTCGGCTGATGTAGTCGCTTTCCTTCTGCGCCGCATTCGGTTTGACGCTGATCTGCTCGACGATCGTCGGCCAGCCCCATCCGACGATCAGCGAGCTCAGCAGCAGCAGCACCACCCCGATCGCCGGGATGCGCAAGTCGCGCAGCACGATGGCGGAGAACACCGCGATGGCGCAGATCACCGCGATGGTCATCATGATGAGTTTGGCGGGCAGCACCGCGTTGATGTCGGTGTAGCCGGCGCCGGTGAACGGCTTGCGGCTGTCGGCGTGGCTCAACAGCTCGTAGCGGTCAAGCCAGTACGCCAGGGCCTTCAGCAACATCAGCAGGCCGACCAGCGAGATCAGCTGGATACGTGCCGAGCGGCTCAGCGCCCCGGTGCGCCCGGAAAGTCGGACGCCGCCAAACAAGTAGTGCGTCACCAGGTTGGCGATGAACGCGATGAACACCGCGCCGAACAGATAGCTCAACACCAGCCGGTAGAACGGCAGGTCGAACGCGTAGAAGCCGAGGTCCTTGCCGAACTGCGGATCGGCGACACCGAAGCTGCCGCCGTGAAGGAACAGCTGCACCCGGTCCCAGTACGTCTGGACGAAAAAGCCGGTGAAGACGCCGATGACCACCGGAACTCCGATGCCGATCAGCCGCAGCCGCGTCATCACCGCGGTGCGGTACCTGGCGACCGGATCGTTCGGGCCGCTGGTCGGTACGAACACCGGCCGCGTGCGGTAAGCCAGCGCGAGCGCACCGAACACGATGGCCGCCATCACCAGGCCCGCCACCAGGCCGACGATGACGCGGGTGATCAGCTGGGTGGTGAACACCGAGCGGTAGCCCAACTCCCCGAACCACAACCAGTCGACGTAGGCATCGATGATCCGAGGGCCGAACAACAACAGCAGTACGACCGCCAGGGCGACCCCGATCAGGATCCGGCTACGCCGTGTCAGCTTCGGCATTCGCGCCGCGGGCCGCATACCCACTCGTCAACTCCAGTCTTGGGATTCTTGTACGTCGACCGACGATGTGGCCCCAACTCTACGCATTCGCTGCACGGCGATTTCTCAGCAACGGGGAGGTTCGCCACCGGCAGAAAGCGCATGCAGCGCGTCGACCGCTTGGGTCAGGGTGTCGACCTTGACCAGCTCCAGCCCGTCCTCGTGCGCAGACTTGGCCTCGTCACAGTTGTCGGCGGGCACCAGGAATACCGTGGCACCCGCTTCGCGCGCGGCCAACATCTTGTGGGTGATGCCGCCGATAGAGCCGACCTTGCCCTCGCTGTCGATGGTCCCGGTGCCTGCGACGAACTTGCCGTCGTTGAGATCGCCCGTGGTCAGCTTGTCGATCACCGCGAGGGAGAACATCAGGCCCGCCGACGGGCCGCCGATGTTGGCCAGGTTGAAATCGATCGAGAACGGCGCCCACGGCGCGTCGAGCACCCCGACGCCGAGGTATCCGTAGTCGCGGTCCGGGTTGGCGCCGAGAGTGACGGTGGCCACGCCCGCGGGGGCGTTCTTGCGGCGGTAGTCGAGTGTGATGGTCTCGCCGGGCTTGGTGGCTTTGAGCAGACCGGTGAACTGGTCGAGGTTGGTCACCGGCTTTCCGTTGAACCCATCAATGGCGTCGCCGCGCTGCAGCTTGCCTGCCGACGGGCCCGGGGCGCTGACGTTGTCCACCGTCACCGCCGATGCGTACTTCAGGAAACTCAGCGCCGCGTACTCCGCGCTGTCCTCGGACCGCTTGAAATCCGTGTTGTTGGCCTTGTCGATCTCGTCCTTGGACTTGTCTGGCGGGTACACCAGGTCGCGCGGCACCAGTTGCTCGCGCCCGGACATCCACAACGTCAACGCCTGCCCGAAGGTGAGGTCGTCGCGCTGCGACACGGTCGTCATGTTGAGGTGCCCTGACGTCTTGTGCACGTCGGCGCCCTCGATGTCGACGACCTGTTTGCCGTCCACATCGCCGAGCGTGTCGAACGTCGGGCCCGGCCCGAGCGACACGTACGGCACCGTCACCAGCGAGAGCAGCACGCCGAACGCCAGGATGGGCACCAGCGCGACCAGCAGCGTAGAAATCCGCCTGTTCACGGCGACCAATGTACGGTTCGCTCTCGGCGTGACCTGCCGAGCCACACGACCGCATGCCGGTGAGTACCGTTGAGGGCATGGCTGACCTGCCTTTCGGCTTTTCCTCCGGGGACGACCCCGACCGCGATAAGCCCAAGAAAGACCCCAATTCGGGTGGGGATCCGTTCGGGCTCGGCGGGTCCGAATTCGACATGTCTCAGCTGGGGCAGATCTTCAGCAAGCTCGGAGAGATGTTCAGCGGCGCAGGCAACGTGATGACGGGCGGCAAGCAGTCCGGCCCGGTGAACTACGACCTGGCCCGGCAAGTGGCGTCGAGCGCCATCGGCTTCGTCGCGCCGGTGCCCGAGAAGACCAGCGCCGCCATCTCCGATGCGGTGCATCTGGCCGAGACATGGCTGGACGGCGCCACCGCGCTGCCTGCGGGCACCACCAAGGCGGTCGCATGGACGCCGAGCGACTGGATCGACAACACACTGGAGACTTGGAAGCGGTTGTGCGACCCGGTAGCCGAACAGATTTCGACGGTGTGGGCGTCGGCACTGCCCGAAGAGGCCAAGACCATGGCGGGACCGCTGCTGGCGATGATGTCGCAGATGGGCGGCATGGCGTTTGGCTCGCAGTTGGGTCAGGCGTTGGGCAAGTTGAGCCGGGAGGTGTTGACGTCCACCGACATCGGGCTGCCGCTCGGCCCCAAGGGCACGGCGGCGTTGCTGCCCGAGGCGATCGAGTCCCTTTCAGAGGGCCTCGAGCAGCCGCGCAGCGAGGTCATCACGTTCCTGGCCGCGCGGGAGGCCGCGCATCACCGGTTGTTCAGCCACGTGCCGTGGCTGTCGAGCCAGTTGCTCAACGCCGTTGAAGCGTTCGCCAAGGGCATGAAGATCGACATGAGTGGGATCGAAGACTTCGCCCAGGGCTTCAACCCCGCCGCGCTGACCGATCCTTCGCAGATGGAGCAGCTGCTCAATCAGGGCATCTTCGAGCCCAAGGCGACGCCCGAGCAGACCGCGGCGCTGGAACGGCTCGAGACGATGCTGGCGCTGATCGAAGGTTGGGTGCAGACCGTCGTCGCCGACGCGCTTGGTGACCGGATCCCGGGTACGTCCGCGTTGAGTGAGACGCTGCGCAGGCGGCGCGCCACCGGCGGGCCCGCCGAGCAGACCTTCGCGACGCTCGTCGGTTTGGAGCTGCGGCCCCGCAAACTGCGCGAGGCCGCCTTGCTGTGGGAGCGGCTCACTCAGGCTGTCGGCTCCGACGCGCGCGACGCGGTATGGCAGCACCCCGACTTGCTGCCCACCCCCGAGGACCTCGACGCGCCCGCGGGCTTCATCGACCGGATGATCGGCGGCGACACCAGCGATATGGACGCGGCCATCGACAAGGCGATCGCCGATCTGCAGAAGGACGCTGACCAGGGCGACGACGGCAAGGGCGACACCGAAAATTAAGAATTCCCTTCGGTATTGAACGGTTTCGGCCACCTCGGCCGTTTGTCCGACCGACGGGCCACTCGGGCCCACCGTCGAGAGGACCCCATGACGCAATCTGTCGCCGATGCCCACCGGCAAGTCACCGAAATGATGTTCGGCTTCGCCGTGAGCCAGATAGTCCGCACCGCAATCGAATTGAACCTGGCCGATCACCTCGCCGCCGGCCCGCTGTCGGCGCAGGAGATCGCCGCTCGCGAGGGGAGCGCGCCTGCCACCACGCTCCGCTTGATGCGAGCGTGCGCAGCGTTCGGCCTGGCCACCATTGATGACGCCGGCCGGTTTCACGGCACGTCACTGTTGGACACGCTGCGCACGGACGCGCCTCGTTCGCTGCGCGCGATGGCGTTGGCGGTCACCAACGACGCTCACTGGCTGCCATGGATTCGATTCGGCGCATCCGTGCGCACCGGCCACAGCCAGGCGCACAATGCTCTCGGCATGGGCTTTTTCGATTACCTGGAGCAAAACCCTTCGCTGGCACAGGAGTTCAGCGCGGGCATGAGCAGCGGCACGTCAGTGTGGGCGACTGCTCTTGCACAACTGCTCGACACCACTGACGTTCGTCGAGCGGTCGACGTCGGTGGCGCGAACGGAACACTGCTGACACTGCTGCAGCAGGCGAACCCGGCCTTGCATGGCGTTCTGTTCGATCGGCCGAATATCGCCCAGGAGGCGAAAGCCCACATCGCGCAGAACGGGTTCGCCGAACGAACCGAGGTGATCGGCGGCGACTTCTTCGAAGCCGTGCCCGCGGGCGACCTGTACCTACTGAAGTTCATCCTGCATGACTGGGACGACGAGGAGTGCGTGAAGATCCTGCGCAGTTGCCGCAAGGCGATGGAACCCGGCGGCCGGGTCGCGATCTTCGAACTCGTCGTCGGTGACGACGGCGAAGACAGGCTGGGTGTCCTGATGGACCTGAACATGCTCGCCGTGGTCAACGGGCGGGAGCGGTCACTGGCCGAGTTCGACGCACTGCTGCAGCGGGCAGGATTGCGTCGCACCGCGGTGCTGACGGCTGATTCCCCGCAGAGCGTGATCGAGGCGGTCGCAGCGTAGGCCTGTGGATAACGCGGCAGGCCGCCGCGGAATCCATGGCAGAGTCGGCGCATGAGGCGCTACACGCTGGATCCGGCGATGCCGGTGCTGCTGCGCCCCGACGGCGCCGTGCAGGTGGGGTGGGACCCGCGGCGGGCGGTGCTGGTGCGCCCGCCGGCGGGCTTGAGCGCGGCAGGCCTCGCCGAAGTGCTACGGGCGCTGCAGTCGGGGGCGACGCTGGCCGAACTGCACGCGCAATTCGAGGTCGATGCCGGCGACCTGGTCGCATCGCTTATCAACGCGGGCCTGGTGTCGGCCGCGCGCCAACGAAGGCACTGCCCGACGATTCGGATCCACGGCCGCGGGCCGCTGTCCGACCTGCTGGCTCGTGGGCTGCGGTGCTCGGGAGCCAGCGTGACGCGGTCGAGCCTCACGCAGGCCGCCCCGCCGGATACCACCGACCTCGTGGTGCTCGCCGATTTTCTGATCGCCGATCCGCGCGTGGTTCGCGAACTGCACACCGCGCGGTTGGCGCACCTGCCCGTGCGACTGCGCGACGGCGCTGGACTGGTCGGGCCGCTGGTCGTTCCGGGCGTGACGAGTTGTCTGGGGTGTGCGGACCTGCATCGCACCGAGCGCGACGCGGCATGGCCTGCGGTCGCGTCGCAGTTGCGCAACGCGGTCGGCAGCGCCGATCGGGCGACCGTGCTGGCGACCGCCGCGTTGGCGCTCAACCAGGTCGACCGGGTGATCCGCGCGATACGCGACGGGCGTGCCGTCGGCGCGTCGGTGCAGCCGCCCACGACGCTGGACACCACGCTGGAATTCGACGTCGCCGCCGGGGCGATCGTGGCGCGCAGGTGGTCGCGGCATCCCGATTGCGCTCAGTGCCGGTGTTGAAAACGTTTGTTGCCAAGTCGGTGCAAGGCTTTCAGAAACGTCAGGGATGATGGTTTGGTGACTGACATCAAACGCGGTCGGGCCGCGCGCAACGCCAAGCTGGCGAGCTTGCCCGTTGGCATGGCAGGCCGGGCCGCGTTGGGCTTCGGCAAGCGGCTGACCGGCAAGTCGAAAGACGAGGTCAACGCCGAGCTCATGGACAAGGCCGCCCAGCAGCTCTTCACCGTGCTCGGGGAGCTCAAGGGCGGGGCGATGAAGGTCGGGCAGGCGCTGTCGGTGATGGAGGCCGCGATCCCCGAGCAGTACGGCAAGCCCTACCGTGAGGCGCTCACCAAACTGCAGCGGGAGGCGCCGCCGTTGGCCGCATCCAAGGTGCACCGCGTGCTCGACGGGCAGCTGGGCACCAAGTGGCGCGAACGGTTCTCCTCGTTCGACGACACACCCGTCGCTTCGGCCAGCATCGGCCAGGTTCACAAGGCGGTGTGGTCCGACGGCCGAGAGATCGCCGTCAAGATTCAGTATCCGGGCGCCGACGAAGCGTTGCGGGCCGACCTGAAGACCATGCAGCGCATGGTCAGCGTGCTCAAGCAGCTCTCGCCGGGCGCCGACGTCCAAGGCGTGGTGGACGAGCTGATCGAACGCACCGAGATGGAGCTGGATTACCGGCTGGAAGCCGACAACCAGCGCGCATTTGCGAAAGCCTATGAGGGACACCCGCATTTCGTCGTCCCGCGCATCGTGGCCAGCGCACCGAAGGTCGTCATCCAGGAATGGATCGAAGGCATCCCGCTGTCAGTGATCATTCGCGAAGGCACCACCGAGCAGCGGGACTTGATGGGCGCCAGGCTTTTTGAATTGACCTACGACGCGCCGCGACGGCTCGAGATGATGCACGGCGACGCACATCCGGGGAACTTCATGCTGCTGCCTGACGGCAAGATGGGCGTCATCGACTTCGGCGCAGTGGCCCCGCTGCCGGGCGGCATCCCAGTGGAGATCGGTCTGGCGACCCGGTACGCCCTCGACGACGACTACGACAATCTGCTGACGACCATGCAGAAGATCGGCTTCATCCAGAAGGGCGAGCAGGTTTCCAAACGCGAGATGGACGAGATGATGCGCCAGTACGTGGAACCGCTCGAGGTCGAGGTGTTCCACTACACGCGAAAGTGGCTGCAGAAGATAACGGCCATGAACTTGAAGCCCGACCGCGCCGCAGGCCAGATCAAGGCGGCCCGCCAGATGGACCTGCCTGCGAAGTTGGCGATTCCGTTACGGGTGATTGCCTCCAATGTCGCGATCGCATGCCAGCTCGACGCCCACATCCCTGCGAGACAGCTTGCTACCGAACTGGTTCCGGGCTTCGCCGAGGAAGCGGCCTGATATCACTTGCCCCGGAAAACCCGGCAGCGATCAGGCGGCTGCCGGGCTTTCCACGGTGTTCTTGCGTGGCCGTCCACGCGGACGCTTACGGGCGATGATCGAACCACGTTCGAGGATCTCCCCGCCCCAAACACCCCACGGCTCCTGGCGTTCCAGCGCCGCATCGAGGCACTCGCGGCGGATCGGGCAATCCAGGCACAGCGCCTTGGCGCGCTCCAGGTCAACGGGGTTCTCGGCGAACCACATATCGGGGTCACCGACATGACACGGCACCGACAGCATCGATCTCTCACGGCATGTCTGTAGGGACATGGCCAGTCCTCTGCTTCCTGGTCGTTGGTTATCGTCGGCCATCTGTTTTCTGATGGATCCTTGACCAGGTCTTTCGGTAGTCCGAAACGGCTTCCCAAAAAATCAGGCCACGGATCCTTGACTGCGGGTCCGTGGCCTTTCGGCTTCGTTCGGGGCGCTACCTAGGTGTTGCCTCGATCCACGGACTGTCCAGTCGCGGTTGCGTTGCGGCGCTTACGCTGCGGGGTAATGGCAGCCGCTGCTCCCGCGCCTGGGTACGCCCAAAAAGCGGGATGCGCCGCGGCAGCGGCCAACCCAGCAGCCGGCGCGACGTGAAGGGTGCGCGACATGCCGGTAACCGCTACGCCGGTGAACGCTTTGTTGCTCAACATGGCTCGGGCACCCTCCTTTCGACTCGTGGTGTGATCTTGAGGCTAAGCGTATCAGCTTGAGAAGACAACCGATTTTCTGACCAGCGGTTTTGGCACGATCTTTACGATTTTTGGCGGCCCTTGACCATGGTGAGCACATCTGGGCCGTACTGCTCCAGCTTGCGCGCGCCGATGCCGGGAATTGCGACCAGCGCAGCGTCGTCGGTGGGCAGCGTCTCGGCGATCGCGATCAGCGTGTTGTCGGTGAATACCACATAGGCGGGCACGCTCATCTCCTTCGAGATGCGTAGGCGCCAGTCCTTCAGCTGGGCGAGCAGTTCCTCGTCGATGTCCGACGGGCAGGTCTCGCAGCGACGCAGCATGATCGCGGGCGGTGTGCTCAAGGCGCCGTTGCAGACCCGGCAGCGCGGTGTGGCGCCGCGGGCACGGCGAGGCTTGCTCGGCGAGGCGTCACCGGGCGACTGAGGGGCGATGCCGTTGAGGAAGCGAGACGGCCGCCGACTCTGCCGGCCACCAGGCGCTCGCGCCAGCGCCCAACTGAGCGCCAAATGCACTCTGGCCCTTGTGATCCCCACATAAAGCAGCCGGCGCTCCTCTTCGACGGGCTCGCTGTCCGGGCCGTGCGCCAATGCATGGGAGATCGGCAAGGTGTTGTCCGCAAGGCCGACAAGGAACACCGCGTCCCACTCCAGCCCCTTGGCGGCGTGCAGCGACGCCAGCGTGACACCCTGCACTGTCGGAGGGTGTCGCGCATCGGCTCGCTGCCGTAGCTCGGCGAGCAACGAGCGAAGATCCAGGGCCGGCCGCAACGCCACCTCTTCGTCGACGAGCTCGGCCAGCGCGGCAAGGGCCTCCCACCGTTCGCGGGCCCGGGTACCTGCGGGCGGCTCCGCGGTCAAGCCGAGCGGCTCGAGCACCGCGCGAACGATGGCAGGCAGCTCGCCTTCGGTCTCACGTTCGGCGGCCCGCTGCAGCGCCAGCATCGCCTGACGGATCTCCTGGCGACTGAAGAACCCTTCGCCGCCGCGTACCTGGAAGGGCACGCCCGCCGCTGTGAGTGCCTCCTCGTAGACCTCGGATTGGGCGTTGATGCGGTAGAGCACCGCGATCTCAGCGGCCGGGGTGCCTGCTTCGATGAGGTTTTTGATCTTCTTGGCGACGGCCGTGGCCTCGGCCACCTCGTCGGGGTGCTCGGTGAAGGTCGGATTGGGTCCCGGGTCGCGCTGGCCCACCAGGTGCAGCTTGCTGCCTGCCATCCGGCCGCGGGCCGCGGCGATCACCCTGTTGGCCAGCGACACCACCTGAGGGGTTGACCGGTAGTCGCGCTCGAGTCGCACCACCGCGGCGTCGGGGAAGCGTCGCGAGAAGTCCAGCAGGTAGCGCGGGGTGGCGCCGGTGAACGAATAGATGGTCTGGTTGGCGTCACCAACCACCGTGAGGTCGTCGCGGTTGCCCAGCCACGCGTCGAGCACCCGCTGCTGCAGCGGCGTGACGTCCTGGTACTCGTCGACAACGAAGCAGCGGTAGCGGTCGCGGAATTCCTGCGCGACGGCGTCGTCGTTCTCGATCGCGGCTGCGGTGTGCAGCAGCAGATCATCGAAGTCGAGCAAGGTCATACCGTCGTGACGCGCCTTGAGCTTCTCGTATGCGGCGTAGACGCCGGCGATCTTCGCGGCGTCGAACGGGATATCGCGGCCTGCCGTTGCGACGGCGCCCGCGTAACCCTCGGGGCTGATCAAAGATGCCTTGGCCCATTCGATTTCGCTTGCCAGGTCGCGCACATCGTCGGTGCTGGTCGACACTCCGACGCGATTGGCGGCCTGCGCCACAACTGCGAACTTGGTGTCGAGCAGTTGCCATGTGGTGTCGCCGACGACGCGCGGCCAGAAGTACGACAGCTGGCGGCGCGCTGCGGCGTGAAACGTCATCGCCTGCACCGATTCGGCGGACACGCCTGCCCAGTTGTCGCTGAGCGCCCGCAACCGGCCGCGCATCTCACCCGCCGCGCGCGCGGTGAAGGTGACCGCGAGCACCTGGTGAGGCGCGACGTGTCCGGCCGCGACGAGGTGGGCGATGCGACGGGTGATGGTGCGCGTCTTGCCGGTGCCTGCGCCCGCCAGCACGCAGACCGGGCCACGGGCGGCCAGCACGGCTTCTCGCTGTTCGTCGTCGAGGTCAGCGACGAGCACGTCGTGCGATACAGACGCCTCGACCGACATGCCGTCCATCTTGGCAGGGGGCTGTGACATATGCCGGACGCGGCGCGGGCATGTTGGCGGGATCCGATACGTTGACAGTTCTATGAGCTCCGCGACTTCTCAACTGACCATGTACAGCACCTCGTGGTGTGGTTACTGCTTCCGCCTGAAGAAGGTTCTCAAGGCGGAGGGCATCCCGTTCACCGAGGTCGATATCGAAACCGACACAGCGGCGGCGGAGTTCGTGGCGTCGGTCAACGGAGGCAATCAGACGGTGCCGACGGTCAGGTTCGCCGACGGTTCGACCCTGACCAACCCCAGCGGCGCCGAGGTGAAGGCGAAGCTGGCGAAATAACGCCAGCTAACCTCGTGGTTCGGCGTGCTTCGGACAACGCTTCCTTGCCACTCCGAACAACGCTGGTTATTGACGACTTGGTGACGAATTGGTGATGTTTGATTTGCCAAAAGACAGGCAATAGCTAATCGCGCTTTCTCGCGGAGCAAACCATCGGGGGGCTCGGCGTGGCCACGGGTAGACGTCGTGACGGAGTGGTGGTGCTGTCGACGAGCCGCGCTTTGCCGGCGGTAGACGAAATGGCGGCCGCCTGATGGCCACCCAGCGAACAGCCCTCATCACCGGCGTCAGCGGTCAGGGTGGCAGATACCTCGCTGAGCTGTTGGTGTCCGAGGGATACCGCGTCTACGGGCTGATCCGCGGCCAGAACAACCCCAAGGATGAACCGCTGCGCGCCGAGATCCCGCGACTGCTGCCCCTTTACGGCGATGTGCTGGACCCCTCGAGCCTGCATCAAGCGCTTGCCGATGCGCGCCCCGACGAGGTCTACAACCTGGCCGCCATCACCTACGTCGGCTATTCATGGAAGATCCCGCACCTGACCCGCGACGTCACCGGCGGCGTGCTCAACATGCTGGAGGCAGTGCGGTGCTACCAACAGGCCACCGGGCACGATGTGCGGTACTACCAAGCCTCCAGCGCGGAGATGTATGGCAAGGCCTACGAGATCCCACTCCGCGAGACATCACCGTTTCATCCCCGCTCACCCTATGGCGCGGCGAAGGCCTACGGCCACTACATGACCATCAACTACCGCGAGTCCTACGGCATGCACGCCAGCTCGGCGATCCTTTTCAATCATGAATCTCCGCGCCGCGGAACAGAATTCGTCACTCGGCGGATTTCCCGAGCGGTGGCGCGGATCTCTCTGGGGCTTCAGGACAGCGTGTCGCTCGGCAACTTGGAGGCGCTACGGGACTGGGGATTCGCCGGCGACTACGTCCAGCCCATGTACCTGATGCTGCAGCAGGACGAACCCGATGATTACGTGCTGGCGACCGGCGAGGCGCATACGGTTTCGGAGTTCCTCGATCTGGCCTTTGCGGTCATCGGCGTCGACGACTGGGCGCCCCATGTCCGCGTCGATGCCGCGCGGTTGCGGCCCGCCGAGGTGGACGTGCTCATCGGCGACGCTTCCAAGGCACACGCCGAGTTGGGCTGGAAACCTGAACTGTCGTTCGAGGAACTCGTCGAACTGATGGTCACCAGCGACATCCGCGCCGAATCGGGTCAGTCTTGAGCGGCCCAGGATTCGATGATCTCCCGAGCGATCGAGATCGATCCGGGCAGCAGCAGCCGCGACGGTGAGTCGCTGTTCCAATCGCCGTGGGCGAGCGCTTCACGGATCTCGGCCCGGGTGAACCACGACGCCTCGGCGATCTCGCCGTCGTTGAACGAGAATTCCTGCTCCGGGTCGCCGATAGCGTGGAAGCCGACCATCAGCGAGCGGGGGAACGGCCACGGCTGACTGCCGAGGTAGCGGATGTCGGTCACGGTGATCCCGATCTCCTCGGCGATTTCGCGGGCGACGCAGCCCTCGAACGACTCGCCCGCCTCGACGAAACCGGCCAGCAAGGAGAACAACCGCTCGGGCCAAACGGTCTGGCGGGCCAGCACGGCGCGGTCGTGGCCGTCGTGCACCAGGCAGATCACCGCGGGGTCGATACGAGGGAACTCCTCGTGTCCGTTGGTGGCGTTGACGCGGGCCCAGCCGCCCTTGATCGGCTTGGTGGGCGCGCCGTCGACCGCGCTGAACCGGGCACGATCATGCCAGTTCAGCAGCGCGGTGGCCGTGGCGACGAGTTGTGCGCTGACGTCGTCGAAGATCTGCCCGGCGCGGCGCAGATCGAGTACCTCGGTTTCGGCGTGCGGATCCTCGGGCCCTTCCAGCGCGGAGCGAATCCCCCACACGTGGCGACCGTCCGCGAGGCGCCCGAGGAACACCGCGTTCTCCGGTGGCTTGTCGCCGAGCTTGGCCGCGCTGCCCAACACGACCTGGCCGCCGGAGATGAGCACCTGGTTGCGGCGGTCGACGCGCAACAGCCGGGCATCGGGCCAACCCGCGATCGCGGCGTCGATGTCGGTGCGCAACGCGTCGGCACGGTCGGCCCCGACACGGGACAGCAGCGGAACGTTACGGAGTTCGAAACCCGTTGTCATCGTTCGGCTTCCGCGCTGCGGATGTAGAGCAGCCGGTCGCCGAGCTCGAGGGCGTCGACTTCGGGGGCATCGACGCGTAACAGTTCGCCGCCACGGACGACGCCGAGCACGATGTCGGACAGGTGCCGTGGCGAACCGCCGACCTCCTTCGGGCTGACTTCCCGTTCGGCCAGTGCGAACCCGGCGTCCGGGGTCAATAGGTCTTCCATCATCTCGACAACGCTCGGGGTCTGCGTGGCGATACCAAGCAGCCTGCCCGCGGTCTCCGATGACACCACTGTCGAATCGGCCCCGGACTGGCGCAGCAGGTGCTGGTTCTCGGCTTCCCGCGCCGCGGCGATGATCTTGGCCTTGGGCGCCAGTTCGCGGGCTGTCAGCGTGACCAGTACCGCGCTGGCGTCGTCGTCGGTCGCGACGATGATCGAAGTCGCGTGTTGGGCGCTGGCCAGTCGCAGCACCTCGGACTTGGTCGCGTCGCCGTGCACGGTGACAAGGCCCGCGCTTTTGGCCCGTTCGAGCGCCGCGGCGTTTTCATCGACGACGACGATGTCTGCGGGCGCCACCTCGTCGCCGACCATCGCGCTGACGGCTGTCCTGCCCTTGGTGCCGTACCCGACGACGACGGTGTGGTTGCGCACTCTGCTCCTCCATCGCTGAATCTTCAACGCCTGGCGCGACTGGGTGGTCAGCGTTTCCACCGTGGTACCGATGAGGACGATCAGGAACGCCACCCGCAGCGGCGTGATCACCAGCACGTTGACCAGCCGCGCCGACGGTGTGACCGGAGTGATGTCGCCGTATCCGGTCGTCGACAACGACACCGTCGCGTAGTACAGGCAGTCGAGGAATGACAGCCCTCCACGAGCATCGGGGTGGCCGATTTCATCTCTGACGTCGCGGTAGCCGTGGCGGTCCAGGTACACGATCAACACCGCGGCGAACAACGCCAGCGCCGCGTAGACGATCCTGCGGAAGATGCGCTGACCAGGGCTGACAAACGGCTCGGGAATGCGAAGGATGTCGACGAGCGCGGCGTCCGGTCGTGAAGTCAGGTTCTCGTCGATCGCCTCGAGGCGGCGTCGCAACCTGCCTTTAGCCACGGGAACCCGCCATCGATCCGAGTGGGCGCACGCCACAATGTAACCATGACCTCTCCCCCGCCCGAACTGCAGCAGATCGCCAACCCGACCCCGGCGTTCCGGATGGCCGCGATGCTGCTGGGCATCGGCGCGCTGCACTTCGTTTCGCCCAAGCCGTTCGACAGCATCGTCCCTGCCGATCTGCCGGGCAGCCAGCGGTTCTACACCTATGCCTCCGGCGCGGCCGAGGTCACCACCGGCGCGCTGTTGTTGTCGGCGCGCACCCGAAAGCTCGGCGCGTTGTCGGCCGTCGCGTTGTTCCTCGCGGTGTTTCCGGCGAACGTCAACATGTGCCTGTTGTGGAAGGACAAGCCGCTGTTCATGCGGCTGGGCGCGTTCGCACGCCTACCGCTGCAGATCCCGATGGTCATGTCGGCGCTGAAGATCTACCGCAGCTGCTAGGCGGCGTCCAGAAGCGCGACGAGATCGTCGGCACCGGGCAGCGTGTCGGGGGTGACGGTCCGCCCGGACCGGACGTAGTGGAACGCCGCCCGCACCATGTCGGGTGGGCAGCCCTGAAGTTGCGCCCACGCCAGCCGGTACACGGCGAGCTGAATCGCCGCGTGTTGCATGGCTTCCGCTGTGTCGGGCGGGTCGCCAGTCTTCCAGTCCACCACCGTGGTTCCGCCGTCGTCGTCGGCGAAGACCGCGTCGATCCTGCCCCGCACCACACGACCGGCGATGACCATGTCGAACGGCACCTCCACATCGATCGGTGTGCAGGCCGCCCACGGCGACAGCGCGAACGCAACCTGCAGTTCGGCGAGTTCTTCGGCGTCTCCTGCTTCGCGGTCGGCCGCGCCGGGCAGGTCGTCGAGGTCGAACAGCCGCTCGGCGTGGAAGAACCGCTGTACCCAATCGTGGAATGCGGTGCCCAGCAACGCATGTGGGTCAGGCCGCGTCGGCAGGCGGCGGCGCAGGCGTTGCGCGACCGCCTCGGGGTTGCGGCCAAGCTCGACCAGCGTGCTGACCGAGAGTTGGGTGGGCAGCGGCGGCGCAATCGGGTCTTCGGCACGCAAGCGCTCCGCCAGCAGTGCGTCGACGTCGGCGACCCATCCGTCGACGTCATCGGCATCGGCGGCGAGGCCGCCGGACATCGCCCGCGTCACCAGCGCCGCGCCGTTGTCGACGTGCGTCCGCTGCGCGCCGACCGGGTCAATGGGCCACAGCGCTTCGATCGTTTTGTCCCGCAACGGATTCGATGATCCCTCGGGCGGCGTAGGTGCCCATTGTTCGACGACGCCGCAGGGGTCGCCTGAGGCTTCCGACGTGTCGATGATGTCCTTGAGTTCGCAGAGGAAATCCGACGGGCCGCGGGGTTTCGCCTCGGTGGCACCCCAGTGGTGGCCTGACAGCAGCAGGGTGTCCTCGGCGCGGGTCAGCGCGACGTAGAGCAGCCTGCGCTCCTCGTCGATGCGGCGCTGCTCCAGGCTGCGCCTGTGGTCGGATATCTTGTCGGACAACTGTTTTCGATCGGTGACATCGGACGTGTCGAGCACCGGGACACCGTAGTCGGAAACGGTGGCCCTGTCGCCGCGCAGCAGCGGTGGCAGATCCCCGGCGTCGGTCAGCCAGGTGCGTGTCGACGCCGTCGAAGGAAACACCCGGCCGCTGAGATGCGGGACCGCGACCACCTGCCATTCCAGCCCCTTGGCGGCGTGCACGGTCAGGATCTGCACCCTATCGCTGGCGACGCTGATTTCCGCAGGGGCGAGGCCGTTCTCGACCTGCTCGGCGGCTTCGAGATAGGCAAGCAGGCCGGACACCGTCGCGCCCGGTCGGGCGGCCACGTCGGCCACCACATCGGCGAACGCGTCGAGATGTTCGGCGCCGCACCAACCTGCGGTCACCGGTCTGGCGGCACGCACCTCGGCGTCGAGGCCGAGAACCCGGCGCACCTCGGCGACGAGGTCGGGCAGCGGATGCGTCAAATGCGCTCGCAGCGCGGTCAACTCGCGACCGAGCGCGATGATCCGGCGGTGTCCCGCCTCGGAGTAGGCGTCCGCCGGGCCGGGGTCGCAGATCGCGTCGGCCAGACACGCCGAGTCCGCATCCCCGGCGGCCTGCGCCACGATCTGCTCGGTGGTGACGTCGCGCATCGGTCGGTCATCCAAGTCGACGGCGCGTCGCCACAGTGCGGCGACGTCGCGACCGCCGAGCCGCCACCGGGGGCCGGTGAGCACCCGCATGGCCGCCGACCCCGCAGTCGGGTCGACCACCAGGCGCAGCATCGCGACGAGATCGGCGACCTCGGGCACCGCCAGCAGCCCGGCAAGACCGACGACCTCGACAGGAACGCCGCGTGCGGTCAGCGCATCGGCCATCGGTGCGGCATCGGCGTTGCGCCGCACCAGCACCGCCGCGGTCGGTGCCGCGCCGCCGGTTTCCCGGGCGCCGTGATAGATGCTCGCCACATGATCTGCCACCCAATCGCGTTCGGCCGCCACATCGTTCAGCAGGGCACAGCGGATGACGCCGGGCTGCGCGTTTGGCCGGGGCCGCAGCGACCGCACCGCGACAGACCTGCGCCGCGCCTCGGCGGACACCGCGTTGGCCAGATGCAGCGCTCGCGGCGGATTGCGCCAGCTGGTACGCAATTCGAGGGTGGGCGCTGGGGTTCCGTCCGCGCGGGGGAAGTCGGTGGTGAACCGCGGCAGGTTGGTCGCCGAGGCGCCACGCCAGCCATAGATCGACTGGATCGGGTCGCCGACGGCCGTCAGCGCCAAGCCGTCGTCGACACCGCGGCCGAACAGCGATGACAGCGCCACCCGCTGGGCGTGCCCGGTGTCTTGGTACTCGTCGAGCAGCACCACCCGGTAGCGATCGCGCAGTTGCGCACCGACTTGCGGGAACATCGATGCCAGCTGGGCCGCCGAGGCCATCTGCATGCCGAAGTCCATCACCTTCTCGGCGCGCATGCGCGCGTGCAGCGCGTCGATCAACGGCACCAGTTGAGTGCGTTCGGTCTGGGTGGCCAGCAGGCGCAGCAGCCATTGGCTGGGCCCGCGGTCGCGCTGGTACGGTCCTGCGGGCAGCGTGTGCACCAACCGTTCCAGCTCGACATGGGTGTCGCGCAGTTGCTCGGTGTCGACGAGGTGCTCTGCCAGCTGACCCGCGAGCCGCAGCACCATCGCGGTGATGGCGGCCGGACTCTTCTCGGTGTCGAGGTGCCGCGGATGTTCACAGACCACCCGAAAAGCCAACTGCCACAGCTCCGTTTCGCTGAGCAGTCTGGTGTCGGGCTCGACCGGCAGCAACAGGCCGTGCTCGCGCAGCAAGTTACCGGCGAAGGCGTGGTAGGTGCTGACGGTGGCTGGGTCGTCGGCGACGTCTGCAGCGGGGACGAGACCCGCGCCCGCGAGCCGCGCCAGCCGGGTGCGCACGCGGCGCAACAGCTGACCTGCGGCCTTGCGGGTGAACGTCAAGCCGAGCACTTCGCCGGGGCGGGCGTAGCCGTTCGCCACCAGCCACACCACCCGCGCCGCCATGGTTTCTGTCTTGCCGGCGCCGGCACCCGCGATGACCACCAGCGGACCCGGCGGCGCGGCGATGACCGCGGCCTGTTCCTCGGTGGGTGCGAAAAGGCCCAAGGCGGAGGCTAATTCGTCGGGGCTGTAGCTCATGACCGTCCCCCCGCCGCGTGTTGGGCCGGGCACATGGCCCGAACCGGGCAGTGCGCGCAGCCGTCGTTGATCCGCGCGACGAATTCCGGCCCCTGCGTGGCGTCCGCTGCTTGCTGCACCAGCGTGAGCCATTCCGCGCGGCTGTCGTCGTTCTGCGGATCCTGCACTCGCTCGGTGGCGCTACCTGCCGAGGTCTTACCGAGATAGACCAACATGCCGCC
Source organism: Mycobacterium sp. NPDC048908 (assembly GCF_043197955.1). NCBI lineage: Bacteria > Bacillati > Actinomycetota > Actinomycetes > Mycobacteriales > Mycobacteriaceae > Mycobacterium > Mycobacterium sp. NPDC048908. The sequence continues at coordinate 724,868 of NZ_JBICUE010000002.1, read as the reverse complement.
GCCGGGCGTATCACCCTGTGGCAGCAGCCGTTCTGCGACCGCCAGCTGGTACATCGCCAATTGGGCATGGCGTTTCGCGTCGTCCTTGCTGACCGGGGTCTTGCCGGTCTTGATGTCGACGACCACCAGTCGGCCCGCCGCGTCGCGCTCCAGCCGATCGAGGCGACCCCGCAACCGTATCTTGCCTCCGACCGTGCCGTCGACGTCGATCTCCGTGCCGACCTCGGTGAGCTCGCCGCGCGTCTGCGCCCGCCACTGCGCGAATGTCGAGAGCATCGCGCGGTGCCGCGCCAGTTCATTGTCCGAATACCACTGCGCGTCGAACGGCAGCTTGCTCCAGAGCTTTTCGAGCTCGTTGAGCATCTGGCTCTCGGTTTTGCCTGGCTCAGCGACCAAGGCATGCAGCAGCGACCCGATGGCGGACCGGACATCTCGTCCTTCTGTGCCGCCGTGGCGTTCGAGCAGCCAGCGCAGCGGGCAGTCGGTCAAGGTCTGCAGCGTCGAGGGCGACAACGTGACGATGTGATCGTCGCCTGCCCACAGCGGCTCGGCACTGGACAGCGGAGTCATGCCATACCACTGCTCCGGATCAGCACCGGCCACGCCCGCCTGCGCGAGCCGTGCCAATTGTGTTGCCGCGCAGGCACGTACCATGTCGGTTACGGTGCCCGGCGCCGCGCACACCACGGCGCGCAGCCGCCCGACCAGGTCGGGCGGGGTCAGCACAGGCGGCGCCTGAATGACTGCGGGTGGATCGGTGTCGAGGTCGGTGGCCAGCGCCGCCAACTCGTAGCAGAACGGCGACGGCAGCATCGCCTCGTCTCCGCTGTCGCTGTCGACCGCGGTGACCAGCAGCCGGTGACGCGCGCGGCCCATCGCGGAGACCAGCAGCCTGCGCTCCTCGGCGAGCAGCGGCGCCCGACTCGACAATCCGCGGTCGGCCTCCGTGACGACGCCGTCCATAACATCGACGAGGCGTTGGGTGGCCAGCACGCCGCCGCGCGGAGTCGTGTTGGGCCACAGCCCTTCCTGCAGGCCCGCGATGACGACGAAGTCCCACTCGCCGTCGAGGGCGGCGTGCGCGCTGAGGACCGCGACCGCGTCTGGGTCCGGTCGCTGATCACCAGAGGCCGCAGGCAGTCCCATCGCTTCGACGTGGTCGATGAGACCACGCAGCGACGCGCCCGGCGTCCGGCTCACGTACTGTTCGGCGACGTCGAACAGCGCGGTCACCGCGTCGAGGTCGCGGTCGGCCTGCGCGCCGCCGATGCCGCCGCGTTCGCTGGCTGCGAGCCAGCGCCGCTGCAGGCCGGATCGATGCCACGCCTGCCACAGGAGGTAGCGCGGATCCTCACCGTCGGCGGCGCTGGTGCGCGCGGCGGCGAGTACGGCACGCACGCGGCGCAGCGGGCGGCCGAGTTCGGCCGAGACGACGTCGGAGTCGGCGGTGAGGGCGTCGACCAGCAGGTCGGTGGACTCCCGCGGCGGCTGGCTGCCGTCGGCCCGGCGCAGCGCGCGCCGCAGCTGACGCAGCGACACCGGATCCACTCGACCGATGGGCCCGGTCAGCAGCGACAACGCGTGGTCGCCGTCCAGTCCGCGCGCCGTTGCCTCGAGCACCGTCAGCAGCGCGCGCACCGCGGGCTGCTCTGCCAGCGGCGTGCTCGGCGACGGGGCCTCCACAGGGACGCCCGCCGCGAGCAGGGCACGCGCCAGCGGCGCGCCGGTCCTGGGAACCGACCGCACGATCACCACCATCCGCGACCAGGACACGCCGTCGACCAGGTGCGCGCGGCGCAGCGCGTCGGCGATCACCGCCGCCTCGGCGTGCGGCGTCGCGGCGATGCGGACGGCGAGCGCTCCCTGGCCGTCGCCGGCACCCGTCAGCGCGCGCGTCGCGTCGGCGCCCGGCAGTCGTTGGGCAACGGCGGTGACGGCGTCGGCGATGGCAGGCGCGCACCGAAACGAGCGGCTGAGGGCCAGGGCCGGCCCTTCGCCGCGCAGCAGGGACGGATCGGCGCCGCGGTAGCCGAACACGGATTGGGTGGCATCGCCCGCGATGATGGTCAGTTCGGCGCCCGCGGACAGCACCCGTACAAGGTGGGCCGCCTGGGGATCGAGGTGCTGCGCATCGTCGACGAGCAGCAGCTTGATCCGGTTGCGCTCCGCGGCAAGCAGATCCGCGTCGGTTGCAAACACGTCGAGTGCGGCGCCGACGAGTTCGGCGGCGCCGAGCGCGGGCACGGTGGCCTGCGGCGCTGCCATGCCGACTGCGGAGCGCAACAGCATGATCTGTTCGTAGGCTTGCGCGAATTGTCCGGCAGCCATCCATTCCGGCCGGCCGTAGGTGCGTCCGATGCGTTGCAGTGCAACCGGATCCACACCACGCTCGGTGCAGCGACCCAACAGGTCACGCAATTCGGTGGCGAACCCGACGGTGCTCAGCGCGGGGCGCAGTTGGCTGGGCCAGGACACCGGAGATGCGTCACCGTCCTCCAGGTCGCCTGCCAGCAGTTCGCGGATGATGCCGTCCTGCTCGGCGCTGGTGATCAGGCGCGGCGGCGCATCGCCGTTGCGCTGCGCGGCCAACCGCAGCACCGCGAACGCATACGAGTGCACGGTGCGGACCAGGGGTTCGCGGACCACCGCGCGGCCGCCCGCCGACAACAACGCGGACGTGATGGCCGCGCGCGCCTTGGCGCCGAGCCGGGCCGAACCCGTCAGCAGCAGGACCGATTCCGGGTCGGTGCCCGCGGCGATGTGCGCGGTGGCGGCGCGAATCAGCAAGCTGCTCTTACCCGTACCGGCGCCGCCCAGCACGCGCACCACACCGCGCAAGCCCGGTTCGGTCAAGGAGGCCGGCGTCAGTTCGGTCTGTGGTGCGGACATGAGGGAATGACACCACGGGGGTCCGACATTCAGCCGTCACCGGCTACTGGCAGCATCGACTCCGTGACCGATCTGCTGCACGTGCACCGCTACGGACCCCCTCGCCCGCCGCAGATACTCGCCGTGCACGGCCTGACCGGCCATGGCCGGCGATGGCAGACGCTGGCGACGCGGCACCTTTCGGACTTCGCGATCGTGGCGCCCGATCTGATCGGGCACGGCCGGTCGTCATGGGCGGCGCCGTGGAGCATCGACGCGAATGTCGCCGCGCTGGCCGACCTGCTCGACGCCGAAGCCAGCGGCCCGGTGGTGGTGGTCGGGCATTCGTTCGGCGGGGCCGTCGCGCTGAATCTGGCTGCCGCGCGGCCGGATCTGGTCGCGTCGCTGGTGCTGCTCGATCCCGCCGTCGGTCTGGACGGCGAGTGGATGCGCGACATCGCCGACGACATGTTCGCCTCGCCGGACTACACCGACCGGGCTGAAGCCCGCTCGGAGAAGGCCAACGGCTCCTGGGGCGAGGTAGACGCCGAGGAACTGGACCGCGAACTCGACGAGCACCTGGTCGGCCTGCCCGGCGGCCGCACCGGTTGGCGGATCAGCATCCCGGCGATGTTGTCGTACTGGAGCGAGCTGTCTCGGCCGATTCGCCTGCCCCGCAACGGAATACCGATCACATTGGTGCTCGCCACCAAGACGCAACCGCCGTATGTCACCGAGGAACTGCTGACCTCGCTGTCCGGGCGGCCCGAGTCCACGCTGCTGGAGTTCGACTGCGATCACATGGTGCCGCAGGCGCGCCCCGCCGACACCGCGGCGGTGATCCGCACGCAGTTGGAGCGCGGCTGAGGTGGCCGCGGTCACCGATGAGCAGGTCGAGGCCGTGCGCGCGCTGGTCGCAGCCATTCCGCCGGGCCGGGTGTCGACCTACGGTGACATCGCCGACGCGGCGGGGCTTTCCAGCCCGCGCATCGTGGGCTGGATCATGCGCATCGACTCGTCGGACCTGCCTTGGCATCGGGTGATCCGGGCGTCGGGCAGGCCGGCGCCGCACCTGACCACACGCCAACTCGAGCTGTTGCGGGCCGAAGGGGTGTTGGCCGACGACGGCCGCGTCAACCTCGCCGAAGTGCGCCACGAGTTCTAGCGCTACAGCACCAGGCGCACCAAGGCGGCGGTGCGGGCCAGGCCAGGGAACGCGGCGCCCGTCGACCGCGGATGCAATGCATGCACGGCGAGCCGGAACATCAACGCCCGCAACAACATCTGCGGCCATTCCGGCAGCGGGCTCCAGCGCTCGATCAGCCCGTCGTCGGCCTCGCCCCATGACAGCGCATCGACGACCACGACTCCCGCCGCCCATGACGACGGCCGCCAGTACGGGGTGATGTCGGTGATGCCCGGCGCCGCGGTGCCTGCGAAAAGCACTGTGCCGTACAGGTCGCCGTGCACCAGCTGGTTGGGGCTCTTCGTCGGCCTGCGCAGCGCGGCCAGTTGGTTGATGAGTTCGACCGAGCGCTGGCCGTCCGGGGTGCCCGGTGACACTCGAGCACCCGCGGGCAGGGAGTGCAGCGGTCGTTCCTCCCACGCAGCGCGGTCGGCGGCGATGAACACGTCTACGTCTGCCCACGGCGCGACGGGTGGCTGGGTCAGGAAGCGAGGCCGCTCCAGCTTGGCCGTCGCTTCGTGGAGCCGCACCGCGGCCGACACCACCTCGTCGTGGCGCGGCTCGGGCGTCCCTGCGACATACGTGTCGGCTCGCCAGCCCGCCACCACATAGCGGCCGTCGGTCGAGCGCACCGGCCGCGCCAACCGCACCCCGTCGACGAACAACGTCTCGCGAACCTTGGCCGACCAGGCGGCGCGGGCGTGGTCGGCCACCATCGACAGCACCACTTCACCGCAACGCCAGCCGCCTTCCCAGCTGGAGCCGAGCGCGACCGGTCCCACACCGGTCAATCCGAACGCCGCCAGCACATGGTCCGGCGGCCGTTCGACACTCACCACCTCAGCCTAAGGCGAACCGCGGCAAAGACGCCGTTAGTACATCACCATGTCGGGTTCGAGTTGCTTACCCCATGCGACGATTCCGCCCTGCACGTGCACCGCGTCGGAGAAACCCGCGTTCTTCACGATGGCCAGCACCTCGGCCGAGCGAACGCCGGTCTTGCAGTAGAACACCGGCGTGCGGTCCACCGGCAGCTTGGCCAACGCCTCGCCGGACTCGAACGCACCCTTCGGGATCAACTCCGCACCCTCGATGTGGTTGATGTCCCACTCGACCGGCTCGCGAACGTCGATCAGCGCCAGCGGTTTACCGGAATCCAGCAGCTCACGCAGCTCGCGCGGCGTGATGGTCGAATCGGCCGCGGCCTCGGCCGCCGCCTCCGACACCACGCCGCAGAACTCCTCGTAGTCGATCAGCTCGGTGATCTTCGGCGTCGCGGGATCCTTGCGGATCCTGATGGTGCGATAGCTCATGTCCAATGCGTCGTACACCATCAGCCTGCCCAGCAGTGGCTCGCCGATGCCGGTGATCAGCTTGATGGCCTCGGTGCCCATCACCGATGCGATCGACGCGCACAGGATGCCGAGCACGCCGCCCTCGGCGCACGACGGCACCATGCCCGGTGGTGGCGGCTCCGGGTACAGGTCGCGGTAGTTCAGGCCCAGGCCGTTGGGCGCGTCCTCCCAGAACACCGACACCTGGCCCTCGAAGCGGTAGATCGACCCCCAGACATAGGGCTTACCCGCCAGCACTGCGGCGTCATTTACCAGGTAGCGGGTCGCGAAGTTGTCGGTGCCGTCCAGGATCAGGTCGTACTGCTCGAACAGCTCGACGGCGTTGTCGGGTTCCAGCCGGAACTCGTGTAGCCGAACCTCGACGAGCGGGTTGATCTCGCGGATCGAGTCGCGCGCGCTCTCGGCCTTGGACCGGCCGATGTCGGACTGGCCGTGGATGATCTGGCGCTGCAGGTTGGATTCGTCGACCACGTCGAACTCGACGATGCCGAGGGTGCCGACGCCCGCCGCCGCCAAATACAGCAGCGTCGGCGACCCCAGTCCGCCTGCGCCGATGACCAGCACCTTGGCGTTCTTCATGCGTTTCTGCCCGGCCAGCCCCACGTCCGGAATGATGAGGTGGCGGCTGTAGCGCTGAACTTCCTCACGGGTGAGCTCTGCCGCCGGTTCTACCAGCGGCGGCAACGGTGTCGACACCGAAACTTCTCCTTGATTGACGTCTACTGACCATCACAGCAGGTGCTGGGTTCAACAGCAACGAGCCTGGTCTGCTTCCCGGGTGATCACGCCGAGCGACCGCATCTGTACAGACAACGACGGCGTGTCGGTGTACAGACACGGCCACTGGCCGGGGGGAGTCCGGCGACGGGTCAGGCGATCGGATACGGCCAGGGATTGAACCGACACGTCTTGCCGTCGGGCTTGACCGACTGCGGGTCGAACCGGGCGGCGTCGTTGTTGTTCGTCGAGAACGTCTGCTGCATCATCACCGGGGCCAGCGCGCCATTGTCGCCGCACGGCTCGTGGCGTTGATAGCCGATCGCGTGGCCGACCTCGTGATTGATCAGGTACTGCCGGTAGGAGCCGACGTCGCCCTGGAACGGCACCGCGCCGCGCACCCAACGGGCTTCGTTGATCAACACCCGAGGCTGGTTGTCGTAGGCGGGGTTGTAGCAGGACGCCTCGAGTTGGATGTCGTAGCCGCAACCCTCGCGCACCGTCATCGGGGAGCTCAGCGATACGCGGAAATCCGGCACGCCGCTGTCGATGCGGGTGAATGCGAATTGCGGATTGTGGGTCCAGCTCTTCGGATTGGACAGTGTTTCGCTGACCATCCTGGCGAAACCGTCGTCGCCGCCGAACCCTGTTGTGTCGACGCCGTCCTCCACCTCGACGGTGTAGGTGAACGCCTTGGCGGTGCCCTCGCCGACCTTCGGCGTGCTGCCAGGCACGACGTGCCACGTCTTGGCACCCGCCTCGGTGAACGGCCCGCCCTCGGGCAGGATGCCCGTCGGCAGGTTCACATCGAACTGGGTGAGGCCCTTGGGCGGCGCGCCGATGATCTGCGTGCTCGCCACACCGATGGTCGGCGGACCCTGTACCGGACCCTCGGCCTGCTTTGGCGCGGGTGCACTGGTGCCCGTGACCGTTTGATAAATCACGACGACGGTCAAGGCGATCAGCACCGGCAGCGCGTAGGCGCGCCACCCGTAGGTGGAGATGAACCGGCCCAACCACGTCTGCTTGCGAACCCGGCGATGCTCGTCGCGATTCGACCTGACCCGACCAGAATCCTCAGCGATGGGGTCGCGTTGGGCGCGCAAGGGTTCTCGCCACTCGTCACGCAGCACGGGTACGCGGCCGCTCCCGGGACGCCGTTGACCCGCCGATCCTCCTCGCGCGCGGGAGTCGTAGGTCACCGCAACAGGATGGCACAGACTATCGGCCTCGCACTTCCGCCGCGCCACCACCGTGGCCCGATGCCGTCGATCCGCAAACGCCCAAGCAACGGTAGTAATGTTTCTGCGAAACCCATTCGGATGAAGGACCTGATGAGCGATCTCGCCAACTCCGCCGCCAGAAAGCTGGCCAACGGCGGCGCGGGTCGGCGCGGAAACCGACTTCCGCGCGACGAACGCCGGGGGCAGCTACTAGCCGCTGCCAGCGAGGTTTTCGTCGACCGCGGATATCACGCCGCCGGCATGGACGAGATCGCCGACCGGGCGGGCGTGAGCAAACCCGTTCTGTATCAACACTTTACGTCGAAACTGGAGCTCTACCTGGCCGTTCTTCATCGGCACGCCGACAATCTGGTCTCCGGCGTGCGCCAGGCATTGCGCACCACCACCGACAACCGGCAGCGGGTGCGGGCCGCGGTGGACGCATTCTTCGACTTCATCGAGCACGACGGCCAGGGTTACCGGCTGATCTTCGAGAACGACTATGTGACCGAGCCGCAGGTATCAGCCCAGGTCAAGGTCGCTACCGAAGCGTGCACCGATGCCGTGTTCGACCTGATCAGCCACGACTCAGGGCTGGAACCGCACCGGGCCCGGATGATCGCCGTCGGCCTGGTGGCCATCAGCGTCGATTCGGCGCGCTACTGGCTGAACAATGACCGGCCGATCTCCAAGGACGACGCGGTCGAGGGCACGGTGCAGTTCATCTGGGGCGGCCTGTCCCACGTGCCGCTCACCCGCTCTTGACGGCCTCCGACCCGACCACGCCAACGCCGAAACCGACCCGGCGCACATCGGCCGCGCCGATCTCCACGTAAGCGATCTTCTTCGCCTGCACCAGGAAGCGGCGGCCCTTCTCATCGGTCAGGGCCAGCACGCCCGCATCCTTTTCCAAAGCATCGGTGATCAACTTCTCCACCTCGCTGGGTGTCTGCGCACTGTTGAAGCTCAGCTCACGCGGGCTGTCGGTGACACCGATCTTGACCTCCACGCTGACCCTTTCCGTTCGTGTGTTCCTCGCCAAGAAGGCTAGTGGACGCCCCTGGGCCGACGCCGGGCGTGCCCCTTCGCGAGTAGCGAAACGACCGCGACCGAACCGAGTCCTGACCGTGACCAAAGCACCAGCGGGTCAACCTCATTCGTCACACCTGTCTCGATAGCATCAGGCACGCATTGGACGAAACGACCGGGGACAGCTGCATGAACAGGCCTTATACCGCATATTCGCCGTACTCCCTGACTCCTACCGAACGGATACCGAGCCAGTCCGACCGCGGCAGCGAAACGGTCGATCTCGACCGCGACCACTACGACGACTACGAAGGTCACGACGAGTACGACGCCGCCGACGAGTACGGAGATATCGAGGAGTACTACGAGCCCCTCGATCGTCGGTGGATCTGGATCGCCGCCGTGGCAGGCGCGATTCTGCTCGTCGCGGTGATCTGCACCGTGGTCATCCTCGGCGGCGGAGACAGCGGTTCGGTGTCGACCACCATCAACACTTCAGCCCCGCCCGCGACCACCAGCCAACCGGCGGCCACCACCTCCGCGCCACCGGTCACCACCCCGTCCGCACCGCCACCTGCGGCGACGCTGCCACCGGAAACCGTCACCACCGTGACCCCAACGGCCAGCGCCCCGCCCAGCAGTACGCCCGCCGAGGCGGCTCCCCGGCCCACTGCGGCGCCGAACACCATCACGTACCGGGTCACGGGTCAGCGCAGCCTGCTGGACCTGGTGACGATCATCTACACCGATTCGCAGGGCGCGCTGCAGACCGACGTGAACGTGGCGCTGCCGTGGGCCAAGACGGTAGTGCTGGATCCGGGTGTGACGCTGGGTTCGGTCACCGCGACGAGTGTGACCGGTCAGCTCAACTGCAGCATCACCGATGCGTCGGGCGCCACGGTCGCGATGCAGAACAACAACACGATGATCGCGAACTGCACGAAGTAGTCGCGGCTCAGGCCAGGCCGAGCTCGCGCATGCGCGTGCTGTGCGTGTGTTGTAGCCGATCGAAGAACTCGGTCATCTGCGTCAGGCCCTCACCGCTGGCCATCACCAGGTCGACAAGCTCGTCGTGATCGGCCATCACGTACTGGGCCTGTGTGATGGCCTCGCCGAGCAGCCGGCGTGACCACAGCGCCAGCCGGTGACGCTGTTTTTCACTCGCGGTCACGGCGGCCTGCACCTCGGCGACGACGAACTGCGAGTGCCCGGTTTCCGACAGCACCGCACGCACCACGTCGGCCACCTCGTCGGGCAGCGCGTCGGCGATCTCGAGGTAGAAGTCAGCGGCCAGCGCGTCGCCGATGTAGGTCTTCACCAGCGCTTCCAGCCAGGTGCTCGGCGTGGTCAGCCGGTGGTAGTTCTCCAGGGCCGACGCGTATTTGGTCATCGCGGGCACCACGTCGACTCCCCTGCGCTCCAGCGCGTCACGAAGCACTTCGTAGTGGTTCATCTCGGCGGCGGCCATGCTGGCCATGTTGATTCGGCCGCGCAGATTGGGCGCCATCCGCGCCTCGTCGGTGAGCCGGTAGAACGCGGCAACCTCGCCGTATGCCAGCAATGCGAAGAGTTCGTTGACGCCGCGATGGCCGGCCGACACGCCCGAGGTGGTCTGTTCGGGAGAAGTGGCGGGCGGCGTCGAAGTCATGGCCCAACTCTAGACTCCGACGGGCGCGTCAATCGCCCGGCAAAGCCCACCAGGTACCATGGGTATCGGCAGTGGCATTTCAAGAGCCGCTACCAAAAGAAATGTGCGTGCACGCAGTCGGCCCGCGACCTCAACGCAGGGCCCTCGGCCGTAGCTTCGTCGAACTCGTGCGCGCGTGTGGAATCCGCGAGGTCTTACGAGGTTCGACCCAGAAAGGCTACCTACCCCCCGCATGACTCACCTCAATCCAAAGTTTGCCGAACTCGGCGTTCGCGACGAAATAGTGCGCGCACTGGCCGAAGACGGCAAGGAACATCCCTTTGCCATCCAGGAACTGACACTGCCGCTCGCGCTCGCGGGCGAAGACCTGATCGGTCAGGCGCGCACCGGCATGGGCAAGACCCTTGCCTTCGGTGTGCCTCTGTTGCAGCGCATCACCACCGACTCCGAGCGGCCGCTGACCGGCATCCCCAGGGCGCTGGTGGTGGTACCCACCCGCGAACTGTGCCTGCAGGTGTATGGCGACCTCGCGATGGCGGCGAAGTATCTATCCGTGGACGCGACCAGCGGCGAGGCCGGAGCGCACGGTCGCAAGCTGACCGTCACCTCGATCTACGGCGGCAGGCCCTACGAGCCGCAGATCGAGGCCCTGCAAAAGGGAGTCGACGTCGTCGTCGGCACACCGGGCCGCCTGCTCGACCTCGCGCAGCAGGGCCACCTGCAACTCGGCGGGCTGTCGATGCTGGTCCTCGACGAGGCCGACGAAATGCTCGACCTCGGCTTCCTGCCCGACATCGAGCGCATCCTCAAGCAGATTCCCGATGAACGGCAGGCGATGCTGTTCTCCGCGACGATGCCGGACCCGATCATCACGCTGGCCCGCACGTTCATGAACCAGCCGACGCACATCCGCGCCGAGGCACCGCATTCGGCGGCCACTCACGACACCACCGAGCAGTTCGTCTACCGTGCCCACGCGCTGGACAAGGTCGAGTTGGTCACCCGCGTGCTGCAGGCCAACGGCCGCGGCGCCACGATGATCTTCACCAGGACCAAGCGCACCGCCCAGAAGGTGTCCGACGAACTCGCCGAGCGCGGATTCAAGGTCGGCGCCGTGCACGGTGATCTCGGCCAGGGCGCCCGCGAGAAGTCGCTCAAGGCATTCCGCACTGGCGCCATCGACGTCCTTGTTGCCACCGACGTCGCCGCCCGCGGCATCGACATCGACGACGTGACTCACGTCATCAACTACCAGATTCCCGAGGACGAGCAGGCCTACGTGCACCGCATCGGCCGCACCGGGCGCGCTGGCAAGACCGGCGTCGCGATCACCCTGGTGGACTGGGACGAGTTGGCGCGCTGGGAAATGATCGACAAGGCGTTGACCCTCGGTTGCCCCGACCCTGCCGAGACCTACTCCAGCTCACCGCACCTCTACGAAGAGCTCGACATCCCGACCGAAGCCACCGGCACGATCGGAGAGCCACGCCAGGCGCCGGCCAAGCAGGCCCCGGCCGAGAAGACCGAGCGGCCCGCCCGCACCCGGACGCGCACCCGCAGGCGGACCCGCGGCGGCAAGCCGACCACCGGCCATCCCGAGTCGGCGACCGAGCAACCCGACACCGCATCGGACGACACCCCCGGTGACGCCGCGTCACCGGCCAAGCGTCGTCGACGCCGCCGCCCGCGCAAGGCCGCAGCAGCCAACGCGGGCTAGCCGAGGCTCACCTTCGACGGATGGTCAAACCCGAACGCCGCACCAGGGGCGACATGGTGGCGGCCGCGGCGATCGCGGCAGTGGTCACCGTCGTGGCGGCCTTGATCTGGTGGACCAGCGACGCGAGGGCCACCATCAGCAGGCCGGCCGCAACGCCTGCGCCCACTCTGCCGACCGCCAAGGCGGTGCCGACGTCGTTGCGTCAGCTCTGGACGGCGCCGAGTCCCGAGACCACCACGCCGTTGGTGGTCGGAGGCAATGTCGTCACCGGCGACGGCCGCGAGGTCGACGGCCGCGACCCGGCCACCGGAGATAGCCGGTGGAGCTATGCGCGTGACCTCGAATTGTGCGGTGTCAGTTACGTTTACAACTACGCCGTGGCGGTCTATCCGGACGTCCGTGGCTGCGGGCAGGTCAGCACGATCGACGCCAAGACCGGAAAGCGCGGGCCGAGTCGCACCGCGTACGCCGACCCCAAGGTGCGGTTGTCGTCCGACGGCACCGTTGTGCTGTCGGCCGGGGACAGCCGACTCGAGTTGTGGCGCTCGGACATGGTCCGGATGCTGTCCTACGGCGCACTCGACGCGCGGATCAAGCCCAGCGTGCCCACAACGCCGATCTGCCGCCTGGTGGACGCGCAGTCGAGTTCCACGGCGGTGTCCGTGCTCGAGGCGTGCCCGAAGCAGGCCGACCTGCGACTGACCCTGCTGCGGCCCTCCGACGAAGAGGACACCCCCGAGCTGAAATACGTTCCGCAGCCAGGTGTGGCCGACAACTCCGGGGCTCGTGTCGTCGCGGTATCGGACACCACGACCGCGGTGTACGTGCCCACCCCGAAGCCGACGGTCAACATCGTCGACGAGACCGGCGCCACCGTCGCCAGCACGCTGGTGCCCAAGCCGCCGTCGTCAAACGCGACGATGTCGCGGGCAGGAGATGTGATCACATGGTGGACGGGAGACACCGTGATGGTGTTCTCCGCCAGCGGACTTCGCTATCGCTACAGCGTCAGTGCGGCGGGCAGCAACATGCCGCTGGGGCCGGGGACGATGATGGCAGGCAAGTTGCTGGTTCCGGTCACCGGTGGCTACGACGTTTTCGACCCGGCGACCGGCGCAGGCCTCGAACACATCGCGGTGCAAAGGCCGCCGAGTTCTGCGGCGGTGGTCCCCGCGGTCGCGGGTTCGACGATCCTCGAGCAGCGCGGCGCCCAGCTCGTCGCGCTGGGATAGTCGGCGATTCGTGCGCGTCCACGAGCGCTGACCGCTCCGATACGCGCACAAACCGCTACAACTCGGGGGTGAACGTGGCCATCGCCTTGCCGTTCTTCCAGTGCTTCAGCAGCGCATTGGCCAACTCGCGGTAGGCGTGTGCCCCCTTGTTCTTGCGGCCTGCCAACACCGAACATCCCGACGCGGTGGCCTCGGCGAAGCGCACCGTGCGCGGGATCGGCGGCGCGAGCACGGGCAGTTCGTAGCGGTCCGCGACGTCGAGCAGCACATCGCGACTATGCGTAGTGCGCGAGTCGTACAGCGTCGGCAACGCGCCCAGCAACTTGAGGTCGGAGTTGGTGATCTGCTGCACGTCGGTGATCGTGCGGAGGAATTGACCGACTCCGCGGTGCGCGAGCGTCTCGCACTGCAGCGGCACGATCACGTCGTCGGCCGCGGTCAACCCATTCAATGTCAGCACTCCCAGCGACGGCGGGCAGTCGATGATCACCACGTCGTAGCGGTCTCCGATCTTGGCCAGCGCCCGCTTCAGGGCATACTCGCGCCCCGCCCGCATCAGCAGCATCGCCTCGGCGCCTGCCAGGTCGATATTGGCAGGCAACAGCGTCATCCCCTCAGACGTGTCGACCAGCGCGGCGTCGGGTTCAACCTCCCCCAGCAGCACCTCGTGGATCGACACGGCCAGCTTGTCGGGGTCCTGGCCCAGCGAAAACGTCAGACAACCCTGGGGATCGAGGTCGACGAGCAGAACCCGTTTGCCCGTCTCCGCCATCGCCGCGCCCAACGACGCAACCGTCGTTGTTTTGGCGACCCCACCCTTTTGATTGGCGACCGCAAGTACCCGCGTCACGGTGTTCATCGTTGCACGGGTACCCACGCGGCAGCCGACGTGCGGCACAATCTTTCTGCGTGAGCCTTCTGCAGCACCGGCTGTTTCTGCTTCGCCACGGCGAAACCGAGTGGTCGAAGTCCGGTCAGCACACCAGCCGGACCGAACTCGACCTCACCGAGACAGGACGTCAGCAGGCCAAGTTGGCGGCTGACGCGCTTTCGGTGCTCACCTTGGACAACCCGTTGGTGGTGTCCAGTCCACGCAAGCGGGCGCTGGTCACCGCCGAACTGGCCGGCTTGAACGTCGACGAGGTATCTCCGCTTCTGGCCGAATGGGATTACGGCGACTACGAGGGCCTGACCACGCAGCAGATCAGGGAGACGGTGCCCAACTGGCTGGTATGGACGCACGACTGCCCCGGTGGAGAGAGCCTGCAACAGGTCAGCGACCGGGCCGACCAAGCGATCGAGTACGCGTTGCAGCAGATGGAGTCGCGCGACGTGTTGTTCGTCGGGCACGGGCACTTCTCGCGCGCGATGGTGACGCGCTGGGTCGAATTGGACATTTCCGAAGGCATCAGGTTCGCGATGGTGGCCGCATCGATCGCGGTATGCGGCTTCGAACACGGCGTGCGTCAGATCAGCGCGCTCGGACTCACGGGTCACCGCCACCCGTGCCTCCCGACGTGACCCGCGAACCGGCGTTTGTGCTCGCCGGACGTACCGGTGTCGTCGTCGCCGAGGGCGTGCATACCGCATTCCCCAAACTCGCCGACGCGCGCGCCGCGCTGGCCTCGCATAGCACGCCAATCATTCTGGGCGCCTTGCCATTTGACGTTTCCAAGCCAGCGGCGCTGATCCGTCCGCAGTCGGTCCAGTTCACCGAAACGCTGCCGGACTGGCCGGTGCGCGAGCTGCCTGCGGTCCGAATAGCGCAGACCATCCCTGATCCCGAGGAACACCGGGCCCGTATCGGCGCGGCGTTGCGCCGCTTACAGGATCCCGGCAGCGGCCTGCACAAGGTGGTGTTGGCAAGGGTGCTGCGACTGGTCGCCGAAGGACCGCTGGACGCGCGAAGCATCGTGTCGCGGCTGGTGGCCAATGACGCCGCGGTCAACGCGTACCTCGTCGACCTGACGGCCGCGGGCGGCGGTTATTCGGGTGCCGCGCTGCTGGGCGCCAGCCCTGAGTTGCTGGTCGCTCGGCGCGGCGATCAGGTCAGCTGCCGTCCGTTCGCAGGCTCGGCGCCGCGGTTGGCGGACCCCGCGGCCGACGAGGCCAGTGGCGCGGCCCTCGCCGCGTCGGCCAAGGACCGCCACGAGCACCGACTGGTGGTGGACGCGATGCGTGAGGCATTGGATCCGCTCTGCGTCGATCTGCAGATCGCGCCGGAGCCGCAGCTGAGCAAGACGGCGGCGGTGTGGCACCTGTACACACCCATCACCGGCACGCTACGCGAAAAGACCACGACCGCATTGGATTTGGCGATTGCGCTGCATCCCACTCCCGCGGTGGGCGGCGTTCCTGCGAGCGCTGCGGCCGAACTGATCAACGAACTGGAAGGCGATCGCGGCTTCTACGCGGGTGCGGTCGGTTGGTGTGATCAGCGTGGCGACGGCCGGTGGGTGGTGTCGATCCGCTGTGCGCAGTTGTCGGCCGACCGCCGCACCGCCGACGCGCACTCCGGCGGCGGCATCGTCGTCGAATCCGATCCCGATGACGAAGTCGACGAGACCACAACGAAATTCAACACAATTCTGTCGGCGCTGGGGGTCCAGACATGAGTGAAGTCATCCGGCCCGTGCAGCCGGGCGACGAGGTCGAACTGACCGCGATGATCCGCGAACTGGCCGAGTTCGAACGGGCCAGCGCCGACTGTACTGTCACCGAGAAACAATTGGCCGAAGCGCTTTTCGGTGCGCACCCGACGGTGTACGGACACATCGCGGAGGTCGACGGTCGGGCGGCCGCGGCCGCGCTGTGGTTTCGCAACTTCTCCACATGGGACGGCGTCGCAGGCATCTACCTCGAGGACCTCTTCGTGCGCCCGCAGTTCCGGCGCCGCGGACTGGCCCGCAAGATGCTGTCGACCTTGGCCAGGGAATGCGTCGACCGCGGATACAGCCGGCTGTCGTGGGCGGTGCTGGATTGGAACGTCAACGCGATCGCGCTCTACGACGCCGTCGGCGGGCGACCGCAGACCGACTGGATCACCTATCGGGTGTCCGGCCCTGAGTTGTCCGCACTCGCGGAATCCTGAGACGCGCCCAGCCATTGCAGCGTCGACGGGCTGAACAACAGCCCGAGCGTCACCAGCGCAACGAGCCCGACGGGAATGGCGTACCACCAGCGTTGTGAGCCGACGCCCATGTACCACGCGACGGGCAGCAACAGCAGCTGGGCGAACACCGCTATGCCGCGGCCCCAGCGGCGTCCGGTCCACAACGCCCCCGCCGCGGCGAGCACGCCCGCGCCCATGATCGCGAACCAGCCGGCGGTGCCGTATCCGCTCAGCCACGGCTGGTCCTCGACGCCGCTGAGATGGCGTACGACCAACACCACCGATACGCCGACCAGCGCGGCGCCCTCCAGCCCGACGATGACGGCGGCCTGGCGAACGGTTGACGGCGAGGGCACGATCACGACGTCGAGCCTAGAGGCAGCCGGTTAGGCTCGGACTCCGTGCGCGCCGTGCTGATCGTCAACCCCAATGCGACGTCGACCACTCCGGCGGGCCGCGACTTACTCGCGCACGCGCTGGAGAGTCGGACGAAGCTCACCGTCGTGCACACGGACCACCGCGGCCACGCCATCGAAATCGGCAGAGATGCCACACGTGAGGGCGTTGACGTGCTGATCGTGCACGGCGGAGACGGCACGGTGAACGAGGTGGTCAACGGCATTCTCGGGGAGGCGGGTCCCGGCGGCCCCGCACCGGCGGTCGGGGTGGTGCCCGGCGGATCGGCCAACGTTTTCGCCAGGGCACTCGGCATCAGCCCTGACCCGATAGAGGCGACGAACCAGCTCGTCGACCTGTTGTCGGAACACGGCAGGCGCAAGTCCTGGCGACGCATCGGGCTGATGGACTGCGAAGAACGCTGGTGTGTGTTCACCGCCGGCATGGGCGTTGACGGCGACGTGGTGGCCGCCGTCGAGGCGCAGCGCGCGAAGGGCCGCAAGGTGACGGCCTCCCGCTACATCCGCGTGTCGATCCGCGAGGTGCTCGCCAGCGCTCGCAAGGACCCGACGCTGACGCTGCACCTGCCGGGCAGGGAACCTGTCACCGGCGTCCATTTCGCGTTCGTGTCGAATTCGAGCCCCTGGACGTACGCGAACACGCGGCCGGTGTGGACGAACCCGACGACGACCTTCGAGGGCGGACTAGGGGTGTTCGCGACCACGAGCATGAATATCTGGGCCAATTTGGGACTGGTGCGCCAGATGGTGTCAAAGAAACCGCGGATAGAGGCGAGGCATTTGATTCGCGATGACGACCTGCCATGGGTGCGGGTGACAAGCGACACGCCGGTGGCATGTCAGATCGACGGCGACTATGTGGGTCAGCACGAGGCGATGACGTTCACCGCGGTTCCGAACGCGTTGGGCGTGGTCGCCCCACCGCACAAAACTTACCTCTGAACTGCAGTAACGCTATTCACACTGCTGATTCAGGGCGCAGATTGGTTTAGTGTAGTACAAACGGTTGAGGGGTCTGCTAACGGCCCGCGTAAGTGACATTACCCACTTGTTAACTCGCGAGTATTGACATCTGTTCAGCCTGTGAAAGCATCGGAAGCAACAGTGCAGAAACATTTCGAGTGCACGCGTTAACAGCCGAAGAAAAGCTCGTGCGCCCTGCTGCGCACACAGTAAGGAGATTGGAACTATGGATTGGCGCCATAAGGCGGTCTGTCGCGACGAGGACCCGGAGCTGTTCTTCCCCGTGGGGAACAGCGGGCCTGCGATCGCGCAGATTGCTGACGCGAAGCTTGTCTGTAACCGCTGCCCGGTGACCACGGAGTGCCTCACCTGGGCTTTGGATTCAGGCCAGGACGCAGGCGTGTGGGGCGGTATGAGCGAGGACGAGCGTCGTGCGCTGAAGCGCCGCAACGCTCGCACCAAGGCCCGCAGCGGGGTCTGACCGCCACCAGCGTTCCCGAATTCGCTACGGCCCCGGCAAATTTTGCCGGGGCCGTAGCTGTGTGCAAATGCAATTTGATGCGAAATAGATCACATATTGTCTATTTGCGGAGTCGGTCACAAACTGTGACCCACTGTGCGGTTACTGAGCCAACCGGGCCTTGCGGCCAATCGGCACGCGCAGCACCACATCCGTTCCTCCAGTCGGCACGTCGTGCATGCCGAGCGAACCGTCGAGTTCGGCCGACACCAGCGTCCGAACGATCTGCAACCCCAGCCGATCGGACTTCTCCAGGCTGAACCCGTCCGGCAAGCCGCGGCCGTCGTCGTGCACGACAACGTCCAGCCACCGCGCCGAGCGCTCGGCGCGGATTGTCACGCAACCCTGTGTTTTCGTGCCGTCGAAGGCGTGCTCGATGGCGTTTTGCACGAGTTCGGTGATCACCATGATCAACGCGGTGGCGCGGTCAGCGTCCAGCACGCCGAGGTCGCCGACCCGGTTGATGCGGATCGGCGTGTCCCGAATATCAGGGGTCGCAACGTCATTCATGATCGGCAGGATGCGGTCGACCACTTCGTCGAGATTGACCTCCTCGTCCACCGACATCGAAAGCGCGTCGTGCACCAGCGCGATCGACGACACCCGACGCACCGACTCGATCAACGCCTCGCGGCCCTCGGCGTTGTTGGTCCGCCTGGCCTGAAGCCGCAAGAGAGCCGCGACGGTCTGCAGGTTGTTCTTCACGCGGTGGTGGATCTCGCGGATCGTGGCGTCCTTCGACAGCAGCGCGCGATCGCGGCGCTTGACCTCCGTGACGTCTCGGATCAGCACCGCCGCGCCGACCGCGTTGCCGTGCACCACCAGCGGAAGGGTGCGTAGCAGCACCGCCGCTCCCCCGGCATCGACTTCCATCCGCATGCTCGATCCGCCCGCCAACGAGTCACGAACATGGTTGGCCAGTTCCTGCGCCTCGAACGGATCGCCGATCAGCGGTCTCGTCACAGCGACCAGGTTGTGCCCCTCCAGTTCGGCGGCCAGGCCCATGCGGTGATAGGCCGAGATCGCATTCGGGCTGGCGAAGGTGACGACACCGGCTTCATCGAGGCGGATGAACCCGTCGCCGACGCGGGGACTGGACCGAGACATCGCCAAGTCGCCGACATTCGGAAAGGTGCCCTCGGCGAGCATCAGCAGCAGGTCGCCCGCGCAGTCCAGGTAGGCACTCTCCAGCGGACTGGCATTTCGGGCGCCCAGCGAAGTCTGGTGCGTCAGCACCGCCACCACGTTGTTGTTGTATCGCACCGGGACCGCTTCGACCTTCAGCCCCGCGGCGACCTTCGCAGCCGAATTGGAGTTGGACGAATCCTGTTGTGCCGCATCGTTTCCCCGGCCTATCGTGCCCGAATGAAACGCCGCGGTCACCAATGGCAGCTTGCCGCCAGGGCTGACAGTTCCCACGGCGTCGGCCAGCAGCACGGTCGGCGCGGTGTTCGGCCGCACCTGTGCGACACATACCAATACGCCGTCGTCTCGCCTCACCCACATCAGGTAGTCGGCGAACGACAGGTCGGCGAGCAGCTGCCACTCACCCACCACCGCGTGCAGGTGGTCGACGGCACCGCCGGGAAGCATCGTGTGCTCGGCGAGCAGATCACCGAGGGTGGACATCGCGACTTACTCCGGCGCCGGTGTTACGCCAGGGCGCGTCAGCTGATCACCGCGATGAGGTCGCCGGCC
Source organism: Mycobacterium sp. NPDC048908 (assembly GCF_043197955.1). Lineage (NCBI taxonomy): Bacteria > Bacillati > Actinomycetota > Actinomycetes > Mycobacteriales > Mycobacteriaceae > Mycobacterium > Mycobacterium sp. NPDC048908. The sequence continues at coordinate 705,184 of NZ_JBICUE010000002.1, read as the reverse complement.
TGGATGACATCGCCGACGGACACGCTCACCTTGCTGACGGTGCCGGCGACCTCCGCCAGCACGGGGATTTCCATTTTCATCGACTCCAGCAGCACCAGGGTGTCGCCCTCACCGATCTGGTCGCCCTCATGAACTACGACCTCGAGCACACTGGCTACGATCTCGGCGCGAACATCCTCGGCCATCTTCACCCCTTTCGGCTGCTCCATGCCGCTCTATCGAACCACAACGGCACGATTCGGGTGCGCTGCGAGGTCATGAGACAATGGACGCAAAGCACAACCAGACGGAGGAACCACTATGGCCAAGCGTGGCCGCAAGAAGCGCGACCGCAAGCACTCCAAGGCCAATCACGGCAAGCGGCCCAACGCCGGTTCAAAGTCTGTGGGCGCTAGCCGCGCCGAATGAGGGCCGGCGCGCTTAACCGCCGCCGAATGATGGCCGGCGCGCTTAACCGCGCCGAATGATGGTCGTGCGGCTGATCTCGATGCGCAGCCGCTCACGCAGCCTGTCGGGCGCCTTCTCACCGCCGCACTTCTTCGCGATCAACGACTTGACTCGCTCCTCGACGCCGTAATAGCGCAAGCAGCTGGGGCACTCCTCGAGGTGGTGGCGAAGCTTGTCCCGGGTCTCCGGGGTGCACTCACCGTCCAGCAGCGTCCACACCTCGGCGATGACCGCCGCGCAGTCCGGGTGTTCGGGATCTACCGGGCCCACCGGCGGGGACCAGCGCTCTTCACCGTCACGGTCGCTCACGATGACACCTCCTCGGGCGCCTGCCCGCGGATGAAGCCGCGGTCCCTCGCCACGTCAGCCAACAGGTCGCGCAATTGGCGCCTGCCCCGGTGCAGCCGGGACATCACTGTCCCGATCGGCGTATCCATGATTTCCGCGATCTCCTTATACGGGAAGCCTTCGACGTCGGCGTAGTACACAGCCATCCTGAACTCTTCAGGCAGCGCCTGCAGAGCTTCCTTGATCTCGCTGTCCGGCAACGCCTCCAGCGCCTCCACCTCCGCCGAGCGCAGACCGGTCGAGGAGTGCTCCGCGTTGGCAGCCAACTGCCAGTCGGTGATCTCCTCCGTCGGGTACTCGGAGGGCTGCCGCTGCTTTTTGCGGTAGCTGTTGATGTAGGTGTTGGTCAGGATCCGGTACAGCCACGCCTTCAAGTTGGTGCCCTCGCGGAATGAGCGGAACCCGGCGTAGGCCTTCACCATGGTTTCCTGCAGCAGGTCCTCGGCGTCCGCAGGGTTGCGCGTCATGCGTAGCGCACCGCCGTAGAGCTGGTCGAGCAGCGGAATCGCGTCGCGCTCGAACCGGGCCGTCAACTCGGCGTCGGTCTCCTCGGGCTTGTCGGGAGCCGGCGCGGGCGCCGAATCAGACACCGGCGCGGGCGCCGAATCAGACACCGGCGCGGGCGCCGAATCAGACCCCGACGATTCCGGCTCCGTATTCGGCGCCTGTCCGTCGATGTCGGTCATAGTGGGGAACACCGTCCCTTCCGTTGCGGCGCCGCCAAACAGACCCGGCACGTCGACCGCACGGTCCAGGCATATGGCAGGCACCAAAGACCCCTTCCTTGATCCTAGAGGCTGTAACCGACACGACCCATTTGCGGGCCGAACCGCCCACAACAACAGCGGGCACGGGCACACTTGTTCCCGCATACGCTGACCCCGTGGCGCGTGCGGCAACTCCGGCGATCGCGGCCCTGCTGGCCGCGCAGATCCCATACGAAGTCCTCCAGTACCACCACGACCCCCGCAGTCAGTCGTTCGGCGACGAAGCGGCAGCCGAGCTCGCGCAGCTGGAGGGTGTCAGCCCGCAGCAGGTGTTCAAGACGCTGGTCATCGCGCTGCCCAACGGGCTGGCGGTCGCGGTGATCCCGGTGCCGTCGAAGCTGTCGCTGAAAGCGGCGGCGGCCGCGCTGGGCGCGCCGAAGGCCACGATGGCCGAGCGAGCCGCCGCGGAACGGTCGACGGGCTACGTCATCGGTGGGATATCGCCGTTCGGCCAGCGCAAGTCGTTGCCGACCGTGATCGACGCGTCGGCGCTGCACTGGGACCGGGTGCTGTGCAGCGCCGGGAAGCGCGGTTGGGACGTCGCGGTGCATCCGCAGGATCTGGTCGGGTTGACCAACGCGGTCACCGCCGATATCTGCGTCTGAACTGGGCCGAAATGAGGTTCCAGTACACAAAACCGCGGTTCTGCGTGTCGTAACCTTGATCTCGCCGTGTGTGGGCGTGCGGGCGCGTCCTGCCTCTAGGGTGAGCCCATGTCGCTATCGCAGAAGACCATGTTCATCTCCGGCGCCAGCCGTGGCATCGGCTTGGCGATCGCCAAACGCGCCGCCGCCGACGGCGCCAACATCGCGCTGATCGCAAAGACCGCCGAACCGCATCCGAAACTTCCCGGCACCGTCTACACCGCAGCCAAGGAACTGGAGGAAGCAGGCGGGCAGGCGTTGCCGATCGTCGGCGACATCCGCGACGAGGAGTCGGTTGCTTCGGCGGTGGCGCAGACCGTCGAGCAGTTCGGCGGCATCGACATCTGCGTGAACAACGCGTCGGCGATCAACCTCGGCTCGATCAAAGAGGTGCCGCTTAAGCGATTCGATCTGATGAACGGCATTCAGGTGCGCGGCACCTACACCGTTTCGCAGGCCTGCATCCCGCACATGATCGACCGCGACAACCCGCACATCCTGACGCTGTCGCCGCCGATCCGGTTGGAGCCCGAATGGCTCAAGCCCACCGCATACATGATGGCGAAGTACGGAATGTCGTTGTGCGCGTTGGCGATAGCCGAGGAACTGCGTGAGGACGGCATCGCATCGAATACGCTGTGGCCGCGCACGCTGGTGGCCACCGCCGCGGTGCAGAACCTGCTCGGCGGCGACGAGGCGATGGGCCGCGCACGCAAACCCGACGTGTACGCCGATGCCGCCTACGTCATTCTCAACAAGCCCGCCCGCGAGTACACCGGCAATGCACTGTTGTGTGAGGACGTGCTGCTGGACTCCGGTGTCACCGACCTGTCGATCTACGACTGCGTTCCCGGTTCGCAGCTGGGCGTCGATCTGTGGGTCGACACCCCCAACCCGCCGAATTACACGGGCTCCTAGGCGTATTCGATGACGCCGCGGATGTTTCGGCCTTCGCGCATGTCGGTGATGGCGTCGTTGATCTGGTCCAGCTTGTAGCGCTTGGTGATCAGCTCGTCGAGCTTGAGATGACCATTGCGGTACATGTCCAACAGCATCGGCATACTCGCGCGCGGGTTCATGCCGCCGTAGATCAGGCCCTTGAGGGTCTTGCAGTTCTGCAGCATGTCGACGAGCACCAGCGGCACCATGCTCAGCTCGAACTTCGGGACGGCGGTCATCAGGCAGGTGCCACCCTTGCGTGTCAGCATCAGCGCCGGCGCCAACATCTCAGCGTGGATCACGCTCGGCGTCAGCACCACCCGATCCGCCATCACGCCGCGCGTCACCTCCTTGACCAACGGAAAAGCCTCCTCCATCGACGCGATGGTGTCGGTGGCCCCGAAAAACTTGGCCGAATCACGTTTGAATTCAACGGGATCCACCGCGATCACGGCATTGGCTCCTGCAGCACGGGCACCCTGCACGGCGTTGATCCCCACCCCGCCGGTGCCGACGATGACGACGGTGTCACCCGGTTGGGTGCCGGCGCCGACGGTGCCCGACCCCCAACCGGTCGTCACACCGCAGGACAACAGCGACGCGGCGTGCAGCGGAATCGACGCGTCGAGTTTGATCACGGATTCCTCTGCGAGCACCGCATATTCGGCAAATGTGCCGAGCTGGCAGAAGGCGGTCATGTCCTCGCCGCCGACGTGACGGCGTCGGGCACCGTCGATCGACTCCTTGGTCACCATCGCGGCGCCGTTGTCGCAGAGATAGGTCATCCCCGATACACACCACCGACATCTCCCGCACGCGGGGATGAACGAGAACGACACGGGATCGCCGGGCGCTAGCGACCGGACGCCCTGGCCGACCTCCGCAACCACGCCCGCACCCTCGTGGCCGCCGAGCAGAGGGAAGTAGTCGAACCGCGGCGCACCGATGGCCTCCATCATCGCCGCGAGTTCGGGGGTGGCAACCATGTCGCCGGTGGAGAAGTGATCGTCGGAATGGCAGATCCCGGCGAACGCCATCTTCACCAGCACCTCGCCCGCGCGTGGCGGGTCCAGCGTGATCTCGGTGACGTCCCAGTCCTGCCCGACGCCGCGTAGAACCGCGCCCCGGCACTTCATCGAACACCTCCCCACGGCGTGATACCGAGCCGTCGCAGGCCGTGCGCCGCGGTGGCACGGATCATCCCCATTGCGAACCGGAACTTGCGGCGCGAATACGGATACCAGAGCGCTTCCCGCGCCTGGGTCGGCATCCGCGGCGTCGTAATCGCCTGCGCTCGGCAATATTTCAAGATGCCGTCGGCACCGCCATTGCGGGCGCCGACCCCTGAGTCCTTCCAGCCGGGCATCGGCAGCCCGAATTGGAATCCATTCGCCAGCGCGTCGTTGATGTTGACGGCACCTGCTTCGATCCGGCGCGCGACCCGCTCGCCCCGCGCGAGGTCGCCGGTCCACACCGTCGCAGAAAGCCCGTAGGTGGAATCGTTGGCCAGCCTGATCGCCTCCTCCTCGTCGGCGACCTTCACCACCGGCAGCGTCGGGCCGAACGTCTCCTCCCGCATACAAGCCATCGAGTTGTCGGCATCGGCAAGCACAGTGGGCTCGAAGAAGGTACCGACGCCGGTGGGCTTGCCGCCGGTCGTCACCCGTGCACCACGTGCGACCGCCTCGTCGACGTGGCGCGCGACGATGTCGCGTTGCGCCGCGGTGGCCATCGCGCCGACGTCGAATCGGTACTTGTCGTCGTCATGGCCTTGCCGCAGTTGACTCACCCGGTCGGTGAGTTTCGCGACGAATTCGTCGTAGATGGGGGCCTCGACGTAAACCCGTTCGACGGATACGCAGACCTGTCCGGAGTTGTTCATCCCGCCCCAAGCGATGCCGTTCGCGGCCCGGTCGAGGTCGGCGTCGGCCAACACCACCGCGGGGTCCTTGCCGCCCAGTTCCAGGCTGTAGGGGATCAACCGCTCCGCGCACGCCACGGCCACCTTGCGCCCGGTCGCTGTCGAACCGGTGAAGTGCACATAGTCGGAGTTGGCGATGACCGCGGCGCCCGTGTCGGCGTATCCGGTCGTCAGGGACAGCACCGGCGGTGCGTCGATCTCGCTCCAGCCGCGGACGAATTCGACCGCGCTCAACGGGGTCACCTCCGACGGTTTGAGCAGCACCGCGGCGCCCGCCGCCAGTGCGGCGATGCCGTCGATGGCCGCGTTGGCGAACGGAAAGTTTGACGGGATGATCAACCCGACCACCGGATACGGCCGGTATACCGTCGTCAGTCGCTTGGTCATCATCAGGACGTTGTGCGGCCTCGGATGGCGGTCGGCCAGAAATGCCTCGGCATTGCTCGCCCAGTACTTCAGCAGCCCCGCGGTCAACGGCACCTCGATCGACGCGTCCGCACGCACCTTCCCGGTTTCCGCTTGCACGACATCGGTGAGGCACTCGGCGTTGTCGAGCACCCAATCCTGGAATTTCAACAGCCACGTCTTGCGACCCCGCGGGCCGAGCGCCTCCCACTCGGGCTGGAACAGCCTCAGTTCGCGGGCCTTGGCGGCAACGGTGTCGGCCGAATCGATCGGCACTGACCCGACGATGGTGCCGTCGGCGGGATTGTGCACCTCAATGGTGCCCTGGCGGGTGTCGGGATGGATTGCGGTCATGTGGGGTCCCCCATTTCGCGGCGTTGCTGTAGGTGCGCCGTCAGTCAGAATCCCACCGCCCAGCTGCCGCGACGCGGGTATTTGCATACTCGATTGCGGTCACGCCACGCAGACGTCGACGCCGAACAGCCCGGCAGGCCAGAACAACGCCGTCAACCCGTAGGCGCCGATGTCGGCGCCCGCCGGTATCCGGGTCTGCAAGTGCGTCTCGATCAGCGCAACCTGCTCGGCGTGGAAGAAGGCGAACGTCAAGCCGATCACGACGTAGGGAATCGCCATCCACATCGCGAACTCGATCATCGCCTCGACACTGGCCCGGCGGCTCAACACACGACGCAGCATGGCCTTCACACCAACGCCCGATGGCTTCGCACCCGCCTGCGGACATCAGCAAGCAGCAGATAACTGCCGCCATGGCGGATGAACACCGGCAGGAATCGGTTGACGAAGGCGACCAACAGGAAAAGCCACTCGAACTGGCGTTGCCTGAAACCGCCCCACCGCACCCCCAGCGCATCGCGGAACACCGGCGCTAGGAACCCGACGGTGAGGAACTTCAGCAACGGTCGAAACGGCAGCGCCAGAACCGGATTGATCATCCGCAGGTCCAGCAGATCCCGCAGGTAAGCACGCACGTGGTCGTCGATCTTCACGCGCTGACAGGCCTGTTCCCAGTACGTGTCGAACTCCGCACGCGTCGGCGGCCACTGGTTCTCGGTGACTTGCAGCGTGGTGCCCAGCGTCCACGCGGATCGGTAGAACTGCTCGGCCTGTTCGGGGGTCATAGCGCCGCGCAACAGTTGGTAGGTGTCCTCGAGGCCGACGAAAAGGCATGCGGCGACCCACATCTGCAATTCACGATCGAACGCGTTGTAGCGGACCGGGCTGTCGGCGGTGGACTTGACGTGGCGGTGGGCACCGTTGACGGCTTCCCGGATCGCCGCGCGGTCGTCCGGTCGGCCGAGGATCGCGACCGCCAGATACTGAAACGTCGTGCGGGCCCGCTTCCACGGGTGCTTGAGCAGATTGCCCGAGTCCACCTTGCTTTCACTGACGCCGTAACCCACCTGCGGCCACGACAACTGCATGATCACGTTGGCGGCACCGGCGGCGAACGCCCAGAAGTCCATGGCCTCGGCAACGCTGACGTGCGCATCAGGGTCCCAGCGCGAAGTGCGTCGACGGATGTCGATGCGGCAATCGGTGGACGTCATCCCAGGCACACCGCCGAGACCAGCAGCGCCGGCCACCACAGGACGGCCCGCCAATCGCCGCCGAGCAGCGCCCACAGCACACCGACGGTCAGGTACGGTGCCGCGAGCATGGCCGCGGTGCCGATCCACTCCGCGATCGTCATCTCGAAGCTCAAGACCTGTCTCAATGCGCTGAGCATGAGCGGTTATGTTAATGGCCATTCGGACCGCGATGGCCCGATTTGTGATTGTTCCAGGGGCCACACCAGCCGAATGTGAACGACTGTGCCTACTTCAGCAGCGAACGCACGCTGTCGGCAAACGCGGCGGTGGTGAAGCACGCCGGTTCGGCGAATTCCTCGAGCGTGATCGCGTCGTTCCAGTCGGCGTCCGCGGTGGCCCGCATCAATGGTTTGCTCATCGCGACCGCGTGCGGCGGCAAATCGGCTATGCGAGAACACCATTCGTCGGCGACGGCCAGTAGGTGGTCGTGCTCGACGACTTCCTGCACCAGCCCGAGTCGCAGCGCGGTGTCGGCGTCGATGTGGTCGCCGCGCAGGTAGTACGCGAGTGCGCCCTGATATCCGAGCCGCCTCGTGAGCGCCCAACTGGTGCCGACCTCGGGGAGCAGGCCCAACCTGCCGAAGGCGGGCACGATCACCGCGCGTTCACTGGCAATGACGAGGTCGCACGTCAGCGCCCACGCCAAGCCGACACCCGCCGCGGCGCCGTTGAGCGCGGCGATGAAGATGGTGTCCGACCGCGCGATGAGCCGGGCGATCCCGCCGAATTCGCGGCGGATCCATCGCCACACGTCGGCCACTCCCTCCGGATCGCCGAGCGATTCGATCGCGGTCTTCATCATCTTCAGGTCGCCGCCTGCGCTGAAGCCGGGATCGGCGCCGGTCAGGACGACGCTGTGGACGTCGGGGTCGGCGTCCAAGGCCTCCAGCGCCCGCCGCAACTGCCGCACCAGCGGCGCGGAAAGCACGTTGAGCCGGTGTGACTCGTCGAGCGTGAGCACCGCCCTGTCACCGCGATGGTCGACGTGCACGCGTTGGGGTGCGAGCGGATCATCGCCGGCGGCGACGATCGTGCGGTACATCGAATTCATCTGATTACTCCTCAATATCGTTGGCGCGCAATGCTGTCCATGCGGCCGTCGCGAAGGTTTCGACGACGTCGCGCGGCATGGTCTGGTCGCCGCCGGCTATCCAGTAGCGGCTGAATTCCTGCGCAGGGCCCAGCCAGAGCGCGGCCGTGATCTCGAGTCGTATCGGCCGCAGCACTCCGTATGTTTGGTGCGGGCGCCACCAGTCACCGACGGCGGCGAAGAAACCCCGGTTGGCATCGCGCAGTGCGGCACTGTCGAGTCGGTCGCCGAGCAGCAGCCTGGCCTCGCCGCGATGCCCGCTCACCCACTGCAGGTGATAGGCCACGCCACCTCTGATGCCGCCCTCCGCGGTGCCTTCACCACGCAGCATCTCCACGAATCCCGCCTGGTATTCGCCCATCAACTGCGCGTAGACCGCGGCCGCGAGGGCGGGCTTGTCGGGGAAGTGGTGGTACAGCGCGCCCACACTCACCTTCGCCTCACGCCGAACGTCGTCGAGCGTGGGCACCAGCGCGCCATCGACGGCGAACCGGCGCCGCGCCACGTGCAGCAGCCGGTCCCGAGCGTCCGATCCACCCGAGCGTGGCACGAGAAATACTCTAGCTCTACAGAGGAATCCTCGGTAGGCGGCAGAGCTAGAGCAACGTGGCCTGCTCCGGCTGCGGTTCGGCAGGTTCGATCAACTCGGGACCGTTGTTGCGGATGCTGTTGACCAACCGGGACACCTCACGGATCTCGATGCGGTCGAGGTCGCCGTGGCCGCGCAGTAGACCCTCGTCGATCGGCGCATCGGGGTCCAGCCAGCGATCCCAGTCGTCGCGGCTGATGGTCAGCGGCATGCGGTCGTGAATCTCGGCCAGCGGGCCTGCGGCGTCGGTGGTGATGATGGTGCAACTCAGCAGCGGCGGCGCGTCTTTCGGTGCGTCCGCCTTGTCGCGGGGCCGCCACGTCGACCACAGGCCCGCCATGAACAGCATCTCGCCGTCGCCGCCGTACATGTAGAAGGGAGTTTTCGGCCCCTTCGCCTCACCCATCTTCTTCCACTCGTACCAGCCGTCCATCGGCACCAGACACCGCTTGTTCTTCGCCGAGTTGCGGAACGCGGGCGAGGTGGTGACCTTCTCGGCCCGGGCGTTGATCAGCAGCGGCCCCTTGGTGTCGGGGCCACCGTCCTCTCTCGCCTTGGCCCACGGCGGCACCAGGCCCCAGCGCATCGACCGCACCCGCCGCGTCGACTCGTCGTCGGGTTCGCTGTGTCGTTTGACCACCGTGCTGATGGTGGTGGTCGGCGCGACGTTGTAGTTGGCGGCCACCTCCTTGGCCGCTGCCGCGCTTTCGTCGATGGCCTGGATCTTCTGGGCCAACAAGGCCGGATCGGTGGTCACTGCGAATCGCCCACACATATATCCCATGGTGGCACGGGGAACCGACAGTGCAGGATGTACCTCGTGAACAACTGGCAGGCACCGTCGACGTCGACCCCTGTGCATGCCACCGTGACGATCCCAGGGTCGAAGTCGCTGACGAACCGGGCGCTGGTGCTGGCCGCGCTGGCCACCCCGAACGGGACGTCGACAGTGAGCAACGCGCTGCGCAGCCGTGACACGGACCTGATGATCGGCGCCATGCGGGCACTCGGCGTTGCCGTCGACGGTGATGACTCGGAGTTGACGATCGGCGGTGCCATCGCCCCGCAATCGGGCGCCCGGGTCGACTGCGGGCTCGCGGGCACCGTATTGCGATTCGTCCCGCCGGTGGCGGCGCTGGGCACCGGGACCGTGCTGTTCGACGGTGACGAGCAGGCCCGAACCCGCCCGATCGCGCCGCTGCTCGACGCCCTGCGCGGGCTCGGTGTCGACGTCGACGGTGATGGCCTTCCGTTCGCGGTGCGCGGGGCGGGGTCCGTGGCAGGCGGCACGGTGCAGATCGACGCCTCCGCGTCGTCACAGTTCGTCTCCGGTCTGCTGCTGTCAGGGGCCGCGTTCACCGACGGGCTCACCATCGTCCACACCGGCGACTCCGTTCCTTCCGCACCGCACATTGCGATGACCGTGTCGATGCTGCGCGAAGCTGGGGTGGCCGTCGACGACAGTGCGGCCAATCGCTGGCATGTGGCGCCAGGCCCAATTGCGGCGCGCGACTGGACCATCGAGCCCGATCTGTCCAACGCGGTGCCGTTCCTGGCCGCGGCGGTGGTCAGCGGAGGCAGTGTGCGGGTGACCGGCTGGCCGGAGGACAGCATCCAACCCGCAGCCGACGTCTTCGCGGTCCTGCAAAAGTTGGGTTCCGTTGTCCGAGGTGGAAATTCCTACTTGGAGGTGCAAGGCACCCGCATCTACGGCGGCATCGACGTCGATCTACGCGACGTCGGCGAGTTGACACCCGCGGTGGCTGCTCTCGCGGCGTTGGCCTCGGACGGTTCGGTCTCGCAGTTGAGTGGGATCGCGCACCTGCGCGGCCACGAAACGGATCGACTGGCAGCGCTGCGCACGGAGATCAACCGGCTCGGTGGCCAGTGCGAGGAGACACCCGACGGGCTGCGCATCACCGCCCGACCGCTGCACGGCGGCTTGTGGCGGTCGTATGCCGACCATCGGATGGCGACGGCGGGTGCGATTGTGGGCCTGCGGGTGCCCGGCGTCGAAGTGGAAGACATTGGCACGACGGGCAAGACGCTGCCCGGGTTCCCGCAACTATGGGCCGAGATGCTCGAAGGGCAGGCCGATTGAGCCCTCGCGAGTACGACGAGTCCGATGTCCGGGTACGACCCGGCCGGGGCTCGCGGCCGCGAACCAAGACACGCCCGGATCATGCTGACGCGCAGGAAGCCATGGTGGTCACCGTCGACCGCGGCCGGTGGGGTTGCGCGCTGGGCGCAGATCCTGACCGGCGGGTCACCGCGATGCGGGCCAGGGAGCTGGGTCGCACCCCGATCGTGGTCGGTGACGAGGTCGGCATCGTCGGCGATCTGTCCGGGAAACCGGACACCCTGGCCCGCATCGTCCGCCGCGGTGACAGGCGAACGGTGTTGCGGCGCACTGCTGATGACACCGATCCGACCGAGCGGGTGGTGGTCGCCAACGCCGACCAGTTGCTGATCGTGGTGGCGTTGGCCGACCCGCCGCCGCGCACCGGCCTTGTCGAGCGTGCGCTGATCGCGGCCTACGCAGGCGGCCTCGACCCGATCCTGTGCCTGACCAAGACCGACCTGGCGCCGCCCGAACCGTTCGCCGCGCAGTTCGCCGATCTCGACCTGACGATCACCACCGCGGGCCGCGACGACCCGCTGGATGTCGTCGCGCCGCTGCTCACCGACAGGGTGACGGTGTTGCTCGGGCATTCCGGTGTCGGCAAGTCGACCTTGGTGAATCGTCTTGTGCCCGATGCAGACAGGGCGACCGGTGAGGTCACCGATGTCGGCAAGGGCCGACACACGTCGACGCAGTCGATCGCGCTGCCGCTGAGCTTCGGCGGCTGGATCATCGATACCCCGGGCATCCGATCGTTCGGGTTGGCGCACATCGAACCTGACGACGTCCTGCTGGCGTTCTCGGATCTGTCCGAGGCGATCAAGAACTGCCCACGCGGGTGCGGGCACATGGGACCGCCCGCCGACCCGGAGTGCGCGTTGGACACGCTGACGGGACCGGCCGCGGGCCGGGTTGCCGCGGCGCGACGACTGCTGGCGGCACTGCGCGAGGCTGACCCGCGCAACAACTGAGGCCCTCCCATGGGAGGGCCTCAGCGGGTCGATGGTGATCAGGGGCGGTAGCCGGGCTCGAAGTGCTGGATGCGCCACACACCGTGGTGGCCGTGCCAGCCGGGCATCGCCTGCGGTGCGGGGTGAGCGTGGACGCCTGGGCTGTAGAAGTGGCCAGGGACGGTCGGCTGGGTGGTGGCGGCGGCGGCGGCAGTGCCCGCCATTCCGACGGCGGCGCCGCCGATGACACCTGCCGAGACGATGGAAAGGGCGAAGGTGCGTGCGAAGTTGATGGTCATTTCGAATTCCCCTGTGTGAGTTGGCTTTTGGTCTCGTGCCCCGGTGTTTTCCGGCGATGAACCAAGAATGCTCGCCCCGGCGGTCGTTGTATGTCCGGTGATCGGCCCGCGCACCGGCGGAATTGGCGGTCCCCCGATCGGGGGAACTAGGCTCGGGATCGTGAGCCAGGTACCCGCGATCACGCTCAACGACGGCGCGCGCATCCCGCAATTGGGGTTCGGCACCTACAAGATCCATCCCAATGAGACCGCGTCTGCGGTCGCGACGGCTTTGGATGTCGGTTACCGGCACATCGACACCGCGCAGATGTACGGAAACGAGCAGGGCGTCGGGCAGGCCATCCGCGATGCGGGCATCGACCGAGCAGAAGTGTTCGTCACCAGCAAGCTCAACAACGGCTTCCACAAACCCGACGATGCGCGGCGCGTCTTCGATGGCACACTCGCCGCGCTCGGCTTCGAGTACGTCGACCTGTTCTTGATCCACTGGCCGCTGCCGACACGCTATGACGGCGATTTCGTCTCGACGTGGCGCACGCTCGAGGAGTTCAAGAACGACGGCCGGGCCCGCAGCATCGGAGTGTCGAATTTTCAGGTATCACACCTACAGCGACTGGCTCGCGAGACGGACACCATTCCGGCGGTCAATCAGATCGAGGTGCACCCGTATTTCGGCAACGAAGAAGTGCGCGACTATGGACGCGAGCATGGCATCGTGACCGAAGCCTGGGCGCCCATCGCGCGCGGCACGGTGGTGAACGATCCCGACGTCACGGCCCTCGCGGCCGCGGTGGGCAAGTCACCGGCACAGGTGGTGTTGCGCTGGCACATTCAACGCGGTGACGTGGTGTTCCCGAAATCGGTGACGCCGCAACGGATCGCCGAGAACTTCTCGCTGTTCGACTTCGAACTCGACGACACCGACATGGCCGCGCTCGCCGCGCTGGACAAGGGTGAGGCCGGCAGGACCGGGGCCAACCCCGATGAGTTCGACAACGTCGACACCTAGCCGCGCGAGTAGAGTGCGGAAGTGACCGAACTAGGCTTTTTGAACCGCACGCGCGAGGGCTATGACCTCACCGCAACCGAATACGCCGACCGGTTCCACGACCACTTGCACAACAAGCCGCTCGATCGCGCGATGCTCAGCGGATTCGCCGGTTTGGTCAAGCCCAACGGGCTGATCGCCGACGTCGGCTGCGGCACTGGGGCAACGTCGCGCATGTTCGCCGATCACGGACTCGACGTCGTCGGTATCGACCTGTCCCCCAATATGATTGCCGAGGCGAGACAACTCAACCCCGGTCTCAGATTCGAGGTCGGGTCCATGACGAACCTGGCCTTCGACGACGGCTTCTTCGACGGGATCTGTGCGTGGTATTCCGTCATCCACGTACCCGACGACACACTGCCCCAAGTCTTTTCGGAGTTCTTCCGGGTGTTGCGGCCGGGCGGCGTGGCATTAGCTGCTTTCCAAGTGGGCGACCGGCCACGCAGTTTCACCGAGATGTTCGGTGCGCAGGTGTCGTTGACGTTCTACCGGCGCCAGCCCGACACCGTAGCGCTGATGTTGGAAGACGCGGGCCTGCAGCCGTACGCGGGCTTGGTGCGTGAACCCGACGACGACGGCTTTGAATCGACGCCACACGCCTACCTGATCGCGCGTCGAACGTGAGCGTGTGTGCGACATTTCGCTGAAATGCCGCACACAGCTTCACGTTCGGCTAGTTACCCCGCTTGGCGCGGCGGCGGGCGCGCACGGCGGCGATGGCCGACTTGAGTCCGCTGCGCTGGGCAGGCTCGAGGTCGACGAACATCCGCTCGCTACGGGTCTCCGGCGCATCATCGGCGGTGTCGCGCAGGTACTTCTCCGGCAACGACAGCTTGGCGATGGTCCGCCAGGTCTTGCCGTACTGAACCAGGAACGAGCCCGTCGTATACGGCAGGTCGTACTTGTCGAACACCTGCCGCACCCGTATCGAGATTTCGTGAAGCCGATTGCTCGGCAGGTCCGGATACAGATGGTGCTCGATCTGATGGCACAGGTTGCCGCTCATGAACCGCAGCACCGGACCGTTCTCGAAATTCGCACTGCCGAGCAACTGGCGCAGATACCACTCGCCCTTGCTCTCGCCCGCCATGTCGGTCTTGGTGAATTTCTCTGCGCCGTCGGGGAAATGCCCGCAGAAGATCACGGCGTTGGCCCAGACGTTGCGGATGACGTTCGCTATCGCGTTGGCCTTCATCGTCGACTTGTAGGTCGCGCGGGGTGACAGCGAGGTCAGCGCCGGATACGCGACATAGTCCTTGAACACCTGCCGGCCCGCCTTGCCCGAGAACTCGCGCAGCCGCACCATGGTGGCGTCGCGGTCATCGCGACCCTTGAACATCCTGCCGAGTTCCAGGTGCTGCAGCCCGACGCCCCACTCGAAGCCGATCGCGAGCATCGTGTTGAAGAACAGGTTGCCCAGGTTGAAGGGCTTCCACTTGTCGTCACGGGTGACGCGCAGCAGGCCGTAGCCCACGTCGTCGTCCATGCCGAGGATGTTCGTGTACTTGTGGTGCATGAAATTGTGGGTGAACCGCCAGTGTTTGGCGGAGCCGCTCATGTCCCATTCCCACGTGGTGGAGTGAATCTCGGGATCGTTCATCCAATCCCATTGGCCATGCATGACGTTGTGGCCGATTTCCATGTTCTCGATGATCTTGGCCACGCCCAGGGTCACGGTGCCCGCCCACCACGCCGAGCGGCGTGAGCTTGCCGCGAGGATCAGCCGACCCGCCACCTCCAGTGCCCGCTGGGCGGCGATGGTGCGGCGAATGTAGCGCGCGTCGCGCTCGCCCCGGGAGTCCTCGATGTCCTGGCGTATAGCGTCCAGCTCGAATGCGAGCCCGTCGATATCGGCTTCGGTCAGATGCGCGAATGCCGGTACGTCCGTTATTGCCATGTTTTTCCTCCCTTCCTCTACCTACGCTACCGTAACCTACGAACCCGTAAGTTACCAGTCAGTAAAGGTTAGACGTCCAGTACGCAATCGCCAGATGCAGCGGAAACGCATGTCTGGATACGGGTACCCGGTTCGTGCTCGATTCCGGTGCGCAGATCGCGGACGTGGCCCTCGATCAGGCCCACCACACACGATTGGCAGATGCCCATCCGGCAGCCGAACGGCATTTGGATCCCGACGCGTTCTCCCGCGTCCATCAGCGGGGTCGCGGCATCGACCGTGATCGTCTTCCCGGTGCGTGCGAACTCCACCGTGCCGCCCTGCCCGTGGACGGCAGCCTTCGACACTGCGAAGCGTTCCAGATGGAGGCGCTCGGCGATGCCCGCAGCCGACCAGACGCCCTCCGCCTGATCCAGCATGCCCTCCGGACCGCAAGCCCATGTCTGCCGCTGACGCCAGTCGGGCACCTCGTCGTCGAGCCGAGACAGGTCGAGGCGCCCTTGGGTGCGTGTGGACCGCAGCCGGATCCGGTAGCCGTCGTGACTGCGCTGCAGATCGGCCAGCTCGCTGGCGAACATCACATCGGATTCCGTTGGGGCCGAATGCAAATGGATCACATCGGTGACCTGTTCGCGGCGGGCCAGTGTGCGCAGCATCGACATCACCGGCGTGATACCGGAGCCTGCGGTGATGAACAGCACCGAAGCGGGCGCCGGGTCGGGCATCACGAAGTTGCCTTGCGGCGCCGCCAACCGGACGACGGTCCCCGGTTCGAGCCCATCGACCAGGTGGGTCGACAAGAACCCCTCGGGCATCGCCTTGACCGTGATGGTGATGATGCGCGCGCCGGTCACCGGGCTCGACGTCAATGAGTAGGACCGCCACCGCCAGCGGCCGTCGACCAATACGCCGATGCCGATGTACTGACCCGGCTGATAGTCGAACGAAAAGCCCCAGCCGGGCTTGATCACCAACGTGGCGGAGTCGACGGTCTCGCGGCGTACCTCCAACACCCGCCCGCGCAATTCCCGCGCCGACCACAGCGGGTTCGCCAGCTTGAGGTAATCATCGGGCAGCAGAGGTGTGGTGAGCCGCTCGGCGATGGCGCGCGCGGCGTCCCAGCCGCGATGCTTACCCGCACCGGCGACGGTGGGCCGCTCAGTGTCCGTGAGAACGGCTGCGGGCCTGCTTGTGCTGTATTTCTTGCCCAACGAAAGCTCCTGCCCCAGTTTCAGGATCGCGCTCCCCATTCGGGAAGCACCAGTCCGGGAGACAGAACCTACGGTACCGTAGGTTCTCCTCTTGAGCCAAGGGAGCACCATCAGAGCAGCTCGAGAAGGAACGGCAGCTCTTGCGGGGCGTACCAGGCCAGATCGTGATCCTGGGCGTCCCCGACAGTGAATTCGGCATCCTCATCGCCGAGGTCGGAGGCATCGATCGCCTCGATCGCAGGCAGCACCGCAGGTTCGGCGTCGGCGTTGTCGACGAAGGCGGCGATCACGTCGTCATACGCCAGCGGCCCCGCAAGCCGCACCACCGCGTCGTCGAGATCCGGGCGCGCGGTCGCGTCCTCGACGTCGGCGACCACCACGACTCGCCGCGGCGGAAGGTCCGATGTGCCCTCGCCGGACAACAGCCGTAGCGACGCCAGCGCGGCATCGCGCAGCGCGACGTCGGCCAGTTCGTCGTCGTCGCCCTCGGCATAGGCCTCGCGCAGCGTCGGCGTCACCGCGAACGCGGTCCCGCTGCGGACGTGCAGCACTCGATCGGCGACCAGTTGCTGCAGCATGGCCAGGGTCGCGGGAACATAGACGCGCACTCAAGGAGGTTAGCCGCTATTGCGCGGCTTCCAGCAGTTCGTCCAGCGATTCGCGCAGCAGCGAAGGGAACACGCCGACATCGCTCATCGCGTCGCGGTCGGCGTTGATACCGAAGTACAGCATGCCGTTGTAGGACGTCACCCCGATCGCCAGCACCTGGTTGTTCAACAACGGCGGCACCGAATATGTCTCCAGCAGCTTGGTACCCGCGACGAACATCTGCTTCTGCGCGCCAGGCACATTCGTGATCAGCAGATTGAACTGGCGCGCGGAGAACGTGGTCGCTACCCGAATACCCATGGCGTGCAAGGTCGGTGGCGCAAATCCAGACAGGGTGACGATGGTCCTTGCATCGACGAAGCTGGCGTGGGTCGGATGCGATTCGGTGGCGTGCGAGACCTGGGACAGCCGCACCACGGCGTTGCCCTCCCCCACCGGCAGATCGACGAGGAACGGCGTCACCTCGCTGATCGCCTGCCCTGGCGCGGTGGAATCGAGTTCCGCATCGGGGTACACCGACATCGGCGCCATCGCGCGCACCGTCGTCGACGATGTCACCGGTTCTCCGCGCGACATCAGCCAGTTCCGCAGGGCTCCCGCCACCACAGCGAGCACGATGTCGTTGATGTCGCACTCGTAGCGCGCCCGCACCGTGCGGTAGTCGTCGAGACGGTGGGCAGCAACGGTGAAGCGCCGGTTACGTGAAACCGTGGTGTTCAACGGACTGTTCGGCGCCGTTCCACGGGCGACGGTGCGGGCCACATTGACGACGCGGCGGCCGACCTCGACGAGCTGACCGGCGTTGGTGGCCACCTCGGTCACCGCCGATCGGACGGCCGCCATCTGTTCGGCGGGCCGCATGATCCACTCGCCCACCGCTCCCAACACCAGCTGACGGTCGCTCGGCTCACGCGCGGGAATCCAGATGTCCTCACCGAACTCCGGCGGCTTCTGCGTGCGATCGGCGATCACGTGCCCGATCGCCAGCGCTGTCACCCCATTCACCAGCGCCTGATGCGACTTGGTGTAGATCGCGATGCGATTGCGGGCCAGGCCCTCGATCAGGTACATCTCCCACAGCGGACGCGACTTGTCCAGCGGCCGCGAGCCGAGCCGCGCAATGAGCTCGTGTAGCTGCGCGTCGCTGCCCGGCGACGGCAACGCCGACCGACGGATGTGGTAGGTGATGTCGAAGTCCCTGTCGTCGATCCACACCGGCCGGGCCAGGCCGAGCGTCACCTCGCGCACCTTCTGGCGGTAGCGCGGGATCTGCGGCAGCCGCTGCTCGACGGTGGCCAGCAGGGTTTCATAGCTCAGCCCGTTGCGCGGCTTGCGCAGAATCGACAACGTGCCCACATACATCGGGGTCGCGGTGTCCTCCAGGTGATAAAACGACGCGTCCGCCGCTGACAACCTGGTCACCATGCGGTGCGCCCCCCTCTACACATTCATCACTGGTACTGACCCCCGTGCAGGCTATCGGCCGGATCCGGGTCCCCGCATCACGGGTGCATTCGGCGGGTCCAGACGTCGCGGAACCGTGCGATCATGACTATGTCTGCGACTCTCCAGCAGATGCCGTCGCTGTTGTACGAAAGCTGGAGAGCGCTCATGCCCCGAATTCCGTCCGAGCCGGCGTCGTTGACGGCGCCGATCATCGACTGCGAACCACCCCCGGTCGGACTCGCGGCGTGCCCGCCGCCCACTTCTGCGGCGCTGCACCGCCGCAGCGCGCGCCGAAGACGGCCGGTCCGGGGGCTGCCCCGCGATCCGTTGCCGCCGACGGCGGTGGTGGCGTTCACCGATGCGGCGCTGCGCCGCATCCTCGAGGTCGTCGACCGGCGCAGACCCATTGCGCAACTGCGCCCGCTGGTGGCGCCCGCGCTGATCGACATGGTCACCGCGCTGACGCGGATGCCGCAGAACGCCACCGCGGCGCTCGGCCGGGTCAGGGTGCGAATGGTCGACGACCGGACGGGTGAATTGTTCGCCACCTATACCCGCGCACAGCGTGTGCGGGCCATCGCCGGGCGCATCGAACGCCGCGACGACCGCTGGCGGATCGTCGCGCTGCAGATCGGCTAGCGCCTACGCATTCCCTTGGCGGCCTTGGCCTGCTGACGCGCGGCCTCCCGGCGTTCACGCCGACTGGTGCCGCTCGGTGCGGCATGCTTGGGTCCGCCGCCGCCGTCCCGCTTCACCTGCGTCGACCCGTCCTCGGACGGGCCGCTGTAGGTCAGCGGAGGAGCCGAGTCCTCAATTCCCTTGGCGCGCAAGGCCGACGCCGGCTGGGCAGGCAGTCCGTTGTCCGTGCGCTCCTGGGTGGCCAGCCCACCGTGGGTGCTGTCCTGCGCCTTGGCCGCGGCTTCGGCGGCGAACTGTGCAAGCCCCGATGGCGCGGCGACCGGCGCGACCGTCGGGGCCGGCGCGGCTTCGACGGTGACGTTGAACAGGAAGCCGACCGACTCTTCCTTGAGTCCCTCGAGCATGCCGACGAACATGTCGAAGCCCTCGCGCTGGTACTCGACGAGCGGGTCGCGTTGCGCCATCGCGCGCAGGCCGATGCCCTCCTTGAGGTAATCCATCTCGTAGAGGTGTTCGCGCCACTTGCGGTCGAGGACGTTGAGCAGCACGTTGCGCTCCAGCTGCCGCATCGCGCCGTCGCCTGCGATCTCCTCGAGTTGCTTCTCCCGCTCGGCGTACGCCCGCTCGGCGTCCTTGATCAACGCGTCGAGCAGTTCGTCACGCGTCAGCTCACCGGGCTCGCCGACGGCGTCAGAGTCGAGCAGGTCGTGGTGATCGATGCCGACGGGGTACAGCGTCTTCAGCGCGTCCCACAGCTTCTCCAGATCCCAGTCTTCCGCGTAGCCCTCCGCGGTGGCGCCGTCGACATAGGCGGTGATCACGTCGACCAGCATCCGGTGTGCCTGTTCGGCGAGGTTCTCCCCCTCCAGGATCAGACGACGCTCCTCGTAGATGACCTTGCGCTGCTGGTTCATCACCTCGTCGTACTTCAGAACGTTCTTGCGGACCTCGAAGTTCTGCTGCTCGACCTGCGTCTGCGCGCTCTTGATCGCGCGGGTGACCATCTTGGCTTCGATCGGCACGTCGTCGGGCAGCTGCAGCCGGTTGAGCAACGCTTCCAGCGTCTCACCGTTGAACCGCCGCATGAGCTCGTCACCCAACGACAGATAGAACCGCGACTCGCCGGGGTCACCCTGGCGACCGGACCGGCCGCGCAGCTGGTTGTCGATGCGGCGCGACTCGTGGCGCTCGGTGCCCAGAACGTACAGTCCGCCGACGGCGATGACGTCCTCGGATTCCTCGGCCGCCTCCGCCTTGACCTTCGGCAGCACCTCGTGCCACGCGGCCTCGTACTCGTCGGGCGTCTCGACCGGGTCGAGCCCTCGCGCACGCAGCGCCTTGTCCGCGAGGAAGTCGACGTTGCCGCCGAGCACGATGTCGGTGCCGCGGCCCGCCATGTTGGTGGCCACCGTGACCGCGCCCAACCGGCCTGCCTCGGCAACGATGTTGGCTTCCTGCTCGTGGTACTTCGCGTTGAGCACGTTGTGCGGGATGCGGCGCTTCTGGAACTGGCGCGACAAGTACTCCGACCGCTCGACGCTGGTGGTGCCGATCAGCACCGGCTGACCCTTCTCGTACCGCTCGACGACGTCGTCGACGACCGCGATGTACTTGGCCTCTTCGGTCTTGTAGATGAGGTCCGACTGATCCTGGCGGACCATCGGCTTGTTGGTGGGGATCGTCACGACACCGAGCTTGTAGATCTCGTGCAGCTCGGCCGCCTCCGTCTGGGCGGTACCGGTCATGCCGGACAGCTTCTCGTAAAGCCGGAAGTAGTTCTGCAGCGTGATGGTGGCCAGCGTCTGGTTCTCGGCCTTGATCTCGACGTGCTCCTTGGCCTCGATGGCCTGGTGCATGCCCTCGTTGTAGCGCCGGCCGATCAGCACGCGGCCGGTGAACTCGTCGACGATCAGCACTTCGCCGTCGCGGACGATGTAGTCCTTGTCGCGCTGGAACAGCTCCTTGGCCTTGATGGCGTTGTTCAGGTAGCTGACCAGCGGTGAATTGGCGGCCTCGTAGAGATTGTCGATGCCGAGCTGGTCCTCGACGAACTCCACCCCGAGCTCATGTATGCCGATGGTGCGCTTGCGCAGATCGACCTCGTAGTGGACGTCCTTCTCCATCAGCGGGGCCAGCCGGGCGAACTCGGTATACCAGTTCGACGAACCGTCGGCGGGCCCCGAAATGATCAGCGGCGTGCGAGCCTCGTCGATCAGGATGGAGTCGACCTCGTCGACGATCGCGAAGTTGTGCCCCCGTTGCACCAGGTCGGCCAGCGAATGCGCCATGTTGTCGCGCAGGTAGTCGAAGCCGAATTCGTTGTTGGTGCCGTAGGTGATGTCGGCGGCATAAGCCGCCCTGCGTTCATCGGGAGTGAGCCCGGAAAGGATGACGCCGACGTTGAGCCCCAGGAAGCGGTGCACGCGGCCCATCCACTCCGCGTCACGCTTGGCCAGGTAGTCGTTGACCGTGACGACGTGCACGCCGTCGCCGGACAGCGCGTTGAGATATGACGGCAGCACGGCGGTCAGCGTCTTGCCCTCGCCGGTCTTCATCTCGGCGACGTTGCCGAAGTGCAGCGCCGCGCCGCCCATCACCTGCACGTCGAAGTGCCGCTGATCGAGCACCCGCCATGCGGCCTCACGGGCCACGGCGAACGCTTCGGGAAGAAGGTCGTCGAGGCTTTCGCCGTCGGCTACCCGCTTCTTGAATTCGTCGGTTTTCGCGCGCAACTCGGCGTCGGAGAGCTTCTCCACATCGTCAGACAGGGTGTTGACGTAGTCGGCGACCCCTTTGAGGCGCTTGACCATGCGGCCTTCACCGAGACGGAGCAACTTGTCCAGCACGCGATTTCCTCAGCTTTTCTCAATGGGTTCGATGGACTCAGGCTTTATCAGACGACGTCCATCGTAAGTGACCCGTCGAAATTGCTGGTCGAAGCCGCTGGAAAGCGTCTAGGCGAGCCTGATCAGTCCGTAGTCGTAGGCGTGCCTGCGGTAGACGACGCAGGGCTTGTCGCTCTCCTTGTCGTGGAACAGGAAGAAGTCATGGCCGACGAGTTCCATCTCGTAGAGGGCGTCGTCGACGGTCATCGGCGTGGCCGGATGCTCTTTGGTGCGCACGATCCGCCCGGGTTCGTGGTCGTCGAGCGCGATCCCGTCGGTCTGGGGGTTGTCGTCGGTCGACGGCGTGGTTGGCAGCGGATCGACGGCGGTGGCCTGTGCCAGTGATACCGGAGTCTTGTCCCCGTAGTGCACCTTGCGGCGATCCTTGCTGCGGCGCAGCCGGCTTTCCAGTTTGCAGACTGCCGACTCCAGCGCGGCGTAGAAGCTGTCGGCGCATGCCTCGCCGCGAACAACGGGGCCGCGTCCGCGCGCGGTGATCTCGACGTGCTGACAGTTCTTCCGTTGACGCCGGTTGCGCTCATGGTCTAGTTCGACGTCGAACAGGTAGATGGTGCGGTCGAAGCGTTCGAGTCGGGACAGTTTTTCTGAGACGTAGATGCGGAAGTGGTCGGGGACCTCGACGTTGCGTCCCTTGACGACGACCTCGGCGTTCGGGGTCGGTTCTGGCCGCTGGTCCTCGATCACCATTGTTGTGCGGTCGGAGTCCACGGAATGGCTTGACATGCTTTGCAACTCGCTCTCTACGGAGTCGCACGCTTGAGCGTGCCCGGCTTGTGTTCGAGAAACGCGCCAGCGGGGTTTGCATGTCCGCGCCACCCGCCGGTGCAAGGTGTCGACTACTCACCTCCTACCGCTGATGGCGATACAAGCGCTGCGTTCAAAAGCGCCGCCGTGAGGCATTCACGGGTGGTTGGTGCCGACGGTAATCGTGTTCACCCGGGAGTGCCAGTAAATTCGCCCACCCGTTTTCAGTTCTTCACATGAGGCTGATTCGGGTCCGAGACGGGCCGGAATTGTCGCCGATGTCAGGCATTCGCGATAGCAAGCACTCCGGCGACGTGGCCGCCGGCGATGTGCAGGACCCGCACCGATTCACTGGCCGTTGCTCCGGTGGTGACCACATCGTCGACGAGCAGGACCGCGCCTGTGGGGGCTTTGGTGAGCTTGACACGGCCCGCGATGTTGCGTACCCGGTCGGCGCCGGACAGTCCGACGGAGTCACGGACCAGCCCCCGCATTCTCAGCGCCGACACGACGCGGATGCCGGGGTGGTCTGCCGTCGCCGTCTGCGCGATCCGCGTGATGGGGTCGCCGCCGCGCCTGCGGGCGGCGGATTGACGGGTGGGTGCCGGCACGACGGTCAGCGACGTGTCGACCAGCCCCCAGGTCATGAGGTTGGCGATGCCGACTCCGAGTGCCGCGGCCAGCGGAGCGATCAGGTCTGCGCGGCCGTGTTCCTTCAGCGCGACGATGGCGGCCCGGCGCGGCCCCGCGTAGCGGCCGAGCGAGAAGACGGGCACCCCTGGGTCGACGCGTGGCGTGATCAGGTGGGGCTGGTCGGCGCTGACGGCGAGCTGCTGCGCGCAGGCGGGACACCACCGCGACGCCGGGGCGGCGCAGCCCCCGCATTCGAGCGGCAGGACGAGGTCGAGCACGTCCACAGTGTCACGGCCGGGTGTGACAACGCGGCACCTCAGGCGGACTGGGCGACCCCGAGAGCAGGCGGGCCGACCGGAATCAGCCCTTCGGGGTCGCATAACTCGAGCACCCGCGACGCGGCCGCGCCGGGCACCAGTCTCCATGGCGTCGACGCGCGCGACAGCTGCGCGTTGATCGCGTGCAGCGCGGCCACCCCATCGATCGCCATGAAGCCGAGTTCGCTGAGGTCGACGGTCACATGGTCGGCCCGTGATGCGGCGTCGCACACCGCGACCGCGAATTCTTTGCCGTTGTGCGTGTCCACTTCACCGCGCACTGACACCGAGACGTCGGACCCGGTGTTTCGGCATGTGACGCGCAGTCGGCACGACCGGGTCGCATACGGCTTCGCTTCGCGGCCCCGGTCGCGGATCGGGGTGACGGTCATGCACGCTCGCTTTCCCGAGGGGTGCCGCAAACTCGTCCAGCGAAGCGCCTATTCCCAAATGGCACCGCGGTCAAACCGCGAATCAGACAGACGCCGTCAAACCGCGAATCAGACAGACGCGGTCAAACCGCGAATCAGGCAGACGCGGCGAACGTTTCCCCGTCTACAGCGCGTACATCGTCGAAGCGCAGCAGCACGACTGTGCCGGACGGGCTCCGGTCGATGATCGTCTCGTCGGCGAGCGCTTTCATGAGCGGGATGCCGCGTCCGCGGGTGTTGTCCCGGGCGGCGTGCATGACCTCGCGCCAGCTGCCGTGGTCGCGAATCTGGACATTGAGCCGGTTGGCTGCACCGTCATGGTGCGCCTCCAAAGACAGCGTGCCCGCGGCGGGCAGGCCCACGTAGGCGAACTCAGCGGCATTGGCCAGTGCCTCGTAGACGGCGAGGACCGCGCCGCTGAACCTGACCTCGTCGAGGGCGAAGCGTTGCCCGAGCCAAGCTGCGAAGTCCCGTCTCAGCTGTGACACGGTGGCCGCATCCGCGCTTCCGCTCCCGACGAACGCTGGTTCGTCGGGACGCGGCAGGTTACTCATCTCACTCACAGTATTGGTTCAGGTACCCGATTCCGGCCGATTGCATTCGGCAAAGCTGTTGAGAGCTACGTCTCGTGTGGTGAACACGTCGACGACATCGGTGACCCCGGTGATCTTCATCGGCCTGCTGGTGGCTGGACCGTCCGCTACCACCGCGAACCGCGCGTCCGGGGTGATTCGGTCGCGGATCTCGATGAGCAGCTGCATTCCCGCCGATGCAAGGAAGGTCAGCTCCAGGAGGTCGACGATCAGGCCAGCGGGCTTCTTGGCCAGCGCAGCGTGCACCGCCTCGTCGAGCTGTGGCGCGGTCATCATGTCCAACTCGCCTGACATAGTGACGACCGCCACCCGGCCGACCCACTCTTCATGGAACTGCTCTTTGCCCATACCTCACCCAGCGTCGAAGCGCCCGTCCTTGGACGGGTCGCGCGTGTACACCGGCTGCAGTCTGAACCGGGGAACAGATTAGTTGACATCGGCTCGACCCGCGCAAGCACCGGCGCAGGATCACCGGCCAATCCCCGTCGTCGGCGCCGATGCCAGCGGATTCACAGCGGCAGTTCAGGGCCCGGAGGTGATGCTGGAGGCATGGCAGAAGTTCATGTCAATGGCCGCATCGAACACGTCGACGCCGACGCCGACACGGCACTGCTGTATGTGCTGCGTAACCATCTCGGCCTGAAAGGCACCCGGTTCGGCTGCGGGCTCGGCGTGTGCGGCGCCTGCGCGGTGCTCGTGGACGGACACCGCGCTTACTCGTGCGACACTCTGTTGTGGGCGGTGAGGGACAAGGCGGTGACGACGGTCGAGGGTCTGGCCGACGACGGCCAACCGCACCCCGTTGCCCGCGCCATCGTCGACCACCAGGCCGCGCAGTGCGGGTACTGCATGTCCGGCATCGTGGTCAGCGCCGCAGCGCTGTTGGCGGCGAATCCCGACCCGGCCGAATCCGAGGTGCGCGCGGCGCTGGACGACAACCTGTGCCGGTGCGGCGCGCACAACCGGGTAGTGCGTGCGGTGCTGGCCGCCGCCGCCGAGATGCGGGCCTCGTGACCGGGCTACCGCCGACGTTGGCCGCCAACCCGCGACTGGGCGACTGGGTGCGCATCGGGGCGGAGGGAGTCATCGAAATCCGGTCGGGCAAAGTGGAATTGGGCCAGGGCGTGCTGACCGCGCTGTCGCAGGTGGCCGCGGAGGAACTCGACGTCGACGTGGCCCGCATCGACATGCGGCCCGCAACCACCGAGGCGAGTCCCGACGAAGGGTTGACCGCGGGCAGCCTGTCCATTCAGCAATCTGGTGCCGCCCTGCGGCAGGTCTGCGCGGAGGTGCGTGACGTCTACCTCGGCGTCGCCGCGGACAAACTCGCCGTGCCCAGGGCTGACCTCACGATCGAGGACGGGCAGATCCGCGCACCAGACGGCGCGGCGACCAGCTACTGGGAGTTGGCCGACGACACCTTGTTGGACCACGCGGCGACGGGTGAGGCGACACCCAAGCCGGCGACGGCGTATCGAGTCGTCGGCGCGAGCGTGGCACGGCTCGATCTCCCCGGCAAGCTGGCGGGCCTGCCGAGTTACGTCCACGACCTGACCCTCGAAGGGATGGTGCACGGCCGGGTGGTCAGGCCGCCGTCCCGTGGTGCGACGCTGCGCGACATCGACTGTGCCCCAACGCAAGCCGTGCCAGGGGTGATCGCGGTGGTCCGCGACGGCAACTTCCTCGCCGTCGTCGCTGAGCGCGAGGAGACCGCGCTTTCGGCTGCGGATCTTCTGCGCAGGGATGCGTCCTGGGACCAGCGACCGACGCTGCCGGACGAAGACGACCTGCCCGCGTTCTTGACGTCCGCACCCGCGGACAGCACGGTCATCGCCGACGTGGGGCAGCGGCCGCCGGAAGGTGTCGAGCACTCGGTCACCGCGGAGTACCACCGCCCGTATCTGGCGCACGGTTCGATTGGTCCCTCCTGCGCAGTCGCACTCGCCGATGCCGACGGGATGCACATCTGGACACACAGCCAGGGAATCCACGTCCTGCGTCGCGAAATCGCACGCGGACTGGACATTTCACCGGAGCGCGTGACTGTCCGGCACGTCGACGGCGCCGGCTGCTACGGGCACAACGGCGCCGACGACGTGGCGATGGACGCGGCAGTTCTGGCGCGGGCCGTTCCTGGCCGACCGGTGCAGGTGGTGTGGTCGCGGCCCGACGAGTTGAGTTGGTCGCCGCTGGGTCCCGCTGGCGTGGTGCGGCTTTCGGCCGACTGCGGCCCCGATGGCGCGGTGCTGTCCTGGCGTCACGAAATCTGGAGCCCTAGCTACATCAGCAGGCCCGGCATGACACCGAATCTGGCGTTCCTGGCGTCCAGTCACAGTGCCGGCGGCGAAGAGATCCGGTCGGGCGGCGAACCTCCTCAGGAGCGCGGGGGCGGTGCGAGCCGCAATGCCGTTCCGGGCTACGACTTTCCGGCCTACCAGGTGGTGAACCACCTGCTCACCGCGATGCCGTTGCGCACGTCGGCGTTGCGCTCGCTGGGGGCACACCTCAACGTGTTCGCGGCCGAATCGTTCATGGATGAACTCGCAGCCCTCGTCGACCGGGACCCCATCGAGTTCCGGTTGGCGCATCTGTCCGACCCGCGCGCCAGAGTGGTGCTCGAACACGTTGCCAGACAATCGGGTTGGGCATCGCGACAGCCCGGTGACGCGGTCGGTCGTGGCGTCGGATTCGCGCGATACAAGAACTCGAGCGCCTACTGTGCGGTCGTCGCCGACGTCGAGGCGGTCACTGAGGTCCGCGTCCGCCGGCTCACGGTCGCCGTCGACGCCGGGCTGGTGATCAACCCTGACGGCGCGGCGAACCAGATCGAGGGCGGCGCGATTCAGGCCACCAGCTGGACGGTTAAGGAGCGGGTGAGGTTCGACCGGTTCACGGTGACCAGTGACACCTGGGAAAGCTACCCGATCCTGCGCTTCTCCGAGGTGCCCGCGGTCGATGTCGAGTTCGTGGCCGGCGCAGACCGGCCACCGCTCGGGGTCGGGGAATGCGCGCAGGGCCCGACCGCGGCCGCGATCGGCAACGCCGTTGCCGACGCGCTCGGCGTCCGGGTGCGTTCGCTGCCGCTGACGCCGGAGCGGATCGTGTCCGCGATGCCGGACCGCTGACCGACCGCATAGCGGGCGATCGCCGCGGGTACCCGGTGGGATGGCCGACAGCGACCCGCGGGAATCGTTCATCGTCGACTGCCTCGTGCAGGCATTCGAAGGGCTGATGAAGGCGGACCCCGACGCGTTTCGAACCAAGTTCCGCAAGATGGCGGCCGACCCGTTCGCGTTCTACCGCGGCAGCGCCTGCGTGTTCTACGCCGACGTGGCGGACCGCGACGACCGCTGGGCCGACGACCGGACTTCCCGCGTGTGGATACAGGGCGACCTGCACGCGGAGAACTTCGGCACCTACATGGACGGCTCCGGTGTGCTCATCTTCGACGTCAACGACTTCGACGAGGCATACGTCGGGCACTTCACCTGGGACCTTCAGCGGTTCGCGGCCAGCATCGCGTTGATCTGCTGGCAGAAGGCGCTGTCAGATGAGGAAATCGCAAGCCTGATCGAAACATTCGTCCGTGCGTACGTCGAACAGGTCCGGTGGTTCGTCGACGTCGAGGACGATTCGTCGTTCTCGCTGAACCTGCAGACCGCCCGCGGTGCGGTGTTGTCGGCGCTGCAGTCCGCGCGGCTGTCGACCCGCTCGCAGATGCTCGAGCGGATGACGCATGTGGACGAGTCGGATCGGCGATTTCGCGACCTGACTGGCGTGCGGCGTCTGGACGACGCCGAACGCTCGAAGGTCACCGACGCGTTCGACCGCTACCTCGAGACGATCCCAGAGACCAAGCGCTTCCACGGCATCGCCTATGACGTCAAGGACGTCATAGGCAAGACCGGCATGGGCATCGGCAGCGCCGGTCTGCCCGCGTACACGTTGTTGATCGAGGGATTCAACCAGGCGCTGGACAACGACGTGGTGCTTTCGATGAAGCAGGGCAACGTGGCCGCACCGAGTCGGGTGGTCGACGACCGAGCCGTGCACGAGTACTTCGAGCACCACGGCCACCGGACCGCCGTCTCCCAGCGTGCGTTGCAGGCACACGCCGACCCGTTACTCGGTTACACCGACATCGACGACATCGGCTACGTGGTCAGCGAAATATCGCCGTATGACGCCGATTTGGACTGGAGCGAGCTCACCGAGCCCGATGAGCTCGCAGAAGTCATCGAACAACTCGGGCGGGCGGTGGCCAAGGTGCATTGCGTCAGCGATACCGACAGCGATCAGACGCTGGTCGACTTTCAGACCGAGGAGGCGATCGTCGACGTGATCGGTGACGACATCGACGACTTCGTCGCCGACATCGTCGCGTTCGGGAATAAGTACGCCGCCACGGTGCGAGACGACCACCGACATTTCGTGGAAGCCTTCCGGCAGGGTCGCATCCCCGGAGTCAGTTCGACCTGACCGGTCAACCAAGCACGATCGAGTCGCCTTGCACGGTGACGTTCTCCGGCTCGAGCGGCTTGGCAGCCGGACCATGGGCCACTGTGCCGTCGAGATTGAATTTGCTTCCGTGACAAGGGCAGTCGATGGTACCGTCGGCCACCTTGTCGACAAGGCAACCCTTGTGGGTGCACTTCGCGGAGAATCCTTTGAAGACGCCGGCCGTGGGCTGCGTCACCACGACCTCGCCGACGATCACACCCGAGCCCACCGGCACGTCGGCCGTCTTGGCCAGCGCCTTGGCCGCTGGCGCGGCCGTGCCATCGCCGGGTGAGGTCGGCGCTGCGGTGGTCGCGCTGGATTCGCCTGCCGCTTCGTCCTTCTTGCCGTAGGTGCTGCACGCGGCGACGATGGCGGTCACCAGGCCCAGCCCTGCGCCGAGCAGAACCTTCTGCCGTGAGATCGGGAATTCGGAAATGTTCATGCACTACCTTTCAGTTAGAACGTGATGCCGTTTGTGTCGAAGAACCAGAGTGCCGACGTCAGCCAGACGTAGACTAATCCGAAGAACACCAGGCCGCCCGCAACCGGAATCACCCATGCCCGAAGGCCTTTGCGGGTCAGCAGCACCATCTTCGTCACGAACGCGCCGTAGAAGAAGCAGCCGAAGAGCGAGTGGAACAGTACCCGGTTGTCGTAGGACTGGAAGCCCAACGCGTACAAGCAGTGCACCGCGACGGGAACGCTGACCAGCACCGCCAGTCGGCCCGACCACACGTGGGCGGGACGCATCCACGACGGCGCCTTGCCGCCGGGGATCAGCCGGTACATCGCGAAGGCGGAAACCAGTTGGAACAGCGCAAGCACCACGGCGATGGTCGCCAGCCACGCCTTGACGGCGGAGCCGCTGGAAAATCCCGCGACGCTGATCGAAAAGAATTGTGGCTCATGCAGCTTGCCGAACACGCCGAGACCGACCGCGACAAGGGCGCCGAGGGCGGCCGCGGTCAACACCGCGGCGCCTCCTCTCGAGGTGCTGATCCGTTGGGTGGCGGCGGGATCAGACATCGCTGTCGCCCTCGACTCGGATGGCCCTGACCTCGATGCCGTCGATGTTGGCGATGCCGTCGGTCGTCAGCGTGGGTGCGGGCTTCGTCGAACCGTCTTCGCGTCGCTGCACGCCGGTCACCTTCCCGTCGGCGTCGACGACCCAGCTGTTACGCACACCCGCGTTCTCGTAGACATAGAGGCCCGCCGGCGGTTGCGCGATGGCGGCGCTGAAGTCCCACTTCTTGTCCGCGATCGTCAGTGTGCCGACGATCGCGTCACCCTGAAGGCGACCGTCGAGTCGGCTCGTCTTGTCCTTGTTCGCAAGGCTCACCGCGCCGTTGACCGCGCTGCCCCGCAGCCACGACTCGACGGTGTTGCCGTCGCAGGCGTAGGCGATGGCCTTGTCGCCTTCGACGGTGATCTCAACCGTGACGGTGCCGTTGGCCGTCGGCACTTTGCCGACGTAATCGGCCTTGGCGGGAAACGCGGGCGGCGGCGGTGTCACCGGTGAGGGCGCCGGTGGGGGCGCAGCGGCGGTGGCGGTCGTCGCGGGGGGTTTGCCCGAGGGCGCGGGCTCCTCCTTGGAGATGTTGATCACCAAGATGGCTACCCCGAGCACCGCGACGGCGACCAGAGTGAGCAGCGGACCGCGGATCTTCATCATCCCCTCCTGGGAGTCGAGCAAAACACCTCTGGCGAGGTTTTGTCTGCACAACGGGCGATGCAGGGCGACGGTTCAGATTCGAAGTCACCTTTCTTGCTCCGGCCAGACACCTGATAGGGAAGCCTTCAAAGGCGGCGAATGGCAGGCATAGAAGCGGTACCGTCATTCGTTGCCTGCGGGGCGATATGACGGGAGACAACCATGAAGCGCTGCCTCGTCGGAGGATCTGTTGCCGTGCTGATGGGCGCGGCACTGATGGCCGCAGCGCCGCCGGCGACCGCCGGTTGCCTGTACGGCGGACCCTTCATCAGCAAGTGCGATGGACCAGTCCAGCCGGACGGCACTTGGCAACGATGCACGGCAGTGCCGCAGATGATTCCTCGCGGCGCCAGTTCCTACTTGGTGCCCGTCAAGCGCTGCGACTCGATGGGCCCCGGCCAGCCCGCGTGGGATTTCGCGTTCGCCGACCCACCGACGCACATCGACTGAGCCGGTTCCTCAGCCCGGCAACACCGGTATCGCATCGGGGACCATCAGCGGCCGCACCTCGACCCACGCCGGATCGTTGTCGGCCGCGGAGCCCGACAGCTGCAGCACGCCGCGCTCATCGGCGACGTACACCGTGGACGGGTTAGCGGCCACAGTGGTGACCGGCATCAGCAGATTGCGGCTCGGACCGTCGGAGTTGACCCCGTCGAGGTTGACGTAGGACACCGGGTGTTGCGGGTCGGTGCGGCTGACGACGATGTCGTCGCCGGTGCGCCACGACAGCGAGACGGCCGTGTTGCCGAGGCCGAAGCCCAGCCGCCGCGGGTAGGTCAGCGCGTAACCGCCGCCCGCGGTCTGCTCGACACCGGCGAGGATCACCTGGCCCTCGATGACCATCGCGGCACGAGTGCCGTCGCGAGACAACTGAAGCTCGGCGATCGCGCCGGGGAAACGCGTCGACACCACGCTGGAGTCGACCGGGATGCGGGCCGGTTGCCCTGACGCGTCTTGGATCGCGCGAACCACGTTGATCCCGTCGACGACCACCCAGATCGCGTCGTCGAGCGCCCAACTCGGCCGCGACAGGGTGCGCCCCTCCATCGCCTGGGTCGCGTTGCCGTTCAGCGGCCCGACCCATAGGGACGACGCCATGTCGGGTGCACCGGGACGCAGCGTCACGATCGACGCGACCTCTTGGCCGGTGCGCGACACCGCGGCCGCGGTCTGGCTCGGCATCTGGCCGAACTGGCCTGCCACCCGTGTCGCGCGCTGACCGTCCAGAGACATCAGCGTTCCACCGACCAGCGCATGCAGGCCGGCGGCGGCTCCGTCGGCCGCTCCCGGGTCGGTGGCCGCGACGTCGGAGGTGTTCCAGCCGTCGGCGAACCGGTCGTCGAGCGCCGCGCCGTCGGCGTTGATCACGTACGGGCCGTTGATCCCGGCGCGCGACAGCGTCCAAATGATCTGCGCGGCAAGCAGTTGCCTGCTGTGCGGGTCGGTGGTGGACAGATTCTCCAGGTCGACGCGGGCTCCCCCATAGCCGCGGCCGACACCGGTCTTACCGCCGTCGGCGCGCGTCACCGGGCCGCGGAGTTTCAGCGGCGGCCCGAGAAGGTTACGCACCGTGTTGGTCATCTCGGGCCGCGGACCCGCGATCAACTTGCTGACCAGTTCGGTGGCCAGTTGATCGGCATCGGACACCGCGACATAGCGTGGGTCAGGGACGACGGTGTGTCCTGTCGGGTCGGCGAAGTACAGCGTGTTGCGCTTGTAGGTCGACTGAAACTGTTGCCAGTCAAGGAAAACCCCATTGGGCAGTCGGTCGATGCGCCAGCCACCAGGGGTCTTGACGAGTTCGATGGGACCGGGATCGGGCAGCGCGCCCTCCCCCGTCTCGAAGACGCCGACGTCCGACAGCGAGCCGAGGATGTCGGCGCGCATGCTGACCGACACCCGTTCGGGGCCGCGTGTCTCGACGAAGACCACGTTGTCGATCAGCAGGGCGCTGCCCGCGTCGTCCCATGCGCGCGAAGCGGATTCGGTGAGGAATTGCCGCGCGGCCAGATGCCGGTTCGCGGGATCGGCTGTCGCCTTGAGGAACTCGCGCAACAGCACGTCGGGGTCCATACCCGGTGTCGGCTTGGGCAGGCTCGGCGGCGCAGGCCGGTCGACGGTGCCGATGGCTTGCGGCGCAGACGAACTCGGCACCCCGGCACAGCCCGCGAGAACGACGGCCAGCAGCCACAGCGCCGCTACTAGCCGTCTCACACCGTCTCCGCCGGTTCGCGGTCGCGGGACCGGCGCGCGGATCGCTCGCGCCCAGCAGGCTGCCCGGTCGGTTTGAGGGGTAGCGGGCTCGTCGTCACCTTGTGGCCGCGCACCAGCGGCAGGGTGAGCCGGAAGCAGGCGCCCTTGCCGGGTTCGCCCCACGCCTCCAGCCTGCCCTGGTGGAGCCGGGCATCCTCGATGCTGATCGCCAGGCCAAGGCCGGTACCACCGGACCGCCGCACCCGCGACGGATCCGAGCGCCAGAACCGGCTGAACACCAGCTTCTCCTCGCCGGGCCGCAACCCGACGCCGTAGTCGCGGACCGTCACCGCGACGGTGTCCTCGTCGGCGGCCATCCGGATCCGCACCGGCTTGTGCTCGGCGTGGTCGATGGCGTTGGCGATCAGGTTGCGCAGGATGCGTTCCACCCGCCGCGAGTCGACCTCCGCGATCACCTCGTCGGCGGGCATGTCGACGATCAGTTCGATGTCGGCGTCGGCTGCAAGGTGCCCGACGTTGTCGAGCGCGCTTTGCACTGTCGAGCGCAGATCCACCGCCTCGACCGAGAGTTCGGCGACGCCGGCGTCGTGGCGCGAGATCTCCAGCAGGTCGTTCAGCAGGGTCTCGAAGCGGTCGAGTTCGCTGACCATCAGCTCGGTCGAGCGGCGCAGCGCGGGGTCGAGGTCCTCGCTGTGGTCGTAGATCAGGTCGGCGGCCATCCGCACCGTTGTCAACGGCGTGCGCAGCTCGTGGCTGACATCGGAGGTGAACCGGCGCTGCAGGTTGCCGAACTCCTCGAGCTGGGTGATCTGGCGGTGCAGGCTTTCGGCCATGTCGTTGAACGACACCGCCAGCCGCGCCATGTCGTCCTCACCGCGCACGGGCATGCGCTCGGTGAGGTGGCCCTCGGCGAACCGTTCGGCGATCCGCGACGCCGACCGCACTGGCAGCACGATCTGGCGGGCCACCAGCAGCGCGATGGCGGCCAGCAGGCCGAGCAGCACCACGCCGCCCGTCAGCATGGTGCCGCGCACCAGGGCGATGGTGGACTCCTCATTGTTGAGCGGGAAGATCAGGTACAGCTCGAGATTCGTAACCGGTGAGGACGTCGGGCTGCCGATGATCAACGCCGGACCGGAGAAGCCGTCGGTGTGCACCGTCGCGTACTGGTAACTGACCTGACCCGCCTTGACGAAGTCGCGCAGCGCGTTGGGCACCTGCTGCACCGGGCCTGCGGCGGTCGCCGCGCGGGGGCCATCGCCGGGAACGACGAGGACCGCATCGAAGGCGCCCGCGAGCCCGGCGCCGGTGTCGGCCTTCCGGTCGATCAGGGTGTTGCGGGCCAACTGCAGGCTGCTGTCGAGCGAGCGGGTTTCCTCGCCTCCGACGATGCCGCTGACGGTGTTGCGCGCGCGCTCGATCTCTTCGGTGGCGGCGCGGACCTTCACCTCGAGGATGCGATCGGTGATCTGGCTGGTCAGCACGAAGCCCAGCACCAGAATGACGGCCAGCGACAGCCCCAGCGTGAGCACCACGACCCGCAACTGCAGGGAGCGTTTCCACGCCAGACCCATCGCTCGACTCAGCGCGCCGAATCCGCGTAACAGTGGTCCCGAACGCCCCCAGCGGCCCCGCATGCGCCGCCTCGAGCCAAAGATCACGGCGACCGCCGAGCGGTCAATTTTGTCACGGGGGTCCGGCCTTGTATCCCACTCCTCGAACGGTCAGGACCACCTGCGGGTTCTCCGGGTCTTTCTCGACCTTGGCCCGCAAACGTTGGACATGCACGTTCACCAAACGGGTGTCGGCGGGGTGCCGGTATCCCCACACCTGTTCGAGCAGCACATCACGAGTAAACACCTGCCGTGGTTTGCGCGCCAACGCCACGAGCAGGTCGAACTCCAGCGGTGTCAGTGAAATCTGCTCACCTTGCCGGGTGACCTTGTGCGCGGGCACATCGATGTCGACGTCTGCGATCGACAGCATCTCGGCAGGCTCGTCCTCGTTGCGGCGCAACCGCGCACGCACGCGGGCGACCAGCTCCTTGGGCTTGAACGGTTTCATCACGTAGTCGTCGGCGCCCGATTCGAGGCCGAGCACCACGTCGACGGTGTCGGTCTTGGCCGTCAGCATGACGATCGGCACACCGGAGTCGGCGCGCAGCACCCGGCACACGTCGATGCCGTTCATGCCGGGCAGCATCAGGTCGAGCAACACCAAATCGGGCCGCAGCTCGCGGACCGCCGTGAGTGCCTGCGTGCCATCGCCGATGACCGCGGTGTCGAAACCTTCCCCGCGCAGGACGATGGTGAGCATCTCGGCCAGCGACGGGTCGTCATCGACAACCAGAATCCTTTGCCTCATGGTCTCCATGGTGGCACCAGATTGGGATAAAACGCTGCTAGCACGCCCGCGAGTCGGCTATTGAGCCAGCTGGGCGGCGAGCGCGGCGGCGTTCACATCGGGTCCGGCCACCGTCCAGCGGCCACACCACTGCGCGGCCGCCAGTCCGGCATACACATGTGCCGTACGCCGCTGCAGGCCGTCGTCGCGTTCGTAGGCGTCCTTGGCCCGGTCGGATTCGGTGTTGGCGCGGTGCTCGGCGCGTTCAGCGGCGAGTTCGGTGGGCACGTCGAGCAGCACCTGCATGTCGGGCCTCGGCAGACGCAGACGCTCGTATTCGAGGGTGCGGACCCACTCGACGACGTCGCCGTCGGCGCCTTGACGCAGTCGCGCGGCGCTGTATGCCGCGTTGGATGCCACATAACGGTCGAGGATCACCACGTCGTAGGCGGCGGTGAGGTGCCCGATCTCGTCCTTGGCGGCCCCGCGGTCGAGGGCGAACAGAACGGCCATCGCGTATACGGAGTCGGCGAGGTCACCATGTTGTCCGTGCAGGGCTTCGGCCGCCAGGTCCGCTTCGACCGAACGGCCGTAGCGCGGGAAGGCCACGCTCGCCACGGACTTGTGATTGGCCTCGAAGGCCGAGCGCAGCCCGTCGGTCAGCGTGCGCTTGCCCGCCCCGTCGACACCTTCGATCACGATGAGCACGCGGGGAGCCTATCCGGCCACTGCGTTGCTGTTCGGCTGGCTGGTGCCCCTTTTCGCGGCGAACGTGAATTACCGCTCGAGAATCGGGCGATTCTTCGAGCACGAGCTCACGTTCGCTTGACACAAGGGGTTGCTATTCGACACCAGCAATGGCCGTGCGATCTTCGTCGTGGACGAGCACTTCATCGACGCCACGGGTCGTCCACCAGACAAGGTGGCGCAACCTAGGTAACTCCGAGCCTGAACGCTTGCTGGCTGTGAGCGCTGACCCAATCTCCTGTGGAATCGCTTGCGATAACGGCGTATTAGCGCCAGTTGTGCACAGACTGTGAGCCATGATTCTGTCTCGCCTCGTCACCACCGCGTGCACCGGCGCCGGGATCGGCGCGGCATTGGTCGTCGCCAGCCCGCTCGCCCACGCCAACCAGGACCCCGCCGCCAACCCGCCGAACTGCAGCGCCGCCGACCTCGAAGGCGTACGCGCGGGAGTCGATGCCTCGACGTCGGCCTACTTGTTCGCCCATCCCGACCTGAACGACTTCATGTCGAGCCTCAAGGCCATGTCCCGCGAGCAGGTTGCCGTAAAAGTGAAGGGCTACATGGCTTCTCATCCGGACGAACAAGCCGACATGACGAACATCCGTCAGCCGCTCGTCGACATCAAGAACCGCTGCGGGGCCCCGCCCAGCGCGTAACCCCTCGGCGCCGCCGGCCGCTCAAACGCGAAACTGCGGCCAGATCGCGTTTCGGCGTAAACCTGCGATCTGACCGCAGTCTCGGCGGTCTTGGTCTGACGACGAGTCAGTATCGGTAGTGCTCGGGCTTGTACGGGCCCTCGACGTCGACGTTGATGTACTCCGCCTGCTCCTTGGTGAGCTTGGTCAGCGTGCCGCCGAGCGCCTCGACGTGGATGCGCGCCACCTTCTCGTCGAGATGCTTGGCCAGTCGGTACACCGCGTTGTCGTATTCGTCGTTCTTGGTCCACAGCTCGATCTGCGCGATCACCTGGTTGGAGAAGCTGTTGCTCATCACGAACGACGGGTGGCCGGTCGCATTGCCCAGGTTGAGCAGTCGGCCCTCGCTCAGCACGATGATCGACTTGCCGTCGTCGAAGAGCCATTGATCGACCTGCGGCTTGATGTTGAGCTTCTTGGCGCCCGACCGCTCAAGCGCGGCCATGTCGATCTCGTTGTCGAAGTGGCCGATGTTGCCCAGGATCGCCTGGTCCTTCATCGCCCGCATGTGCTCGAGCGTGATGATGTCCTTATTGCCCGTCGCGGTGATCACGATGTCGGCCTGGCTGATTCCGTCCTCGACGGTCACCACGTCGAAGCCGTCCATCAGGGCCTGCAGCGCGTTGATCGGATCGATCTCGGTGACCGACACCCGGGCCCCCTGACCGGCAAGCGACTCCGCACAGCCCTTGCCGACGTCGCCGTAACCGCAGATCAGCACCTTCTTGCCGCCGATCAGCACGTCGGTGCCGCGGTTGATGCCGTCGATCAGCGAGTGCCGGGTGCCGTACTTGTTGTCGAACTTGGACTTGGTCACCGAGTCATTGACATTGATCGCGGGGAACGGCAGTTCGCCGGACGCCTCGAACTGGTACAGGCGCAACACGCCGGTGGTGGTCTCCTCGGTGACACCCTTGACCGACTCGGCGATCTTCGTCCACTTGTTCTTGTCGGTCTCGAAGCGCTCCCGCAGCACGCCGAGGAACACCTTCCACTCCGCCGGGTCGTCATCCTCGGCCGGTGGCACCACGCCAGCCTTCTCGTACTGAGCACCGCGCAGCACCATCATGGTGGCGTCGCCGCCGTCGTCGAGGATCATGTTGGCGGGCTCGCCCTCCCAGGTGAGCATCTGCTCGGCGGCCCACCAGTACTCCTCGAGCGTCTCGCCCTTCCATGCGAACACCGGGGTGCCCTTCGGCTCCTCCAGGGTGCCGTGTGGGCCCACCACGACGGCCGCGGCCGCGTGGTCCTGGGTCGAGAAGATGTTGCACGACGCCCAGCGAACTTCGGCGCCCAGCGCGACGAGGGTCTCGATGAGCACCGCGGTCTGCACCGTCATGTGCAAAGAGCCCGAGATCCGAGCCCCCTTGAGCGGCAACACATCGGCATACTCCCGCCGCAGCGCCATCAGCCCTGGCATCTCGTGCTCGGCCAGCCGGATCTCCTTGCGGCCGAAATCGGCCAGGGACAGATCGGCGACCTTGAAGTCGATGCCGTTGCGAACATCGGCCGTCAGCCGCTGCTCAGTCGTGGTCATAAGGGATTCCTTCTCGTGGCTCGTTGGCGCGTCGCATTTACTTAGCTTTGTTATATATTAGGCCGCGATCGGGCGCGGCGCCGCCGCTAACTCTGCTCGATCACACCGTAGCGTTCGGCAAACGGCGTCATGAGTCTAGCGAGGTCCCTGGCGACATCGTGGTCGGCCTCCGGCGGCATCGAGACATAGCTCATCGCGAGCCTGACGATGGCCCTGGCCAACACGCCGGCGTCCTCCTCGCTGGTGCGCACCCAGCTATGCATGAAGGTTTCCGTCAGCCGCGCCGAACATCGCGTGATGATCGGCGCGGAGTCGGTGGTGATCAGTTGCAGTAGATCCGGTTTGGTGGTGCCGGTGAACAGCGAAATGACCAGCGGGTCGGACGCCGACTCGGCGAAGAAGTCGCGGAACCCCTGTAGGAACGCCGCATAGATGTCGCCGACGTTTCCGCCGATGGCGTCCTCGATCTGATCCACCAACCGGTCGGCGAGTCGCAGCGCGTAGCCCTGCGCCAAGCCCTGCCGCGATCCGAACTCGTTGTAGATCGTCTGCCTGCTGATGCCGGCGGCCTTCGCGACATCCGAAAGCGTGATCGCCGACCAGTCACGGGTGAGCAGCAGCTCCCGCATGCCGTCCAGAATCGAATCGCGCAGCAGCACCCGGGACGCCTCGGCGTACGGGATGCGCTGCGCGCTCCGACCATCGCTCACAGCCGCAACCGTAGCGGTCACGGACGGGCGACCTCCACCATCTCGAAGTCGGATTTCGCCGCGCCGCAGTCCGGGCAACTCCAGTCGTCGGGTATGTCGTCCCACCGGGTGCCGGGTGCGATGCCGTCCTCGGGCCAGCCCTTGGCTTCGTCGTAAGTGAATCCGCACTGCACGCAGACGAACAGCTTGTAGTCCATTTCGGTTTCCTTTCCGTGGCTCTAGACGGTTTCGAAGTCGACCTTCTCGCGTACTGCACAGTCCGGACAGCACCAGTCGTCGGGGATTTCACTGAATGGCGTGCCCGCCGGAAAGCCTTCCCGCGCAGCGCCTTTCGCCTCGTCGTAGACGTAATCGCAGCCGGGGCAGCGGTAGGCGGCCATCAGGACGCTCCATAGCGGGCCAGCACCTTGTCGCGCACCCGCGGGTGCACGTTGACCCGGGTGATGTCACCGCCGTAATGCGCGAGCACCCGATGGTCCATCACGCGTCGCCACAGTGGCGGGAAGTAGGTCAGCGCGATCATCGACGCGTATCCACTTGGCAGGTTCGGTGCGCCGTCCATGCTGCGCAACGTCTGGTAGCGCCGTGTCGGGTTGGCGTGGTGATCGCTGTGCCGCTGCAGGTGATACAGGAACAGATTGTTCACGATGTGATCGGAATTCCAGCTGTGCACGGGCGCGCACCGCTCGTAGCGGCCGCTCTCGGTCTTCTGCCGCAGCAGGCCGTAGTGCTCGAGGTAGTTGACCGTCTCCAGCAGCGTGAATCCGAAAACCGCCGAGATCACGATGTATGGGACGAGCGCCAGACCGAAGACCGCGATCAGCAGGCCGTAGAGCACCACCGACATCGCCCACGCGTTGAGCACGTCGTTCGACCAATGCCACTTGCTCTTGCCCGCCCGTTCGAGCCGCTTGGCCTCCAGCTCCCACGACGAGCGCAGGCTGCCGAACACGCTGCGCGGCAAGAACTCCCAGAACGTCTCACCGAAGCGGGCCGACGCGGGGTCCTCGGGAGTGGCGACGCGGACGTGGTGGCCGCGGTTGTGCTCGATGTAGAAGTGCCCGTAGCACGTCTGCGCCAGCGTGATCTTGCTCAGCCAACGTTCCAGCGAGTCCTTCTTGTGGCCCATTTCGTGCGCGGTGTTGATGCCGACACCGCCAAGCACACCCACCGACAGCGCCAAACCGATCTTGGCCGGCCAGCCCAGCCCGCCGTCGAATCCCAGCCAGCTCAGATCCGATGCGGTGAACAAGTAGGCACCCATGATCACGCTGGCGTACTGGAACGGGAGGTACATGTAGGTGCAATACCGGTAGTACTTGTCGTTCTCCAGCCGCTCCATCACTTCGTCGGGCGGGTTCTGCCCGTCCGGGCCGAACTTCAGATCGAGCGCAGGCAGCAATACGTAGAGCAGGATCGGCCCGATCCAGAACGGCACCTGCGCCGCGGCGTGCCAGCCCCACTGGTTGAAGGCCCACACCAGGGGCAGCATCACGAACAGTGCCGTCGGGGCGATCAGCCCCATCAGCCACAGATAGCGCTTCCTGTCACGCCACTGGGCGATGTCGACTTCGGACATGTGCGTGGTCACTGCCAGCCTCCTCGTGCGAATGCGGTCACGACGTTGGCTTGACTATAGAGTCGATTTTGTCGCCCGTCTAGACATAAAGGCTTATTTTGTAAAACACGACAGGGCGTGCAGCGCCCCAACTCAGGAGTGAACGGTCGCGCTCAAGCGCGGCTCGTCACGCCGAAATGGCACGCTCCCGGCGGCCCAACACCGAATGGCTACGGCCGTACAGGAAGTAGACGACCACGCCGATCGCCATCCAGATCAGGAACCGGATCCAGGTCAGCCCGGTCAGATTCAGCATCAGCCAGCCGCAGGCCAGGATCGACGCCACCGGAAGCAAGGGCACTCCCGGCGCCCGAAACCCGCGCTCGAGGTCCGGTCGCGTCCGACGCAGCACGATCACACCCGCCGAAACCAGCACGAACGCGAACAGCGTGCCGATGTTGACCATCTCTTCGAGCTTGCCGATCGGGAACACCGATGCCGTGATCGCGACCAGGACCCCGACCAACACCGTGATGCGCACCGGGGTGCCGTGCGGTCCGGTTTTGGCCAGCGGACGGGGCAGCAATCCGTCGCGGCACATCGCGAACAACACCCGAGTCTGGCCGAGCACCAGCACGATCACCACCGTGGTCAGTCCGGCCAGCGCGCCGATCGAGATGACCTTGGCGGCCCAGTCCACGCCGTTGGCGGCGAAGGCCGTCGCAAGGTTCGCCTTCTCCCCCGCGTCGCGTAGCTCGGTGTAACTGACCATGCCCGAAAGGACAACGGCCACCGCGACATACAGCACCGTGACGATGGCCAACGACGCGATGATGCCGCGCGACACGTCGCGCTGCGGGTTCTTGGTCTCCTCGGCCGTCGTCGCGACGATGTCGAAACCGATGAACGCGAAGAACACGATGGAGGCGCCTGCAAGCACGCCGTACCAGCCGTAGTGGCTGCCTTCGGCGCCGGTGATAAGCGAGAACAGCGACTGCTCGGTGCCGCTGGCGCCCTCGCCGGCCTCCCCCGGCGGGATGAACGGCGAGAAGTTCGCGGTGTTGATGTAGAACGCCCCGACCACGACGACCAACAACACCACCGCCACTTTCACCACGGTGATGGCCAGGCTGATCTCCGCCGACAGCTTCGTGCCCCAGGCCAGGATCACGGTGACGAACGCGATGATCAGCAGCGCGCCCCAGTCGAGTTGCAGCCCGCCGAAAACAGCTGTGCCGCCGCCGAATCCGAACACCGTGCCCAGATAGCTCGACCACCCCTTGGCGACCACCGCGGCGGCGACCGCGAACTCCAAGATCAGGTCCCAGCCGATGATCCACGCGACGAATTCGCCGAACGTCGCGTAGGAGAAGGTGTACGCGCTGCCCGCGACCGGGACCGTCGACGCGAATTCCGCGTAGCACAACGCGGCCAGCCCGCACGCGACCGCCGCGATGACGAACGAGATGGAAATCGCCGGGCCGGTGATGTTGCCCGCGGTCGACGCGGTGATCGTGAAGATGCCCGCCCCGATCACCACCGACACTCCGAACACGGTGAGGTCCCACCACGTCAGGTCCTTGCGTAACCGGGTGCCCGGCTCATCGGTGTCCGCAATGGATTGCTCTACAGACTTCGTCCGCCATCTACCGGCCATGAGCGCACCTTCCCTGGTCCGTTGTCCGGAATGTACCGAGTACTGTGCACCCGATGGGGCGGTCTAATAAACACGCAGTTGTCATCGGTGCCAGCCTCGCCGGTCTGTGCGCGGGGCGGGTGCTGTCCGACTTCTACGACCGGGTCACGGTCTACGAGCGCGACGAACTGCCCGAGACGCCCGCGCACCGATCGGCGGTTCCCCAGGACCGGCACGTGCACTTGTTGATGGCGCGCGGGGCGCAAGAGTTCGAATCGCATTTCCCCGGCCTGCTCGCCGACATGGTCGCCGACGGCGTCCCGATCCTGGAGAACCGGCCCGACTGCATCCACTTCGGCGCGGCGGGCCATGTGCTGGGCACGCACCATCGACTGCAGAACGAGTTCACCGCGTACGTGCCGAGCCGCAAGCACCTGGAATGGCAGATCCGGCGCCGGGTGAAGGCGATCGACAACGTCGACATCGTCCGCGTCGGGGTCAGTGAACCGCGCTTCGATGCGACGCGACAACGGGTCACCGGCGTCGTCCTCGACTCCGGCGACGCGGTGGACGCCGACCTCGTCGTCGACGCCGCGGGCCGCGGCACGCGGCTCCCAGTGTGGCTGGGGCAGTGGGGTTTTGAGCGCCCACGCGAAGACGTCGTCTACGTCGGCATCGGATACGCCACCCATCAACTGCGCATTCCCGACGGGTTGCTGGCCGAGAAGGTCGTCGTCGCAGGCGCCTCTCGGGAACAGCCGCTCGGGCTTGGGATGCTGTATTACGAAGACGGCACCTGGGGCCTGACCACGTTCGGGGTGGGCAAGGTGGAACCGCCGCACGATTTCGCGGGCATGTGCGCGCTGGCCGACCAGATCGTGCCGCCGCACGTCGCCGCCGCGATCCGGCAGGGTGAGCCGATCGGCGAGGTGGCGCTACACAAATACCCGGCCAGCCGGTGGCGCCGCTACGACAAGATGGGCCGCTTTCCCGCAGGCATCATCCCGTTCGGGGACGCCGTCGTCAGTTTCAACCCGACGTTCGGTCAGGGAATGACGATGACGTCTCTGCAGACCGGTCATCTGCGCCGGGTGCTGCAGACCTCGGGCGCCGACCTCGAGCGCGAGGTCATCCGGGCTGCGGCCAAGACCACCTTTCCGGTCTGGACCATGAACGCGATCGGCGACCTGGTGCTGCACCGTGCCACCGGGCCGACGCCGCGGTGGTACCGCCTGGTGGGCAACCTGTTCGACCAGTTCCTCGGCGCCGCTGAGACGGATCCTGTTCTTGCCGAATGGTTTCTGCGCCGGTTCAGCCTGCTCGACAGCCTCTACATGGTGCCGTCTGCGCGCCTGGTGGGCCGCACGATCCGGCACAACATGGCACTCTGGCTGGCCGACAAGCGGCGGCCCGCCATTGCGCCCGCAATCAGCCCCGTCAGCTGAGCTGTCCAAAGTCGTAGTCCCCGGCCGACAGTTGGAGTTACTGTCGAGTAGGTCCAGTTGCTTGGGGAGGCCGCGATGACCGCTACCGGGGAAATCAGCGAAAAGCATGCCAGGGAGGTCGCCGAGCACGCGCGCGCGTCGGAGTGGCTGCAGCCCAGTTTCGGCAAGGAGTTGTTTCTGGGCAGGCTGCGGTTGGACCTGATCCATCCGCATCCCAGCGGGTCCGCCGAAGCCGCCGCCCGTGGCGAGGCATTCCTGGCCACGCTGCGCGAGTTCTGTGAGACGCAGGTCGATTCCTCGGTGATCGAGCGCGATGCGCAGATCCCCGACGACGTGGTCCTCGGCCTGAGGGAACTCGGTGCGCTCGGCATGAAGATCGGCACCGAATACGGCGGGCTAGGCTTGTCGCAGGTGTACTACACCAGGGCGCTGGCGCTGGTCTGCTCGGTTCACCCGGCGCTTGGCGCATTGCTG
Organism: Mycobacterium sp. NPDC048908; assembly: GCF_043197955.1. NCBI lineage: Bacteria > Bacillati > Actinomycetota > Actinomycetes > Mycobacteriales > Mycobacteriaceae > Mycobacterium > Mycobacterium sp. NPDC048908. The sequence continues at coordinate 661,003 of NZ_JBICUE010000002.1, read as the reverse complement.
TCCGCACACCAGTCGATCGGGGTGCCGCAGCCCATCTCGATGTTCGGCACCGACGAACAGAAGCAGACGTGGCTGCCCCGCTGCACCCGGGAGATCAGCGCTTTCCTGCTGACCGAACCCGACGTCGGCAGCGACCCGGCCCGACTGCATGCCACCGCAACTCCCGACGGCAACGACTACGTGTTGGACGGCGTGAAACTGTGGACCACCAACGGCGTGATCGCCGACCTGATGGTGGTGATGGCCAAGGTGCCCAAGAGCGAGGGGCATCGCGGCGGGATCTCCGCCTTCGTCGTGGAGGCGAACACGCCAGGCATCGTGGTGGAAAACCGCAACGCGTTCATGGGGCTGCGCGGCATCGAGAATGGCCTGACCAGGTTCACCAACGTGCGGGTGCCTGCGGCGAACCGGATTGGCGAGGAAGGCGACGGGCTGCGGATTGCCCTGTCCACGTTGAATGTTGGGCGGCTGTCGCTGCCCGCGACGTGCGTCGGGGTGGCGAAGTGGGCGGTCAAGATCGCCAGAGAGTGGTCCAAGGAACGCGTGCAGTGGGGTAAGCCGGTCGGCGAACACGACGCCGTCGCAGGCAAATTGGCGTTCATGGCGGCCACTGCCTACGGCCTCGAAGCGATGGTCGAACTGGCGTGTGAACTCGCCGACGCCGGCCACAACGATATCCGCATCGAGGCGGCGCTGGCGAAACTCTACGGCTCGGAGACGGGCTGGCTGATCGCCGACGAGCTGGTGCAGATCCGCGGCGGGCGCGGCTTCGAGACGGCCGCATCGCAGGCCGCCCGGGGCGAGCGCGGTGTGCCGGCCGAACAGGTGTTGCGGGATGCCCGCATCAACCGGATCTTCGAAGGCTCAACCGAAATCATGCATCTGCTCATCGCTCGCGAGGCGGTGGACGTGCATCTCTCCGTGGCTGGCGACATCATCGATCCAGACGCCGACACGCGGCGCAAGGCCCGCGCCGCGGTGAACGCCGGTCGGTTCTACGCTCGCTGGTTACCCGGCCTTGTCGCTGGAAAAGGCCAATTGCCAACCTCATTCGGCGAATTCGGAGTACTCGGCACGCACCTTCGCTATGTAGAACGTGCCAGCCGTCGACTGGCGCGCAGCACGTTCTACGCGATGTCGCGATGGCAGGGCAGGCTGGAGCACAAGCAGCGCTTCCTCGGCAGGATCGTGGACATCGGCGCGGAGTTGTTCGCGATGACCGCCACATGTGTCCGTGCGCAACGTGACCGGACGGACGCCTCGACGGTCGAGCTTGCCGACGCCTTCTGCAGGCAGGCCAGGATGCGGACCGACAAGCTGTTCGGCGAACTGTGGCACAACACCGACGACAGCGACCGCGCACTGTCCCGAAAGCTGCTCGACGGAAGCTACGCCTGGCTGGAGCAGGGCATCCTCGATCCGTCGATCGAGGGACCGTGGATCGCCCAGGATGGCGCCGGGTCGACGTCCGATGTGCACCGCGTCATTTCCGGCGCGTCAAGCCGCGGTGCGGCCTGATACTGGACACATGACCTCGCAGATCCGGCCGCTGGAGGACTTGACGCGATTCAGCATCGCGTACTGGTTGCCGCCGGGCGGCAGGGACAACGGTGTGTGGGCCGACATCTGGGTGGCCATCGCCGACCTCGAGTCCGCGGAGGCCAGCACATTTCTCGAACTGCTGGCCAATGCCGATGTCGGCGGCTACGCCGCAGTCCCCGGCGGTAGGAGGGCGCGCGCACAAGGCCCGGTCTGCTCGCGCGTGTGGGTCGACGCGATGCAATACGGCCTCGCCGAGGACGTGCTGATCCGGTACATGCGCGCCAGGTAGCCTTCGGTGCCATGGGGACGTCGCGATGAGCGCTGGTCTGTTCGGGCTACTTGACGATGTCGCCGCTCTGGCTCGGCTGGCCGCCGCCTCGGTCGACGACATCGGTGCGGCCACCGGACGCGCCACGGCAAAGGCTGCGGGCGTCGTGATCGACGACACCGCGGTGACGCCCCAGTACGTGCACGGGATCACCGCCGACCGCGAACTGCCGATGATCAAGCGGATCGCGGTCGGATCGCTGCGCAACAAGCTGGTCTTCATCCTGCCCGCGGCGCTTCTGCTCAGCCAGTTCGTGCCGTGGCTGCTGACCCCGATTCTGATGGTCGGGGCGACCTATCTGTGCTTCGAGGGCGCGGAAAAGGCATGGGGTTATATGGGCGGGCACGGTCACGCCGCGCGCGCCTCGTCGCCGGTCGGCCAGGACGCCGAGAAGAAGATGACGGCAGGCGCGATCCGCACCGACTTCATCCTGTCCGCCGAGATCATGGTCATCGCGCTCAACGAGGTGGCCGACCAGTCGTTCTGGCCGCGGCTGATCATCCTCGTCATCGTCGCGATCGTGATCACCCTCGCGGTGTACGGGGTGGTCGGACTGATCGTGAAGATGGACGACATCGGGCTGAACCTCGCGCAGCGCGAGTCCCGCTTTGCGCAGCGGGTCGGCCGCGGCTTGGTGGCTGCGATGCCCCGACTGCTGGCGACGCTTTCGGCCGTCGGCACTGTCGCGATGCTCTGGGTCGGCGGCCACATCCTGCTGCAGGGGACGGACACGCTGGGTTGGCATTGGCCCTACGGCCTCGTCCACCATGCCGAGGAATGGGTGCATCACGCCGTGCCCGGCGTCGGGGCGGTGCTGGCGTGGCTATTGAACACCGCGGTGTCGGCGGTGGTGGGCCTTGTCGTCGGCGCGGTGGTGGTCGCGATCATGCACGTGCTGCCATTCGGCAAGAAGGCCGAGCACTAGATCCCGACGGTCGCCCTGAACAATCTCGTCGGAGTCTGGGCCAAAAGTCGGATCGGACCGTCATCGGCGGAAACCCATGCCGCTGCACCACGCTCGAGTGTCACCGCCGTCGACTTCGCGTGCACGACCGTCGAACCCTCCGTGCAGAGCAGGATCTGCGGTCCGTCGTGATGTGTCGGTGCGTCGATCTCGTGGCCAAGGTGCTCGCCTTCGATACATACCACCGACACCGCGAATTCCGGTGCCGGCGTGTTGTACACCAGTTCCATTCCGTCCCTTGCGATTCGGGGGTGCATGACGTCGTCGGTGGCGGGAGTGAAGTCCAACACCCGCAACAACTCGGGTACGTCGACGTGTTTGGGCGTCAGCCCGCCACGGAGCACATTGTCCGAGTTGGCCATCACCTCGACGCCGACGCCGTGCAGATACGCATGCAGGTTGCCCGCAGGCAGGTAAATGGCTTCACCGGGTTTCAGGCTGATCCGGTTCAGCAGTAACGAGGCGAGCACACCCGCATCGCCGGGATAGCGCTCACCGAGCTCGAGTACCGTCTTGGCTTCGGCCGCGAACGTCTTCTTGCCCGACCGGAGGTATTCGATCGCACCTTCGATCACCGCCGGCACCAACACGTCGAGGTCAGGCTGCGGCGCGGTGATCCACGTGGTGAACAACGCGCGCAGACCGTCGGCGTCGGACTGACCAGCCAGCAGGTTGACGAACGGGTCGAGGTCGCTGACCGCGAGCGCGCGCATCAACTCGACGCTGCTCGCCGCCGAGCGGAATCCGGCCAGAGCCTCGAAATCCCCCAGCGCGACCAACAATTCGGGTTTGTGGCTGCGATCGCGATAGTTGCGGGTCGGCGCCGAAACCGGAATGCCCAGCTTGTCCTCGCGGGCGAATCCCTCCGCCGCTTGTTCCGCACTCGGATGCGCCTGCAGCGACAGCGGTTCGTCGGCCGCGAGCACCTTGACCAGGAACGGCAGGCAGTCACCGAACCGCCCGCGCACCGCTGCGCCCAACTGGCCTTCCGGATCGCTTCGCAGCGTCTCGAGCAGCGATACCTCACCAGCGTCGGTTTGCAGCCAGGCCGGGTCACCCGGATGCGCGCCGAACCACAGTTCGGCCTCCGGATGCGCTGTGGGGCTTGGCCTTCCAGTGAAATCAGCAATAGCGGTCCGCGAACCCCATGCATAGGTTCGGACCGCCCCGCGTAGCAGATGCACTCGCTTAACCTCGAACCAGTCGCAGGTATGTGGCCGTCATCTCCAATCGCACGGCCAACATCGCCAGTTGTTGTTCCGGTCGCCCCGGCGGCGCGACGGCCAGCGGCGCGTCCACCATCCCCAGCGCTTCGGGCACGTCCTCGGCGTTGATCAGGGAGACGTCGTCGAGTCCACTCACCCGCGCGTGCACGGCCGGCCGCTCTTCATCGGTGGCCAACACGAACGTGCGCACCCGCCTTGCCAGCGGTCCGTCGATCTGCTCGTCGTGGAAGATCGACTGCTCGCCACCCGCGCCGGAGGTGTTGCCCATTCCGCCGTGCAGCGCCACGAGCGCGTCCGCCAACCCCACCGCGGCCACCGACTGGTGTGCGATCCTCAGCAGCACCGCCGCACCGTGCCGGGCCAGAGCCAGCGTCGCCGAGTTGTCTCCAGCCAACACCACGTCGCGGCCCATCATGCGGTCCGCCAGAGCCTTGGCCGGGTTGGTGAACAACTCGCGCCCGGCGCTGTTGCGGAAGGCCTCGGCATCGAGTTCGTCTGCCAACCTCGAAAGGTCGTGGCTCAGGCCCTGATTCACCACCTGCAGCACGGCCATCCCCGCCGCGAGATAGCGGGTCAGGCCGAAGTCGTCACGCACCTGCAGCCGCGGAGCCAGCGCAGCGGAGCGGCCTGCCGTCGCATCGCGCAGTGGGCCTTCGTATGGCGCGACGACCGCGATCCTGGCGCCGCGACGAACCCCCGTCGCGGCGGCCGACACCAACGCCTGATCGCCAGGATCGTCGCCGGCGACAATCAGCACATCGAGCGCACCGATCCACTGCGGCACTTCGGAGGCCAGGACGATCGGCGCACCGACAGAACCCCCGAGCGTCGCCGACAACATCGCCCCTGCGGTGCCTGCGGTACCGCGGCTTGCCACCCAGATGACCGTCCGCGGAGGCTGATCCGACGTCAGCGAGTCGAGGTCGCCTTCGTCGAGTGCCGCCGCGGTGGCACGCACCTGCGCACCGGCCATCGATGCCGCGCGCAACAAACCGTCACGGTCGGCTGCGAGCAGACCGTCGACGTCGTCGAGGTCCACGGTGGCCTGGGTGCCGTTCACACGGGCGCCCCGTCCGCTGCGGGAAGCTGCGCCTTCACGGTTTGGGAGATGAGTCCGACGATCTCGTCGACCTCTTCGGTGGTGCGCGCTTCGACGTTGAGCCGCAGCAACGGTTCGGTGTTGGACATTCGCAGGTTGAACCAGCTGCCGTCACCGAGGTCGACGGTCACGCCGTCGAGGTGGTCGATGGAGTAGATGCGGGAGCCGAACGACTTCAGCACGGCGTCGACGCAGCCTTCGGCGTCGGTGACGGTGAAGTTGATCTCGCCGGAGGCCTCGTAGCGCTGATAGTCGGCCATCAACTCCGACAGCGGCCGGTCCTGCTCGCCGAGTGCGGCCAGCACGTACAGCGCGGCCAGCATCCCGGAGTCGGCGCCCCAGAAGTCGCGGAAGTAATAGTGCGCGGAGTGCTCGCCGCCGAAAATCGCTCCGGTGTCGGCCATCAGGGCCTTGATGTAGGAGTGCCCGACCCGCGAGCGCACAGGGGTACCGCCCCGCTCGGCGACCAGTTCGGGCACCGCGCGGGAGGTGATCAGATTGTGGATCACCGTTGCGCCGATCTCTCTGTTCAGTTCCCGGGCAGCGACCAAAGCCGTCACCGCCGACGGTGAGACCGGATGCCCCTTTTCATCGACGACGAAACAGCGGTCGGCGTCGCCGTCGAACGCCAGCCCGACGTCGGCACCGGTTTCGACGACGTGACCCTGCAGGTCGACGAGGTTCGCCGGGTCCAACGGGTTGGCTTCGTGATTGGGGAACGTGCCGTCGAGTTCGAAGTACAACGGCAACAGCGTGATTGACGGAATCACGCCGAGCACCGCGGGCGTGGTGTGACCTCCCATGCCGTTACCTGCGTCAACGGCCACCCGCAGCGGGCGCAGCTCGGCCAGGCTGACCAGGGACCGCAGGAATTCACCGTATTCGGCCAGCACGTCGCGCTCGGAGATGCTGCCGCGCGCGCCGTCGCCCGCGGGCACTCCGGCGATGACCTCATCGCTGATCTGAGTGAGTCCGGTGTCCTTGCCGACCGGCTTCGCGCCTGCTCGACACAGCTTGATGCCGTTGTAGGCCGCGGGATTATGGCTGGCGGTGAACATCGCGCCAGGGCAGTCCAGTAGCCCGGAGGCGAAGTACAGCTGGTCGGTCGACGCCAGTCCGATCTGCACGACGTCCAGCCCCTGAGCCATCACGCCGTCGGCGAACGCGGCCGCCAGGGCCGGCGAGCTCGCCCGCATGTCATGGCCGATCACCACTCGCGTCGCGCCGTCGCGGACCATCCGCGCGAAGGCGCCACCGACGTCGGCGACGAAAGCCTCGTCGAGCTCCTCGTCGACCAAGCCGCGGACGTCATACGCCTTGATGACGCGGTGAACAGCCGCGGCTGGCCGAGACTGCGATGAGCGCCTGGGCGAAGAGCGCGTCACATGGAGCTCCTTGCGAAGGGGACCGTTGGCGCCAGCCTAACCGTCGGACTGTGGGCAGCCCGCGACTAGGCGGGCTAGACCCTGGCTAATCGGTGGGGTCTGGCAACACCCGCAGGTGGCCGCGGCGTCGGCCGTTCGGCTCGGGTCGTCGGGCCACGGGTGCCATCAGCGCACCGCCGTGGACGCCGGTGGCGGGATCGGAAAAGCCTGCCGCCACCCCGTTGATCGGCGGCGGGCCGTCGCGCCGCTCGCGGACGGCATCGGCGAGCGCGACCAGATCGTCCTCATCGGGATGCGCGGGCAGCGGTCCCGCGTGGCGAACAAGCTCCCAGCCTCGCGGCGCGGTGATCCGACCGGCGTGCGCGACGCACAAATCCCACGAATGCGGCTCGGACACCGTGGCCAACGGCCCGACAACGGCGGTCGAATCCGAGTAGACGAAGGTCAGCGTCGCGACCGCATAGTGGGGACACCCGGGCCGGCAGCAGCGACGGGGAACATTCACGAACGAGAGGTTATCGTGCGCAAACGTCGTAAGCCGCCGGACACGCGCAGCTATCGGAGCGCCGATCTCCAACCGTTACTCTTCGGATGTGGCCGAGCGCAGATTACGCGGATCACGCCGTGGCCGGGAGATGCGCGGTCCGCTGCTCCCGCCGACCGTTCCGGGTTGGCGCAGTCGCGCCGAGCGGTTCGACATGGCGGTGCTGGAAGCCTATGAACCGATCGAGCGGCGCTGGCAGGACAGGGTGTCCGGACTCGACGTCGCAGTCGACGAGATACCTCGGATCTCGCCGAAGGACCCCGATTCCGTGCAGTGGCCGCCCGAGGTGGTGGCCGACGGCCCGATCGCGCTCGCCCGCCTGATACCCGCAGGAGTCGATGTCCGCGGCAACGCGACGCGTGCGCGAATTGTGTTGTTTCGTAAGCCGATTGAGCGTCGAGCGAAGGACACCGTCGACCTCGCCGAGCTGCTGCATGAAGTTCTGGTGGCTCAGGTGGCCACCTATCTTGGCGTCGAACCCTCCGTCATCGACCCGACGATCGACGACGAGTGATCCAACGAGTCAGATGATCCCGCGCTTGAGGCGGCGGCGCTCCCGCTCGGACAGGCCGCCCCAGATGCCGAAGCGCTCGTCGTGGGCGAGCGCGTACTCCAGGCACCGATCGCGGACCTCGCAACCGAGGCAGATTCGCTTGGCCTCGCGAGTCGATCCGCCCTTCTCGGGGAAAAACGCCTCGGGGTCGGTTTGAGCGCACAATGCGCGCTCTTGCCATTGATCATCTTCGGTAGTTGCCGGAGCAACGTCATATCTCTCGGGTGAATCGGGCACCAAACTCAATTGAGGACGTCCCGGCACCCCAATCGGTGTAGGTCCGGTAATGGTGTGACGGATGTCGCCTACTGAGCCGAGAATCCGGTTGTCGAATCGATCGTCTTGCCCGGATTGGGCCTGCTCAAACGCCATGCTCCGCCTCCTCACCTGTGTCTCGTAGATCCCTAAATTGAGCCCCACTATTTCCATGTGCGGCCATCTCAATTCGAACAAGTGATCGAATCTCGGTCTGCGCCACCGAAGCCGGCCGTCCAACCAGGAAATGACACTGGTGTGATTACACACGTGTTAGCTGCCGGGGTCAAGCGCTGGAACAGAAATTCATACCATTCCGTGACATGAATTCGGCGCGTCGTCACATCGGCGTGTCCGTCACACCACCGCGCCGCGCCGCCGTTGGCGCGCACCGCCTAGTCTCGATCAATGTGAAGGTCACGGTTCTGGTCGGCGGCGTCGGCGGCGCACGTTTCCTGCTGGGCGTGCAGCACCTGCTGGGTCTCGGCCGGTTTGGCGGCCAATCCAGCACGAGCCGGTTTGGCGGCCAATCCAGCACGAGCCGGTTCGGCGGCCAATCCAGCACGAGCCGGTTTGGCGAATCCCAATCAGATAACGAACTCACCGCGATCGTCAATGTGGGTGACGACGCCTGGATGTTCGGGGTGCGGATCTGCCCGGATCTCGACACCTGCATGTACACCCTGGGCGGCGGCATCGACTCCGAGCGAGGCTGGGGTCGTCGCGACGAAACTTGGCACGCCAAAGAGGAACTCGCGGCCTACGGCGTCCAACCCGACTGGTTCGGCCTCGGCGACCGCGACCTGGCCACCCACTTGGTGCGCAGCCAGATGCTGCGCGCCGGCTATCCGCTGTCGCAAGTCACCGAGGCGCTGTGCGACCGGTGGCAACCCGGCGCGCGACTGCTGCCGGCCAGCGACGACCGCAGCGAAACCCACGTCGTGATCACCGATCCGGCGGACGGCGAGAAGCGCGCCGTTCATTTCGAAGAATGGTGGGTGCGCTACCGCGCGCAGGTGCCTACCCACAGCTTTGCGTTCGTCGGTGCCGACAAGGCGAGCGCGGGTCCCGGTGTGACCGAAGCCATCGAGACCGCCGACGTGGTGCTGATCGCGCCGTCCAATCCGGTGGTCAGCATCGGCGCAATCCTTGCCGTGCCCGGCATCCGAGGCGCACTGCGGTCGACGACGGCCAGGGTGATCGGCTACTCCCCTATCATCGACGGAAAACCTCTGCGCGGCATGGCCGATGAATGCCTCTCGGTGATCGGCGTGGCCAGCACCTCCGAAGCGGTCGGCGGCTATTACGGCGCCCGAGCCGGCGTCGGCATCCTCGACGGCTGGCTGGTGCACGAAGGCGACCACGCCGAGATCGACGGCGTCGAGGTGCGGTCGGTGCCGCTGCTGATGACCGATCCGCGCGCGACCGCCGAGATGGTACACGCCGGACTGGATCTCGCGGGAGTCAAACCATGACCGAGCACGGTTCGGCGGCGTCGGTCGAGATCCTCCCCGTCCTCGGGCTTCCCGAGTTTCGGCCGGGTGACGACCTCGCCGCCGCGCTCGCCGGCGCCGCATCGTGGTTGCGCGACGACGACGTGGTGGTGATCACCAGCAAGGTAGTGTCCAAGTGCGAGGGCCGCATCGTCGACGCACCGACTGACCCCGTGGAGCGGGATGTCTTGCGGCGCAAGCTGATCGACGCTGAAGCCGTGCGTGTGCTGGCCCGCAAGGGCCGGACCCTGATCACGGAGAATGCGCTCGGCCTTGTGCAGGCCGCCGCCGGCGTAGACGGTTCCAACGTCGACTCGGGCGAGTTGGCGCTGCTGCCCATCGACCCCGACGGCAGCGCCGCGGCGTTGCGAGAAGGGCTGCGCCAACGACTCGGTGTCACGGTCGGCGTGGTCATCACCGACACCATGGGACGAGCCTGGCGTAATGGCCAGACCGACTTCGCGATCGGCGCCGCGGGCCTGACCGTGCTGCACGGCTACGCGGGGTCGCAGGACCGGCACGGCAACGACCTGGTTGTCACCGAGATCGCCGTCGCCGACGAGATCGCCGCGGCGGCAGACCTGGTGAAGGGCAAGCTGACCGATATCCCGGTCGCCGTGGTGCGCGGACTCACGTTGTCGGACAACGGATCCAACGCCGGCACCCTGGTGCGGTCAGGCGAGGACGACCTGTTCTGGCTCGGCACAGAAGAAGCGCTTGCCCTCGGCCGCAGCCAAGCGCAACTGCTGCGCCGGTCGGTCCGCCGGTTCAGTGCCGACCCCGTAGCGCCCGACCTCGTCGAGGCGGCCGTCGCCGAAGCCCTCACCGCTCCGGCGCCGCACCACACCCGACCGGTGCGGTTCGTGTGGGTGCAGGATCCGGCCAGACGATTGCGGCTGCTGGATCGGATGAAGCAGCAGTGGCGCGCCGACCTGACCGGTGACGGCCGCACACCAGAGTCGGTCGAGCGGCGCGTTGCCCGCGGCCAAATCCTCTACGACGCACCCGAACTCGTCATCCCCTTCATGGTGCCCGACGGTGCCCACAGTTATCCGGACGCCGCCCGCACCGCCGCCGAGCACACCATGTTCACGGTTGCGGTCGGCGCCGCGGTGCAGGCGCTGCTGGTGGCGCTGGCGGTGCGCGGTGTCGGCAGCTGCTGGATCGGTTCGACGATTTTCGCCGCCGACCTGGTGCGCGACGAACTTGACTTGCCGAGTGACTGGGAACCATTGGGCGCCATCGCGATCGGCTACCCCGGCGAGGGCACTGGGCCGTCCGGCCCGCGCGATCCGGTCAACACCGACGGCTTGCTGGTTCGAAAGTGAGTCTGCACGAGTCGGCCGTCGCAACGCTGACACAGTGGCGCGCACCCGATCCCGCACAGGACACGCTGCGACACGCGGTGCTGGCGTTTCTGGCCGCCAGACCCGACGGGTGCCTGCGCGAGTGCGCACCAGGTCATGTCACCGGTTCCGCGCTCGTCCTCGATCACGCAGGGACCCGCGCGCTGCTGACACTGCACCCACGCGTCGGGCGATGGCTGCAGTTGGGCGGACACTGCGAACAAAGTGATGCCGACGTCGTCGCCACTGCACTGCGCGAGGCCACCGAGGAGTCCGGCATCGACGACCTGAGGATCGATCCCGAGCCCGCCGCACTGCACGTGCATCCCGTCACCTGCTCGTTGGGGGTGCCGACACGTCACCTCGACATCCAGTTCGTCGTGCACGCGCCGGCGAGTGCCGAAATCGCGGCCAGCGACGAGTCTTTGGACCTGCGCTGGTGGCCGCTGGACGCGCTACCGGACGACTGCGACTTCGGCCTCACCCAGCTGGCGGAGGCTGCGAGGCGCCGAATCGCCGCGAGATCAGAGTTGTGACACGCGAATCGCGGATGCGCGTACCGGAACCTTGTTTCGGCGGTACCTACACGTCGGTCGAGTAGCGGATGCCGCCGTCGGGAATGGCCACCCCTGGCCACACCCGCGCGCCGCGCAGCAGTTCGCAACGCGCACCGATGTCGGCGCCGTCGCCGATGACCCCGTCGCGGATCAACGCCCGCGGCCCGACGCGGGCGCCGAAGCCGATGATCGACCGCTCGATCACCGCGCCCGCCCCGATGCATGCGCCGTCGAAGATCACCGCACCGTCGAGTCGCGCGCCCGCGCCGATCTCGGCGCCGCGGCCGACCACGGTGCCGCCGATCAGTAGCGCGCCGGGCGCGACGGCCGCACCGTCGTGCACAAGCTTTTCGCCACGCTGACCACCGAGCGCGGGTGACGGCGCGATACCGCGGACCAGATCGGCTGAGCCGCGTACGAAGTCCTCCGGTGTGCCCATGTCGCGCCAGTAGGTCGAGTCCACGTAACCGCAGACCCGTAGGCCGTCGGAGAGCAGCCCCGGGAACACTTCACGCTCCACCGAGAGCGCGCGACCCTTGGGAATCCGCTCGATCACCTCACGCTTGAACACGTAGCAGCCCGCGTTGATCTGGTCTGTCGGCGGATCCTGCGTCTTCTCGAGGAACGCCGTCACCACGCCGTCGGAATCGGTGGGCACGCAGCCGAATGCGCGCGGATCACCGACGCGAACCAGATGAAGTGTGACGTCGGCGCCGCTGTCGCCATGCGCGTCCAGCAGCGCGCGCAGATCCGCACCGGAGAGCACGTCGCCGTTGAACACCAGCGCGGTGTCGTGACGCAGCTTGTCGGCCACGTTGGCGATGCCGCCACCGGTGCCCAGCGGTTCCTCCTCGACCACGTAATCGATCTGCAGCCCCAGCTTGGAGCCGTCGCCGAACTCGGACTCGAACACGCCCGCCTTATATGAGGTGCCGAGCACGACATGCTCGATACCGGCGTCGGCGATGCGTGACAGCAAATGGGTGAGAAACGGAAGGCCCGCGGTCGGCAGCATCGGCTTGGGCGCCGACAGCGTCAACGGTCGCAGCCGGGTGCCCATGCCGCCGACGAGTATGACCGCGTCCACCTCCGCCGGATTGACCACTAGAGCCGTCCCTTCTTCTGCCTGCGCCGGGAATTGCGCACCACCACGCCCGCACGCGCAGCTAGCGCGCCCCTGATCGTCCACCGCAGTGGCGCCTGCCACATTTTCGGATGCCGATCTGCGAGGAAAGTGTAAGTGCTCGTATGGTGGGCCGCCAAGTTGCGGGCCGGATCGCGGCCGGTGGCGTGTCCCTTGTCGTGCAAAATCTCCGCCGACGGCACATAGATGTTCTGCCAGCCCGCCTTGCTGAGCCGATCTCCCAGGTCGACGTCCTCCATATACATGAAATAGCGCTCGTCGAAGCCGGACACCTCATCGAAGGCCGAACGCCTCAGCAACAAACAGGAGCCGGACAACCATCCGACAGGACGTTCGCTGGGCTCGGTGCGCTCCTGGCGGTACGCGGCCGTCCACGGATTGGTCTTCCACAATGGTCCGACCACGGCGTGCATGCCGCCGCGAATCAGGCTTGGCAGGTGACGAGCCGACGGATACACCGAGCCGTCCGGGTCACGGATCAGCGGCCCAAGCGAACCCGCCTTGGGCCAGCGTTCGGCCGCTTCCAACAGCAAGTCGATGCTGCGCGGCCCCCACTGCACGTCAGGGTTGGCGACCACCACAAACTCCGACTCCGGCATGATCTCCGCGACCGCACGGTTCACCGCGGTGCCATACCCCAAATTGCCGTCCATCCGGATCAGCCGGGCATTGGGATAGCGCTGCACCGCTTCCTCGGGTGCGCCGTCGGTTGAACCGTTGTCGGCCATGAGCACCGTCACCGGCCGCTCGGTGGCATGCGAGAGAGACGCCAGGAACCGATCGAGATGTGGGCCCGGTGAATACGTCACCGTCACCACGGCCAGACCGTCGCTCACGCGAGCGAAACCAGTTCGTCACTCATTGGCTAGAGGGTAGCGGCATCCGAATGGGCCACCGCAGCAACGGCAACCAACACCAGTGTCGGCGCGTCAGCCCGGTAGTCTGTCTACGGCCGCTAAGGGGGTGGACGACGCGGCCGGGAAAGGACAAGCCGCATGCCCGCGTTCGACTATGTGATCCTCGGTGCAGGAGCCGCCGGCTGTGTGCTGGCAAACCGGCTTTCGGAGGATCCTCGAACCGAGGTGCTGCTGGTCGAGGCCGGCCCACCGGCCCGCGGTCCGTACTTCGCCATCCCGATGATGGGCGCCGGGCTGTTCGAGCAGCGGACCGACCACCCGGAGCCGCACGCCTACGAGGGCCACAAGCACAGCTTCGTCTACCAGCTCCAGCCGTACGGCGCCGCCGACAAACTCAACGAACGGTGGGTGCGCGGTAAGGCGGTCGGCGGCTCCACCGCCATCAACGGCCTGGTGTACAACCGCGGGAACCGCGAAGACTACGACGAGCTCGAACGGCTCGGTAATCACGGCTGGGGCTGGGACCACATCCTGCCGATCTTCAAGGCCTTCGAGGACAACCAGTTTGGCGCCTCACCGACGCGCGGCGTCGGCGGACCACTGCACATCTCGCAACCGAGGTTCCCAGACGAGTTGAGCCAGTACATCATTGATGCGGCAGCCAACAGCGGACTGCGTAGTGTCGAGGACTACAACGAATCCGACGACGAACGCGTCGGGCCTGCGATGGCCATGATCCGCAGGGGGCTGCGGGTCAGCGCCGCCAAAGCGTTCCTCGACCCCGTGCTCAAGCGGCCCAATCTGCACCTGGCCACCGACACCTACGCGCAGCGACTGGTCTTCGAAAACGGCCGTGCCGTCGGTGCCGAGATCCGGGCCGGGGGCAACACCTCGCAGGTGCGAGCCCGTCGTGAAGTGATCGTGGCGATGGGCGCATTGCATACGCCGAAGATCCTGCAGCTGTCCGGTGTCGGCCCGCGCGAGGTGCTCGAAAAGGCCGGTGTGCCGGTGTATCTCGAACGCGAGAACGTCGGTCGTCGGATGACGGAGCATTTCTGCGCCATCGTCACCTACCGGTTGAAGGACGACCTCGGCTACAACAGGCAGCTGCGCACCACGGTCGGCAAAGCCCTTGCCGCACTGAAGTTTGCGGCCACCCGGCGGGGTCCGCTTGCCACGCCGACCGGTGACGTGATGGCGATCTTCAAGACCAGACCCGAACTCGATCGGGTGGACGGCCAGTTCCTCGCGCGGCTGATGTCGGTGGCCGACGTCAGCGGCAGTGAGCGCGGTCAAATCGATTCGCACGGCGGTGTTTCGTGCGCTGCGGAGATACTGCGGCCGACATCGGAGGGCCGGGTGTGGATCACCTCGCCCGATCCGAGCGCTGCGCTGTCGATCGAGCCCAACTACCTGGCCACCGAGTACGACCGGACGACGATGGTCGGCGTGGTGCGCAAGATCCGGCAGATCTTCGAGCAGTCGCCGCTGGCCGAACACGTGGACCTCGAGACCACACCGGGCGAGGCGGTGCAGACAGACGAGCAGATCATCGACGCCACCATCAAGACCGGCGCCACCGGCAGCCACGCGGCAGGCACGTGCATGATGGGGCCCACCGACGAGGAGATCGTCGATGACCAGTTGCGCGTCCGCGGGATCGAGGGACTGCGCATCGTCGACTGCTCGATCATGCCGAAGCAGATGTCGGGCAACCTTGCCGGTCCGATGCTGGCGATGGCCGGGCGCGCCGCGGAGTTGATCCTCGACACCGCCCCAGCCGAGAAGGCCCGCCGCGCCTGACTACTGCGCCAGTGCGGCGGCTACTGCATCGCGCCACGGGCGGAGCGGCGTGAGGCCGGCCTCGGTTGAGCGCCGGGCGGACAGCGCCGAATAGGCGGGCCGCGGCGCCGGACGCGGATGGCGATCGGTGCCGACCGGGCGCACCCGTGCAGGGTCGGCGCCCACGGCTTCGAACACCGCTCGAGCCTGCTCGAAACGACTGACCGCGCCGTCGTTGGCCGCGTGCAGCACGGGCTCGCGGATCGATCCGTCGTCGGCGAGTTGAAGTAAGGCATCGACGAGATCACCGACGTACGTGGGCGATCCGATCTGATCGGCCACCACCTCCACCTCATCGTCACCGGCGGCCAGTCGACGCATGACCGCGGCGAAGTCCTTACCGTCGGCGCCCTCGTACACCCACGCGGTCCGCACGATATGCGCGTCGGGCAAGGCGGAGAGCACCAATACCTCGCCTGCCAGTTTGGTGCGGCCGTACACACTGAGCGGGCCGGTTTCGTCATCGATTTCGTAGGGATGGCGCTGATTGCCGGAGAACACGTAGTCGGTGGAGATGTGAATCAGGTCGGCGCCGGCACGCGCGCACGCTCGAGCGATGTTCTCCGGCCCGGTGGCGTTGACCTCGTGTGCCCGCTCGGGCTCCTGTTCAGCACCGTCGACCTGGGTATAGGCCGCGCAGTTGATCACGACGTCGCCGGCTTCGATGTACCGCTCGGCGGCGGTCGCATCGGTGATGTCCCACTGTGCCGAGGTCAGCGCCAGCACGTCGCGCCCCTGCTGGCGAGCCTTCGCGGCCACGCGGCGGCCCACCATGCCACCGGCACCGGAGATAACAATTCGGTCAGACATGCACTCGAGTCTGGCACGCCGACCTTGGCTACCCGGTCTGCGGGCGCGTCGCAAGTAACCTGGGCAGATGCCCGCTCGCCTGACACGTGTCATCGCTGTCGCGGTGGCCCTGGCCGTCGTCGTCGGCACCGGCGTCGCGTGGGGAAAGATCCGCTCCTTCGAATCCGGCATCAACCACTTCTCCTCGGTTGCGCTCGGCGAGGGCGGCGCGGACGGAGCGATCGACATCTTGCTGGTCGGCTTGGACAGCCGGACCGACGCGCACGGCAATCCGCTGTCGCAGGACGAACTGGCCACGTTGCGGGCCGGCGACGACGAGTCCACCAACACCGACACGATCATCTTGGTGCGCATCCCGAACAACGGGAAGTCGGCGACGGCCATCTCCATCCCCCGCGACTCCTACGTCCAGACGCCTGGCGGAAACAAGATGAAGATCAACGGCGTCTATGGCTCGGCCTATTTCGAGAAGAAGTCCGAACTCGTCGAACAGGACGGCATGGATCCCGCGAAGGCCGAACCGGAGGCCACCGAAGCCGGCCGGGAAGCCTTGATCAAGACGGTCGCCAGCCTGACCGGCGTCACCGTCGACCATTACGCCGAGATCGGGCTGCTGGGCTTCGCGTTGATCACCGACGCTCTCGGCGGCGTCAACGTCTGTTTGAAAAATGCTGTCTACGAACCTCTTTCCGGAGCGGACTTCCCGACAGGCTGGCAGAAGCTGAACGGACCGCAGGCGCTCAGCTTCGTCAGGCAGCGCCACGACCTCCCGCGCGGCGACCTGGACCGGGTGACCCGACAGCAGGCGGTGATGGCGTCGCTGGCCCACGATGTGATCTCCAGCAAGACGCTGTCGAGCCCGGCCACCCTCAACCGCCTCCAAGACGCCGTCCAGCGCTCGGTTGTGCTGTCCGAGGGTTGGGACATCATGGATTTCATCGAACAGTTGCAGAAGTTGGCGGCGGGCAGCGTCGCGTTCGCAACCATTCCGATCGTCGAAGAGGCGGGATGGAGCGACGACGGGATGCAGAGCGTGGTGCGCGTCGACCCGGCTCATGTCAAGGAGTGGGTGGCCGGCCTGCTGCACGACCAGGACGAGGGCAAGACCGAGCAATTGGCGTACAGCCCAAGCAAAACGACCGTCGACGTGATCAACGACACCGACATCAACGGGTTGGCCGCCGCCGTATCGCAGGTGCTTGCCGGCAAGGGCTTCGCGTCGGGCAATGTGGGCAACAACGACGGCGGCCATGTCACCAGCAGCCAGGTGCAGGCGGCCAAGGCCGATGACCTTGGCGCACAAGCGGTTTCCAGGGAGCTCGGCGGCATACCGGTGGTCGAGAACGCCTCGGTGGCACCGGGTTCGGCGCGTGTGGTGCTGGCCGGCGACTACACGGGTCCGGGTTCCAGCGGCGTCGATCCGTCCCTGACCACGGTCGACCCTGCCGCGTCGGGAAGCACCGATTCTGGTGATGCCGACGCCGCGCCGTCGCCGATCCTGACGGCAGGCGCCAACGATCCGGAGTGCGTCAACTGACCACGCTCACTTCGGCATTACTGGATCCGCTGATGGCGGCCGATCCGATGGGCCCGCGGATCACCTACTACGACGACGCCACCTCCGAACGCATCGAGTTGTCGACCGTCACGCTCGCCAACTGGGCGGCCAAGACCGGTAACCTGCTGCGCGATGAGCTGGGCGCGGGGCCCGGAAGCCGGGTCGCCGTGCTGTTGCCCGCGCACTGGCAGACCGCGGCCGTACTGCTCGGGATCTGGTGGATCGGCGCCGAAGCCGTGCTGAGTGGGGAGGCCGACCTCGCGCTGTGCACGGCGGACCGGCTTGCCGACGCCGACGCTGCGGTCGGTATCGGTGAGATCGCGGTGCTCTCGCTGGACCCGTTCGGGAAGCCGGTCGCCGATCTGCCGGTCGGCCTCACCGACTACGCGACGGCGGTGCGGGTGCACGGTGACCAAATATCGCCGGAACCCCGGCCCGGCCCCGCGCTGGACGGACGTTCTGTCGACGACGTCCTCGCGGCCGCCCGATCTTGCGCTGCGGCAAACGGTTTCAGCGGCGACGACCGCGTGATGTCGACGGCCGACTGGGCGACGGGCGATGACGTGATCGCCAATCTGCTGGCGGTGTTCGCCGCGGGCGCTTCGCTGGTTCAGGTGGCCAATCCGGACGCCGCGCTGCTCGACCGCCGTCGTCAGATGGAGAAGGTCACCCGCGGCTAGGGCTCGCGAGCAGACGCAAACATGCCCGAAATTCGCTGAAAATGGGCAGTTTTGCGTCTGCTCGCGTAGAGATGCCGCCTACTTCAGCAGCGCACGCGACATCACGACGCGCTGGATCTGGTTGGTGCCCTCGTAGATCTGGGTGATCTTGGCGTCGCGCATATACCGCTCGACCGGGAAGTCGGTGGTGTAGCCGTAGCCGCCGAACAACTGCACGGCGTCGGTGGTGATCTCCATTGCCACGTCGGATGCGAAACACTTCGACGCCGACGAGATGAACCCGAGATTGGCCTCACCGCGCTCGGCGCGCGCGGCCGCGGTGTACACCATCAGCCGGGCCGCCTCCAGCTTCATCGCCATGTCCGCGAGCATGAACTGCACAGCCTGGAAATCTGCGATCGCCTTGCCGAACTGCTTGCGCTCCTTGACATATGCGACGGCAGCATCCAGCGCACCCTGCGCGATTCCCACCGCCTGCGCCCCGATCGTCGGCCGGGTGTGGTCGAGCGTGGCAAGCGCCGTCTTGAAGCCGGTGCCCGGCTCGCCGATGATCCGGTCGCCGGGGATGCGGCAGTCCTCGAAGTACAACTCTGTGGTCGGCGACCCCTTGATGCCCATCTTGTGCTCCTTGGCACCTACCGAGAAGCCAGGGTCATCCTTGTGCACCACGAACGCCGAGATGCCGTTGGCACCCTTGTCCGGATCCGACACCGCCATCACGGTGTACCACGTCGAGTGCCCGCCGTTGGAGATCCAGCACTTGGCGCCGTTGAGCACCCACTCGTCGCCCTCCTGGCGCGCGCGGGTCCGCATCGACGCCGCGTCGCTGCCCGCCTCGCGCTCGGACAGCGCGTACGACGCCACGGCCTCGCCCGCCGCGATCGACGGCAGCACCTGCTTCTTGAGCTCCTCGGATCCGCGCAGCAGCATGCCCATCGTGCCCAGCTTGTTGCAGATCGGGATCAGTGACGACGACGCGCACACCCGCGCGACTTCCTCGATGACGATGCAGGCGGCTATCGAGTCGCCGCCCTGGCCGCCGTACTCCTCTGGGATGTGGATCGCGGCGAAGCCCGACGACGTCAGCGCCGCCAGCGCTTCATCGGTGTAACGAGCCTTCTCGTCGACGTCGGCCGCGTACGGCGCGATCTCCTTCTCACACAGATCACGCAGCACCGCGCGCAGCTCAATGTGCTCGTCGGGAAGCTTGAAAGCGTCAAACGACGGATTACCGAAGGCCATGGCGACTCCTTGCTACTCGCCGGTAACCTTACCGTTTTCCTCCGGACACGACCTGAAGCCCTCGGACCATCCCACGGTAGGTGCTGTGGTAGAGCGTCCTGGCCAGCTGGCTCTTGCGCAGGATGTCCATGGCGCCCTGCGGCGCGACCAGCCCGACCTCGTGACCGGCGAATTCGGACGTCGCCGTGGCCAGGCGCAACTTGCCTGACAATGCCGAGTCGACCTCATTGCGATAGAACTCGCTGTGCTCGGGCTGAGTGAAGAACACCTTGTTGAAGCCGATCAGGAACGGCACCAGCTTGGCACCATCGTTGAGGTAGCGCAGTGTGCCGGTGGCCACCCCAGGCCAGTACTCGTTGAAGACGTCATCGGCGATCACGATGCCGCCGTCGGCCAGCGTCGCCTCGGCCAGCTTCATGTCGCTGTAGACGATGTCGTCGGTGTGCCCGCCGTCGACGGAGAAGAAGCGGACGTCCCCACCGGTGAGCTCACGCAGCCTGCCCGGCTCCAGCTTGGTCGAGTCGCCCTGGTGCACCGAAACGTCGTCCATCGACGACCACAGCTTGACGTTGTTGGCGAACTTCTCGTAGTCGCCGTGACCGGAGCCGTCGACGTTGAGGTCTTGGTCGCCGAAGATGTCGATCGCCACCGACTTCTCTCCCGGCCGCTGCAACAGTCGCAACCCGATGAAGAGTTTGCCGTGGTGCACGCCGATCTCCGCGACGGCACCCGACACCTGCTTTGCGCGCTGCGCCGCGTCGAGCACGTCGAGAACCAACAGAATCTCTGATTCCAGAAAGCCCGTGACAAACCGGTGGCCAATTGCCCGGTATCGATTGAAGTTTGGCTGCATCGGTAGGCAGCCTACTGCCCGAGCAGCCGATTTCGCAGTGCGGCATCCTTTTGCAACACCATGTCCGCCAAGTTGCTCTGGAATTCCGCCATCCGTGCGCGCAACGCCTCATCCGAGGCGCCCAGGATGCGCACCGCGAGCAATCCGGCGTTGCGGGCGCCGCCGATCGACACCGTGGCCACCGGCACCCCCGCAGGCATCTGCACGATCGACAGCAGCGAATCCATGCCGTCGAGCTTGGCCAGCGGCACCGGCACCCCGATCACCGGCAGCGGGGTCGCCGACGCGACCATGCCCGGTAGGTGGGCCGCGCCGCCCGCGCCCGCGATGATCACCTCGATGCCGCGCCCCGCCGCGCTCTGCGCGTACTCGAGCATGCGGCCAGGGGTGCGATGTGCGGACACCACGCCGACCTCGAACGGCACGTCGAACTCGGCCAGCGCCTGCGCGGCCTCCTCCATCACCGACCAGTCGCTGTCACTGCCCATGATCACGCCGACCCGCGGACTAGTCATGTCCACTCCATCCGTCCGTCCACTCGGCATGCGACAGCCAATGCGCGGCCCGCACCGCCCGTTCCCGGACATCCGCGACGTAAGTCTCGTCGTCGAGCGATCCGCCCGCC
The DNA here is from genome assembly GCF_043197955.1 of Mycobacterium sp. NPDC048908. Lineage (NCBI taxonomy): Bacteria > Bacillati > Actinomycetota > Actinomycetes > Mycobacteriales > Mycobacteriaceae > Mycobacterium > Mycobacterium sp. NPDC048908. The sequence goes on along the minus strand of NZ_JBICUE010000002.1, from coordinate 640,100 downwards.
GCGCCCAGAATGTTGACGTGGCCGACCTTGCGGTTCGGCCGCTCCCCCTTGCCGTACAGATGAACCCGCGCCTCAGGAATCCGGCCGAACAGGTGATGCAGCCGCTCATCCATGCTCATCGCCGGAATATGCTGCGCGCCAATTACATTGGCCATCACCGTGACCGGCGCTATCGGCGAGGTGTCGCCGAGTGGATAGTCGAGCACCGCTCTAAGATGCTGCTCGAACTGACCGGTGCGCGCGCCGTCCATGCTCCAGTGTCCCGAATTGTGCGGACGCATCGCCAACTCGTTGATCACCAGCCTGCCGTCAACGGTTTCGAACAACTCCACCGCAAGCACGCCCACCACGCCGAGTTCGTCGGCCAACCGAAGCGCGAGTTGCCCTGCCGCGCTGGCCAATTCGGATTCCAGCCGTGGTGCCGGGGCGATCACCTCGACACAAATTCCGTCGCACTGCACGGTCTCGACCACCGGCCACGCCGCACCCTGCCCGAACGGCGACCGCGCCACCAGCGCAGCCAACTCCCGTCGCATCGCGACCTTCTCCTCGATCAACACCGCCGCACCACCGGCCAGATACCTGCCCGCGACATCCCGCGCCTCGGCGACGTCACGCGCCAGCGTCACACCGCGCCCGTCGTAGCCGCCGCGTGCCGTCTTGAGCACGACGTCCGTGCCGACGCGCTCGACGAACGCGTCGACGTCGGCGATGTCCGTCACCTCGGCGAACCGCGGCACGGGCGCGCCAAGCGCTTCGAGGCGCCTGCGCATCACCAACTTGTCCTGCGCGTGGATCAACGCCGACGGCGGCGGTGCCACGTTGACACCCTCCGCGACCAGCGTTTCCAGCAGTTCCGTCGGCACGTGCTCATGATCGAATGTCAGCGCGTCGGCGCCGGCCGCGGCCTTCCTCAGTGCGTCGAGGTCGGTGTGGGCACCGATCACCACATCCGGGCTGACCTGGGCGGCTGGATCGTCGGGGCTGGCAGCAAGCACGCGCAGCGTTTGACCCAGCGCAATCGCGGCCTGATGGGTCATCCTGGCCAGTTGCCCGCCGCCGACCATGGTGACCACAGGGGGCATACTCGGGCTTCGTGGCACAACACCATGGTGTCATGGCGGCAATCATCTTGTTTACAGGCCGTGACCTGCATGGGTACGCGTGGCCTGTGGTATTTCCGTACACTGCGCTGTTGTGTCCTTTACCGATGCCACGATCGCACGGCTGCCCCGCCCGGTTCGGCCGTACTTCGAGCGGCATCACGAACTGATCAAGTTCGCCATCGTAGGGGCCACGACATTCGTCATCGACTCGGCGGTGTTCTACACCCTCAAATTGACGGTCCTCGAGCCCAAGCCGGTGACGGCCAAGATCATCGCAGGCATCGTCGCGGTGATCGCGTCCTACATCCTCAATCGCGAGTGGAGCTTCCAGAACCGCGGCGGCCGCGAACGCCATCACGAAGCGCTGATGTTCTTCGCATTCAGCGGAGTCGGCGTGCTGCTGTCCATGGCGCCGCTGTACTTCTCCAGCTACGTACTGCAACTGCGGGTCCCCGATGTCTCGCTGACCGTCGAGAACATCGCGGACTTCGTCTCCGCGTACATCATCGGCAACATGTTGCAGATGGCCTTCCGGTTCTGGGCCTTCCGCCGCTGGGTGTTCCCCGACGAGTTCGGCCGCCACCCGGACATGGCGATCGAATCCATCACCGCGGGCGGCATCGCCGAGGCGATGGAAGACGAGTACGAACGCACACACGAGAACAGCACGGTCACCCCACTGCGTCGCCCAAACCGGCGTGCGCGCCGCCTGGGTCAGCTCGGCGATTCCTCTGAGCCCAGGGTGTCGAAGACTTCGTGATACAGCAGTGAATGCACCCGTTCCACGCGCGGAATGTCGTGGAACTCAAGGGGATCCTGCGACGCCGACTCTATGATCAGCGTGCCGGTGCGCAGCACCCGGTCCCACAAGCCGTGCCGGAACTCCACACTGTTGATCCGCGCAAGCGGAATGTCGATGCCCGACCTGGTGAGCAGACCGTGGCGGAACATCACACGACGGTCGGTGATGACGAAATGCGTTGTCCACCAATTGAGGAACGGCCACATCGTCAGCCATCCGATGATCACCAGCCAGATCACTCCGATGACGATCAGCACGACGTTGCGCGCGGTGCGGTCCCAGTTCGTCTGATTGACGTATCCGGCGCCGAACGCCGCTAAGGCCGTGACAATCAACAGGATCAGCACCGGGCCGATCAGCCGCTTCCAGTGCGGATGCCGGTGCAGCACGACCTGCTCGTCGCCGGCGAGCACGTTGTCCGGATAGCCCACGGCTGCGACTCTACCCAGCCGCACCCCTGTCGAGCGGGACTTACCCTGACTTGCAATCGTTGACCGCGGGTTTGCCCGCGAAGCGGTCGGCCAGCCAGGCCAGCACGGTCTCGCCCGTGGGCGGGTTGTGGCCGCCATTGGGGTCGAAGTCGATCGTGATCGTGCCACCCATCTCGCACGCCTGCGCGATCCCTGCCTTCGTCCACGCCGCGTCGATGTACGGGTCCTGGCCGCCGTACCACACGTAAAGCGGTGCGGACAGCGGCTTCTGCGGCAACGCCCACTGCTTCAGAAGATCCCGCAGGTGGATCGCCGCGTCGGCGGTATCGGGCGCGAAGTCGTTGGGGCCCAGCCGCTTGATCGCTTCTCCGCGCTGGTATGCGGTGTCCTGGCTGCATGCCGACATCGCGTTCCAGAACTTCTTGGCGGTGCCGTGGCGGTACAGGTCGCGATCGAGATCGGGGTGCAACCGCGCGAGCGACTCGATGATCGCCTGCATCACCGCGCCCTGTTCAGCGCTCAGCTTGCCGTCCTGGGCCATGTCGACGAGGCCGGACAGGTCGGTCGGGGGAGACGTCGCGGCGGCGCCGACCAAATTCAACTCCGGCGCGTAGGTCGCGGCCTGCTCGTCTGCCGCCCACGCCGCGCCACCGCCCTGCGAGCCGCCCATCGCCGCCCACTTGGTGGAGACGCCGGGAAATGTCCGGCGCAGCGCCCGCACCGCATCGATCAGATTGAGACCCGCAGTCCTCGAATCCGCGTAGGGGTGAACACCTTTCGCGCCGAGTCCTTGATAGTCGGGGAACGCGACCGCATACCCGAGCTTTGTCAGCACCCGCACCACGCCGATGTAGCTGGACAGATCAGGCGACAGCGAAGGCGCGCATTCGTTGTCGATACCCAGGGTGCCGTGCCCGAAACCGACCACCGGCCACCCCCCATCAGGTGCCTTCCCCTTCGGCACGAACATCGATCCCGACACCACCGTCGGCGCGCCGGTGTCACCCGAGGTGGACCGGTACAGCACCCGTGCAGCCTGGAGGTCTCTGCCCATGAAGGTGCGGGTCACTCCCGGCATCGTGGTGGCCGACACCAGGCTGCCGGGCCCGGCGCCGGTCAGATCGGCCGACGCCACCCGCGTCGGCGGCCCGCCCGATGAGGGAAACAGATCCAGGAACTTGATGGCCGACGGCTGAAGATAAGGAATCAGCAGCACCACGGCCGCGATCCCGGCCACCAGCGCGAGCGCCACACCCGACCAGAGCGCTGTACGGCGCATGCGCCTCCTTGGATTCGGTCGTCAGCAAAAGGTCCAAGACCCGCGGCACAACCTACCCGACCAACCTTCGCATCGTCGGTTGCCAACGCGGCACGCCGATTTCAGCGCAGGTGCACGATGTCCCCTGCCGAGACAGCAACCGTGCCGGCGTCGGAGTTGATGTGCAACCGGCCCTGCTCGTCGATTGACTGCGCCACCCCGACCACATCGCGACCGCCGGGAAGGATCGCCCGCACCGTCGATCCGATGGTCACGCTGCGTGCCCGGTACTCCGCGATCAGCCCGGCGTCGGCGCCTGCCGCCGCCTGCCAGCGGTCGATGCGGCCGCCCAACTCCCGCAGCAGCGCCGCCGTGAGCCGAGTCCGATCGGGCGCCGCGACCCCCAGGCCGCTCAGCGACGTCGCCTCCGCGTCGGGCACCTCGTCGTCGCGCAGCGTCACGTTGACTCCGATGCCGACGACGATGAAGCGCTGGGCCGCAGCGACCTCGGTCAGGATGCCTGCCAGCTTGCGTCCCCCGGCCAACACGTCGTTGGGCCACTTGAGCCCCGCTTCGACGCCGGCGACCGCGGCCACCGCCGCCACGACCGCCACTCCGGTGGCAAGCGGCAACCAGCCCCACCCGTCGGGCGGCACGCCGCCGCCGTCGACGCCGACCGACATCGTCAGCTGGGCCCCCGGAGACGTCCACACGCGGCCGCTGCGGCCACGCCCTGCGGTCTGGTGTTCGGCGATCAACACGGCCCCTGCGATATCCTCACCCCCGGCGGCGCGTGCGAGTAGATCGGCGTTGGTCGATTTCGTCCGCTCGACCACGTCCAGTTGCCGCCACGGCGGCGCTAAACCGTCCCGAAGCGCATGAGCGTCAATCGGAGAATCGGCATTCGCGTTTGCCATCATCTGAACTTATATCCATCAAGCGAACCCAGCCATCTAAATTTTTCGTAAGCATAAGTAAGCAGTTCTAACGTCTATGTCAATTTTGAATTAGCCCATACGCACCTTCACCTCCGGCAGACGCCTGCGAGCGTGCGCGCAAACAGATCCGCTGTGATGTTGCTGTGAGCCGTGGCGCGTAAGGCGCTGCCGCCGGTCGGTCAGTAGGCGCCGGTCCCGGCGAACACGGTGCGCACCGTCTTGGTCGCGATCAGCAGGTCGTTGGCGATCGACCAGTTCTCCACATACGACAGGTCCAGCCGGACCGAGTCCTCCCAGGACAGGTCGGAGCGACCGCTGACCTGCCACAAACCGGTGATGCCTGGCAGCACGAGCAGGCGGCGACGCACTTGGTAGTCGTACGTGTCGACCTCGCGGCGCAGTGGCGGCCGCGGCCCGACCACGCTCATGTCGCGGCGAAGCACGTTGAAGAACTGGGGCAGTTCGTCGATGCTGTAGCGGCGCAGCACCCGGCCCACCTTGGTGACCCGTGGATCCTGGCGAATCTTGAACAGCACGCCGCCGGCACTCTCATTGAGCGCCTCCAACGTATCGATCTGCTTGTCGGCGCCGTCGACCATGGTGCGGAACTTGATCATCTGGAACGGCTTGCCGTCGAGGCCGATCCGCTCCGAGCGGTAGAACACCGGTCCCCTGCTGGTCAGCTTGATCGCGATCGCGGCGAGCAGCATCACGGGCAGCGCGCCCGCGAGCACGGTCAGCGACACGCAGATGTCGAAGGCGCGCTTCTGCAACCGCTTGGTGCCGCTGTACTGCGGCTTCTCCACGTGTATCAGAGGCAGTCCCGACACCGGTTGCATGGTCAACCGCGGGCCCGCCACGTCGACGACGCCCGGTGACACCACCAGGTCGACGCCGAGTTTGTCCAGCTGCCAAGACAACTCGCGGATGCCTTCGGGGCCGAGGTGCTCGGTGGCGGTCAAGGCGACGGTATCGGCGCCGGTCTCGAGGATGGCGCGCTCGACGTCGTTCTCGTCGCCGAGCACCGGCAGCGTGCCCGCGCCGGGGATTTCGATCGTCCCTCCGGTACCCCGGCCGGTCAGGCACACACCGATCACGGAATAGCCGTAGCAGACCTCGCGCGACAGGCATTGCACCAGGCTGCGGACCGCGCGGGGGTCACCGACGGCGAGCACCGAGATCAACGCCTTGCCCCTGCGCCGCTGCGTGGCCAGGGCACGCCTGCACAGGCTGCGGCCGAGCAGCAGAGCGAACAGGCCCAGCGGAAGGGCAACGGCGAGATATCCGCGCGCGTACTCCGGACGGAAAATCATCAAACCGACCGCGATGACGCCGACTGTGGCAAGCGTCGCGGAGAAGACACGCCGGTACTCCTCCACTCCGGCGCCGATGATCCGTGGTGACCGGGTGCGGTAAGCCGCCAGCAGCGTCAGCCAGATGGTGCCGACGATCAGCGAGGCCAACGTGTAGTAGGCCATCGCCAAATCGAACTCGGTGAACGGTTGGCCGAGACGCACCATCTGGCCACAGACGAGGGCGATCGCCACCACGACGACGTCGGTGACGATCAGAGAGACTCGGTACCGCCTTTGCCAGTTCGTTTGGGATGCCGAGGTGACATCCGCCGCCGGCGACTCGGCAGGCGCGAGAAACGTCTCAACCGCGGTCACAGCAGTGCGCACCTTCCGTTTGCTAAGAATCGGTAGCCGAGGCAGATCATAGCGGCCACCGGTTAACTATTGCACTACTGTCAAGAGTTCGCTGGGCGAACCACAAAAGACGCTGGTCAATCACTTTCCCTCGGATGGCTGCATTGCCTGTTGCGGCGTTTTGATCGGCCAAGATAATCTCCGGCGGCCGTCAGGCGAGCCAATAATAGCGCGTGCCGATCCGTATTACGAAGCGGTAGCGGCGGTCGATAATTTCATTGCCCAGCGACACGTGTTGTATCGGCCGGCAGCCAAATTTCATTACAGGAAACCTTGCGCTGTGTGATCGCTGGGAGCCGTCATCGAGTCCGGTGGACCCGATGCGTCTAACGCCGGAAGGGATCTGTCGCTTCCTACGACGACCCGGGGGCGCCCGGCATCGGCACCGCGGGCACGTCAGGTGTGCCGAGCCGACCTGCCAGCCAGGGAAGCGCGATCGGAAATGCACTGGCGGCCGACGGCCAGTCATGCTTGCCGGGGTCCGACACCACCGCGCACTCGACGCCGAAGTCACTGGCCAGTTCGCACAAATACTGCGCCGCCCCGGCGTGGTCGCTCGGGCTCTTCGGCGGGTCCGGCGACGGTACCGTGCCCGGGTTCGGATCCGGGGGCCGGTACATGTTCGGGACCTGCTCACCCACGACGAACCATCCGGCAGTCGACGCGTACGGACCATGTGCCTGGATCACACTGGCCGGCTCCCAGGAGGTGAAGGCCTGTTCATCACCGTTGAAAAGCCGTGCGATCGTCTCATCTCTGCCGCCGCCGTCACGCGGGAACAGATCTCCGCCGATGTCGACGAATGCGCTGAACAACTCCGGGTACTTCATCGCAAGCGTCACCGCGCACGTGCCGCCCATCGAAAAGCCTGCGACGCCCCAGTTGGCCGGATCGGCGCTCACGCCGAACTTCGAAATCATGTACGGCACAACGTCTTTCGTCAGATGGTCGGCAGCGTTGCCACGCTGGCTGTTGACGCACTCGGTGTCGTTCAGGAAGGCGCCGAGGACGTCGACGAACACCACTACCGGCGCGTTGCCGCCGTGCTTGGCGGCGAAGTCATCGAGGGTTTTCTGCGCATCGCCCGCCCGCAACCAGTCCCCCGGGCGGCCGATCACGCCGCCGATCATCATCACCACCGGCAGCTTGGGCGGCGGATTGCTGGCGTACCAGGCGGGCGGCAGATAGACCACCTCGTCGCGGTGTTTGAATCCGGAGCCGGCGTCGGGGATGGTCACCGTCGTCACCGTGCCCTTGTCAGGAATGCCGCCGTTGTCCTGAATCGCCTTCACGCCTGCGGCGTCGGTCTGCCCGGCCACCGGCTTACCTGCCAGTTGGTCGTACGCGGTCTGCAGCGTCGGCACGTAACCGGTCCACATGTTCAGGGCAAGCGCCACGCACAGCAGGCACAGCGGCAGCGCCAGCAGCGATGCACCGCGTCGCCACCAGTTCGTATCGCGCCAACCGAGGAACAGCACCGCTAGGGCGACACCGCCGAGCACGACCCAGATCCAGAAGTAGTACGGCGCCAACCGCCCGCTCGACAGGTCCGACCACTGGATGTACCAATAGGTCAGCGCCGCCGCGATCAACCCGACCGCCAACGCCGCCGGCAGCCAGATCAGCCGCCACCGCCGCGTCCGCCAGCCCACGGCGTAGACAAGCACCACGGCGGCAATGGCCTGCATCGCCAACGGCGCCCACCCGTTCAACAACGAGATGGGGGCGAGCGCCATCGGTTCCGAATGGGGCATGCCCGCTACCGTACCCGCGTCATATTTCGGCCCGATCCGACGACGACGGGGTCCGGTCGACGGCTCGGCAGTCGCCCATCGCCGCCGCCTTCGCGAACGCGGCGTATTGATACGCGTAGATGAATTGCCAACGCGCCAGGGAGTAGTCGTATCGCCGCGGCACCGCTTGCATCACAACCGCGTCCGGATCGGGGGAAAAGCACTGCCGGAAAATCAGCCGCGCCCGCGGCAGGTGGTAGCGCCACGTGACGACGATGATCTTCTTCCACGACCGCTTGGCGGCCAACCGGTGCACCATCTGTGCCTCACCCCGCGTATTCATCTGCGGCGCACGCGCACAGATCACCTCGATCGCAGGCTGGGGCTTGCACACCCGGTCCATCACCGGATCATCCTTTGCATACGCATCTGAGATCACCACGGTCGGCGCCCAACCGCCGCGCGCCAGCTCGATGCCGTAGTCCTCACGCCCGTCGTGTTCGCCGCCGAGCACCACCACCGCGTCCGCTCTCTGCAACTGATCGACCTTCGCGTTGGTGAACACCGCCATGCCGGACACCCCCATCAGCACCGCGAGCGCAACGACGATGGCGGCAATCACGACGGCTGCGCGCCGCAGGTCACCGCGCGCCATAGTCGGCAAGGTCATCGACTGCGATCGAGCGGAAAGCCAGCCACATCGCCCGGCCCATTGCACGTTGACCCGCGGCGTTGTAGTGCCGATCGGTTCCGCCGTTGATCGACGAACGTGTGCCGGATAGGAACGCCGTACGCGACCGCCGGTTCGGGGTGTCGGCGTGGACGGCGTTGATCGGCCCGTAGTCCTTGCCGCTCAGTTCCATTTCCTCTGGCACCATCTGGCCGACCAGGAAGGGCAGTTCCGCACCGTAGCGGGCGCGCAGATCGTCGATGACGGAGTCGAGCTTGGTCTGGTACTCCTGCGCCGCCATCAGCGGTACGTCGGTTTCGCCTTGGTGCCACAGGACCGCGGCGACGGTGCTGCCGGGATGGCGGGCCAGCGCCGCGTCGATCGCGGCGACGGCGTCGCGGTACAGATTCCTGCGGGTGCGCATGTCGGCCGGATCCCACGTCCAGCCGTTCTTGGGCGTGAACGAGGTGTCGCCGCGGGCGCCAGGGATCAACAGCACCGCCCGTCCTGTCTCCGCGGCCAGGTTTTTGGCGAAGGTGACCCCGAATCCCACACCACCGGCAGGGGTTTCGTGCAGGAGCGGATCGACAGCCAGCACCGCATTGCCCTTCGACGGCCCGCACATCGCCCACTGGTGCACCCGAGGATCGGGACGGTCGAGGCCGTCGAGGTCGAGTCCGAGACCCATGCCGACGGCGTTGGACTGGCCGAGCACCGGGACGATGAGATAAGGCGTCGGCGGCGGGTCGACAGGTGTGCCCGCAGGCGCCAGCCTTCGCTTGACAGCCGACTTGGCCTCCATCAGCGCGCGCCGCCACAGCAGGGCGTCACCGTCGGGGTTCCTACGGGCACTCACTGACCACCGGCTTCCCAGCGAATCGATCGGCAAGCCAATCGAATTGAGTACTGATATCGACGTTGCCGTGGTTCTTGTCCGGCTGCAGGTCCCACACGATGGGGCCGCCGAGCACACAGGCCCGGTTGATCGCGTCGGTGGTCCACTGCGGGTCGATCAGGGTGTCCTGGCCGCCGTACAGAACCGACAGCGGCGCGGTGACCCGTTGCTGTGGCAGCGCCCATCGCTCGAGCAGCGTTCGCATCTTGTCGGCCGCCTCCGGTGTGCGGGGCATGAAGTCGGAGTCTTTCAACTCCGCCGCCGCGGCGTTGCGGTCCAACGACTTCGGGCCTGAACATGACGTCAAGATGTCCCAGTACTTTGCCGCGGCGCCACTGCGGTAGTCGTCGCGATTGAAGTCAGGGTGCAGTCGTGCCAGCACCTCGACCAGCGGGAACCACGCGGGCGCTTGATCGGCGGTCAACGTCTGAGACATCGCCTTGTCGACGATTCCGCTGACATCGGCGGCCGGTGACATCGCGACGACACCGACGAGGTCGAGTTCCGGTGCGTACGAGGCGGCTTGCTCGTCGGCGGCCCACACCGCACCGCCACCTTGTGATCCACCGAAGGCGGCCCAGCGGTTGGAGACGTCGGGGAAAGTGTTTCGCAGGGCACGCACGGAGTCGATGACGTTGAGCCCCTCGGTCTTGGCGTCGGTGTACGGATGCACCCCCGGCGCACCGAGGCCCTGGTAGTCGGTGAACGCGACCGCGTAACCCTTCTTGATCAGTGACGTGACCCAGACCGTCATGTTGAGCAGCGTCGGCGACAGCGACGGCGCACACGGTTCGTCGATCCCAGTGGTGCCGTGTCCGAAGGCAACCACGGGCCAACCCCCCGGCGGCGCAGGGGTCTTCGGCACGTACACCGATCCGGACACCACCGTCGACTGCCCCGTGTCACCGCTGGTGGAGTGATACAGCACGCGCGCAGACGTCCACAACGCGCTGTCCTTGTCCTTGTCGAGTTCGGGCATCGTCGTCGCGCTGACCAACGAACCCGGTTCCGTGCCGCCGATGTGCGCCGTCGCGATCTGGGACGACTCCGCCGACGCCCCCTTGAAGTGATTCACGATGTCGGGACCGAATACCCATGCCACGACGACGGATGCGGCGACGAGAGCTACCCCGAGGCTCACTGCGAGGGTGACGACCAGCCTGCGCATCAGCGCCACCGATACCGGTAACGCCTCGCGAAGTTCATCGCGGGTTGTTCAACGGCGTAGTACGTGAGCGTGGACACCACCATCGTCACGGCCAGCACCAGCCCGATGTTGGCGCACATGCCCAACATCGAGTCCCCCGCCAACAGGCCGAACCGGTACATCATCAACATGACCGGAAAGTGCAACAGGTACAGCGACAGCGAAACCTTTCCGACGTACCTGAATGGCGCTTGCTCGAGTGCCTCCCCAAGGCCCGACCGCTCGCCTCGCGCCAGCGGCGCGACAATCACCATGATCGCCAAGGCGGACGCAAGCGCTATTCCGCTGAGTCCGAACAGATTTCCGGCCGCGATCAACACCAGCGAGCCCACCAGCGCGACCACGATACCGATGGCCGAATATCCCTGCACTCGACGGCTGATCCGCTCACCGACCGTGCGTTGTTCCATCGCCACCATGAGCATCGCGGCCAGCATGCCGAATGCGAAGTTGTCCGCGTTGGCCAGAAAGCTGCGCATGTATACCGCTGCCCAGTTGGGGCCCCACTGAATGAGTTCGGGATCGGTGATTCCGAAATGTGTGACGACCAGCGGTGCCACCGCCTTTCCGATGAACCCGATGGCGATCAGGATGAGAGGGGCGATGAGCGCGATCCGCATCGGCCGCATCGAAGAACGCTTCCGGGTGGCGAAGAGTAGATAGCCCAGCAGCGGCAGCGACGCATAGAACGCGAACTCCAGGGTCAGCGACCAAGACGGGTTGAGGCCGGTGAGCGCGTACTTGGGAATGTAGGTCTGCACCAACGTGAGGTTCGCCAGCAGCTGCCACGGGTCGGTGATCATGCCCGTGCCCTTGTCGGTGCCGATCGGCTGCAGCGCGGGGTTGTCGACGTAGACGACCTGAAAGACGTAGTTGCACAGCAAGAAGATCGCCAGGTAGCCGGGCACGATGCGGGCAATCCGATGGATCGCAAAGTTACGCGTGCTGGGAATGGTTGCGCCAGAAGGGTCTTCGGTCAGGCGACGGACGTAAGGCAGAAACAACAGAAAGCCGCTGAGCACGTAGAAGAAGATCAGGCTCGTGCCGACAAGCGTGATCTTGGTGGTCGCCGCGGCATGCGGGGAGAAGTTGCCCGCGACGTGCATGACCGCCACCCCGATGGCGGAAAGCCCACGCGCTCCGTCCAGTCCGATGATCCGAGCGCCTACGTCCGACCGCGTGGCGGACTTCGCGTCGGTGACCGGTCTCGGCTCGACCGTCACGCCGGGGGCTCCCCGGAATCTGCTTCGTCGGCACCTCCGTCACCAAGCCCCTGTTCGGCGGTCGCACCCAAGCGCTGTGCGGCGGTGAACGACGTGCAACTGTTCGGCGCGGGCTCCCCACGGAAGCGGTCGTTGATCCAGCCGAACGCCGAGGACACATCGATGTCGGTGTGCCCCTTGTCGGGCTGCGTCAGGATGTCGATGACATCGCCCATGCCACACGCCGCGGTGAGCGCGCGATCGGTCCACGACGACGGCACCAGGTTGTCCTTGCCGCCGTAGATCACCAGCATCGGCGCCGCGGTCGGTCCTTGCGGCAAGCTCATCTTCTGCAGATGACCACGCAAGGTGTCCGCCGCCTCAGGCGAACTGGGTCGCAGATCATCGGCCGTGATCTGATCGGTCACCTTGTCGCGCTCGGCGGCTTTCGGCCCCGAGCATGCCAGCAGTGTGTCCCACTTGTCGGCGACAACGCCGCGCCGGTAGTCGTCGAGGTTGAGATCGGGATGAGCCTTCTTCAACCACGACAGGATCAGCGGCAACGCGGGCGCCTGCTCAGGGGTGAGCTGGCCGGCGGCGGCCGCGTCGGCGAAACCGGTGATGTCGGCCGGTGGAGACAGGCTGACGGTGCCGACAAGGGCGAGCCCGCCGTTGTAGTTGGCGGCCAGCTCGTTGGCCGCCCAGGTCGCTTGCCCGCCCTGCGAAAGGCCAAGAGCCACCCAGCGATTCGACGCCTCAGGGACCAGCTTGCGCGTTGCCCGCACCGCGTCGATCACGTTGTAGCCTGCCGTGGTGGCATCCAGATAGGGGTGGTACGTCTTGTCCAGCCCGAGCCCCTGGTAATCCGGCATGGTCACGATGAAGCCTGCCTTCACCAACGTCGTGACGATGGTCGACGACTTCAGCAGTGTCGGCGACAGCGACGGCGCGCATTCGGGTTCGATGCCGGTGGTCGAGTGCGCGTATGCGACGATCGGCCAGCCGTCCTCCGGCGGCTTGCCCGGCGGCACGAAAACGGAGCCCGACACCTGTTCGGTGCCCCCGGTGATGCCCGACGTCGAGGTGTACTCGATGCGGGCCGCCAGCGAGGTCGCGGCGCGCAGCCTGCGGTCGATCGTCGGCAGTGTGGTGGCATCCGACAGCGCGCCGGGCTCCTGGCCTGCGCCGCTGTAGTCGGCATTCAGGTGCATGCCCTGAGCCGCCGAGGGTTCCTGCTGCGGCGCCTGGTCCTTGCCGCAGCCGGAGACGGCGATGCCGGTCAGCAGGGCCAGGCACGCCAGTGCGGTTCCGAACGGAGCGCGGTTCATGCATCCCTTCCCGCGACAGCCTCGTCGACGACGCGGCCGACGTGATCTTTGCCAAGTAGTTTGTTTCTCACCAGCCCGTAGCCGAGCACCAGCACCGCGCTCACAGCGAGGCCCAACGCACCCGCATGGAACATGAACTGCCACATCGAACCTACTCGCTCCGGTGCGCTGCCGCTGTCCACCAATGTCAGGTCCACGTTGGAGGTGTCGATGCCGCCGATCTCACGCGTCAGCTGCATGAGGTTGGCCGCCACCGCGTTCGCGGTGCGCCGGGTCAGACCCGGATCGCCGCCGGTCACCATGATGTCCATCAGCGCGGAATTGGTCACCACGACGGTGATGCGACTGGCCAGATCGCTCGGTGTCGCATCGAGGTCCAGCTGATTGATGGTGCGCATGGTGACCTGCGGGCTGCGGGCGAGGCTTTGGATCGTCAAGGTCCGCGAGACCGAGTTGAGATGCCCGTAGTAGGCATCCACCGGTGTCGCGCTGCCCTTCGTCGTCGCGAACACCTTGGCGGTGGACCTGTACACCGGAGTCGAAGTCTCCCACGCCAGCCAGCCCGCGCCCACCGACAGCGCCGTCGCACACAGGATCACAATCCAGCCGTTGCGCAGCATCCGGAGGTAGTCGCGCACCAACGGCACCCGGGCGGGTGCCTTCATGAGGCGCCCACGCAGACGTCGGTCGGCTTCACCCCGTTGAAGCGGTTGGTCAGCCAGCTCAGCGACGTCTGGATGATCTGATAGTTCGTCGTCGAGGTGTCGCCGATCTGCTTCATCACCACCACCTGATCACCCTTGGCGCATGCGCTCTTCAGCGCCCGTGCGACGCCGGCCTGCGGCACCAGGGTGTCGTCGGTGGCATAGACGACAAGCACCGGCGCCACCGCGGGCGCGGTGTTGCCCGGCAACGCGGCGGCGCTCAGCAGGTTGCGCAACGCATCGGCCGCCGCATCGTCCCGCGGACGAAGGTCGTCGGCCTTGACCTGGGAGGCGATCTTCTGCGCCGCATTCGGATCGGTGGGGGCACAGTCGGTCAGCACATCCCAGTTGTCCTTCGCGATGCCCGACCGGTATTGGTCGAGGTCGAAGCCGGGGCTGTGCACCGCCGCGTTCTGCAGCAGCACCATCATCAGCCGCTCCTGCATGTTGCTCAATGCGCCCTTGTTCGCGATGTCCACCAGCGGCGAGAGGTCGGCGAACGGTGAAAGCACAACGGCGCCAACCATGTTGAGCCCGGTCCCGTAGGCGCGCGCCCGCTGTGCGGCTGCCCATGCGGCAAGACCGCCCTGGCCGCTACCGTCGGCGGCCCAGTTCGCACTGGTGTCGGGCGACACTCGGCGGGCCGCGCGAACCGCGTCGATCATGTTGTTGCCCAGCGTGATCCAGTCGGTTGCGTCGTGGTCCTGGCCCTTGATGCCGAGGCCCTGGTAGTCCGACATCACCACCACATAGCCGCGGTTGAGCAACGTCACCATCGCCGAGGAGTAGCCGCCGAGTTCCTTCGCCATCGACGGCGCGCACTTCATGTCCAGCCCCGTAAGGGAATGCCCGAACGACACGACCGGCCATCCGGTTTTGGGCGGTTCACCCGCAGGCACCGCGACGATTCCAGAGACCTGGGTTTCGTCGCCCGTGCTCGACGTCGAGCGGTACACCACCCGCACCGCCGTTGCGTTGGCGGTCTGAAACACCACGCTGCTCGTGTACGGCTTAACGTCGACCAACGATCCTGGGCCGTCGTCTGCCATGTTCGGCGCGGGCAACTCGGCCGCACCTGCGAACGGCGGCACGACCGACCGTTGTGGACGGTCGTAATGGGGCGGCGGCGCCGGTGGACTCGGAGCGCAGCCAGCCAGGATCGACATCGCGCCGGCAACGGCCACGACACGCCGCAACCGCACGATCAATCGCTTCCGTGCCTGGCTCTGGGACGCTGCTGGCCGCCGGACCCGACCAGCTGACCCTCTTGCGTCCCGATCACCGCGGTGTCATCCGAGCTCTCGTTCCCGCCGCTCGACGACTCGGTGTGTGGATTGCCGTTGCCCGCAGCGTCGTGCTCGACCTGCTTGCGGTGCTGGCGCTTGCTGAGCATGCCGATGCGGTCGAAGGTGACGACCGGCCCGAGGATCTTGACGTTGGCGGCCTTGAGCGCCTGAATCGCCTGTCGCAATGCCGAACTGGTGGTGCGGCCGATGCGCGACAGCACGAGGACTCCGTCGCACAACGCGCCGACATTGGCCCCGTCTGCGTAGGTGTTCAGTGGCGGCGTGTCGACAACCACATAGTCGAAGCCGCGTGAGAGGTCTTCGAACAGTGCGCCGGCGCGGTCGTTGGCCCACAACTCGCCAGGCCGCGGCGGCTTGGGCCCGGCGGGCAGCAGCGCGATGGCATGCGCGCCAACCGGTACCTCGCCGATCAGCGCCTGCGGCAACGCGTGCTCACCAGAAAGCACGGTGCTGACCCCGCGCTCGGCGGCGCCCATCCTGGCGTGCGGGTCCAGCGTCAGACGATCGGCAAGTGTCGAGTTGCGCAGGTCGCCTTCCACCAGAACCACCGACCGGCCGGATTCGGCCAGCGCGGCCGCCAGGTCGATCGCCGTGGTGGTCCGGCCTTCTCCGCTGGAGGGGCTGGTCACGGCCACGGTGCGGGCCGGAGCGCTGCCGCCCGCCGGCACGGCGAACCGAAGGTTGGTGCGCAGCTCACGGATCCGCTCGGCGTACAGCCCGTTACCGTCCAGGTCGACCACCTCGACCCTGGGCCGCGTGGAATCCTCTGGCAGCGCGCCGATCAGGTTGGTGCCCGTTGTGCCCTCGACGGAATCGCGGCCGCGCAGCCGCTTGTCGAATACGCCCCACAGCACCGCGGCGATGATCCCCACCACCAGACCGGCGGCCGCGCCAAGGCCGATCATCGTCCAGAAGCCGAGTCCGGTGGCTTCGGTCGGGTAGCTGGCCTCGTCGACGACGACGACACCCGCGGCAGGGCTGCCACCGCGGCGCGAGGTTTCCAGTTCGCTGACCAGTCCGACGAGCTGATCGGCAACGGCGTTTGCGTAGGTCTGGGCCTGGGCGGGATTGGGGTCGCTGACGGCGACGTCCAGCAGGACGGTTTTGCCTTCTGGGGCCGCGAGAATCTTGCTGCGGAGTTCTTCAGGGGAAATGGGCGCCTTCAGCTGGTCGACCGCTCGCGCCGCCACCTGTTCGCTGGTGGCCAACCCAGCATATGAATTCACCCGTTCTTGGGAAAAAAGATTGTTCTGGTACGCCTCTGTGACAGAAGTCCCATTCTGCGTTGCCACGAACAGCCGAGCAGTGGACTGATATTCGGGTGTCAGGAAAAGCGTCGTCACATAGCCGCCGGCCGCGCCGACGATCGTCAGGACCACTACCAGCCACCAGTACCTGCGAAATATGCGCAGGTAATCCATGATCTCCAAGATCAGCCCTTTCGAAAAACTCGGCAAACAATGTCTAGGGTATCCGGTTGTGCCGCCCGAAGAGTCTGTGAAGTCTTCGGGGCAAGCTGGTGTCATGTCGTTCGACCTGACACCATAGACCTCGTGAAGCCCCGCTGGAATCCGCTCGGCAAATATATGTTAGCCGTCGCAACTGTTGCTGTAGTCCCGCTGGGGGTCTTTGCGGTCATCACTGGCGGCAGGCTGGCGACCTTCGGACTGCTGGCCCTCCTCGCATTCGTCGTAGGGGTGTACATCGGTTTGCGGCATCCGCTGTGGCTGTTTTGGGGCCTGGCCGTGGTGATGGGCGCAATTCCGTTCGGTTACCTGCCCGGCGTTCACGTGCCAATGTATTTGCTGTTCGCCGCAGGGGTGCTGCTGGCCGCGCTCATTCATACCACCGAGCGAAGCGCGCTCACCAGACTCGAAATTGCGGTTTTGCTGTTGATTCTCGCGGCGGGCGTTTCAGTGATTGCCACAGGAGTCACGCTATTCAGCCTGATGTCATTCACCCGATGGGCGATCGCCTCGCTGTTGATCATCGGCTTGCTGCGCCTGTCCCGGGAGAACCTGGCCCGATTCGGCCGGATCTTCGTGGTCTCAGCAACGCTCAATGCGCTCGCAGGCATCGCGATGTCCACCATCGACCAGCAACAACGCCTGCTGAAACCCCTGAAGATCTTCGGCTACGGCGTCGGCGCCGAGCTGCGCCAGAACACCGCGCTCTACGTCTACTCCGACGAAGGGTCCGGTGTGGTGGGGAAGACCATCCGGCTGGGCGGCACGTGGGTGCTGCCCAACAGCGCGGGCTTCTGTCTGACCATCGCGCTGCTGTTGGCCCTCGTCCTGTTCCGCGGCTGGGTGCGGGTGTTGTTGGCCGTGATCCTGTCCGCCGCCATGTTGCTCACGTTGAGTAGGGCCACCTTGTTCAGCGTCGCGGCGGGGTTGCTGTTGGTGTTCCTGTTCCACAGCATGCGGGCCCGCGACCGGCAGCTGGCGATCGGCGCGGTCCTTCTTGGCATCGCGGCGGTGTTCCTCACCCCGATGATCAGGGACCGCGTGCTGGCATCGTTCGCCAGTGATGACAAGGGGCGTTCGGACCGGGTGGCCGCCCTGCACAATTTCCCCCATCAGTTATCAGGTCATTGGGTATTCGGACTCGGCTGGGACCGGCCCGAATTCCGCAGCGGACAGGCCGCGCAGAGTCTCAATTACGTATCCAATGCACCGCTTCTCACCGTGTACCGCGGCGGCATCATCACGGGTCTGATCTTCGTTGCGGTACTCGTCATCGGCTGCGTGCTGGGATACCGCGCCATGCGTTCGGATTCGCTGCCGAATGCCGTATTCGGCGGCGTTTTCATCGGTATCGCCGTCGTCTACATGAATTTGGCGCAGTCGGTTGTCGACATGCCGGTGATGGCGCTGCAGTTCTCGATGTTCCTGGCGTTTATGGTCTACGTCGACGAATCCAGACGACTGGCCAAACACGACTCGCCAACCGCCGAAATCGCGGTCCCGCCCGACGTCAGCACGATGGCGCAGCCAGCGCCAGCCATTCGATAAGCCGCAACGATTTCGCGCCTCCCTCCCGCCATTAGCGAATGGCGAGCGTCGGCACGCCGCGGCCCGGAATCGGGGGTTGCGTGACGGATCGGGCGTGATGGCGGCGCGGTAGGCCGGCGCATCCGTTCCGGGCGTACCGACCGGCTTGAAGCGCACCGTCATCGGGTTTCGGCCGCCGCGGAAGGTGGCGGGCATCCTTCGTTGAGCCGCTTGCGGCCGGCCATCGGTGCTCTCCCTGAAACAGGCGGCAATTAGCTGGTTGCGACTGGAGTAACAAGCGCGCACCTTTGGTGTTCGATCCGGTGTTCGCTCCGATTCGCACGAGGCCACGCCCGGCTACCACTCACGGAACCACCCGCGAGCCCCTAGTTGCCGTCGACCCGTGGAGTTTGCTGCAAATCCGCTCGGTGCGCCACGGCAACCTGAGTGCTTGGTGATGTCGTGTTTTTCGACACGCGCAATCGCCGCCTGCCGATGAAACCGCTGGTCCATCAATCAAACTAACCGTGGATCAAGATCGGAATCCCGCAAGCCTTGCCACCACGACACTCGGAGACAGCCGTGCCGCGCACGCAATATCGGGGACCTCACCGCACTTTCTTTACGGCCGCTATCGCCGTCGCCATTGCGATGGTCTGCGTTATTGCGATCACCGCAGTTATGCCGCGGCAAAAGCCACGCCTGGTGCAGGTAATTGACGCTGCCGCAATTAATCCGTTGCCCACAACAATTGGATTCGCGGACGCCGACACCTACGGGATGACCCAGACCGACGTCGACAAAACGGCGGCCAAATGGGCGCTGACGAAGATCGACACCGTACGCGTGATGATCCCGTGGGCAGGCATCGAACCCGTCCGCGGCGGCACGTTGAACTGGGCCAACGTCGACAAGGTCGTCAACGCCGCGGTGGCGAAGAACCTGTCCGTGATGGGCTTCATCAACTCGACTCCGGCGTGGGCGGTGGCGCCCGGCGGCCGGCCGCTGAGCGGTCGCCCCGCGTCCCCTGAGGTCTACGCCGATTTCGCCACGAAGGTCGCGCAGCGCTACCGGGGAAAGATCGCCGCTTACGAGGTGTGGAATGAGCCCAACGCCATCACCTTCTACACCCCGGCACCGGATCCGGTCGGCTACACCGACCTCCTCAAGGCCGCCTATCCGAAAATCAAGGCAATTGACCCGTCCGCCACGATCATCGGCGGCGTACTCGGGGCGGTCATCGATTTCGGCAGTGCCACAGTCAATCCGGTGCGATTCGTGACCGAGATGTACGGCGCGGGTGCGAAGAACTTCTTCGACGCGCTGTCATTTCACCCTTACCACTACACGCTGAAGTTCTCCGACGGCGTTCCGCTGGCCAATTCACCGGTCAACCAGCTGATCGGCATGCGCCAGGCGATGGTCGCCAATGGCGACAGCGCCAAGAAGATCTGTGCACCGAATACGGCGAACCGACGTCCAAGGTCAGCGAAGCCGATCAAGGCGCATTCATCAAAGACATTCTGCTCAAATGGCAGGAGATGCCCTACACCGGGCCGCTGTTGATCTACACGACCCGCGATCGGGCCACGGGCAGCGCCGACGCGCAGGACACCTTCGGCGTCTATCGCTCGGACTGGACACCGAAACCTGCCCAGCAGATCATGCTGTTCGCACCGGGAAAGTCGTTGGAGTTCACCAGGTTCGGCAAACAAACCAGCCCCGATCTCGGCGAGGTACTCAGCCCGGTCTTCCGGGCGACTCCGACGATATGGGCGCAGATACGTTCGGTGAGCACCCTCTACGAAACGCCGAAGGCCGGGTCGTTCATCGCCTCGCCGAGCCAAATCGCCCAGTTGATGCTGCCCAAGAAGGTGGCGCCGACCACCCAGTTCAGCACCGGTATGCAGCAATTCGAGAACGGCATCAGGGCGTGGTGGTCACCCGCCACCGGCGCGCACTGGTTGGACGGTCAGATGGCTGCGGCGTATGTAGTCCAGCTGGGGTTGGCCACCAGCGATAAGTATTCACCCCAAAGCGGAACCGCCAGAATGGATTTCGAGCACGGCTACATCACCTGGGCACCGTTCGCCGGCGTCAAGGTGGTGCTCACGTAGTGATCAGGTGGTGACTGCGTCGGCGCGTAGCAGCGCGTGCACGGCTCGGTGCGGCCGACGCTCTTCCCAACGCCGCCGGTTGATCTCGTACACGCGGTTGCCCGCCGCGACGGCGGCCTGCTGGTCGAGCAGATAGCGGCGGCACTCGTCGACGAAACCGTCGTCGTCGTCGAAGTTCTTCAGGCCGAACAACGGTCCCAGGTCGCCGATCGCCGCGGTGGTGCCCACGACCGGCAAACCCAGCCGCAGCGAGTCGAGAATCTTCACCCGGACACCGCCGCCGGTCTTGATCGGTGCCAGCATCGCGCGGCAGGTGCCAAGGAACTCGGGAAGATCGTCCACGAAGCCGAGATCGCGGACCCCGTCCGGGTACACCGGGTCGGCGGCGCCCGGCTTCTTCTTCCCGATCACGCACAACTCCGCGTCAGGGATGCCTGTGGCGATCCGCGGCCACAACCGCAGCGCGTACAGAAACGCTTCTTGGTTCGGCGGCCAGTCGCGCAGCCCCATGAACACCAGCCGGCGCGGCGACGCCGAGACGTCGACCTGCCGCACCGGTGGCAACGTCAGATCGAGCCAGCGGGCACCGGGCACGCCGTTGGCTCGATAGAACTCGGCCTCTGGTTCGTCGTATGTGCCAACGGCATTCGCCGCGCGGGCGACGCGAACTTCGTCTCGCCGCAATCGCGGCGCCTCCAGCCTGCCGAGCGTGCCGCGGGTAGCCCGCCACACCAGAGCCTCGCTGACATTGGTGTTGACGATCAGCGGCTGTTGGCCGAACTTGTTGCTACGCAGGAACGATTCCGCCATGTAGCTGTGTTCGGCGACGTACACGTCTGAATCGGTCGCCTCGATGGCCGCCACCAGCGTAGCGGTGTCGAACCGAACGTGAACCAGGCTGCGCCGCCGACGAATTGCGCCGGACAGCAGGGGCGCGGGGCTGATCTTCGGCTTGGCGATCCGGGTCACCGGGATACCGCCGGGCAGTTGCGCCGGACCCACTTCGGCAGACAGGCACACCGCCGACACGTCATAGGAGTCGGCGGCAAGCTGCATCATCAGCAGGCCGAGTTCGACATCACCGGCCCGCTCAGTCAGCGGGTCTTTCGACAGCAGGAACGTCGCCCTTGGCATTCAACCTCCCCCCGTAGATCGCGACGGTGAAGATCACCAGCAGGAGGAAGTCGCTCACCGAGGTGGCGATCGCGGCACCGACCGCGCCCAACGACGACGCCAGCGCCGCCAGGATGCCGAATTTGACGGGTACCAGACCGATCACAGAGGTAAGCCGGATCACGTCTCGCCGCTGGGCGTACAGGATGAAGGTGAACACCATGATGATCGTGCGGAACGTAGCGTACGCCGACATGACGATCATGGCGATCGCGAGCTGTCGCGGAACCGGCGTGAACAACAGCACGATCCCTGTGATCAGAACGATCAATCCACCCGCGAATCCTATTGCGACCGTGAGCTTCAGCGGCGGCCCGGTCTTCACGTCGCCGCCGCTGTCCCGCAGTGGCTGAGTGTATGTCGCGCCGAACGCCTGGCCGACGTAGCCGATGGCCGAGGCGAGCACCCACGTCAGGTTGTAATACCCGACGACCGTGGTATCGGTCAGCCACCCCAGCAGCAGGACGTCGCCTTGAAGGAAGGCGGCGGTGCCGAGCATCTCACCGGACAGCACCAATATCGTCCGGATCGGCCCCGGCCATTGGGGGCGGTGGCCGCGAACCGTGATCCCGGCCAGCACCGCGACCACCACGTACGGCACGCAGTAGGCGATGCTCGCGCCGAGCAGCGTCGGTTCACCAAGTGACAGCAAGTTCGTGCCGAACAGGTAGCCGCAGCCCGCGACGACGCTGCCGACCTGCCTGCTGGTATCGATCCGGGAGGTGCGGTGCGGGTCTCCTTCACGCAGCGCCCGCGCCTTATAGGCGCCGACGCACAACTCACCGCCAGCGGCGAGGATGCCAAACCACAGGATGTAGTTGATGGGCATGAACACCTGAGCGACCACCATCAGCGCGAGACCGAGCAGATAGCGGCTGGCGCGCTCCCTGACGAAGTCCTCTTCCGGTTCCCTTGCGGCGCGCACCACGTACGGGTTGTTCAGGGTCTGGCCCAGCACCGAGGTGACCGCGAAGCCCAAGCTGTACAGGCCGTAGGAGCTGATGCCGAGTTGGTGGATCATCGCGAGCGTCCACAACAGGCCCGCGGCCCGTCCGCCGTAGACGAACAGCAGTGAGATCAGTGTTTTGACGGAACGGCGGGTGCCCGCTTCTGGCGTGGACAGCTCAGGACCCTTCAGTACAGGCTGATATCACGCTGACAATCCCTTTGAGTAACGATGGCGGCCGACTTTTCATCCGTGGTCCGCGATTGTGGATTATTTTCCGCACTAGATGGAACCGCAAACTCGTCATGGTGACAAGCCAGGCACTCCGGACAAGGTCATCTGCGCTGGCCAGGTATGCTCAGTGACGTTGCTGGAAGATACCTCGCGCACCATCCGGGGGTCGTCGCAGGTGCGCGTTTCGCGGGGGGTCGTGATCGGCCGAGTCGACGATCGTCCCTGCGCCGGGCCATCACCCGGCCGGTGAACGCGCTCGTTGCGGCCATCGAGTAGGCTGTGCCGACAGTCGTTCGCCTTCTTGCAGGAGTAACGCGTGAGTATTGCTGGAACCCTGAAATTTCTGGTTCTGCAGCGGGTCACGGACTTCCCCGTCCCCGATAGTCCGTTTTTTTACGGCACCGACGGTAAGGGCGACGAAGGACTCGCATTTTTCCTCGAGACCCTCACCGGGTCGAAGCGTTATCTCGAATACGGAACCGGCGGGTCGACGTATTTGGCCGCGAAACACGGGGTCGAATTCATCGCGGTCGACTCCGACCCCTACTTCCTGAAAAGCGTTCGCAAGAAGATCGCCGACGCGGGGCTCGCGCAGCCGACGGGCCAGACATACCGCTACGCAGACATCGGGTTGACCGGACACTGGGGCAGGCCGATCGGCCTGCGTGCTCCATCGCCGAGCAGGCTGGAAAAGTTCCGACGTTATTCCGATCCGCCGCCAGAATGCCTGGACGGTGGGCGGACTCCTGATTTCGTCCTGGTCGACGGTCGCTTTCGGGTCGCGTGCGTGTTGAAGGCGATCCGCATGCTGCAGAACGAGCGCGGCTGGACCATCGCGATGGACGACTACGGCGACCGACCCCACTACAACGTGGTCGGTGAGTTCGCGAACATCGAGCGCCTCATCGGTGGCCGGATGGCGGTCATCACATCACTCAAGGAGTTCAGCTCCGATCAGCTGGAGGCCGCGATCCGCAAATACGAGATCGACCCCGAATAGCGGAATTCAGCTGGGCTGCGCCAGAATTCGCGACCAGACCGCCGCGAACTCCTCGGCGGTACGTGGCGCCGAGCGGTCCTGGCGGGTCTTTTCGGAGTACTCGCCCAACTCTGTCAAACGCGCCTTGTCGTTGACCAGTTCGGTGATCGCGCGCGCCAGTTCCGTCGCCACGGCGTCTGGTTGATCATGGTCGACAGGGACGACCACTGCTCCGGCCTTCGTGTCGAGTTCGGCCAAAGAACCGTAGCCGGTCGTGACTATCGGCGTGCGGTATGCCATGGCATGCGCCACCACGCCGGACGCCGGATAGGTCACGTCCTGCCAGTGTCGCTTGCCATAGGGCACCACGATGGCGCGGACGGATTCGAAGAATGCGTCTTCCTCCAGGCCGTCGACGGCGCCGAGAATCTCGATGCCGTGCTCGCGGGGCAGTGTTTCGGTGCCGCGACCGGCGACCCGGATTGCGACGTCGTCGGCTAGTTGACGACGAATGCCTTCGATCTGCTCGAATCCTTTGCCGCGGTAGACATGTCCGAAGAATCCGATCGCTTTCGGCCGCTCCTGAGCAGGCCGGATAGTGGGCCTGTCCCGCACGATATGCGGGATGTGCACGGCGGTCAGCTGCGGGTATCTCTGCTCGATCGACCGTCTGCCGGTCTCGGTCAGCGCGATCAATGTCCGGTCGGTGTACACCCGGCCTTCCAGCGCGGTCGTGATCTTCTGCGTCGTGAAGTGCAGGCCGTGAAAGACCAGTCGGCTTCGGTGCATGAAGGTCGGCGACCACGGCCACCAAACCCCTTGTGGCGGATCGTGAATGGTCGCGGTCACCGGTACGCCGCGCAGGCCGACGACCGACCAGAACGGCACGAACCCGCCTGCCGCCAACTCGGCGTGCACCAACACCCTTCCGTGCGGGGCAGCGGCAACGTGGTTCCTGACGGCCTTGCGGGCGCGCCTGGCGTCGGCTATGCCGTCGTCACCCGGTGAGCCACAGCGGATTTCGGCCACCTCACCGAAATGCTGTCGCACTCCGGTGAGGAAGTCCTCCGAGTAGTCTCCGACGGCGGTCTTGCCGCGCGCGGGCGCAACGAAGACCAGTCGGTAGTCTTTGAGGTCAACAACCATCAGTGAAACAGCGGCCGGTAGCCCGCGCTGTATCTGAGCGCATCCGGGTCCCGCTTCCCGATCACCTTCGCGGGCACACCGCCGACGACCTCGCACTCGCCGACGTCCTTGGTGACCAGCGAGTGCGCGGCCACCACCGCACCGCGGCCGAGGATGCACGGCAAAGTCATTGCCCTGCTGGCGATCCAGACGTAGTCGCAGATGACTGTCGGGATGCCGGGGACCGGCAGGAAGTCGGGATGGTTGATGTCGTGGCCGCCGCCGACGATGTGCACGTCGCTGGCCAACGTCACGTTGTCGCCGATCCACACGCTCGCCCGCGCGTCGATGAGACAGCGCATACCGACGGTGCTGTTCTCGCCGATCCGCAGGAACTCGGGATCGAGGATGGTCGTCGTCCGCATGATCGACGAGCCCTTACCGATCCGAGCACCCATCAGGCGCAGGAATCCCAATCGCACGGTGTGAGAAGGGATGTAGGTGACGAACATGTTGTACAGCAGCGTGGCGATCCGGTTGCGCGCCTTACGAGGCAGACTCAGATCCTGCATCTTGTAGCTGACCAACGATTCGCCGTCTTCGGACAGCACCCAAGTCGGCCCTGGGACGACCTTCAGATCGGGAGCGAGCTCGAGCTTACGGGCGATGTCGTCGGGGTCCGGCTTCTGCGGTTCTCTCCACATGCGTGCTGCTCCTCCTTTCAGCTTTCGGCCAACTTGTCCACCTCGGCATAGAGGCGCCTGGCGAAGTGCTCCTCATCGAACTGCTCGACGTGGCGGCGGATCTTGTCCGGATCG
This sequence comes from Mycobacterium sp. NPDC048908, assembly GCF_043197955.1. Classification (NCBI taxonomy): domain Bacteria; kingdom Bacillati; phylum Actinomycetota; class Actinomycetes; order Mycobacteriales; family Mycobacteriaceae; genus Mycobacterium; species Mycobacterium sp. NPDC048908. The sequence goes on along the minus strand of NZ_JBICUE010000002.1, from coordinate 614,425 downwards.
AACTCCATCTGTTCGAAGCGGTCGAGCGCCGCGGCGATGGAGCCTGGTTCCGGCTCGTCGAAGTAGATGCCGGACAGCCCTTCGTCGACGGTGTCCAGGAATCCGCCCCAGCGCACCGCGACCGTCGGTCGCCCGCGCATACCGGCCTCGATCGGCGTCAGACCGAAGTCCTCATAGCTGGCCGCGATCAGCGCCCGACAGTTTTCGTACAACCAGGAGATCTGGCCGTCGGTCAGATCGGAGAGCATGTGCACGTTCTCGGTCTTGATACTGCGTAGACGTTCGGCCTCCGGCCCTCGACCGACCACGACCAATTGGCGGTCGGTGTCGGCGAACGCGCGTATCACCACGTCGACGTTCTTGTAAGGCAACAGCCGCGACACGCACAGGTAAAAGCCGCCCTTCTCGGAGCCGGTGCCTTGCAGCGCTGGGATCCTCTCGGCCTCAGCGAGATTCGACATTTCCGCGGGGCCGAAGACCACGTCGGAGTCGATGCCGTAGGCGTCGCTGATGCGGCCCTTGATGAGCGTCGAGATCGCCAGGTACTTGTCGGCGGCGCGCGCCTGGCGACGATCCCACGCCTTCAAATACGGGGAGGTAGCGGCCAGCCCGACCCGCTTGGCCAGGCCCGCGTCCTCGCCGAGGTACTTGTCCGGTAGGTACAGCCAGCGTGCGGGCGAGTAGCAGTAGACGAGCTTGCGGCCCCGGGTGCGGAAGCCGTGCGCCCAACCGCTACTGCTGGTGAGAACCACGTCGGCGTCGACGAACATCGACTGCGCGACAAGCGGCCAGACCGGAAGGCCGACTCGGTGGTGTTTACGCAGCGGTCCGATCTTGTTGGCGGCGGACACCCGAATATTGCGTTCGGCAAACTCCGGATACGTCAACGCCGGGTCGTACAGCAACGTATAGATCGGCGCGTTCGGGAAGGCGCGGCTCATCGACAGGACCATCTTTTCCGCCCCGCCGAGTTGGGTGAGGTAGTCGTGAGCAATCGCCACCTTCGGGCCGTCGACACCGTCGTACCTGCGATCTGGTTGCACGCTGGTAATCCCCTCGAAAGGCTGCGCTGACAACGGACTCGAATCGCTCGGACTGGCGTCCATGCCCGCCGATTCCATCAGGACTGCAAACGTACCGTACTCAACAACCGAGGCCAAACATCGCGGCGGCAAATCCAGGCAAAGGGCGTTGTCTGCGATTTCCACACCGCCGGCGATGTCACGCGAGCCCGAACCGGGTCGGCATGGGTGGCAGAATTCCGGACGTACCGCTATCCGGATAGCGAACACCCGGCGGCAAAGAACATCGAGTTGACAATCCGTTTCGGTGCGCTGCAGCAAGTTCGTTGCGCGGTTGCGACCAACCGGCGGGTCGGGTAAATTTCCCGCGCGACGGCAAGCGTTTGACGGTTGGCCCTGGTTGCCCGCGCCGAGCCCCGAACGTCAAGTGGATCGCTTCCTTGGCTCGAGGCGAGGGCGTTAGCTGGCAAGCGCGCAGTTCGCCGGGGTTCTTGCAGCCAGCGGGCGGCTACTTGTAGGTTGGGTCCGGTAGTCTTTCCGCGATATTTCGTTTGCCGGCAACTTCCGAGGATCGACAATTCAATCGCCACCGGCACCACAACCTTTTGGAGATGCACACATGGGCATGCCCCGTAGCAAACTCGTCTACATGGATGTCGACGAGCTGTGGAACGGGTACGAGGACCTACTTGTCGACCTGGCAAGGCGCGAGGGCACCAAGGCGGTCGCCGAGCTCGGTGGCGGCGCAAACCCGATCGTCGCGGATTCGAAATGGGACTTTCTCCAGCAGCGCGTGGTGCTCGACATATCCGCCATCGAACTGGCAAAAGGTGAAGGCCGAGTCGAAACGAAGGTGGCAGACCTTTGCCAACCGATCGTGGAGGGCCATAACCAGTACGACCTCGTTTTCTCGAAGATGCTGTGCGAGCATTTGCCCGACCCGGTCACATTTCACGAGAATTGCTTCAAATTGCTGCGGCCCGGTGGGCTTTCCGTGCACTTCTTCCCGACGCTGCACAGCCTGCCGATCATGGTGAACCACCTGATCCCGGAGAGGCAGGCGCACGCCCTGGTCCGGTTGTTCCAACCGACCCGAATCGCCGATCCCAAGCAGCAGAAATTTCCGGCGTACTACCGCTGGTGCCTGGGCCCGTCCAAACGCACAGCTAAGCGCTACGAGAGCGTCGGTTTCGAGGTCGAGCGGATCAACGCCACGTTCGGCCACGGCTACTACCGGCGCATCCCCCCGTTGCACGCGCTCGAGCTGCAGAAGACGAAGCTGCTGCACCGTCACCCGGTCCCGTATATGGCCAGCTTCATGGTGGCCATCCTGCGGAAGCCGCACGTCGGGTACGAATCCGGGGGAGTACCGGCGACCGCCGAGGCGGTCAGGAAAGCGTCAGGCTAAGCCGGTTGCGACCGTTCGCTATGGCGGCCGATACCATCGACCACCATGACGAGCGTTTCCGAGCAGGCGTCTGAGGCGGCCGCCGAGCACGAGATCGATATCCACACGACCGCGGGCAAGCTGGCCGATCTGCGCAGGCGGACCGAAGAGACCTTGCACCCGGTCGGTGAAGCCGCCGTCGAGAAGACGCACGCAAAGGGCAAGCTGACCGCGCGCGAACGCATCCTGGCGCTGCTGGACGAGGACTCGTTCGTGGAGCTCGATGCGCTGGCGCGGCACCGCAGCACCAACTTCGGGTTGCAGGAGAAGCGGCCGCTCGGTGACGGTGTGGTGACCGGTTACGGCACCATCGACGGCCGCGAGGTTTGCATCTTCAGCCAGGACGCGACGGTCTTCGGCGGCAGCCTCGGCGAGGTGTACGGCGAGAAGATCGTGAAGGTACAGGAACTCGCGATCAAGACCGGCCGGCCACTGATCGGCATCAACGACGGTGCAGGCGCCCGCATCCAGGAGGGCGTCGTCTCGCTGGGTCTGTACAGCCGGATCTTCCGCAACAACATTCTGGCTTCCGGAGTGATCCCGCAGATCTCGCTGATCATGGGCGCCGCGGCGGGTGGCCATGTGTACTCCCCCGCGCTGACCGACTTCGTGATCATGGTCGACCAGACCAGCCAGATGTTCATCACCGGACCCGACGTGATCAAGACGGTCACCGGCGAGGACGTCACCATGGAGGAGCTTGGCGGCGCGCACACCCACATGGCCAAGTCCGGCACCGCACATTATGTCGCCTCGGGTGAGCAGGACGCGTTCGACTACGTTCGCGACCTCCTGAGCTACCTGCCGTCCAACAATTACGCCGATCCCCCGCGCTACCCGGCTGCCGTTGCGGCCGGCGCCATCGAGGAGAACTTGACCGACGAGGACATCGAGCTCGACACGCTGATCCCGGATTCGCCGAACCAGCCGTACGACATGCACGAGGTGATCACCCGCATCCTCGACGACGACGAGTTCCTCGAGGTGCAGGCCGGCTACGCCACGAACATCGTCGTCGGCTTCGGCCGAGTCGAGGGCCGCACCGTCGGCGTCGTGGCGAACCAGCCCACCCAATTCGCCGGTTGCCTGGACATCAACGCCTCCGAGAAGGCGGCCAGGTTCATCCGCACCTGTGACTGCTTCAACATCCCGATCGTGCTTCTTGTGGACGTGCCGGGCTTCTTGCCGGGCACCGACCAGGAGTACAACGGCATCATCCGGCGCGGCGCCAAGCTGCTGTATGCCTACGGCGAGGCGACAGTTGCCAAGGTCACCGTCATCACCCGCAAGTCCTACGGCGGCGCGTACTGCGTGATGGGCTCCAAGGACATGGGCGCCGACGTTGTGGTGGCGTGGCCGACGGCGCAGATCGCGGTGATGGGCGCCTCGGGTGCGGTCGGGTTCGTCTACCGCCAGCAGCTGACGGAGGCCGCCAAGAACGGCGAAGATGTCGATGCGCTCCGCCTGCAACTGCAGCAGGATTACGAGGACACGTTGGTGAACCCGTACATCGCTGCCGAGCGTGGTTACGTCGACGCGGTCATCCCGCCCTCGCACACCCGTGGCTACGTCGCCACGGCCCTGCGGCTGTTGGAGCGCAAGATCACTCAGATTCCGCCGAAGAAGCACGGGAACATTCCACTGTGAATCGCCCGAGCGGCGATGAGCGCAGTTCGCGAAGCGAACGTAGCGAGAGAGCGAACCGACAAACATGAGCATCCAAGACCAGGTCGCCGATCCGCACGCCCACGAGGCGCACATCAAGGTGGTCAAGGGCGAACCGACCGAGGAAGAACTCGCCGCGGTGATGGCCGTTTTCGCGGCCGCTGCTGGGACACCCGAAGAGCCGCGCGAACAAGAGCAGAACCTCTGGGGTCATCCGGTGGACCGGTTGCGCTACAACGTCTTCAGTTGGCAGCGGGTGACGCTGCTGGAGCGGACGCACATGCGGAAATGACCCGGCTGGTGCTGGCGTCGGCCTCGTCGGGTCGTCGTAAGGTGTTGCGCCAGGCGGGGATTGATCCACTGGTCATCGTTTCCGGTGTGGACGAGGACGCCGTGGTCGACGGGCTTGACCCCGCGGCCACTCCGGGAGAAGTCACAACGGCGTTGGCCGCAGCCAAGGCAGAAGCCGTCGCGCATGTTCTCCCTCGGGCCGTAGCAGCAAATTGCGTTGTGGTGGGCTGTGATTCGATGCTGTATCGCGACGGCTTGCTGATGGGCAAGCCGGCTTCAGCAGCCGCGGCGCTGGAGGGCTGGCGGCAGATGGCGGGCGCGTCCGGCCAGTTGTACACCGGGCATTGCGTCCTTCGCGTGCGCGACAACACGATCACCTATCGCGCCGACGACGCGACACGCACCACGGTCAACTTCGGTGTGCCCTCCCCCGGTGACCTGGAGGCGTATGTCGCACACGGCGAACCGCTTGCGGTCGCAGGCGGATTCACGCTCGACGGTCTCGGCGGCTGGTTCATCGACGGCGTCGACGGCGACCCGTCGGCCGTCATCGGCATCGGCCTGCCGCTGACGAGGCGCTTGCTCGAACTCGCGGGCGTGTCAATACGCGAACTCTGGGCCGCGAACCCGCTCACCGCCTAGCGCGCGATCTTGTAGCGCGAGATCTCGTAGCGCGAGCAGACGCAGAAACGTACGCTCAGCGCCGCGAGAGCACGTTTCTGTGTCTGCTCGCGCTCGGGGCGGGCTAACTCGCTTGACGCGACAAGTGGTGAAGCAATCGGTCGGCAAGGCGCCATGGTTGGCGCCTTACATCATCAACGACGATCGGCACCAGCGTCCAGTCCACCTCCTGCACAGCGGCATAGCGCTTCTTGTCGCGCACCATCTCGGTTCGCCCCGAATGCCACGCGAAGCTTTCGTACTCTGCGGCCAGACGTTGCTCGGGCCAGGCGAAGTCCACACGATATGTCCCGTCGCGCCCCTGGATCTCATATTGCAACTCCGGCAACGGCACGCCGTAATCGATCATCACCAGGCGTGCCTCGCTCTCCATCCCCGATTCTGCGCGGCCGTCGGCGTATGGCAGCAGCTCGCGCACGTGGACGATGCCGCGGCGTCCCTTCTGTTCCCGGACGGCGTTTTCCAGGTCCTCGCGGGTGCACCGCGTCGAATGCAGGGAGGCATCAAGCGCGGCGAGAGCTCGTGGCCGCCGCAGCGCACGCGCCACCTCAACGGCGGTCCAAGCCGGCGCCGTCGCAAGCCGTCCTGCTATGCGCTGAAGCGGTGCCCCCACCCGCTGGTGCACCATCAAGCCGACGGTCGACCGCATTCGGACGCCGGGATCAAGCACATGAACACATTCGGTGTTCTCCAGGTCGAAGCCGTACAGGCCTGCCGCGGTACCCATACACGCGACGGCTGGCTGCCCCATGAACACATCCAAAGCGGCGAGCCGGCCGAGGAGATCTGGTGTCGACGCTGCGTAAACGCCATACCAGACACGTGCCAATCCACCGTTGCGAACTTCGACCAACAGCTTCTCGCGCGTCATGACAGTGAGTAGCTGTGTGGTGGTGGCGAAGCCGCCGACTGATCCAAAAGGGCCAACGCCGCAGCATGCATCCAAGAATCATCGGCGCCCGCCGAGCCTGCGAGGCACGGGAATTGGCCGATCTGTGGATAACTTCCCTTCGCCGAGCAGACGCAGAAACGTACGCAGGGGCGCTTCACTGCACGTTTCTGCGTCTGCTCGCGCCGAACAACCGCTACATCAGGTCGTTGGCGGGCACCAGATCGCGGTTCTCGCGATACCACCCGACCGTGCGCTTTAAACCCTCGTCGAGGCCGACCACCGGCGACCAGCCCAGCGCTCGCATCTTCGAGATGTCCGGGCAGCGACGCTTGGTGCCACCCTGCTGCAGCGCACCGGGCCGGACGTCCAAGTCGATGCCGACGATCTTGCCGATGCGCGCGGCCAGCTCGCGAATGGTGATCTCCTCATCGCTGCCGATGTGGTAAACCTCGCGGTGCCCGCCCTTTTCGTACATCGTCAGGATGCCCTCGACGACGTCGTCGACGTAACAGAACGACCGCGTCTCGGTGCCGTCACCTTGGATCGGGAATGCCTTGTCGCCTGCATCCTGGCAACCCAGCGCCCGCAGAATGAACTGCGGCTCCACATGTTTCCAGCCCATGTTGGGCCCAAAGACGTTGTGCGGCCGGAAAACCTGCACCTGACGGTAGTGGTCCTGGCCGTAGTTGAACGCGATCAACTCGCTGACGATCTTGCCGCCGCCGTACGAATACCTGGGGTTGAGGCTGTCCGGCAACATCAGCGGAACCGTCTCCGGTGTCGGTATCACCGGCGGTGTCTGGTACACCTCGGCGGTAGAGGCGACGATCAAGTCGGGTACGCCTGCCTCGCGCCCGGCGTTGGTCACGGCCAGCGCACCACGAAGCCCTACGTCGAGTACGAGTTCCGGTTGGGTGTAGAAGTTCTCGGTGCCGTTGACCGCGGCCAGGTGCATGACGACCTCGGCGCCCTTGAACGCTTTCGTCAGCGCATCCTGGTCACGCACGTCGCACGTGAAAAGCTCTACCTGCGAGGCGACTTCGGCGAACCGGCCGGCATCACCACGCACCATGTTGTCGACCACCGCGACGTCCCAGCCGTCGCGCACGAGGCGCTTGACCAGGTAAGCGCCGATGAAGCCGCCACCACCGGTGACGACCACGCGGCTAGCCATCGATGGGCGCCCATCCGCTGCGGCCAACCGCGAAATACGAGTCACCGAGTTCCGATGCCGGCAAGTGGCTGAAGTGGTTCCAGTAGTCGAAGACGAACCCGTTGGGGCTGATGAACTCGGTGATGGTGCGCGGACCGATGGTGCCCAACGACGGATGATTGTTGGCGATCACCACCACCGACGCCCCACTGACCGCATCGCCGAACCGGTTGAACACCTTCTCGTCGGGAAACTCGGCGGCAAGTACCTCCGGTGAGGTGATCGGGTCGTACACACCGATCTCGGCGTCGGGGTGCGCCTTCTTCAACGCATCGAGCACCTTGATCGACATCGAACCGCGTAGGTCGCTGGTTTCGGGTAGTCCCTTGAAGGCCATGCCGAGGATGTTGATCTTCAGCGGGTCCGATGCCGCCAGGTTTCGACGCCTGATCTCGCTACTGATGAACTGGACGGTCTCCTCGGGCTGACGTTCGTTGACCAACCTGCCCGCGGTGGTTATCTCCATCTCGATGCCGCGGGAGCGCGCGCTCTCCATCAGGATGTGCGGGTCCTTCTCCAGGCACGGACCTCCGACCAGGCCCGGCAACGGGATGTTGGTGCGGTTGTAACCGAGCTTGCCCGCGGAAATCACCTCATGCGCGCTGACGCCGAACGCGTCGCACACCCGAGCGACCTCGTTGGCGAACGCGAACTGCACATCCCGGAACGTGTTGCTGACCAGCTTGATGATCTCGGCGGTCTCGATATCGGCCACCTGAACAATCGAAATAGTGAGCCGCCGAAATAGCGCGGCGGCACGATCGGCGACCGCCGGATTGTCGGCGCCGATAATTTGCGGCAATTCACGTAATTCCTGTAGCGCCTTGCCTTCCAGCGTGCGTTCCGGGCACATCGCGATATCGAATTTCTTTCCGCTCGCGGCGAGAATTGGCGCCACGATGTCGCGCGTCGTGCCGACTTTCACGGTGGACCGCAGGAGCACCAACGCGCCGTCGCGCATGTTCTCGGCGATGTCACGGGCCGCCGCCTCGATCATGTCCAGACGCGCCACGCCCTCGGCCGACAACGGCGTTCCGACGGTGATGATGTAGGTGTCGCAGGTGAAGCTGTCGTCGAAGCGCTCCGCGGCCACCAACTTCTTCGACCTGGTCACACCGGCCAACGCGTCGGGCAGGCCCGTCTCGGTGAAGTGAGGTGTGCCGGCGTTGGTCATCTCGACAATGTCCGGCCGCTTTTCCACGCCGATCACCGAGACGCCGGCTTCAGCGAGAACGGTCGCCAAAGTCAACCCCACAAAACCGAGTCCGACGATTCCCACGTCGTAATTTGCTGGCTCAGCCATCATTCCTCAAGTTCCTAGCGCAAGGACGTTGCGAAGACAAGTGCACACAATACGTCGCCGTCGCGCATATGCAGCATTGGGCAGGTGCTGTTTCGCATGCCGCCTGGGTAAACTCGTAGTGTGCCGCTGCCTGCTGATCCAGATCCCGCCCTGCAGTCATATGCCCACCCCGAACGCCTGGTCACCGCCGACTGGTTATCGGGCAATCTGGGCCGCCAGGGACTTGCCATCGTCGAGTCCGACGAAGATGTGCTGCTCTACGACACCGGCCATATTCCTGGCGCCGTGAAGATCGACTGGCACACCGACCTCAACGACCCCCACGTCCGCGATTACATCAACGGCGAGCAGTTCGCCGACCTGATGAACCGCAAGGGCATCTCCCGCGACGACACCATCGTCGTCTACGGCGACAAGAGCAATTGGTGGGCCGCCTACGCGCTGTGGGTGTTCACCTTGTTCGGCCATCCCGACGTGCGTTTGCTCGACGGCGGCCGCGACCTGTGGATCTCCGACGGCCGTGAGACCACGCTTGACGTACCGGCCAAGCAGACCACCGGTTACCCGGTCGTCGACCGCAACGACGCCGAAATCCGCGCCTTCAAGGACGATGTGCTGCAGATCCTGGGCAAGCAACCGCTGATCGATGTCCGGTCGCCGCAGGAGTTCACTGGCGAGCGCACCCACATGCCCGACTACCCGGAGGAAGGCGCGCTGCGCGGCGGCCACATCCCGACCGCACGGTCCATTCCCTGGGGTAAGGCCGCCCAGGACAACGGCCGGTTCCGCAACCGCAAGGAACTCGACGAGCTGTACGGCTTCATCGAGCCCGACGACAAGACCGTCGTGTACTGCCGCATCGGCGAGCGGTCCAGCCACACCTGGTTCGTGCTGACCCATCTGCTGGGCAAGCCCGGTGTGCGCAATTACGACGGCTCGTGGACCGAATGGGGTAACGCGGTGCGGGTCCCCGTCGCCGTTGGGGAAGAACCCGGAAGCGCGCCGTGAGTGTGCCGGCCGCGCTGGCCGAAGTCGTTTCGGACTTCCAGGAAGTACAGGGACAGGACAAGCTAGCCCTGCTGCTGGAGTTCGCCAACGAATTGCCGCCGCTGCCAGCCGATCTCGAAGAGGCGGCGATGGAGCCGGTACCCGAATGCCAGTCGCCGCTGTTTCTTCACGTCGACGCGGCCGACCGCGGCAAGGTGCGGCTGTACTTCAGTGCGCCCGCGGAGGCACCGACCACCCGTGGTTTCGCGGCCATTCTGGCGGCCGGTCTCGACAAGCAATCCGCCGACGACATCATCGCCGTGCCCGACGACTTCTACTCCGATCTGGGGCTGGCCGCCCTGATCAGTCCGCTGCGGCTGCGCGGCATGTCAGCAATGCTGGCCCGGATCAAGCGCCGGCTACGCGAATCCTGATCAGAAGAACGGCAACTTGTACTTGCCGCTGTACTGCAGCGCGTCCTTGTTCCGCTCACCGATCACCTTGGCGGGCACCCCGCCGACGATCGCGAACGGCGGAACCTCCTTGTTCACCACGGAGTGCGCGGCCACCACTGCGCCCCTGCCGATCAGGCTGGGCAGGATCATCGCCCGGCTGCCGATCCACACATGGTCGTCGATCACGATGGGGTCCGGCGGATTCGGCGCGGGCACGAAGTTGGGGTGGTTGATGTCGTGGCCGCCCGCGATGATCTGGGTGTCGCTGGCGATCACCACGTCGTCGCCGATCGCGATCCCGGCCCTGGCGTCCAGCAGACACCGGAAGCCGATCGAGACGCGGTCACCGATCACGATGTAGGGAATGAACCAGACGCCGGTGCCCCGGCAGATCGCGGTGCCCTTGCCGATTTTCGCCCCGAACAGTCGCAGATATCCCAGCCGGATGAAATGGAACGGGATGTAGGTGATGACCGTGTTGTAGAAGTACGCCACATACACATCGCGGATGCGGTGGAACAGGGTCTCACCTTCGAGCTTGTAGTTGACGATGCGACCGTCGGGCTCGGTCACCCACTCCATCTTCGGTGGAATACGCACTTTGGGGTTTACTTCGCGCTTGCGGGCGATCACTTCAGGGTCGGACGCTTGCGGTTCAACGAACAACAGTGCTCCCTCACTAGCCTCAGCTAACTCCTGGATCAGCAGTCACCATATCTCCGGCGGCGGGCAACCGGCCAAACCCGCCGCGTATTTGCTCGCGCCGCGCCGCACCCGCGGGTGGGCCGGGCAGTCAGGCCCCTTAAACTGCGAGGCGCTACATTCTTAAAGACCTTTCTTAGAGAACCTGCCGTCAGGAGGCGAAGTGCCTAGTCACGCCAGCTCGAAGATCTCCAAGGTGCTTGTCGCCAATCGTGGGGAGATCGCGGTCCGGGTGATCCGGGCAGTCAAGGACGCCGGGTTGCAGAGCGTGGCTGTGTACGCCGAACCTGACGCCGACGCGCCTCACGTACGGCTGGCCGACGAAGCCTTCGCGCTCGGCGGGCAGACCTCCGCGGAGTCCTACCTGGTATTCGAGAAGCTGCTCGACGCTGCGGAGAAGTCCGGCGCCAACGCGATCCACCCGGGCTACGGATTCCTTTCCGAGAACGCCGATTTCGCGCAGGCAGTGATCGACGCCGGGCTGATCTGGATCGGGCCGAGCCCGCAGTCCATCCGCGACCTCGGCGACAAGGTGACCGCCCGCCACATCGCGGCACGCGCCAAGGCGCCGCTGGTGCCGGGCACCCCTGATCCGGTCAAGAACGCCGACGAGGTCGTCGCGTTCGCCGAGGAGTACGGCGTTCCCGTCGCGATCAAGGCGGCCTTCGGTGGTGGTGGTCGCGGCATGAAGGTGGCCCGCACCATCGAGGAGATCCCCGAACTGTTCGAGTCGGCGACCCGCGAGGCCGTCGCGGCGTTCGGTCGCGGTGAGTGCTTCGTCGAGCGGTACCTCGACAAGCCCCGCCACGTCGAGGCGCAGGTGATCGCCGATCAGCACGGCAACGTCATCGTCGCGGGTACCCGCGACTGCTCCCTTCAGCGCCGCTTCCAGAAGCTGGTCGAGGAGGCGCCCGCGCCGTTCCTGACTGACGCGCAGCGCAAGGAGATCCACGAATCGGCCAAGCGCATCTGCAAGGAGGCCGGCTACTACGGCGCCGGTACCGTCGAATACCTGGTCGGCCAGGACGGCCTGATCTCCTTCCTCGAGGTCAACACCCGCCTCCAGGTCGAGCACCCGGTCACCGAGGAGACCGCGGGCATCGACCTGGTGCTGCAGCAGTTCAAGATCGCCAACGGTGAGACGCTGGACATCACCGAGGACCCGACACCGCGAGGGCATGCCATCGAGTTCCGGATCAACGGCGAGGACGCCGGCCGGGGCTTCTTGCCCGCCCCAGGACCGGTCACCAAGTTCGAGCCGCCGAGCGGTCCGGGTGTCCGGTTGGACTCGGGCGTGGAGAGCGGTTCGGTCATCGGCGGGCAGTTCGACTCGATGCTGGCCAAGCTGATCGTCTACGGCGCCACCCGTGATGAGGCGCTGGCGCGCTCCCGCCGCGCCCTTGCCGAGTTCAACGTCGAGGGTCTTGCCACCGTGATCCCGTTCCACCGGGCGATCGTGTCCGACCCCGCGTTCATCGGCGATGCGGACGGATTCACCGTGCACACCCGCTGGATCGAGACGGAATGGAACAACACCGTCGAACCGTTCACCGGCGGTGATCCGATCGAGGAAGAGGACACCGTTCCGCGACAGACCGTGGTCGTCGAGGTCGGCGGTCGCAGGCTGGAGGTGTCGCTGCCCGGCGACCTCGCGATCGGCGGGGGGTCCGGTGGAGGCGGCGGCTCGGGTTCTCCTGTCATCCGCAAGAAGCCCAAACCGCGCAAGCGTAATGCGAACGCCGGTGCTGCCGCCTCAGGTGACGCGGTGACCGCGCCCATGCAGGGCACCGTGGTCAAGGTGGCCGTCGAGGAGGGACAACAGGTTTCCGCAGGCGACCTCGTTGTCGTGCTCGAGGCGATGAAGATGGAGAACCCGGTCACCGCCCACAAGGACGGCACGATCACCGGGCTCGCCGTCGAGGCGGGCGCCGCGATCACCCAGGGCACCGTCCTTGCCGAAATCAAGTGATGTGTCTGCGTTAGCGAGCGCTGAACGCTCCTGAACGCAGACAAATCACCGTCAGTCCGGCGTCACCAGGCTGCGTTCGGCAAGTTGCGCGCCGAAGTAGCGTGCCGTGGGGTCGACGACGACGGTCTTGTCCTCACCCCGCCGAGCCAGCGTGTCGCGGGCCATTTGTTCGAACGAAATCTTCTGCGGCCCACCGATGTTCACGACGCCGTTAAGCGGCGCAGCGACGGCCGCCCTGGCGACGTCCCCGGCGACGTCGTCCGCGGGGACCGGTTGGATCAGCGCATCGGGAACATGCACCTCGTCGCCGACGGTCATCGACTCGGTGATGGCGTCGGTGAACTCGACGAACTGTGTGGCCCGCAGAATGGTGTACGGCAGACCAGATTCGGTGATGATCTTCTCCTGCACCACCTTTGCCCGCGCGTAGCCGCTGCCGGGCAACCCGTCGATACCGACGATCGACAGCGCGACGTAATGGCCGACACCCGCGCGTGCCGCAACGACGACGAGGTTGGTGGTCGACTTCGTGAAGAACTCCATCACCGGATCGTCGTCGAATGACGGCGAATTGAGGACGTCGACAAGCGCGTCGGCGCCACTGAGCGCGTCGGCAAGCCCGTCGCCTGTCAACACGTCGACACCTGTTCGGCGGGACGCGGCAACCACATCGTGTCCGTCCGCGGCCAACAGATCGACCACCTTCGCTCCAATGAGACCGCTCGCGCCGATAACCGTGATCTTCATGCCTACCATCAGACGCGTGGACCCCGTCGAAATCAATGCCGGTGCTTGGTATCTGCGTGCTTTGCGTGCGGACGACCGCATCGACGACCGGCCCGCGCTGGCAGTACTTGGCGAAACCGATGCCGACTACGTCGGGCGCCGCGCTGCCGACTGGAAGTCGGATGCGACGTACTCGTGGGCGGTCTGCGAGCCGACGACGGGCGAATTGCTCGCCGAGGTGACGTTGCAGCCCGCTACCGGAGGAATCGCGTCGCGGGCGCGCCCGGGCCACTCCGAGGCTGCGCACGCCGCCGCAGGGGCCGTTCAGCGCTTCGCCGATAGCCTCTAGCGGGTGTCGATGTCCTGCCCCGACGCGAGATCGGCACAGTCCACCGCGGTCACGTCATCGCGATCGGCCAGGAACGGCCGGGCACCCTCGTCGCCGTGCAGGGCCGAGAGCAGATCAGGCCAGTGCCTGCGGGCGATGACCACCGGATGCCCCGGCCGATCGCCGTAGCGGGCGCGGGCCACCCCCGACACCGACGACCGCGCAGCGTCGAGCACCCGTCGCACGGCGTCGGCGCCAACGTCGGGCGTGTCGACGGCGTGCAACACCGCATAGTCGGCGTCGGCGGCAGCCACGGCATCAATGCCCGCCCGCACCGACGCGCTGAGGCCCTGCCGCCACTGTTGCGCGATGACCGCCCGGGCCGGCGCGGGCACCTCGACCTCTGCGGCACCCAACACGACGACCACGTCGTCGCACCCTCCGTTTGCCAGTGCCGCGACGCACGAGCGAAGCCAGTGGCCGTCGGCCGCAAGCACCTTCGGCTTGCCGTACCGAGTCCCTGCGCCCGCGGCAAGTAGCACCCCGGCGACTCTTTCCGACATGTGACCAGTGTGAAACACGAGGGCGGCAAGATGTCCGCTTTGCGGAGCTGACCTGGAGGATTGAGAAACCTCACCGTTCAATTGCGGTTCGGTCGCGAACCGGCGTAAGGTCGAATCAGGTTGAGTTCACAGCCCCACTGGGAGCGTCAGACGACGCGCAGGGTAGAAAACCCCGCCTTGTAGCGAGGCTTTGAGGACGCAGGGCCTAATTATTTGACGTGAACCACAGTACGAATCACGCATTCCGACTGATGGAGTCACAATGTCCACCCCAGACACTGGTCCGGCTTCGCCGGGCTCTCTCATCGAACCCACCAACTGCCACACGGCGCACTTCGCCACCCGGTGGCTGCAACCGTCAATGGCGGTGATCGCGGCTCACGGCGAGCTCGATGCGGCCAACGTGCAGCAGTTCGTCGACTACGCCCTGCGGCATGCCGCGCATCTTGATCGCCTAGTGCTGGACCTGACCGACGTGGACTTCTTCGGTACCGCGGGCTTCTCGGCCCTGCACACCCTGAACGTCCGTTGCGCCGCAGAAAAGATCGAGTGGGCCTTGGCGTCCAGCCCGGCCGTCACCAGGCTGATGCGGATCTGCGATCCCGACTCGACGTTGCCGATTCGCGACGGCGTCGACGCGGCGCTTGCCGCTGTGCAGGGTGAGCCGCGCAGGCTACTGCAGCTGGTCCCGAAGTCGCGCTAGCGATTTCGCCAACAAACGGGACACGTGCATTTGCGAGATGCCGACCCGTTCGGCGATCTGGGTCTGTGTCAACGACTCGAAGAACCGCAGCAGCAACACGGTCCGCTCGCGCTCCGGTAGCGCAGCAAGCAACGGCCGCAACGCTTCTCGGTTCTCGATCTGATCCAGACCCAGATCCATGTCGCCGAGCGTGTCGGCAATCGCAGGCGCGTCTTCGTTGCCGCTGCCGCCGCTGTCGATAGACAGCGTGTTGTACGAACTGCCCGCGACGAGACCCTCGATCACCTCGTCGCGGTCCATGTCCAATTCGGCAGCGAGTTCGGTTGCGGTCGGTGCGCGGCCGAGTCGCTGAGACAGTTCGGCGGTCGCCGCCCCCAATCGCAGATGCAATTCCTTGAGCCTGCGCGGCACCTTGACCGACCAGCTGTTGTCGCGGAAATGCCTGCGGACCTCACCCATGATCGTCGGCACCGCGAAAGACACGAAATCCGAGCCGGCGTGCACGTCGAACCGGATCACCGCATTGACCAGACCGACGCGGGCCACCTGCACGAGATCGTCACGCGGCTCACCGCGTCCGTCGAACCGACGGGCGATGTGGTCGGCCAGCGGAAGACACCGCTCGACGATTCGGTCCCGTTGGCGTTGGAACTGCGCGGAGGATTCCGGCAGTGCTTCGAGTTCGCGGAACATGTCAGCGACGTCCGCGTATTCAGAGTTCGGGCGCGACGCCGAACCCTGGGCCGACGACGGACTCACCGCAGCGAACTCGCTCGCCTCGTCGTCATCGAGATCCCGACCACCGGTTGCTCCGCCGGGCTTTGCCCGTCCTGGAAGGTGCGCACCTCATCGGTCAACGAACTCAACACATGCCAGCTGAAACTGCCAGGCGCCAGAATGTCCGGGCTCTTGCATGTGGTCGACGCGTTGATGACGACCGCGTCGTCCCGCGGCTCGACCACTAGCAACAGTGTGGAGTCGGGGACGGACGATCGAATCAGCCGGGTGCAGGCCTCGTCCACCGCGAGTCGCAGGTCGGCAACGGCGTCGAAGTCGAGATCCTCGAATGTCCCAACGGCGGCGACGAGGGTGCGCAGCACTGCCAGATTCTCCAGCTTTGCGGCGACCCGGAGCTCGACGGATCGGGCGCTTCGCTCTTGCCCAATGTCTGTGCTCGCGCCAGCCATCTGACCTCCCGGGAATTTCTTGGCGACACTACCCCAGGCCGCATCTGAGCTAGCCACTGACGCTCCGACGACAGATTAGTGAAAACGTGTGACGGCGCTGGTGGCGGGGTAATACGTCCGCATGCAGGACACGCGGTCGCACCCCGGACTGGCGCTGATGACGTTGATGATGCAGTGACGCCGATGCCGAGAAATCCCGCGCAGCGCCCATCGCTTTCCCTTCAACCATGGTCCACGTGCAGTACCCATTCCTCGTTGCTCGCCAAACATGAAACTTCGCCGTAGCTCCGTCGGCGCCCCTGGGATACACCGGGTGCGCCGCGGCAAAGGTTTCTCCTACCAGGATCACGACGGCGCACCGGTCACCGACCAGGCAACGCTGGAGCGCATCAAGGCACTGGTCATCCCGCCAGCGTGGCGGAGGGTGTGGATCTGTCCCCACCCGAACGGCCACATCCAAGCGGTGGGCATCGACGCGGCAGGGCGCCGCCAGTACCTCTACCACCAGAAGTGGCAGGAGGAGCGCAACGAGGAGAAATTCGATCGGGTGCTTGAGATGTCGGCCGCCATGCCCGACATGCGCAGGCGCATCGCGGCTGACCTTCGCGGCCGCGGCCTGCAGCGCGACCGGATCCTCGCGCTTGCCTTGCTCCTGCTCGACCTCGGCTACTTCAGGGCGGGCGGTGAGCAGTACGCCGAGGAAAACAACTCGTACGGGATCGCAACCCTGCTCTGCGAACACGTGGCGTTACACAAGCAGGCGGTCGAGTTCGACTATCCGGCCAAAAGCGGTGTGCGTCGGACGCTGCTGATCGAGGATGACGAGGTGGTCCGCTCGGTGCGCGCACTTGTGCGCGGCCGGCGCGGGTCTGATCGATTCTTGGTGTGCCGCAACCGGTCCGGTTGGGTCGACCTACACGCCGATGACCTCAATGCCCGGTTCAAGGAACTCGTCGGCGACGAATACACGGTCAAGGATCTTCGGACGTGGCACGGCACGGTACTCGGGGCGGCCGCGTTCGTCGACGCGGACCCGCCGGTCAACAAGACGGTGATCAAGCGGGTGGAAGCCGCGGTGATGAAGGAGGTCGCCGAGGAACTCGGCAACACCCCGGCCGTTGCCCGGTCGTCGTACGTCGATCCGCGCGTCGTCCAGGGGTACGAGGCCGGGCTGACCATCGCCGCGGGCGTGCGGCGGGCGAACCGCAGCAAGAAACCCCCTGAGCGGCAGGCGATTCTGGAGAGCAGCACCGCGCGGCTGATCCGCAAAGTGGCGAAAGGCTAGAAGCCGGTCGGGGTTCCGTTACCAAGGTAGGTCAAGCCCGCGTCGCGCAGCGCGGCGCCGTCGAGCAGGTTGCGGGTGTCGACCACCACGGCGCCTGGCGCCTGTTCGGCGATCAGCTGCCAGTTCAGTTCCCGGAACTCGGGCCACTCGGTGAGCACCACGATCGCGTCGGCGGCCTTGGCAGCCAGATAGGGGTCGTCGACCGCCGTGATCGCCGATCGGCGCAACTGGGTCAGGTCGATGGACGCCAACCTCGGGTCGTATCCGGTGATCTGCGCGCCGGCGGCCGCCAGTTCGGCGCAGATGGTCAGGGCAGGTGAATCTCGCACGTCGCTGGTGCCTGCCTTGAATGTCAAGCCCAGCGCGGTGAGCCGTGCGCGTGGCAGCGGGGTGGGCAGGCTGCAGTTCAGCGCCGCGGCGATGCGGCCCGGTTGCGCGGCGTTGGTCACCCGTGCCGATTCGACCTCGGGTAGCACGACGCCGGTGAGCCGTCCGGTGTGCAGCAGCGCGGCGGTGTCCTTGGGCAGACACGAACCGCCCCAACCGGGGCCGGGCTGCAGAAAATGCTGGCCGATGCGCACGTCGGCGCCCATGCAGCGGGTGACATCTGCGATGTTCGCGCCGACGCGGGCGCACAGCCGCGCGAGCGAGTTGGCATACGAGATCTTCACGGCCAGAAACGCATTGCTGGCGTACTTGGAGAGTTCCGCGCTTTCCGGGGTCATCCGCAACGTCGCGGGGCCCGCGCCGAACACCTCGACGAGCTTGTCGGCCGAATCCTGGTCGTCAGTGCCGATCACGATGCGGTCTGGATGACGAAAGTCGTAGACCGCGTGGCCTTCACGCAGGAATTCGGGCACGGACACCGCCCGGATCGCGGCCGCCGACAACCTCTGGTCGATGCGCCGCGTCGTGCCGACCGGGACCGTCGACTTCAGCGCGATGACGGCGCCGCGGCGCAACACCGACCGCAACCGATCGACCACCGCGTCGACGGCACTGACGTCCGCCGACCCGTCGGAACCGCTCGGGGTGGGTACGCAGACGAACACCACCTCGCGGTCGGCCAGATCGGCGTATTCGCAACTAAATCTCAGTGTCTCGTGCTCCAGGCCCTGTCTCAGCAGTAGTGCTAGGCCGGGTTCGTCGATGTGCGCAACGCCTCGGTTCAACTGCTCGACACGACCGGCATCGATGTCGACGCATACGGTGTCGTGGTCGCGTTCGGCAAGACATACCGCGGTGGTGAGGCCGACGTAGCCTGCACCGACCACTGCGATCCTGCGGGTGCTCACGCGCAGTCTTTCAACAGACTCTCGGTCGCATCGAGCACTCGCGACACGGTGATCAGTAGCAGCCCGCTGTGGGGTCGGTCGCCGTGCGGATCGCCGCGATCCCCTGCCCACACGGCGATATGCGGACCGGAACCGCGCGGTCCCCAGTAGTTCGGTGGTGTCGGGCCGAAGAGCAACACCGACGGTGTGCCCGTCGCGGTGGCGATGTGCCCGACACCGGTGTCGCCGCAGATCAACAGCCGACAGTCGGCGATCAACGCGACCAGTTCAAGCAACCCGAGAGTGCCTGCAAGTACCGACGATCGCGGCAGGCCCGCACCCGCGGCGACGGCGTCGGCGAGGTCGATCTCTTTGGCGTCTCCGGTGATCAGGACTTCGTGACCCATGTCGCGCAGCGCGGCGGCGACCTCGGCGAACCTCTCGGCGGGCCACCGTCGAGCGGGGTAGGCGGCGCCAGGGTGAATCACCACCGCACCGGACCGGTCCGGGTAACCGGTGGGCCGCGGGATCTCGAGATCCTCTGGGTCGCAGGCGATCCCGGCCCATTCCAACAAGCCGCACCAACGGTCGACCTCGTGCACGTCGGTGCGCCACGGCGGGCCTGACAGGCCGGGATACGCGCGGTGCCGATACGTCAGCAGGGCGCGTGGCTGCAGCGCGACGAGATCTGCGATGCTCTCCGGCCCGCTGCCATGCAGGTTGACGGCGAGTGCGGGCGGTTCAGGCTGGGGACGCACCTGCCCTACGCCTGGCGTGGGCTCGACGTCGTCGACGGCGCCGGACAGCAGGGCGAGTTCGCGGTATCGCTCTGGCGTCGCCAGCACGATGCGCGCGTCGGGATATGCCCTGCGCAGTCCGCGCAGGGCGGGCACACCCGTCAGCAGGTCACCGAGCCCTAGGGCACGCAGCGCCAAAACCGTGTCCTGCGCCCCGGTTACGGCCACGACGACTCCGTCGACGCACACACCACCATCTCGCGCACCTCGCAGCCCGAAGGCTGGGACAGCGCGAACACCACTGTCTCGGCTACATGCTCGGGGTTGTTGAGTTTCGCATCGGGTGGCGGCTTGTACTGCTCGTCGCGACCATCGAAGAACGGCGTGTGCATGCCGCCGGGAATCAGCATCGTCACCCCGACCTCGCCTGCCAGTTCGGCGGCCAGCGCGCGGGTGAATCCGACAACTCCGAATTTGGATGCGCAGTAGGCAGTTGCGTCGCTGACGGCCTTGATTCCGAGCGTCGATGCGCAGGTGACTATCGTGCCGCCAGTGCTCGTCAGGTACGGCAGCGCCGAGCGGACCACCGCCGCCGTGCCGAGGAGATTGACGTGGATGACGCGTTCCCAGTCCTTGGCCGCGACATCGGCCAGCTTGCCGCACGAGTCGATACCAGCCGCGGTGAACAGGCCATGTACCTGCCCGTCGACGCGTTCGGCAAGTGAACGCACGGCCGCGTCAACGGCGGCGGTGTCCGCCAGATCCGCTTGCGCGAACGCGACATCCGCGGCAGGGGTCTTCTGATCGATCACCAGCGGAGTCCCACCGTGTTCGGTGACAGACCGCACTGTCGCCGCGCCGAGACCCGACGACCCACCCGTGATGATTACATTGCCCAATCCCATCGAAGGCTCCTTTTATTCGTTATGACCGCGCGGTGGCGATCAGGTTGGACGACGAGTAACCGGATACGGTCGGCAACAGCACCACTTCACCGCCGTGGCGGCGGACCACCTCGGCCTCGGGTAGGTCGGCATCGGTGTAATCGCCGCCCTTGACCCAGACATCGGGACGCAGTTGTTCCAACACTGTTTCCGGCGAGTGTTCGTCGAAGATGATCACGGCGTCGACACAGGCCAGCGCGGACAACACCCGTGCCCGGTCCTCGGCTCGCATCACCGGTCGCCGCGGGCCTTTCAGCGCCCGCACCGACGCGTCGGAATTCAGCAGCACCACCAACGCGTCACCGAGTTGTCGGGCGTCGCGCAGCAGACGGACGTGGCCGGTGTGCAGAAGGTCAAAGCACCCGCCGGTGGCGATCAGTGTGCCGCCGCGGCTGCGCAGCCTGTCCCGCACGGTGTTGACGTCACCGGTGATCGCATCGAATTCGCCTGCCGCCGAATGGCTTCCGCCGATCGGCACCGAGGTCGACACGCCCGTGGCGCCGCCCGCAGCGACGAATCGGGTGGCCGCGTCGACCGCCGCGGTGGCTGCCGCCTCGGCGTCGTCACCGGCGGCGAGGGCGAGTGTCGCAGCAATCGCGAACCGGTCCCCGGCGCCGCAGGTGTCGCTGCGGGTGCCTGCCGGGACCGCGGGCACCGGGATGAATGTGTTGGCATCCTCCGTCGCGAGCAGCGTGCCACGTGATCCCAGCGTCACGCAGACGGCCCTGGCCGCCCACCGTGTTCTCAGTGCATCGGCTGAATCCTCAGCCGCTTCGGCCTCGTTCGGGGTGACCAGCCAACACCCTTTCACAGGAGCGGCGCCGCGCGGGTGGGGATCCCACACGACGGGCACTCGCTCGGTCGCGGCGGTCAACGCGTCCCGGATGCCTGCATGGGAGGCGACACCGCGGCCGTAGTCGGCAACGCAGATCGCCTTCGCGTGCTGTAACACCGCGGCCACCGGCGCCGGCACCGAGTCGCAGTCGGCCATCCCGTCGCCGTGGTCCAGCCGAAGCATCGACTGGCCGGCGGCCCGGATCCTGGTCTTGCACACAGTGTTACCGGACAACGGTAATCGGACCACCTTGACGCCTGCCGAGGTGAGCAGCCGGGCCAGCGCCTGCCCGTCGGGGTCGTCGGCCAACGCGGTCACCAACACCACATCGGATTCGACGCGCGCGGCCAGCACCGCGGCCAGTCCGGCGCCCCCTGGGCGGTGCCATACCCGCTTCGCGTCGACGACGGCGACCGGTGCCTCGGGGCTGAGGCGGGTTGCGCTGCCCTCGATGTCGACGTCGAGCATGGAATCACCGACGATCACGATCGGTTCAGGCATGGCCGGCTCCCAGCAGCACTTCGTCCACCGCGATGCACAGCGCATGCACGAGCAACAGGTGGATCTCCTGCACCGTCGCGCCTGTCGGGGCCTCGACGCAGACCGCGTCGTCGCACATGGCCGCCAACGGGTTGGGCGCGGGCCCGGACAGTGCCCATGTGGTCAGCCCCGTCTCGTGTGCCGCCTTGACGGCACACAACACGTTGGGGCTCGTTCCGCTGGTCGACAGCGCGACCAGGATGTCGCCCGGCCTTCCGTGTGCCCGCACCCCTCGGGCGTACATCTCGTCACTGCCGTAGTCGTTGGCTATCGCGGTCAGCGCCGATGTCTCGGCGTGTAACGAGATGGCGGACAGCGGTATCCGCTCATCGCGGAACCGACCGACCAGTTCGGCGGTCAGGTGCTGCGCCTCGGCCGCGCTGCCGCCGTTACCGCACGCCAGTAGGCGGCCGCCGGAGGTGAGTACGGCTGCGAGCCGCCTGCCCCACGACTCGAGGCGCGCCGCCTCGGAACCGATCTGGCCGACCGCTGTCGCCAGGGCGGAGATATGCGTTTCAATCACGATGACCCTCCAATCGGTCGACCGCTGCCAGCAGTTCGGCGTCGGTGATTCCGTTCAGACACGGATGGCCGAGCACAGGACATGTGCGGGCGCGGGTTTCCCGGCATGGGGCGTCCTGGTCGCCGAGCCGGATGACGTTTCTGCCGTATGGGCTCCACTGCGAGGCGGGCACGACGGGTGCGAACAGCGACACCACGGGTGCACCGACCGCCGCCGCCAGGTGTGCAGGCCCTGTGTTGGGTGTCACCACAGCGCGTGCCGCCGCGTACACCGCGCCAAGGGTGGCCAAGGTGGTTCGCCCGCCGAGGTCCACGCCGTTGGTGCCCGCCACCGCTGCGGTGAGCGCCTTTTCGGACTCGTCACCGGTGACGACCACCCGGTGGCCGGCGGCGGCCAGGGCGGTGACCATCTGCGCGCTGCGCGCTGCGCTCGGTCGGCGGGCAGGCACCGCCGCGCCCGGGTGGAACACCACAAACGGTGTGCTGCCGAGCATTCCGGCGATGTCGTCCGGCAGCGCAGGAAGCTCACGCACAGCCAGTCCGCCGTCGTCACCGCAGGGCAGTTCGCAGCCCGCCTCGCGGACAAGGGAAAGGGCTCGCTCAGGTTCCGGGATCCCCGGCTCGACGTGGTGACGCAGGTCGAGAAGCGTGCCTGGATAGTCCTCGCAGATCGCGCCGACCCATGGAACGTCGGCCATCCGACAGATCAGCGCGAGCGGCAGCGGTGACTGGTGAAACGACGTGAAGATGTAGACCCGACTCGGCGCCGCGTCGCGCAGCAACTTGGCCAACGAATCGACATGGGCTGCAGTCAGATCCTGCGAGTCGAAGTCGACCCATGGCGCCTGCCATTCGATGATGTCGTCGACTGCCGGCAGCAACCCGGCAGAGGCGCGGCCCCTCGGACCCGCCAGAAATGTGACGCCGTCATGCGCGGCCGCGACGGCGCGCACCGCTGGACCGGTGATCAACACGTCACCGGCGCTGTCCAGCCTGGCCACCACCGCGCGGTTCACCGGCAGTCCTTCAGCACAAGCGCCACCGCATCGCTCAGCGTGTCGGCGACTCGGGCGCGGGATTTGGCGTCGAGGACCTCTCGGAGTCGAGTCCGTCCTGTCGGCACCAGCACCACGTCCGCGTTTGCCGAAAGCGCCGCCTCGACGTCGCCGCCGGTGTCACCGATCATCACGCACCGGCGGGGATCGACGCCGAGCGCATCGGCGGCCGCTTCCACCATGCCCGGCGCGGGTTTGCGGCATCGGCAGCCGTCGCCTTCGTCGTGCGTGCAGATCTGCCAGGAGTCGAACGGCCCGAGCACCGCATCGACTTTCGCGTTGACGGCCTTCAGTTGGTCGTCGGTGATCAAACCCTTGGCGACGCCGGACTGGTTGGTCACCACGGCCAGCAGCAGCCCGCGGTCACGCAACCGCCCCAGCGCGTCGAGCGCGCCAGGGACCGGCCGGACCCCGTCGGGATCGTTGAGGTAGGGGCTGTCTTCGATGATGGTGTCGTCGCGATCCAGCAGGACCGCCAGCGGAGGGTCGCGGCGCGCCGACCGGAAAATCCATTCCCCGTAAAGCCGATTCCCGACCGCCGCGGGCGGAATCAGGATGCTGGTCAACGTCATTCGGCCGGCTTCGACCATGGTGCGCGGACCCGCCCAGAATCGACGCACCGCGAACTCCGCTGTCAGCGCGCACCAGAGCTCGGCCGAGAGCCTGGCCACGCGCCACCAACCGGTCGCGGACGCGATCATTGCGACCACGGCTGCCAGGCAGGTCAGCGCGTGGGCGGGCATCCGGCCTCGCCCCTCGCCGATTGCCGCGCGCCACGCCCTTCCGTGTTTGCGACGCATCAGCGCGTTGTCCCGGTTGCCGATCTGGGCACGTACGCTGGCCAATGGCGTCGCAGTGGCCACCGGATGGGTACATCGGCGTGCTCCGTCGGCAATGTGGTTGCCCGACATCGTGATTCGCAGCGCCAAGTCGGAGTCTTCCCGATATGCGCGGGGGAATCGTTCGTCGAATCCGCCAGCAGCGACCAGGGCCGAGCGTCGATACGCCATGTCGGCGGTGATCCACTTGGCTCCGGCCAGTCGCTGGGTACGGCGTTCGTCGTCAGTCGCCCTCCGGCCCGCCACGCGCGGCACCTCGACGACGGCCTGCGATCCGACGGCGCCGTCCTCGTCGGCATCGGTGAGATCATCGGCCAACGCGTTGAGCCAATCCGCTTGCGGGACAACGTCATCGTCGAGGAAGCAGATCCACTGGCAGCCGGTGGCACGCCAGCCCACGTTGCGGGCCGCGGCAGGGCCACGGCCACCATGGCCCCCATGGCCACCGCTTCCCAGCACCCGAACGGGCAGACTCGACTCCACGCGCAACGGCGCCGCGGTGTCGACGCGGTCGTCGACGATGATCACCTCTGTTGGGCGCGGCCCGGCGGAGCCCTCGAGCTCTGCCAGCAGGCGGTGAAGCGATTTCCGCCCGATGGTCGGTATCACGATGGCGAAGTCCGTCATCGAGGCCGCCTGACCAGAAACGGACCGATCGCCAGCACGTCGATCGGCGCGCTGCCGAAACATTCCAGTGCGTCGCGTGGGCTGTCGACCATCGGTCGGCCCGAGGTGTTGAAGCTGGTGTTGACGACCACCGGTACACCGGTGCGCTCGGCGAACCTACTGATGGTCGCGTGCAGCACCGCGTCGGTTCGGTCGACGGTCTGCACCCGCGCGGTGCCGTCGACATGGGTGACGGCAGGGATCCTGGCACGCCACTCGTCTGCGACGTCGTGCACGAACAGCATGTACGGGCTCGGAATGGGTCCGCCCGAGAAGATCTCGCTTGCGCGTTCGGCGAGCACCATCGGGGCGACGGGACGGAACTGCTCACGCCCCTTCACCGTGTTGAGCCGCTCCAGGTTTGCGCTGTTGCGCGGGTCCGCCAGCAGCGAGCGTCCGCCGAGGGCGCGCGGTCCGAATTCCGCGCGGCCCTGGAACCAGCCGACCAACTGGTCGTCGGCAAGTGCATCGCCGACGGCCGCCGCGTAGTCGACCGGGCGCTCATAGGGCAATGCGGCCTCCCGCAGACTGGACTCGATTTGGTCCTCGGAGAATCCGCGGCCCAGTTGCGCGGTTGGCATCGGCACGATCGGTTCGCCCGCCTCGCCGGCAAGGGCGAGAGCGGCCCCCAACGCGGTCCCGGCGTCACCCGCGGCAGGCTGCACCCAGACGTTGTCAAATCCGCCGTGCCGCCACAGCTTGGAGTTCGCCACACAGTTGAGCGCCACTCCCCCTGCCAAACAAAGGTTTTCGTATTCCGTGCACTGCCGCAGCCAGTGGACGAGGTCGGCGAGCACCTCTTCGACCACTCGCTGCACGCTGCAGGCCAAGTCGAAATTCTGTTCACCGCGCGGGCCGAACTCGTTCCAGTCCACCGGCTCGGTGCGGAAGCCGCCAGTTCCGGTGGCATAGACGAGTTCGCGAAAGCGGTCTGCGAGCCGTGGCTCGCCGTAGGACGCCATGGCCATCACCTTGTACTCGTCGCTAGACCGCTTGAAACCCAGATGCTCGGTCAGGTCTTCATACAGCAGTCCAAGCGAGTGGGGCAGCGCCTGAGTAGCGAGGACGTCGATCTTGCTGTCTGTGAAGCTGCCCGCCAACATCGAAGTGCGCTCGCCGCGGCCGTCGACGACCAGCACCGCACAGTCGGGGTGCGGCGACGCCAACGCGCTGGACGCCGCGTGCGCGACGTGATGGCGAACGTGCCGCACGATCCCGGGGTCGAGTCCGGGTAGCGCGGACCGCAGGAACTGCGGTGCCCGCTCGGCGTACATGGTGCGCAGATATTCCCAGTCGCGGTCCAGTCCGCCGTCGGTGGTGTCGGCCCCCTGCATCAGGCGTGGGTCGTACGAATACCCAACGGCATCAAGGTCGCACGGGCGCAGCCCGGCCTGCACAAGACACCATTGCGCCGACTGGATCGGCAGCTCCCAGGTGGAGAACGGCACTGCCTGTTTGCCGTGCTTGCGTCGCGAGAACCGTTCCTCTTCCGCCGCTGCGACGATTTCACCGTCGACGACCAGCGCCGCGGCGGGGTCGTGGAACACCGCGTTGATTCCGAGTATGCGCACGCCGGATCTCCTAACTCCGCTGCAACGCAGCGGATGTCGACATTTCCGTGCCACGCTGGGCGCGGAACCATTTCACGGTGAGCTCCAACCCCGTCCGGTAGTCGACCAGCGGCCGCCACTGCAACTGTTCACGGGCCACGGTGATATCCGGGCAGCGTCGCTGCGGGTCGTCTTCGGCTGCGGGAAGGAAATGGATCTCCGACTGGCTGTCCGCGAGGTCGCGGATGAGTTCGGCGATGTGCAGCACCGACAGCTCGTGGGGGTTTCCCACATTGACCGGGCCCGGGTAATCGGATCGGGCGAGCGCGACCAACGCATCGACAGTGTCATCGACGTAGCACAGTGAGCGGGTCTGTTGGCCGCGGCCGGTGACCGTGATCGGTTCTCCTGCGAGGGCCTGCTCGCAGAATGTCGGGACCATGCGGCCGTCGTCGGCGCGCATGCCAGGGCCGTAAGTGTTGAAGATGCGCGCCACGCCCACATCGGCCGAGCGCACTCGCCGATACGCGAACGTCAAGGCCTCCGCGAACCGCTTCGCCTCGTCGTAGACGCTGCGTGGGCCGACAGGATTGACGTTGCCCCAATAGGTTTCGGGTTGCGGATGTTGTAACGGGTCACCGTAGACCTCGCTGGTCGAGGCCAACACCATGCGTGCCTTGCAGCGCTCGGCGATGTCAAGCGCATTGGCGGTGCCGAGCGCGCCGGTGCGCAACGTCTGGACCGGCAGCCGCAAATAATCGACCGGTGACGCCGGCGAGGCCAAGTGCAGCACCGTGTCGACGTCGATGTGCGCGCCGGTGAGCGGGTCGCTGATGTCGTGCCGGACGAAGTGATAGTTGGGCCTACCGAGAAACGCGTTGGCCGCCGTCGGAGCGCTGGTGGACAGGTTGTCGACGCAGAACACCTCCGCCCCATCGTCGAGCAGACGTGCGCAAAGGTGGGCGCCGAGAAACCCGCCGCCTCCCGTCACCATCACGCGATTGAGTTCATGCATTGGTGTTTGTCCTCCGCTGCCGTGGGTAGGCGGCACCGTTATGGATGCCATGGCCAGCACGTCGTTCGTCATCGCCAGCCGCAACCGCGCGCTCGAACTCGCCACGACGGTGGCCAAGCTTCTCGATAGCACACGGTGTCCAATCATTCTCGTAGACAACGATTCCCGCGACGACTCCGTGGCCGTCATGAATCGCGTCGCGGCCATGTCCGCCGGCCGCCTGCGGGTCATCGAGCTCGAGAAGAACCTTGGGGCGGTGGCCCGCAACGTCGGGGTCTGTGCTGCCCGCACCCCGTATGTCGCGTTCTGCGATGACGACTCCTGGTGGACACCCGAGTCCCCTGCGATCGGCGCCGCGCTGTTCGACCAGTACCCGTCGCTGGGCCTGATCGCCGCGCGCACAATGGTCTGGCCGCAGCGCCGGGAAGACCCCTTCAGCTCCCAGTTGGCTGCCAGCCCACTCGGCCGCCGCTCCGATCTGCCGGGTCCCTCGGTGCTCGGCTTCATGAGCTGTGCCTCGATGGTGCGCAAGCGGGCGTTCGAGTCCGCAGGCGGCTTCAGCGAGATCCTGCACTTCCGGGGCGAAGAGGAATTGCTCGCCGTCGACATGGCGGCGCTCGGCTGGGATCTGTGCTACTGCCCAGCTCTCACTGCGATCCACCAGCCGTCCACTGTGCGGGAAAGCACCGCGGCACAGGACGCTCGCGCACTGCGCAATGCGGTTCTGACCACGTGGCTGCGACGTCCAATGGTCAACTGCGTCAAAGCCTCCCGGGTGCTGCTGCAGGCCGCGTTGAGGGACCGCGAGCACGCGCGAGCCGCCATCGAGGCGATCCTGCGGCTGCCGGATGTCGTCAACGAACGCAGACCGCTGCCAGCCAGTGTGGAACAAGCGCTGGCCGTGCTGGAGTCGCAATGACGCCGTCATCCCGACGAGAGCTTCGCTGCCGACGGGGCCGACACCGGTTGTTCGGCGGGCACCAACCGGTCATAGATCCGTAAGGTGTCAGCAGCGATTCGGTCCCATGAATAGCGCGCCTTCGCGCGATCGCGACCCGCGGCGCCCAGGCTTTGGCGCAGGAACTCGTCGCGCATCAGTTGTTTGACCGCCAGGGCCACGTCAATGGGGCTCTTCGGCTTGACCAGTCGGCCGGTCACGTCGTGCACGACCGTGTCGAGCATCCCGCCGACCGCAGACGCGACGACCGGGACACCGCACGCCATCGCCTCCAGCGGAACAATGCCGAACGGCTCGTACCATGGCGTGCACGCCACCACGTCGGCCGACCGCAGAATTGCGGGCATGTCGCCGCGCGCAACAGATCCGTACAGGTGTACGCGGTCGGCAACGCCGAGTTCGTCGGCGAGGGTCAACAACCGACACGCCTCGAGATCCGAACTCAGCTCCGGCTTCTCCGGACCACCGACGATGACCAGTTCAGTGTCGGGGATCGCGGGTAGCGCCCTCACGACCACGTCGAAACCCTTGCGGGGCACGAACCTTCCCACGCTGACGATGCGATGCCGGTCGCCGCGCGGTGCGACAGGCCCGTCAGGGGTGAACACGTCCACGTCCACTCCGCACGGCACGACGGACATCCTGGCGCGCGATCGCCCCATCCTGACCAACTCGAAAACCTCGTCGGTGCAGGTGGCAGCGACCCATGATGCCCCGCGAGCCACCGCGGCCTCCAGATGCTGCCGCTGGCTGGGACTGGTGTCGTTGGCACCTTGATGCCTGCGTTTCACCACGCCGAGCGCGTGAAACGTTTGCACCGCGGGCAGTTCGAGATGGCGGGCCGCCAGTTGAGTCGCTATCCCCGACATCCAGAAGTGCGCGTGCGCTACGTCTGGCCGGACCACGCTCCATTCCGCGTCCAGAAATTGAGCGAACGGACCCATGTGACGGAGCAATTCGTCCTTCGGCAGATGTTCGGCGGGTCCTGCCGGCACATGTACCACCGTGTATCCCTGCGGCATCTCGACACGTTCCGGCAGCGTGGGATCGTCACGCCGGGTATAGACCGTCACCGTGTGACCACGGCGGGTCATCGCCGACGACAATTCTGCGACGTGCACGTTTTGCCCGCCGGCATCCGCGCCGCCGAGCACCGCCAGTGGACTGGCATGTTCAGAAACCATGGCGATCTTCATCGGGACCCTCCTTTCGAGTGCTGTCCGGATGTGTTTTCGATGACGTCGTCCCACTCGGCGAGAAAGCGGTCGAGCGCGAAGTGCGTCATCGCGAAGTCACGCGCCGCCTTGCCCGCCGCGCAAGCGGCCGGGAAGTCGGTGACGAATCCCTCCAGCGCATGGGCCAGCGTTGCGACGTCGGCGCTGACCACCCCTGCCTCTTGGGGCACCACCAACGGCGCCATGGTGGATGCCACCGCCACCACCGGCATGCCAAGGAACATCGCCTCGATCAGGGAAAGACCGAGTGAGGTCCAGCGCGCGGTATGCAGGTAAACCCGCCGCCTGGCCACCTGATGCAGTAGCCGCGGCGCCTGCACGTCGCCTTTTCCGCACACTCGCCCCCCATGCGACATCGCCTCACTTGCCATGCCCCACACGTCGATTCGAACGTGTCGTGACAGTTCGTCCAGCAGATCGGCGCCGACGGTGCGCCAGCGCCTGCGCGGCTCGTTGATCATGGTGGCCGCCGCGGCGATCTCGCCGGTGTACAGATGCCCGGGGTCGGGGATGCCGTGGTTGATGACGCGTGTCGGCGCCATGCCGTTGTCCCACATCAACTCGTTGAAATCGGTCACGTGGATCAGCGGGATGTCGTCGCGGGCCGCCAATGGGTGCACGCTGTCGACGGCGAAGGGCCGGGGCGCGTTGTGTTCGACGAAGACCGCCGGAACGTCGATGCCGGGTCTGCGACCCAACCACCGCGTCGCCAGTTCGATCTCATCCGCTCGCTGCAAGACCACAAGATCGATGTCTTCGACGCGCAGCTGCGACGACGGAATCTCGTGTGCAGTAGGCCAATTGCGGCCACACAAGCCGCGGCCGTATGCATCCCTGGCGTCGGTGACGGGTAGGAGATAGCGATGCCTGCCAGCGACGAACGCCTCCGTCCAAGACCCATGCACATGCCACACCAGCACATTTCGGCTGGCACCAGGTTCCGACATGCGAACCGCTTACCCGAAGCGCTTCTCAGGTAAAGGCCGAGTGACCGACTCTTCGCGAAGTGGCTACACTCCTTTCGCATCCTGGACGACTCCATGCTGTCAGCCGGTTTTCGGCAAGATCAGAAGGGGTATTCCGGCCGGTATGCCAGACAGCAAAGACTTTGCCGACGACGTGCCCGTCGCCGACGCGGTCGAGCAGAGCAGGACGGTGAGGGAACCGGTGCTCGACGAAGAGGCTGCGGCCGAGCCACCGGACACCCCGCCGCTCGAGGCGACGGCCGCCGATTGGCAAGAGCAACTCGAGACGGTCGAGCTCGATCCCGATGACGACGAGGTCGACCTGTCGTGACAGATGCGAATGGTGGTCAAAAGCTGAGGGGCTGACAGGAGCCGCCATGGCACAACTGAATGAACACCCGCGGCGCTGGCGGGCACGACTTGTCCTGGTTGTGCTCTTCGTCGCGCTGGGTCTCCTGTTGACTTGCTGCCCAGCCAACCGCGACGGCATGCCGGGCCAGCTGGCGCAGTCCATGCAAGAGACCACCGCCGCCGCCCGCAGCGGTGCCCTGGCGCTGGACATGTGGATCCGGCAACGGTCAACGAACCAGCTCGTCAGCGTCCAGCTCTCGGACGCACGCGATGAGGTCGTGAAGGCGTACAAGGGTATCGCGAAGCTGCGGGCAGAGGATCCAATCGACGTCGACCGCCAGCACACACTCACCGCGTCGATGAACGACATCGTCGCGCAGCTCAACGCGGCGGGTGCGATGGTCCGAAACGTCGCAACGACTCCGCCCGCGGCGAAGGCTCGCGACGACCTGAGAGCGACCGCCGATGCGCTCGAGAGCGGATACCGCTGATGTCGAAGATCTTCTCGGTCGCGCTCGGAATCCTCACCGCCATCGGCGGATTCGTCGACATCGGGGACCTGGTGACCAATTCCGTTGTCGGATCGCGGTTCGGCCTTGCGCTGGTCTGGGTGGTGGTCGTCGGTGTGGTTGGAATCTGCTTGTACGCCAACATGGCCGGTCGGGTGGCCGCGGTGAGTGGCAGGGCGACGTTCGAGATCATCCGCGAGCGGCTCGGGCCGCGGGCCGCCGCGGCGAACCTGTCGGCATCGGTGTTCATCAACCTGATGACGTTGACCGCCGAGATCGGCGGCGTCGCATTGGCCCTGCAACTGGCGACCGACGTCGGGACGACGATGTGGATCCCGGTTGCGGCGTTCGGGGTGTGGGTGGTGGTGTGGCGCGTCAAGTTCTCGATCATGGAGAATGTCACCGGCCTGCTCGGCCTCTTCTTGATCGTCTTCGCGGTCAGTGTGTTTGCGCTGCACCCGAACTGGGGCGGCCTGGCCCACCAGGTCACGTCGCCGGTGATTCCAGAGCAGGAGTCGGCGGCAACCTACTGGTACTTCGCGATCGCGCTGTTCGGCGCCGCGATGACACCGTACGAAGTGTTCTTCTTCTCGTCAGGGGCCGTAGAGGAACACTGGACCAAGAAGGACCTGGGCACGTCGCGGCTCAATGTGTTGGTCGGCTTCCCGCTCGGGGGGATGTTGTCGATCGCCATCGCTGCCTGCGCGACCATCGTTCTGCTGCCCAATCAAATTGAGGTCACCACGCTGTCACAGACGGTGATGCCCGTTGTCGCCGCTGGCGGAAAGCTGTTATTGGCGTTCGTGATCGTCGGAATCCTCGCAGCGACGTTTGGCGCGGCGTTGGAAACAGCGTTGTCCGGGGGCTACATCTTGGCCCAGTTCCTCGGCTGGCCGTGGGGGAAGTTCCGGCGTCCGGCGGAGGCCGCGAGGTTCCACGTGGTGATGATCGTGACGATCATCGTCGGCGCCGCGGTGCTCTACACCGGCGTCGACCCGATCATGGTGACCGAGTACTCGGTGGTCTTCTCGGCCATTGCGCTGCCGCTGACCTATCTGCCGATTCTGATTGTGGCCAATGATTCCCAGTACATGGGAGACGACACCAACGGGAGAGTAACGAACATGTTCGCCTCGGTGTATCTGGTGATCATCTTGGCGGCCTCCGTGGCCGCGATCCCGCTGAT
Organism: Mycobacterium sp. NPDC048908; assembly: GCF_043197955.1. Classification (NCBI taxonomy): domain Bacteria; kingdom Bacillati; phylum Actinomycetota; class Actinomycetes; order Mycobacteriales; family Mycobacteriaceae; genus Mycobacterium; species Mycobacterium sp. NPDC048908. The sequence continues at coordinate 581,825 of NZ_JBICUE010000002.1, read as the reverse complement.
GATCGTGACGGGAGCCGGTCAATGAGCCTTCCTGCCAAGGACCATCGCGGCCGACTGCTCGACGCCCGCCTGCATCTGTTGGACCGCCAGTTGCTTGACGACGCAGGCGATCCCGCGGGTATCGTCGACGACCTCGAGCTCGCGGGGGTGGAGTTCGATAAGGACATTCCGCAAGGCGCCGACGCGCCCCGGGTGACCTCGCTGTTGTCGGGCCACGTCGTCGCCACGCGCATATTCGGCGGCAATCCCCCGCGGTCGCGGCTGCAAGCCATTCCGTGGAATCTCGTCGCGTCGGTGGGGGTGGTGGTGGCGCTCAAGCCGACCGACATGGTCCTGGACAGTGGCTGGATGGAACGGTGGATGTGCGACCGGATCATCAAACGCATTCCGGGAGGCCGGCATGCTGCTGAGTGAGGTGCTGGGCCTGCGTGTCGTCGATGCGGGCTCTCATCCGGTGGGGACGGTGGTCGATGTCCGGGTGACCATCGCAGGTGAGCTCGCCGACGACCCACCCACGCCGCGGGTCCTGGGCCTGGTGGTGAGCCCGCACACGAGATCGTCTTTTCTCGGCTATGAGCGCTCCGCGGCGGACGCCCCCGCGATGATCGCCGCATTGATGCGCTGGTGGCATCGGGACACCTTTGTGGCCGCCTGGGAAGACATCGCCCGCGTCGGCTCCGACCTGGTCAGATTGCGGCCGGGCTTCACCCGGTATTCACCCGTGCTGCGCGACACAGGCGTTTAGCCGCTCCGCCTGCCGGGAATGCCAGCCGAGCGAGGGGAGATACCTCTTGTCGGCCCCGGGGGGAGATACCTCTTGTCGGCCCCGGAGGGCCCCACGCTGAAGTGGGCACAACCGATCCACGCCGAAAGCGGAAAGGTAAGCATGACCGAGAAGAACAGTGGCCCAGAAGAAGGCATCAAAGGCGCCGTCGAGGGCGTCAAGGGCAAAGCGAAGGAGGCGGTCGGCACCGTTACAGGCCGTGACGACCTGACCCGCGAGGGCAAGGCTCAGCAGGACAAGGCCGACGCCCAGAGGGACGCCGCTCGCAAGGAAGCCGAAGCGGAATCGGCTCGCGGCGGCGCGAAGGCCGCCGAGAAGCGTCAGGAATCCGAGCAGCACTAGCTGACGCGAAAAAGGCCCAGCCGAATCGGCTGGGCCTTTTTCGTCCGGTCAGCTGCTGGGGCTCAGCTGCTGGGGCGTTGCCGATGGGCATCGGGATGCTCTGCATACCAACGCTCTTCGATACGGCGGACCCGCAGGTGTTCCACCAGCAGCCAGCCGCCCCCGATCACAAACAGCACAAGAGACGTGAGGCCGAGACCGATTCCGACGTTGTGATGCGCCGAGGCGTGCGCGGCGAGTGCGGACACGAAAAGTACCAGCGCGACACCGATCACGATCAGCCCCGGCATGATCTTGTTGTCTTTCATCGACTCGCCTGCATGCGGCCGCGTCGTCCTTGCGTGGTCAACAGGATCTTTCGGGCCTTTCATCGGTACTCCTCTCTCGGATACCTACGCCCGCCAAACATGGGCTGATTTCAACGGTAGAACTACCGGGCGGCAACGTCACGTGTTCGGCGGATACGGTTCACCCCGGAGCACGGCCGCAAGATGGGCGGCGTTGCGGGCGGCCGAAGCGGTGGTCTTGGCCACGGCCTCGGGCACCTCATCGAGGTCGTCGTAGTTCCTCGACTGCATGGCCTCGCCAGTCCAGTAAGTCCCGGCTTGCGACGCGATGGAGAAGCCAATGTCGTTGAGCCCCTGGAACATGTCGGCGATGACCTTGTGGGCGCCGTCCTCGTTTCCTACCACCGCGACGAGCGCGACCTTGCCGACCATCGTCCGGCGCCGTCGGTGTTGGACAACTCGGCATCCAAACGCTCGAGCACCCGCTGCGCGATGCTGCACGGATGGCCCACCCAGATCGGTGTCGCGAGCACGAGAATGTTGGGATCCAGGATGGTTTGGCGAATCTTCGGCCACTCGTCGCAATCGATTCCAGGTGGCGCAGCACGATTCCCTCACGCAGTGCCCACGGACAGGTCCAGCGACTCGACGTCGAGCGTGGACATGGTCAGGTCGGCTACCATCGCGCCTGCCAGGATCTGCCGGTCGCGGGGCAGCGAGATGCCGCGCAGTCTGGCGCGCTCGGGGCCGACATCCTGGCCAATCGCGGAATCCACTTCTGGACATCGCTGCGGGTCAGCCCCCGCCGAACGAACGGGCCCTTTCGTTGCGGCGCCGCACCGCACAGTCGGGCCACCCGTACCAGCGGTGCACAGCGAGGTAGGTGAGACGGGCCTCCGCGTCGCCGGACAGGTACTGCGGCCGGATGCCCGCCGAGTTCTGGATTTGGTCGAGCACCTCGTCGCGGTTCACGGCGTCCCGTATCGCGGAGGTCACGAAGGCGTACAGCATGTCGATCGCCTGCCGCTCGGCGGTCTCGACGGCGCGTGCCACCGCGGCGCACACACGGTCAACACCCGGCTGACCGATGGCGCCGTCCGGCATCATCTCCTCGCCGAGCACGGTCGGTTCCTTGATCGCGTGAGCGGGCTATGGTGGCCCGCCCACGGTCACGTCGACGATCTGCAACTGCGCCGCGTTCGAACCGACGTCCAGCACTCCGAGTCTCACTCCAGCGAGATATCCGCTGATTCCCGATTTAGGCCTCGGTCAGCCACCGAACAGGGCGGGCCCGGCCAACGCCGGCATGCTCAACGTCGATACCAGCCCCATCAAGGCGAGCAGGAACCATCCCGCGCCCTGCCACGCCCACCAGGTCTGGCGGTTGCGCCACTGTTGATAGGTGCGGACGAAGGCCCACACCGCGCCGAGCAAAAGGATGGACGGCGCACCGACGGCCAGCAGGGTCCGCTGCGGAACGCCGCAGGCTGCCGTGTCCGCGGTGGCGCCGTGGCAGGTGCTCAGCCACAGCGCGGCGAAGACCAGAAACGCCACCCCGGACGCCGTAATGAGCACGCCGAAGCGCATGGCCTCGCGCACATTGGCGTTGTCGTGACGCAAGTCGTTGGGGTTGTGATACACAGTCACCAAGACACTCCCCGAAATTCGCTGCTAGAACCCAATTCACCCCGATGTGGGTGCTGTTTTCCCTGTCCGGAGAGCGAATAAACCTCAGGATCCGACGCGTAAATGCGCGGTCAGCAGCAGTCTGTCGTAGACCGACCGGGCAGGCAGCACCTCGTCGTATGGAAGATCAAGGAAGTCGTGCACGATTTGCTCGGCGAGCGCGCGCAACTTGGTGTTGGTTTCCTGCGAGCGCCACTTCAGCAGTTCGAAGGCCGAATCGGCGCTGATCCGGTAGACCAGCATCAACATCCCCTTGGCCTGCTCGATACCGCTGCGGGCCTGGGCGATCTCGGCGACCGCCTCGCTGAGTCGCTCATCGTGGGCGCGGGTAGCCGCTGGGCTGACGTCGATGTAGAAGCCGTGCGTGCCGACAACCGCGCCGGCCTCGTCGAAGATCTGGTCGCCAACGACCACTACGTCGTGAACGTCGCCGTGGGTGTCGACGATGCGGTGCCGCGTGGAGAACGCGCCTGCGGTGCGCCGGATCTCGTCCAGCGTGGCGGCGACCTGCCCGTAATCGTCGGGATGCTTGTGCGACAGCACCAAATCCGTGGTCGGCTGTATGGTTCCTGGCTGGTAGCCGTGCATGCGCTCGACTTGAGGTGACCACTCCCAGCGCTCATCGGCGAAATAGAACCGGAACCAACCGACACGCTGCGGCTCACCGCCCGCCAAAGCGTGCTCGACGGGCCTCTGCCCCTCGAGGTCGGTCAACTCGTCGGTCATGCTGTGCAGATTATCTCGGCTAAGTACCATGCGGCATCGAAGCTGATCAGACGTTCGTTATCGGGACAGTCCAGCGGTGCTGTCAGCCCGCCGTCTTAGCATTCCGCGCGTGAGGCTCAAGCTGTACGGCGCCGCGGGCGTCGTATCCGGCATCGCCGCATACCTTCTCGGCGTCCCCCTGGTGTGGAGCCTGGCGGTCGGGGCCGTCGCACCAGCGGTTGTCGCGGCGGTGCCACACTTCCTGCGCGGAGCGTTCATCGGCATCAGCACCCGCGACGACGTCGCCGCGGGAATGTCGGGGACTGAATTCGAGGATTACGTCGCGCGGGTGGTGCGGTCCTGCGGAGTCCCGGTGATCATGACCTCGATCACCGGCGACTGGGGTGTCGACATCATCGTCGGCAGGAGGCCCAATCGCATTGCCATTCAATGCAAACGGCAGTCGCGTCCGGTGGGCACCAGCGCCATACAGGAGGTGGTGGCTGGCGCTCCCATGCAGGACTGCGTCAAGACCATGGTGGTCACCAACCACGAATTCACCGCTGCGGCACGCAAACTCGCGGAGTTGCACGGCTGCGAACTCGTCGGCCGAGCCGAACTGCCGCGGCTCCGGTCGACCATCCGCCGCCTCACCGCATCTGCGTGAGCACCTCGCGCACCGCTGCCACCGCGGTGTCGATCTCGTCGCGCGACACCGTCAGCGCCGGGCGGAACCGCACGCTGTCGGGGCCGCTGGCGAGCATGATGACGCGGCGATCCCAGAGCCTGCGGATCAGCTCGTCGCGCTCGGCGCCGCCCGGCAGGCTGAACGCACACATCAAACCGCGGCCGCGGACGTCCAACACCAACCCGGGGAATTCGGCGGCCAGCGCATCCAGCTGGTCCACTAGATAGCGTCCGGCCTTGGCGGCGCGCACCATCAACTCCTCGGACTCGATGATCTCCAGGATGCGCCGCGAGCGCACCATGTCGACCAAGTTGCCGCCCCAGGTGGAATTGATCCGGGAACTGACGGCGAACACGTTGTCGCGCACCTCGTCGACCCGGCGGCCGGCCATGATGCCGCATACCTGTGTCTTCTTGCCGAAGGCAACCACGTCGGGCGCAACACCCAATTGCTGGTAGGCCCAGGCGGTTCCGGTCAGCCCGCAGCCGGTCTGCACCTCGTCGAAGACGAGAAGCGCGTCGAACTCGTCGCACAGGTCACGCATCGCGGCGAAGAACTCCGGCCGGAAATGCCGGTCACCGCCCTCCCCCTGGATGGGCTCGGCGATGAAGCAGGCGATGTCGTGCGGATGCGCCTCGAACGCCGCGCGCGCCTGCGCCAGCGATTGCGCTTCGACGGCGTCCATGTCGACACCGGGCCTGAGATAGGGCGCGTCGATGCGCGGCCAGTCGAACTTCGGGAACCGGGCCACCTTGTTGGGGTCGGTGTTGGTCAGCGACAGGGTGTAGCCGCTGCGGCCATGGAAGGCGCCGCGCAGGTGCAGCACCTTGGTGCCGAGTTCGGGATCTATGCCGTGTGCCTCGTTGTGTCGGCTCTTCCAGTCGAACGCCACCTTGAGGGCATTTTCGACGGCCAACGCTCCCCCGTCGACGAAGAACAGGTGCGGCAGCGCGGGATCGCCGAGCACCCTGGCGAAGGTGTCGACGAAGCGGGCCATCGGCACGCTGTAGACGTCGGAGTTGCTTGGCTTGTTGACCGCGGCCTGCGCCAACTCGGCGCGGAAATCGTCGTCGTCGGCGAGGCCCGGGTGGTTCATGCCGAGCGCCGACGAGGCGAAGAACGTGAACATGTCGAGATATCGCTCGCCGGTGCGGGCGTCGACCAGATAGGAGCCCGATGAGCGGTCGATGTCGAGAACGAAGTCGAGCCCATCGGCCAGGATGCTGCGGGCCAACACGTCACGGACGTCGTCGGGGCGCAGGGCAGCAGGTGTCAGGACGGCAGTCATAAGGCCATCTTAACAGATTATTTACGGTGACTAGACCATCTGACCGTAACTATTACGGTACGAAGTCGCGTCCTGCGTAAAAAGTCTGTAGGATGATCGTGCTTCGAGTCCGCACGTTCGCCGCCGTCCGGATCCGTTGCAGCAAGTCTTCGAGCGCCCGCGCCGACTCGACACGCACCAGCAGGATGTAGCTCTCTTCACCTGCCACCGAGTAACAGGACTCGATTTCCGCGATGTGTTCGAGCCGCGCGGGCGCATCATCGGGTTGGGAAGGATCAAGAGGAGTGATGGCCACGAACGCGGACAGCATGTGCCCGATGGCTTCGGGGTTGATCCGCGCCGAGTACCCGGTGACGACGCCGCGCGACTCCAGTCGGCGGACCCGGGACTGGACAGCCGATACCGACAATCCGGCCACCGCAGCGAGATGCGCCAGCGTGGCGCGTCCGTCGGCCACCAGTTCACGCGCCAGGGTGCGATCGATCTCGTCGAGCGGTTCGCTCATGGCGGCACCCTATCCAAGGCGGTCGTCGAAATGACCCGGCGCTCCGATTTCTGGGAAACGTGGCGGCTGCGCGCCGAATTCGCGGCTGCTCTGTCGCGCCTCTACGGCGCCGAGGTGCCCGCGTACAACGCGCTGGTCGAAGTCAGCACCGCGGTGAACCGCGAAGTCAGCACCGCGGTGAACCGTGAACTGGGCGGGGACGAGCGACTCGGCTCGTTGGACCGGGTGACGGCGGAACGCCACGGCGCGATCCGGGTCGGCAGCGCGCGTGAACTCGCCGAGGTCGCGGATTTGTTCGCCGCGTTCGGGATGTTCCCGGTCGGCTACTACGACCTGCGCGACGCGGCGTCGCCGGTTCCCGTCGTGTCGACCGCGTTTCGGCCCATCGACAGCGCGCAACTGGCGCACAACCCGTTCCGGGTGTTCACCTCGATGCTGGCGACCGCAGATGAGCGGTTCTTCTCCCCCGACCTACGGGCCCGCGTCGAGCGGTTCGTCGGCGCGCGGCAGTTGTTCGACCCGGCACTGATCGCGGAGGCCCGGCACATCGCCGTCGACGGCGGTGCTGATGGGGCGCGGGCGCGACGGTTCGTCGCGGATGCGGTTGCCGCGTTCGCGCTCTCCCGTGAGCCGATCGACCGCGGCTGGCACGACGAGTTGGCCGATGTGTCGGCGGTGGCCGCGGACATCGCGGGGGTGCGCAGCACCCACATCAACCATCTGACGCCACGAGTGCTCGACATCGACGAGTTGTACCGGCGGATGACCGCGCGTGGCATCACGATGATCGACGCCATCCAGGGCCCGCCGGCCTGGCATGGACCCGACGTGTTGTTGCGCCAGACGTCATTTCGCGCGCTGGCCGAGCCGCGGTTGTTCCGTGCCGCCGACGGCACGGTGTCTCACGGCACGCTGCGTGTGCGGTTCGGCGAGGTCGAGGCTCGCGGGGTGGCCTTGACCCCGCTGGGCCGGGCACGCTACGACGCCGCGATGTCGACACCAGATCCGGCCGCCGTGTGGGGAGACTACTTTCCGGCCACCGATGAGGCGATGGCGGCCGCCGGACTGGCCTACTACCACGGCGGTGACCCTACGAAACCCGTTGTGTACGAAGACTTCCTGCCCGCGTCTGCGGCGGGCATCTTCCGGTCCAACCTCGACACCGACAGCAGGGCGGCCGAGGCGGACGATACGTCGCACTACACCCTGCACTGGCTGGCCGGTCAAATCGGCCACCACATCCACGACCCGTACGAGCTCTACGAGAAAGTCGCATCATCATGACCACGATTCAGTCGATCAAGCTTCCGACGGCCGACGACCTGCGCGCCCGGGCGCGTGACGCGCTGAGCGCCATCGGCTCCAGCACGCCCCTCGGCGAGCCCGGCGGTGTTGGATTGCAGGCCAGCACGCCGATCACCGGTGAGGTGCTGTTCACTGTCTCCGAGTCCACACCGGAGCAGGCGGATGCCGCGATAAGCCAAGCGGCGCAAGCATTTACAACATGGCGCAGCACGCCCGCGCCGGCACGCGGCGCCGTGGTGGCCCGACTGGGCGAACTGCTCATCGAGCACAAGGCCGACCTCGCGACGCTGGTCACGATCGAGGCGGGCAAGATCACGTCTGAGGCCCTCGGCGAAGTCCAGGAGATGATCGACATCTGCGAGTTCGCGGTCGGTCTGTCGCGACAGTTGTACGGCAAGACGATCGCGTCAGAGCGGCCTGGCCATCGCCTGATGGAGACCTGGCATCCGCTCGGCGTCGTCGGCGTGATCACCGCGTTCAATTTCCCCGTCGCGGTCTGGGCGTGGAACACCGCGATCGCGTTGGTGTGCGGAGACACCGTGGTGTGGAAGCCTTCGGAGCTGACGCCGCTCACCGCGCTGGCGTGTCAGACGCTTGCCGAACGCGCGGCAAGCGACGCCGGAGCGCCGCCGGAGGTCTGTCGGCTGGTGCAGGGCGGCCGCGAGGTCGGCGAACGACTGGTCGACGATCCCCGGGTGGCGCTGCTGAGTGCCACCGGGTCGGTGCGGATGGGCCAGCAGGTCGGGCCGCGGGTCGCGCAGCGGTTCGGCAAGGTGTTATTGGAACTCGGCGGCAACAACGCCGCGATCGTGACCCCGTCGGCCGATCTCGACCTCGCCGTCCGCGGCATCGTGTTCTCGGCGGCGGGGACGGCGGGCCAGCGGTGCACCACGCTGCGCAGGCTGATCGTGCACTCATCGATCGCCGACGAGTTGGTCGGACGGATCGTCAACGCCTACCGGCAGTTGCCCGTCGGCGATCCGGCGGCCGAGGGCACGCTGGTGGGCCCGCTCATCCACGAGACCGCGTACCGCGACATGGTGCGGGCATTGGAACAGGCCAAAGCCGACGGCGGTGAGGTGATCGGCGGCGAGCGCCATGACGTCGGTGACGAAAGCGCCTACTACGTGGCCCCGGCGGTGGTGCGGATGCCGTCGCAGACGGCGGTGGTGCATTCGGAAACGTTCGCACCGATTCTCTACGTGCTCACCTACGACGACCTTGACGAGGCAATCGCGCTGAACAATGCGGTGCCGCAGGGTCTTTCGTCGGCCATCTTCACGCTGGACGTGCGCGAGGCGGAGCGCTTCATGGCGGCCGACGGCTCGGACTGTGGCATCGCCAACGTCAACATCGGCACGTCGGGTGCCGAGATCGGCGGCGCGTTCGGTGGTGAGAAGCAGACGGGCGGCGGCCGCGAATCGGGTTCAGATGCGTGGAAGGCATACATGCGCCGCGCCACCAACACCGTGAACTACTCGTCCGAGCTGCCGCTGGCACAGGGGGTGCACTTCGGATAGTGCGGGCATGAACCCACTACTCGAGGGGCACACGCCACTTCGCGGGTAGGGCAGTTCAAGGCACTTCGGACACTGGACAGTAGCTGCGCCCGGCCGACCCCCCGCCGCGCGACACACGTTGATGTGCCCAGTTCGCAGCGACAAAGTGGGCCGCAGCGACCTTGGAGCTACCAGAGGTGGGCATTTCGGACACTGGCCAGCCGGGGCGGTACGCGCACGCGTTTTGATGCCGCACGAGCGGGTCACTCTACACGCATGCAAAACAGCAATTCGCGCGTGTTTGCAGTGGTCGGCGTGGTTGTCGCCGCAATCGCGGCGGCCGCGCTGGTGATGCCCGCCGCACGCCAACTCGGTTCCGCGGCCGGTTCCTTGACGGCCGCCGCGATTATCGGCATCCCGGTTCTGATCGTGCTCGCGGTCAGTGGTGCGTCCCACTACGGCGTATTGGCCAGTTCCGTCATAGCGCTCGCCATCGCGGTGATCACCTGCGTCGTGTCCTGGGTGATCGCCGCGTTCGCCTTCGCGACGGCACTGTCGGGGTCTGCGACCGGCCTGCTGCTAGCGGTCGTGCTGTTCGGCGGCCCCGCGTTGTGTGTGCTGGTCCTGGGCCTGCTCGCGCTTCGCGTCGTGCCCGCCCGATCAGCGGACTTCGCAATGCGCCGCAAATTTCAGCACAATTAGCACCATGCTCGGACTACCGGACTCCGTGCGCGCCTGCCTTTTCGATCTCGACGGTGTCCTGACGGATACTGCCAGCGTGCACAAGAGAGCCTGGAAGGCCATGTTCGACTCGTTTCTGCGCGACCGGGCCGATCAGGCCGGCGAACAGTTCGTGGAATTCGACATCGACGCGGACTATCTGACCTACATCGACGGCAAGAAGCGTGAGGACGGTGTCCGGTCATTTCTGACCGCCCGTGGTATCACGCTGCCGGAGGGCGCACCGGACGACGACCCGTCGGCAGAAACCGTGCACGGGCTCGGCAATCGCAAGAACGAACTGTTCCATCAGACGTTGCGCACGGACGGGGTGAAGGTGTTCGAAGGTTCGCGGCGATATCTCGAGCAGGTCGACGCCGCCGGACTGGCCGTCGCGGTCGTATCGTCCAGCGCCAACACGCGAGAAGTGCTCGAACTCACCGGTCTGGACAAGTTCGTTCAACAGCGGGTCGACGGCGTGACCATGCGGGAAGAACACATCGACGGCAAGCCGGCGCCAGACTCCTTCCTTCGTGCCAGTGAATTGCTGGGGGTCAAGCCGGCAGAAGCGGCCGTCTTCGAGGACGCGCTGGCTGGCGTCGAGGCGGGCAAGCGCGGCAACTTCGGCTGCGTGGTCGGCGTGGACCGCGTCGGCCAGGCAGAAGCGTTGCGCCGCAACGGCGCAACCGTTGTCGTGACCGACTTGGCCGAGTTGCTCTCCGGCCGATGATCACCGAGCAGACTTTTCCCGTCGAGCCGTGGTGCGTGCGGGAGACCACGCTCGATCTCAACCTACTGGCGCAGTCGGAGTCGGTGTTCGCGTTGTCCAACGGCCACATCGGATTGCGCGGTAACCTCGACGAAGGCGAGCCGTACGGGTTGCCCGGCACCTACCTCAACTCGTTCTACGAGACGCGCCCTCTGCCGTATGCCGAAGCGGGATACGGCTATCCCGAGGACGGCCAATCGGTCGTCGACGTCACCAACGGCAAGATCCTGCGACTGCTCGTCGACGATGAACCGTTCGACGTCCGCTACGGCCAACTCGAGTCTCACGAGCGCGTCCTCGACCTACGCGCGGGCACACTGACCCGAAATGTGTGCTGGACATCCCCCGTTGGCAGGCGGGTGAAGCTGCGTTCGACACGACTCGTGTCTTTGGCCCAACGCGGTGTGGCGGCCATCGAATACATCGTGGAGGCCGTCGACGAATCCGCACGGATGACTGTGCAATCCGAGCTGGTAGCCAACGAGGATCAGCCGACGCCGTCTGACGATCCCCGGGTAGCGGCCATGCTGTTGAATCCGCTGGAGGCGGTTCAGCACGATGCAGGCAGCCGGGGCGCGCTGCTCGTGCACCGGACCCGCAGCAGTTGCTTGATGATGGCCGCGGCAATGGAACACCAGATCGAGGTGCCTGGCCGCGTCGAAGTCGACACCGATGCCGGCGAGGACTGGGCACGAACGACGATCATCTGCGGGCTGCGACCGGGACAACAACTGCGCATCGTGAAGTTCCTCGCCTACGGGTGGTCGAGCCTGCGCTCCCGGCCCGCACTGCGCGACCAGGTGCTTGGCGCGGTCGCCGGTGCCCAGTACTGCGGGTGGGAAGGGCTGCTCGAGGCGCAGCGGGACTTCCTCGACGATTTCTGGGACTGCGCGGACGTCGAGGTCGAGGGCGACGCAGACTGTCAGCAGGCCGTGCGCTTCGGACTGTTTCACGTATTGCAGGCCAGCGCTCGGGCCGAGCGCCGCGCGATTCCTGGCAAAGGTCTGACCGGAACGGGCTACGACGGTCACACCTTCTGGGACACCGAAGGATTTGTACTGCCTGTGTTGACCTACACCGCGCCGCGTGCCGCGGCGGACGCGTTGCGTTGGCGGGCATCGACCCTGGATTTGGCCCGCGAACGCGCGGCGGAACTGGATCTGGCCGGCGCCGCGTTCCCCTGGCGGACCATCCGTGGCCAGGAGTGCTCCGCTTACTGGCCCGCAGGCACCGCCGCCTGGCACATCAACGCCGACATCGCGATGGCCTTCGAGCTGTATCGCACCGTCACGGGCGATGATTCGCTGGAGGCAGACTGCGGTCTGGAGGTGCTGGTGGACACTGCACGGCTGTGGATGTCGTTGGGGCACCACGACCGGCACGGAGTGTGGCATCTCGACGGGGTGACCGGTCCCGACGAGTACACGGCCGTCGTCAGGGACAATGTGTTCACCAATCTCATGGCGGCACACAACCTTCGGACTGCAGTCGAGGCCTGCAACCGGCACCCCGACGCAGCACTCGCGCTGGGGGTCGGGTCGGAGGAGACCGCCGCCTGGCGCGACGCGGCCGCAGCGGCGCACCTCCCGTTCGACAAGGAGCTCGGCGTCCACCAACAGTGCGAAGGCTTCACGACGCTGCGCGAGTGGAACTTCACGGACAATACCGAGTATCCGCTGCTGCTGAACGAGGCGTACGTGCGGCTGTACCCGTCGCAGGTCATCAAGCAGGCTGACCTTGTTCTGGCAATGCACTGGCGCAGTGGCGAATTCACTCCTGAGCAGAAGGCGCGCAACGTCGACTACTACGAGCGGCGCACCACCAGAGATTCGTCGCTGTCGGCCTGCACCCAGGCGGTGATGTGCGCTGAAGTCGGGCATCTGGAATTGGCCCACGACTACCTGTATGAAGCCGCGTTGATCGATCTGCGCGACCTGCATCACAACACCCGCGACGGCCTGCACATGGCGTCGTTGGCGGGGGCGTGGACGGCTCTGGTCGCGGGCTTCGGTGGCCTTCGTGATGACGACGGCGAACTCGCATTGAATCCTCAACTGCCAGACGGGATTTCCCGGCTGCGGTTCCGCCTGCGGTGGCGCAACTTCCGGCTCACCGTCGACGTCACGCACGAGGATGTGACATACACGCTGCGGGACGGTCCAGACCATCACCTGAGCATTCGCCATGCCGGCGAGGAGCTCGACCTGAGCACCGATTCGCCCACCACGGTGGCGGTGCAACGGCGCGAGGCGCTGCTTCCGCCGCCGTGCCAACCGCCTGGGCGCGCGCCAGCACACCGGCGAGCCGATAAATCAGGTGCTGCTCAACGCGGCGCCTGACTACCCTCGGAATCGGGGGAAGGAAATGATGCAAACGATCGACGGTCACAAGATCGTCAATTTCGCCAGTGAGATCGATCAAGGCACGGTCGAGCAGGCCGCGCAGACGGCTGCGCTTCCGTTTGTCTATCCGCACGTGGCGTTGATGCCTGACGCGCATGTCGGCAAGGGAGCGGCGGTCGGAACCGTGATCCCGACGCTGGGCGCCGTCATCCCCGCCGCGGTCGGAGTGGACATCGGCTGCGGAATGATCGCCGCCCGCACCCGATTCACGGCCGACGATCTGGCAGGCAAGGACACCGCACAGCTTCGTCGTTCGCTGGAATCCGCCATCCCGCTCAGTGCAGGCAACTACAACAAGTCGCTGAAGCGCTATGCATTCACGGCCGCCAGGGTCGAGGCGTTGGAAGGCCTGGCCCGCGACGGTGACGTCGACCTGTCCCATTCACCGAAGTGGCGCGAACAGCTCGGAACACTCGGCGGGGGCAACCATTTCGTCGAATTGTGCCTCGACGAAGACGATGCGGTCTGGATGTTCCTGCACTCCGGATCGCGCGGCGTCGGGAACAAGATCGCCACCCGGCACATCAACGTGGCCAAGCAACAGTGCCGCAACAGCGGCGTCGCGCTGCCGAATGCCGACCTGGCGTACCTGGCCGAGGGCACCCCGGAATTCGACACCTACATCGCAGAATTGCGCTGGGCGCAGGCCTTTGCGCTGGCCAACCGCGAGGAGATGATGGACCGCTTCGGCCAGGCGCTGGCGCACTGGATGCAGGTCGACGCCGACGACGTCGAGTTGGAACGGATCAACACCCATCACAACTACACGACGCCGGAACGGCATGGCGGCAAGGAGGTTTGGCTCACCCGCAAGGGGGCCGTCGACGCGCATCCGGGCCGGATGGGGGTGATTCCGGGGTCGATGGGCACCCGGTCCTACATCGTGCGAGGCAAGGGCAACCCGGACAGCCTGTGCAGCGCACCGCACGGCGCGGGCCGCCGGTTCTCTCGAAGCGAGGCAAGGCGCCGGTTCACCGCCGAGGACCTCGCCGCGCGGATGAACGGCATCGAGTACCGACACGGCGAGGCGTGGGTCGACGAGATTCCCGATGCCTACAAGCCCATCGACGTCGTGATGGCTGATTCGGCGGATCTCGTCGAGGTGGTCACGACGCTGCGTCAGGTGGTCAACGTCAAGGGCACCTGATTCATCGACGTTTGGACACCGGGATTCTCATCAGGTCACTCGGCGACGACAACGTCGCCACCGAAAACCCCGACCGCCTCCTCGCGGTGCCGACTCAGGTCGGGATAGCCTGCGAGAAGTGCGCGATCACCAACATGTCGACACCGTCGGCCAGGGCGTAGACGGCGTCACAGAACCGGGTGTCCATCACTAACGCGAACACCATCGGCCGAAAAGCGTTGCACCACAACGGGAACGCCGAGACAGTGGTCGCCGCGGAAATGGGTGAGGCACAACCTGGTGATGCTGCTGGCGGCGACACCGGCGAGCAGAAGTTGACGCTGTGTGCTCTCGCCAGGATCGAAGAGCACGCCCTGGCCGTCCCACAGCAGCAGATAGCCGTTGTGGTTGCGGTGGCGGGTCGGCACCTGACTGGCCGTCCCGAGCACGCCAATTCACGCGCGGACACGTACCGACAGTAGGCGCAGCGCTGTTGTACATGTGTTAACTAGAATGGCGGCATGGCTGGGCCTGACGCTCTTGGCGCAAGCGGCTCATCGCCGTCCCGACGGCGGCTGTCGCCCGACGACCGCCGCAACGAACTGCTGGCGCTGGGCGCCGAGGTGTTCGGCGAGCGGCCGTACGACGAGGTCCGCATCGACGAGATCGCCGAACGAGCGGGCGTGTCGCGGGCGTTGATGTACCACTACTTCCCCGACAAGCGGACGTTCTTCGCGGAGGTGATCCGCGCCGAGGGTGACCGTCTTTTCGAGGCCACCAGCACCCCGCCCGAGCCGGGGCAGAGCCTGTTCGACCAGGTTCGCGAGGGCGTGCTGGCATACGTCCGCTACGACGAAGAGCATCCGCACGGTGCATGGGCCGCCTATGTCGGCATCGGCAGCTCGGATCCGGTGCTGCGCGGCATCGAAGACGTCGACAACAATCGGCAGGTCAACCGGATCATGGAGCGCATCACCAAGTCAGTCGATGACGGAATGGACGCCAAGGTCGAGCGCGATCTCCGCGTCACCATCTACGGCTGGCTGGCGTTCACATTCGAGATGTGCAGGCAACGTCTGCTCGATCCGTCGCTGGATGCCGGCTACGTCGGTGCGGCGTGCGCGCACGCGCTGCTCGACGCGGTCGGCAGGGTGCCGGGCATCCCTTCTGCGCTGAGCGAAGCCGTCGCCCCAGAGCACCGCTGAAATCTGTCGGTGCCCTCCTGCACCATGGCTAGATGACCTCTGACCCGCTGGAACGCTTCAGCGCGCTGACCCGCGAATGGTTCACGGGCACGTTCGCCGAGCCCACCGCGGCGCAGGCGCAGGCGTGGTCGGCCATCGCCGACGGGGACAACACGCTGGTCATCGCCCCGACTGGCTCCGGTAAGACGCTGGCCGCGTTCCTGTGGGCCATCGACCAACTGGCGTCGTCGGAGCCGAAACCGGCGGGAGCGGGCACCAAGGTGCTGTACGTGTCGCCGCTGAAGGCGCTGGCCGTCGACGTCGAGCGCAACCTGCGCACGCCGCTGATCGGCGTCGGCCGGGTGGCCGAACGCCGCGGTCTCACCGCCCTTGCCATCAGCGTGGGTGTGCGATCCGGTGACACCCCGCCCGCCCAGCGAAGGGCATTGATCACCAATCCGCCGGACGTCCTGATCACCACGCCTGAGTCGCTGTTCTTGATGCTGACATCGGCGGCGCGCGAGACGCTGGCCGACGTGCGGACGGTCATCGTCGACGAGGTGCACGCGGTCGCTGGCACCAAACGCGGCGCCCACCTGGCGCTGTCGCTGGAGCGGCTCGACCAGATTCTGGCCGCCCCCGCGCAGCGCATCGGGCTTTCGGCCACCGTTCGACCACCCGAGGAGGTCGCGCGGTTTCTGTCGGGACAGGCCAGGACCACCATCGTCGCGCCGCCCGCCGCCAAAACCTTCGACCTGTCCGTGCAGGTGCCGGTGCCCGACATGGCGAACCTGGAGAACAACTCGATCTGGCCGGATGTCGAGGCGCGGATCGTCGACCTGATCGAAACTCACCGCAGTTCCATCGTGTTCGCCAACTCGCGCCGGCTGGCCGAGCGGCTCACCTCGCGGCTCAACGAGATTCACGCCGAGCGGTCAGGCATCGAGCTGCCCGATGGGCGCAATCCACAGGTCGGCGGCGGTTCGCCAGCGCAGCTGATGGCAAGCGGCCAATCGCACGGGGCGCCGACCCTGCTGGCCCGCGCGCATCACGGCTCGGTCAGCAAGGAGCAGCGCGCCCAGGTCGAAGATGACCTGAAGAGCGGGCGGCTGCGCGCCGTAGTCGCCACCTCCAGCTTGGAGTTGGGCATCGACATGGGTGCGGTCGATCTGGTGATCCAGGTCGAGGCACCGCCGTCGGTGGCCAGCGGACTGCAGAGGATCGGCCGGGCAGGCCACCAGGTCGGCGAGATCTCGCAGGGCGTGCTGTTCCCCAAGCACCGCACCGACTTGATCGGCTGCGCGGTGACCGTGAAGCGGATGCTGGCGGGCGAAATCGAGACCATGCATGTGCCGACCAATCCGCTCGACGTGCTCGCCCAGCACACCGTCGCCGCGTGCGCGCTCGAGCCCATCGACGCCGACCGCTGGTTCGACGCGGTGCGTCGCAGCGCCCCGTTTGCGACCTTGCCGCGCAGCGCATTCGAGGCGACGTTGGATCTGCTTTCCGGCAAGTACCCGTCCACCGAGTTCGCCGAACTGCGGCCGCGGCTGGTGTACGACCGGGACGCGGGGACGCTGACCGCCCGGCCGGGTGCACAGCGGCTGGCGGTCACATCCGGCGGCGCCATCCCTGATCGCGGGCTGTTCACCGTCTATCTGGCTACCGATTCCGAAAAGCCCTCGCGCGTAGGGGAACTCGATGAAGAAATGGTCTACGAGTCCCGTCCAGGTGACGTGATCTCGCTGGGAGCGACCAGTTGGCGGATCACCGAGATCACCCACGACCGCGTGTTGGTCATTCCGGCACCGGGTCAGCCCGCGCGCTTACCGTTCTGGAAAGGCGACGGTGTCGGCAGGCCAGCCGAGTTGGGCGCCGCCGTCGGTGCGTTCACAGGTGAGCTCGCGGGCCTCGGCCATGACCAATTCATAGAACGTTGCCAGGCAATGGGTTTCGATCAGTTCGCCTCCGACAATCTGTGGCGGCTACTGGATGACCAGCGGCAGGCGACAGGCACCGTGCCCAGCGACACCACGTTGATGGTCGAACGGTTCCGCGACGAACTCGGTGACTGGCGAGTGATCCTGCACTCCCCCTATGGACTTCGGGTACACGGGCCGCTCGCGTTGGCGGTGTCCCGTCGACTGCGCGAACGCTACGGCATCGATGAGAAGCCGACGGCGTCCGACGACGGCATCATCGTCCGACTACCCGACACCGAAGACGCCGCGCCAGGCGCCGACCTGTTCGTCTTCGACGCCGACGAAATCGAACCCATCGTCACTGCCGAGGTGGGCGGCTCGGCACTGTTCGCCTCACGGTTCCGCGAATGCGCCGCGCGCGCATTGCTTTTGCCGCGCAGGCACCCCGGTAAGCGGTCACCGCTGTGGCATCAACGGCAACGCGCCGCCCAACTGCTCGATGTCGCGCGCAAGTACCCGGACTTCCCCATCGTGCTGGAGGCGGTGCGGGAGTGCCTGCAGGACGTCTACGACGTGCCCGCACTGACCGCGCTGATGCACCGAGTGGCCCAGCGCCGGCTGCGCGTGGTCGAAGTGGAGACCGCGACTCCGTCGCCGTTCGCCGCGTCACTGCTGTTCGGCTACGTCGGCGCGTTCATGTACGAGGGCGACAGCCCGCTGGCCGAGCGTCGCGCCGCGGCCCTTTCGCTGGACAGCGTGTTGCTCGCCGAACTGCTCGGCCGGGTCGAGTTGCGGGAATTGCTCGATCCGCAGGTCATCGCGACCACCACCCGACAGCTGCAGCACCTGGCCGCCGACCGGTTGGCCCGTGACGCCGAGGGCATCGCGGACCTGCTGCGGATCCTCGGCCCGCTGACCGAACAAGAGATCGCCGACCGCTGCACCACCACAGAAGTCGGCGCCTGGCTGGACGGCTTACAGGCCGCCAGGCGGGTGCTGCAGGTATCGTTCGCCGACCAAAAGTGGTGGGCCACAATCGAAGACATCGGCCTGTTGCGCGACGGTGTCGGGGTGGCGGTACCGGTGGGCGTACCGATGGCGTTCACCGAGTCCGTCGATGACCCGCTGGGCGAATTGCTGGGCCGCTATGCGCGCACCCGCGGACCGTTCACCACCCACGACGCCGCGGTCCGGTTCGGCCTCGGCCTGCGGGTGACCGCCGACGTGCTTGGTCGGATGGCCATCGACGGCAAGCTGATTCGCGGCGAGTTCACGTCCGGAGCCGCTACGGCGGCGACATCGGACTCAGTGGTCGATTCCACCGAATGGTGTGACGCGGACGTGTTGAAGATCCTGCGCCGCCGGTCGTTGGCCGCGCTGCGGGCTCAGGTCGAACCGGTCAGCACCGCGGCTTACGGTCGGTTCCTGCCGTCCTGGCAGCAGGTGGGCTCGCACAATTCGGGTATCGACGGCCTGGCGTCGGTGATCGACCAGTTGGCCGGTGTGCCGATGCCGGCATCCGCGGTCGAGCCGCTGGTGTTCGGGCAGCGGGTGCGCGACTATCAGCCCGCGATGCTCGACGAACTGCTCGCTTCGGGGGAGGTCACCTGGTCGGGCGTCGGCCAGATCGGCGGCGGTGACGGCTGGATCGCCTTTCATCCCGCCGAATCGGCACCGTTGACCTTGGCCCCGCCGACCGAGCTCGAGTTCACCGACACGCATCGGGCGATCATGGCCACTCTCGGTGGCGGCGGTGCGTATTTCTTCCGCCAGCTCGCCGAGTCGGACACCGAGAAGTTCAAAGAGGCGCTCTGGGAGCTGATCTGGGCTGGCTGGGTCGGCGGCGATACGTTCGCACCGGTCCGCGCGATGCTGTCAGGCAGCCGCAGATCGACGGGGCGCCGCGGCACACCGGCGCACCGGCAACGGCAGCGGCCGCCACGGCTGAGCCGCTACAGCGTCGCGCATGCCCAAGCCCGCACTTCCGACCCGACGGTGGCGGGCAGGTGGTCGGCGCTGCCGAGTGCCGAACCGGAGTCGACGGTGCGGGCGCACTTCCAGGCCGAGCTGTTACTCGGTCGCCACGGCGTTTTGACCAAGGGAGCGGTCGGGGCCGAGGAGGTGCCCGGCGGCTTCGCGATGTTGTACAAGGTGCTCACGGCCTTTGAGGAGGCGGGCCGCTGCCAGCGCGGCTACTTCGTTGAATCCCTTGGCGGCGCGCAGTTCGCCGTCGCGTCGACCGTGGACCGTCTCCGGTCGTATCTCGACGGCGTCGACCAAGACCGCCGTGAGTACCACGCGGTGGTCCTCGCGGCCGCCGATCCTGCCAACCCGTACGGCGCCGCGCTGCCGTGGCCAACGCGCAAGTCCGGCGACGACGACGTGGCGCACCGACCGGGCCGCAAGGCCGGCGCGCTGGTCGCGATCGTCGACGGCGAGCTTGTCTGGTTCCTGGAACGCGGTGGGCGCTCGCTGCTGAGTTTCATCGATGACGTCGATGCGCATGCAGCGGCCGCGGCGGCGCTGACCGATCTGGTGAGTGCGGGGCGCATCGGTTCACTACTCGTCGAGAAGGTCAACGGCGTGTCGGTGCTGGAGCCCGTCGCAGAAGGTGAGCGCGCCACCGTGCATGAGTCGCTGCTCGGCGCCGGGTTCGCGCGCACCCCGAGGGGCCTGCGGCTGCGCTAGCAACGACGCCTACAGTTCAAAATCATGGCGCTGCGCACGGCACTGACGACACTGTTCGGCATCGAGCATCCCGTTGTGCTGGCGCCGATGGGCGGCGTGTCGGGCGGCGCGCTGGCAGGTGCGGTGTCCGACGGCGGCGGCCTTGGCCTCGTCGGCGCGGGCCGCGGCGACCTCGAGTGGCTGGACCGCGAATGCGGTTTGACTCGGGCGGCGACGTCGAAGCCGTGGGGCATCGGCTTTTTGACGTGGGCCATCGACGAACGCGTGATCGACGCGGCCATCAGCTGGTCACCGGCGGCGATCATGCTGTCGTTCGGCGATCCCGCCCCGTTCGCGCAGACAATCCTCGACGCGGGCATTCCGCTGATGGTGCAGGTGACCTCACTGGACGAGGCGCGGCGCGCACTGGACGTCGGTGCGAATGTCGTTGTGGCACAAGGCTCCGAGGCTGGCGGGCATTGTGGAGGCCGCGCGACGCTGCCCTTCGTCCCCGCAGTGGTCAACATTGCGGGCGCGACACCCGTGCTGGCCGCGGGAGGTATTGCAGACGGTCGCGGATTGGCGGCCGCACTGATGCTGGGAGCCGCGGGCGCCATGATCGGCACCAGGTTCGAGGCCACCACCGAAGCCTTGCTCGACCCCGAGGAGGTGAAGGCGATCACCGAGGCGGCAGCTTCTGACACCGTCCGCGGCCGCGTGCTGGACATCGCCACACATGCGGGCTGGCCCGCCCGTTATCCGGCGCGTACTCTGCGCAACCGCTTCACCGACATCTGGGATGGACGAGAAACGGAATTGGAGTCCGATCAGGGCGCGCTGGCCGAGTTCCGCGCCGCCGCCGAGCGTGGCGACCGCGACTATCTGCCGATCTGGGCGGGAGAAGCCGTCGATCTGGTCACCGGATCGGACTCCGCGAGCGCACTCGTCGCGCGCATCGCGGCGCAGGCCGAGGCGACGATCGCCGGAGTGTTGGCGTGATCACCACACCCTTCGGCTTCTCGTCGACCGCCGCGGACGTCATTGCCGGCGTCGATCTGTCCGGTAAGCGCGCCATCGTCACAGGCGCATCGTCGGGCATCGGCGTCGAGACCGCGCGGGCGCTGGCGAGCGCTGGTGCGGCGGTCACGCTCGCGGTACGCAATACGGCAGCAGGCGAACGTGTGGCCGCGGACATCGCGGCGAGCACCGGCAACCGCGGGGTCACGGTCGGCGCATTGGAACTGGCCGACCTCACCAGTGTGCGAGCCTTCGTCGCATCATGGACTGGGCCGCTCGACATCCTGGTCAACAACGCTGGCGTGATGGCCGTTGCGGAGCTGACCATGTCCGCCAGTGGACACGAAATGCAGTTCGCGACAAACCATCTCGGCCACTTCGCGCTCACCCTCGGATTACACGACGCGCTGACTGCGGCGGGTGCCGCCCGCATCGTGTCGGTCAGCTCGGCCGGACATCTGCGCTCGCCAGTGGTGTTCGACGACATCGACTATGCGTTTCGCGATTACGACCCGTTCGGCGCGTACGGACAGTCGAAGACAGCCAATGTGCTGTTCGCCGTGGAAGCCAACCGGCGGTGGGCCGCCGACGGTATCGTCGCCAACGCGCTGATGCCCGGCGCCATCTTCACTCAACTGGGCCGCCACATCGACATGGGAAGGGCCGCCGCCGCGATGCGGGGCCAACGAGCGGTCAAGACGGTAAAACAAGGCGCGGCGACGTCGGTGTTGCTCGCCGCCTCGCCACTGCTGGACGGTGTCGGCGGTCGCTATTTCGAGAACTGCAACGAGGCCGCGCCGGTGACGCGTCGCGGGGCCCCGGGTTCGGGCGGCGTCGCGCCGTACGCGCTGAATGCGGCCAATGCCGAACGGCTGTGGGATGTTTCGATGCGGATGCTCGATGCCTGAGGGAGACACCGTCTGGCATACCGCCGCCATCCTGCGGGATGCGCTGGTCGGCAAGGCGCTGACGCGGTGCGATGTCAGGGTGCCGAGGTACGCGACCGTCGACTTGACGGGGCAGGTGGTTGACGAGGTGATCAGCCGCGGCAAGCATCTGTTCATAAGGGTCGGCACGGCCAGCATCCATTCTCATCTGAAGATGGAGGGCAGCTGGAAGGTCAACCCGGTCAGCAAGCCGAGCAGGGCCGGTTACCGGATCCGGATCATCCTGGAAACAGCCGACATTCAGGCGGCGGGCATCGATCTGGGCGTGCTGGAGGTGCTCGACCGCGACCACGATATGGATGTCGTCTCCCATCTCGGACCCGATCTGCTCGGCACCGACTGGGACCCGCGGACCGCGGCGGCGAATCTGACGGCCGATCCCGCTCGGCCGCTGTCCGAGACGCTGCTCGACCAGCGTGTGATGGCCGGAGTCGGGAACGTCTACTGCAACGAACTGTGCTTCGTGACCGGCCATCTGCCGACCGCTCCGGTCAGCCACGTCAAGGACCCGCTGCGGTTGGTGCAGCGGGCCCGTGACATGTTGTGGCTGAACCGGTCTCGATGGAATCGCACCACCACCGGCAATACCCGCCACGGCCAGGACCTGTGGGTCTACGGCCGCGGCGGCCAGCCCTGCAGGCGATGCGGGACGCCGATCGAGTCGGATCGTGGTGGCGACCGCGTCACGTACTGGTGCCCGGTCTGCCAGACCTGACAAACGCGCCGAGACTACGGTTCGTGACGAATTTCGGCCGTATTCCATCAGAAACCGTAGTCTCGACGCTGGTTTCAACGGTTCGGCAGCGCCAGCCTGACGATCTTGCGGACCACCGTGGCGAACTGCCTCGGCAACGGGCCTGTGTTGTACGGAATGCGGTAGCGCGCGCAGATCTCTCGCACCTGTTCGGAGATCTCGGCGTGCCGATGTGCCGGGATATCGGGGAACAGGTGGTGCTCGATCTGGAACGACAGGTTGCCGCTCAGGACGTGAAAAAGCTTGCCGCCGGTCAGGTTCGCCGATCCGAGGATCTGCCGGAAATACCACATCCCGCGGGTTTCGGCCTTGGTCTCCTCAATGGAGAACTCCTGCACATCCTCGGGAAAGTGACCGCAGAAGATGATCATGAACGACCAGACGTTGCGGATCAGGTTGGCGGTCAGGTTACCCGCGAACACCCACGGTGCGAACGGACCGGCCAGCAACGGGAAGGCGACGTAGTCCTTGAGGGCCTGCCGCTTGGTCTTGCGCCAGATGCCCTCGAGGATCTCGCGTTTGTCGGCAAGCGAGATCTCGCCCGCGCGAATCCGCTCGGTCTCGAGTTCGTGCAGAGCCACGCCGTATTGGAAGAGCACCATCAGCAGGAACGCGTACACCGGATTGCCGAGGAAGTACGGCCGCCACTTCTGGTCCTCGCTCATCCGCAGGATGCCGTAACCGATGTCGCGGTCCATCCCGACGATGTTCGTGTACGTGTGGTGCATGTAGTTGTGCGAGTGGCGCCACTGCTCACCCGGGCATGCGGTGTCCCATTCGAAACCGCGACTCGAGATCGCCGGATCGCCCATCCAGTCGTATTGGCCGTGCATGACGTTGTGGCCGATCTCCATGTTGTCGATGATCTTC
Organism: Mycobacterium sp. NPDC048908; assembly: GCF_043197955.1. Lineage (NCBI taxonomy): Bacteria > Bacillati > Actinomycetota > Actinomycetes > Mycobacteriales > Mycobacteriaceae > Mycobacterium > Mycobacterium sp. NPDC048908. The sequence continues at coordinate 558,358 of NZ_JBICUE010000002.1, read as the reverse complement.
GACAGGCCCAGCATGGCGGTCCCGGCAAGCCAGAACGGCGGGAAGATTCCGCCGAAGAGCAGCGCCCGCCCGCCGACCTCCAGCGCCCGCTGGGCGGTGATGATTCGACGGATGTAGGTGGCGTCACGCTCGCCGAGGTCGGCGATCACCCGCTCCTTCAGCGCATCGAGTTCACGACCGAACGCCTCGGCCTGTTCGGGGGTCATGGTGAGTGTCTTGCCTGCGACCGTCTTCGACAGGGTCTTGGGCTGCGTCACGGTTGGTGCAGTCATGGTCAACTCCTTCGGTTCAAAGTGCGATGTCGACATCACCGACGGGGACGGTCACGCAGATCTGCACGTCCTCCTGCTCGGCGCTCGACACCGCTTGTGTGATCAGGTTCCTCACCGCGCCGCGGGTCTTGCGACGGGTGCAGCTGTGGCAGATGCCCATCCGGCATCCGCTTTCCGGTGTCAGGCCCGCGGCTTCGACCTGTTCGAGCAGCGGCCGCCCGTCGTCGACGAGCTCAACACCGCTGTCGATCAACGAAACTCGGCCGCCGGACGGCCGCTCCGGGCTGGCGAACACCGGCGGGACGAAGCTCTCCGAGCTCACATTTTCGCAATGCGCGCGCACCGCATCCACCAACGCCGTTGGGCCGCAGACGAACACCGCGTCTGGCTCGGGCATCGCGGCGGCCAGGTGCTCGGGACCGAACCGGCCGTCGAGGTCCGAGCCCGCGTTCGCCCGGGTATACCCATGCAGCACGCGGACGCCGTTCATGGTGTCGAGTTCGGTGCGGTAACACGCTTCGTCGGCCGACCGTGCGTAGTGGATGAACGCGATCTCACCGGTGAAGCCCGTGCTCCGCAATGTGCGCAGCATCGACATCACCGGCGTGATGCCGCTGCCGCCCGAGACGAACAGGATGCGCGGCGGCGCCACCGCGGGCAACACGAAGTCGCCGCCGACCGAATCCAGCCCCACGACCATGCCCGGCCGGGCGTGGTCGTAGAGATAGGTCGACACCAGGCCGCCGTCGTGGCGGCCGATGGTCAGTTCGATGTGCGGGGCGCCCTCGGCGCTGGCAGGCGAGTAAGGACGCGTGCGACGACGGCCGTCGATCTCGACGGTGAGGTTGATGTGCTGGCCTGCGCGGAAGCCGGCAAACGCGCGGTTGGGCCCGAGGACCAGGGTGACGCTGCGCGGGGTCTGCCTGCGCACCGCCACGATCTTGGCCCTGGCGTTTCCCGTGGTCCAAGTCGGGTCGACCAGCTCGGTGTACCGATCCACGCCGTGCGGCCCGGTCAGCAGGTCGAGTAATTGAGTGAACATGTGTACACCGTGCGCGACGGTTCTGGATCGCGTCAACCAATCGGAGCACGTTGTGGTAGGTTTCACACAGTGAACAGTCGTACGCCCAGTTCACGAACGAGCAGATCTGGTCGTTCGGGTAAGCCGCGATCACGCGACACCCTGACACGTGAGGAGCGCAAGGAGGCCACCCGGCGGGCCATCGTCACGGCGGCGATGAAGCTGCTCGAAGACCGCAGCTTCGCCGCACTGAGCCTGCGCGAAGTGACGCGGGAGGCGGGGATCGTGCCCGCGGCGTTCTATCGCCACTTCGAGTCGATGGAAGCGCTGGGGCTGGTGCTGATCGACGAGTCCTTCCGTCGGCTGCGCGACATGCTGCGCAGCGCGCGGGCCGGCAAGCTGGACCCGAACCGCGTCATCGAATCCTCGGTCGACATCCTCATCGACGGCGTCAACGAGGACCGAGAACATTGGCGCTTCATCGGCCGCGAGCGATCAAGCGGCGTGACGGTGCTGCGATACGCGATCCGCACCGAAATCCGGCTGATCACGTCCGAGTTGGCGATCGACCTGGCCAGATTTCCCGGACTGAACACGTGGAGCGGTGAGGACCTCAACATCCTCGCCAGCCTGTTCGTCAACGCGATGATCGTGATCGCGGAAGCCATCGAGGACGCCAACGACGCGGCGGCCATCGCCGAGATCAAGCGCACCGCGGTCAAGCAGTTGCGGATGATCGCTGTAGGCGTCAGCGGGTGGCGCAGCGACGGCTAGCGTGAGGCGCATGTCGCACCTCGAACTGACCTACCCGCGTCCCGACATCGCCGTGCTGACGTTGAACCGGCCCGACAAGCTCAACGCGCTGAACTACGACTTGGTCGAGGAGTTGCACGAAGCGCTGGACGATATCGGCGACAGCAATGACTGCCGGGTCGTGGTGCTCACCGGGGCTGGCCGCGGATTCTGCTCGGGTCTGGACTTGTCGGATCCCAACCCGTCGCAAGCGGGCGGCGGCACCGAGTTCCCGCGGTCCGGCATGCGGTGGCAGGAACGCATCGCGAACCTCACCGCGAAGATTCACCGGCTTCGACAGCCGGTGATCGCGGCAGTCAACGGGCCTGCCTACGGCGGCGGCTTCGGCATCGCGCTGGCATGCGACATCCGGCTCGCGTCGGCTTCCGCGCGGTTCTGCACGCAGTTCATCAAGCTCGGTCTCGGCGGTTGCGACATCGGCGTCAGCTACACGCTGCCGCGCATCGTCGGCGCGGGCCAGGCGTTCGACCTGATCCTCACGGCACGCGTCGTGGACGCCGACGAGGCGCTGCGGTTGGGCATCGTCTCGCGACTGTCCGAGTCGGTACTCGACGACGCACTGGCAATCGCGGAAACCCTGTGCAGTTACGGCAAGTTCGGGGTCGAATCGACCAAGCAGGTGCTGTGGTCGAACCTCGAGGCGTCCAGCCTGGAGGCCGCGTTGCATGTCGAGAACCGCAGTCAGATCCTGGCGTCGACCAGCGGCGAGATGCTCGAGGCGGCTAACGCGGTGTTGCCCCGCCGTCAGCGATGATGACCTGCCCGGTGATGTAGCTACCGGCATCGGAGGTCAAAAGCAATGCTGCGCCGACCATTTCGTCGGGAGTGGCCAGCCGCTTCATCAGCGTGCCGCCGACCATTCCCGAAATCACCTCGGGCGGGTTCTGCTGCATCATGTAGGTGTCGACAGGCCCGGGCGCGAGCGCGTTGACGCGGATGCCGAACTGTACGAACTCCGCGGCCATCGACCGCGTGAACGACATCATCGCCGCTTTCGCCGACGAGTAGATGGACAGCATCGGCGAGAAGATGAACGCTCCGATCGACACCATGTTCAGTACGGCCGCGTGGTCGCTGCTCTTCAAGTGCGGCAGCGCTTCCTGCACCAAGAACACCGGCCCGCGCACGTTGACGTCGTAGGACTTGGTCAGCGCGTCGGCGCTGACCTGACCGAGTGGCTGGGCCAACGGGTTCGCGGCGTTGTTGACCACGACGTCGATGCCGCCGAACTCGTCGACAGTCCGCTCGACCAAGGCGCGCAGCGCATCGAGGTCGCCCAGGTGCGTCGGCACCCCGATCGCCTCGCCACCGAGGCCACGCAGATGTTCGGCGGCCTGTTCGCAGGCGTCGGGTTTCCTGCTTGCGACCGCGACGCGCGCGCCCGCCAGCACATAGCCCTCGGCCAGGGCCAGTCCGATCCCTCTGGTGCCGCCGGTCACGATGACGGTGCGGCCGGTCATGTCGAAAAGACGGTCAAACGCTTCGCGATTCACGCCGCTCAGTAGAACAGATCCGGATTGGCGCTCACATACTGCTCAACGGTTTGTGCGGGATGCCCGGTGATCTGCGCGACGTCGTCGGTGGCGCGGTCGTAGCGGCCGTCTCGATGCATCCGTGCCATCGTGGCGATGTGTTGCCTGACGTGGTCGGGCAGCCCGATCGGGTCGAGCACATCGCGTTCCCATTCATCGAGCGGCACGGCGCGACCCGAGATCGGGCGGTTCAGCGCCCTGCTGTATTGCCCGGCAAGCCCGTCGATGTCGAGCACCTCCGGGCCGGTGAGTTCGAATACCCGGCCGATCCGATCGGTTGGGTCACGCAGCAACGCGGCCACCACGCCGGCGACGTCGTCGGCGGTGATCGGTGACGTGCGTGCGGTTCCGAACGGCAGCGCCAACTCACCGCGCTCACGCACGGCGGGCTTGGCCAGGATCGTGAACAGCGGATTGTCGAGGAACGTTGTTGGTCTGACGTGGATGATGGGCAGACCAGACCAGTTCAGAACCTGCTCGGCCAGCCAGTGCAGGCGGTGTTGTTTCGACTCGTCGGTGCTTGTCAGCGTCATCTGCGACACCGTCATCTGCGACATGTTGATGATGACGTCCAGTTGGGCGCGGTCGAGCGCTGCGGCGCACACCTCCGTCGTGGCCCGCAGATAGTCGGGTGACACGCTCATGTTGAAGAACATGCGCTGCACACCGTGAACCGCATCGACGATGTCTGCGGCGCGGGTCAAGTCGCCGACGATCACGTCGGCGCCCATCGCCCGCAAGCGGTCGGCGCGTTCGTCGTCGCGACGCACCATTGCGCGTACCCACTCGCCACCGTCGATCAGCGACTGCACGACACGGCGACTGACGCTGCCGATTCCTCCGCCTGCGCCGGTGACGAGGTACACCCCACTCATCCTGCCCGTGCACCCGTACTGGTGAACATCATTTCGTTTTCCGGCGTATTCGAGCAACGTGCGCGGCCGCCGAGCTGGCCGGAACCTGTTTTGCTCCAACCGAAATCATCCCGATCTCAACGGCTTGTAACGACGACGCCGACACCGACGATAACGTGGGTTGTCGGCACGACTTCCAGCTCGAGACTTCGGTGTCTGATTGGTCACATAAGGGATGAAAAATGATTGTGCGGAAAAGGATTTCGCATCTTGTAGCGATCTTGATCTAGCTGAGCTAGATTGCCATCGGCAACCACACTCACCGGATCTGCTTCGGCGCGACTCGTGCATGACCCGCCGTACTCTTTCATCGCCGACCGGGCCGATGCGTTTGCTACTTGAGGATGTGCTCGACAGCAGGGGGCAGGCCGCGCACATCAGACCTATCCGGTTTCTACGTGGGGGTTTGTCGTGTCCGCTGGCATCAAGAAGTGGTGTCGCATCGGGGCCCTCCTCGCGATGGCCTGTGCACTGTTAGCTGTCATCGTGACGGGAAACGCGCCGGCCGGCGCCGTCGTCGGATGGCAGCAACCCAAACCGCCGCCGCTCAGCACGCCGTGGACTCACCTCGTCGGGCCCGACAACGCGCTGCCCGATTACCCTCGACCGCAGATGTCTCGCGCCAGGTGGCTGAACCTCAACGGGGTATGGGATTACACGGGCCGGTCCTCGCGCAATGCGCTGCCGGCCCCGCCCGCGCCCAGTGACTACACCGAACGGATCCTGGTCCCCTACCCGACGGAATCCGCGCTGTCCGGCGTCCAGCGCCACGACGAGCAGATGTGGTACCGCAAGGTCTTCAAGCTGCCGAGCGACTGGCGTGGCCGCCACGTGATGCTGCATTTCGGTGCCGTCGACCAGATCGCCACCGTGTGGGTGAACAACCAGGAAGTGGCCCACCACGAAGGCGGCTACACCGAGTTCACCGCCGACATCACCAAGGCCCTGCGCTTCCCCGGCTCGCAGGAGATCGTCGTGCGGGTCGATGACCGCAACGAGTGGAACCCGTTTCCGGTCGGCAAGCAGCGCAACGCACCCAAAGGACTCTTCTACACCGGCTCGTCCGGCATCTGGCAAACGGTGTGGATGGAGCCGGTGGGCGCCACGCACGTCGACAAGCTCGATATCACCCCCGACCTGACCAGTCTGACCGTGACGCCGCGGGTCACCGGGGCGAAGAACGAGCGCGCCGAGGTGGCGGTGTCCGAGCCCGGTGGCGCGGTGGTGTCGATGTCGAGCGGGGAGGCCGGTCAGCCCGTGCGGCTGCCGATACCGAACGCGCGGCTGTGGTCTCCTGACGATCCCTATCTCTACGACATCAAGGTGCGGCTGGTCAGCCCGTCGGGGAGGGTGATCGATGAGGTGTCCAGCTATGCCGGGTTGCGCACGATCGGGACTGTCAACGATGCGAAGGGCAGGCCACGAATCGCGTTGAACGGCAAGATGATCTTCCTGCACGGCCCGCTGGATCAGGGGTACTGGCCCGACGGGCTTTACACCGCACCCACCGACGACGCGCTCAAGTTCGATCTCGAGCAGACAAAGGCGTTCGGGATGAACTTCGTTCGTAAACACGCCAAGGTCGAACCGGCGCGGTGGTACTACTGGGCCGACAAACTGGGGCTGCTGGTGTGGCAGGACATGCCGTCGCTCTACGTGTCGCTGGACATTCCGGTTGGCCCGTTGCCCGACCCGCCGCCGGAGGCAAAGGCGAATTTCGAGCGGGAACTGATGGCGATGATCGACCAGTTGCGCAGCGTGACCTCGATCATCGGTTGGGTGCCGTTCAACGAAGGGTGGGCCGAATACGACACGGCCAGGATCGCGGGCGCGGTCAAGGCGGCCGATCCGACACGAATGGTGGACGCCAACAGCGGGGTGAACTGCTGTAAATCGCGGGCCGACAGCATGGCCGGCGACATCTACGACGACCACACTTACGTCGGCCCTGGTCACCCGCCCCCTGCCGACGAACGCGACCGGAGGGTACGGGTACTCGGCGAGTACGGCGGACTCGGGTTGGTGCTCGACAAGAACCGGTGGCCAGGGCCGCCGGAGGCCTATGAGATGGCGCCCGATCCGCAGAAATTGACCGAGCGTTACGTCAAGATCAGTCAGGACCTTGAAGACGTCATCCGCAACGGCGGTCTGTCGGGGGCCATCTACACCCAGACGACCGACGTCGAGAACGAGGTCAACGGGTTCATGAGTTACGACCGCAGGGTGGTCAAGATGCCGCTTGAGGTGATCGCGGATCGCAATCGCGCGGTGATCGCGGCGGGTTCGGACCCCGGCGACAGTCGTTGATCAACGTGCGACCACTGACGAACTCGCGACCCTCGAACTCGAGGCTGTAGGCCAGCAGTTGCAAGGGCTTGGAGAAATCGTCGGCGGCAACGTCAACCAGATCGGGGTAGAGCGGATCGTTGCGGATCGGCAGGCCCAGCGAATTCATGTGCAGGCGAAGCTGATGGGTTCGTCCGGTGCGCGGCGTCAAGCGATACAGGCCGTCACCCATGTGCTCGACCAACGTCTCCGCGTTCGGCTCCCCCGGCTCCTCGACGGCCTGTAACTGCCCGCGGTGCTTCATGATTCGGCTGCGCAGCACCCGTGGCAGCTGGATCTCCGGATCGACGGCCGCGCGCGCCAGATAGGTCTTGCGCACCAGCCCGCGGGAGAACAGCGTCTGATACCGGCCGCGCAGTTCGCGCCGCGTGGTGAACAACAACACGCCCGCCGTCAGCCGGTCCAACCGATGCGCGGGCGACAATTCGGGCAGTTCGAGTTCGCGACGCAACCGCACCACCGCCGTCTGCGCGACGTGCCTGCCCCGCGGCATGGTCGCCAAGAAGTGCGGCTTGTCGACCACGACGATGTCCTCGTCGCGGTGCAGCACCGGAATGTCGAACGGCACAGGAACTTCGTCGCGCAGCTCACGATAGAAGTAGACGTGCGACCCGGCCGGTAGCACGGTTGTCGGGGTGACGACGGTACCGTCGGGCAGAACCACCTCTCCCGCATACACTTTCGCGGCCGCGTCGACGCCCCACCTGGACCGGAACTCGTCGACCACCAGACCGCCGTGCAACCGCACCCGCGCCGGGCCGAGGCCGTCGCGCACCGGGAGCGGTGCCGGCCTCATTTCAGCGGGACCGGCTCGAGGATCTCGGCGCGCGCCTCAGGGGCAGCGGCCCGCAGCGCGTCGGCGGACTCATCGTCGGGTTGCTGCTGCGACCGAACCTCCGCGTCGACACGCGCGATGTAGGTGTTCACCTCACGGTCGATGTCCTCGGCACTCCAACCCAAGGTGGGCGCGACGACTTCGGCGACCTCGCGGGCACAGTCCACCCCGCGGTGGGGGTATTCGATGGAGATCCGCATCCGGCGGGCCATGATGTCCTCCAGATGCAGCGCAGCTTCTGCCGCGGCGGCATACCAGGCCTCGACCTTCAAATACACCGGCGCTTCGGTGATGGGCGTCAGCAGTTCCGGCCTGCCCTTGGCCATCGCGAGGACCTCGCCGATCAGCGATCCGTACCGGTCCAGCAGGTGGCGCACCCGGTAGGGGTGCAGGCCGTAATGAGCTCCGACGCTTTCGGTTTGGTTCACCAGCGCGAAGTAGCCGTCGGCGCCCATCAGCGGGACTTTCTCGGTGATCGACGGCGCCACCCTGGCGGGTATGAATTCGGCGGCCGCGTCGATCGCGTCGGCGCCCATCACCCGGTAGGTGGTGTACTTGCCGCCCGCGATGGCGACCAGTCCCGGGGCCGGGACCGCCACCGCGTGCTCACGCGACAGCTTGGAGGTTTCCTCGCTCTCCCCCGCCAGCAGCGGCCGCAAACCCGCGTAGACGCCGTCGATGTCGTCATGCGTCAACGGCGTCGCGAGCACGGTGTTGACGTGCCCGAGAATGTAGTCGATGTCGGCCTTGGTGGCCGCGGGGTGTGCGAGGTCGAGGTTCCAGTCGGTGTCGGTGGTGCCGATGATCCAGTGGGTGCCCCACGGGATGACGAACAGCACCGACTTCTCGGTGCGCAGAATGATCGCCACCTCACTGACGATGCGGTCACGGGGCACCACCACGTGCACCCCCTTCGACGCCCGCACCCGGAACCTGCCGCGCTGTTTGGACAGCGCCTGGATTTCATCGGTCCACACCCCGGTGGCATTCACGACGACATGGCCCAGAACTTCGGTCACGTCACCGTTTTCCGAGTCGCGGACCCGCACCCCGATCACCCGGTCGCCCTCGCGCAGCAGCGACACCACCTGGGTGGACGTCCGCACCACCGCGCCGTAGTGAGCCGCGGTGCGGGCCACGGTCATGGTGTGGCGCGCGTCGTCGACGACGGTGTCGTAGTACCGGATGCCGCCGATCAGCGACGTCCGCTTCAGTCCGGGAGACAGTCGCAGCGCGCCGGCCCGGGTCAAATGCTTTTGCGCAGGAACCGATTTCGCGCCGCCCAGCTGGTCGTAGAGGAAGATGCCTGCCGCGATGTAGGGCCGCTCCCACCACCGGTGGGTCAGCGGGAACAGAAACGGCAACGGCTTGACCAGATGCGGAGCCAGTGTGGTCAGCGACAGTTCCCGCTCGTGCAGCGCTTCGCGCACCAACCCGAACTCCAGCTGTTCGAGGTAGCGCAGCCCGCCGTGGAACATCTTCGAGCTGCGACTCGACGTGCCCGACGCGTAGTCACGGGCTTCGACGAGCGCCACCTTGAGGCCCCGCGTCGCCGCGTCGAGGGCAGCGCCGGCGCCGACCACGCCGCCACCGATCACGACGACGTCGAATTGCTCGGTGCCGAGCCGCTGCCACGCCTGTCTGCGCTGCTCAGGACCGAGCAGCGTCTCACCATTGACCGTGGTCGGCTCGCTCACTTCGAATGGACCTCTTGTTACTCGTCGGTACGGTTGCCCATTCACAGGTTACTTGCGTCAGTCGAGATCGTCGTGTGCCATCAACCGCCGCCCCGCCTCGACGATCGAGCCGGACAGCGACGGATACACCGACAGCGTCTGCGCGAGGTCCGTGACCGTGAGGTTGTTCTGCACCGCCAGCGCGATCGGCAGGATCAGCTCCGAGGCGATCGGTGCCACCACCACGCCGCCGATCACCACGCCGGTCGCGGGCCGGCAGAAGATCTTCACGAAACCCAGCCGCAGCAGCGACATCTTGGCCCTGGCGTTGGTGTTGAGCGGCAGCGTCAGGGTGCGCGCGGCCACCGTGCCGTCGTCGATCCTCGACTGCGGAACGCCGACCGCGGCGATCTCTGGCCTGGTGAACACCGCCGCCGCCACGGTCCGCAACCGGATCGGGCTGACCGCCTCGCCCAGCGCGTGATACATCGCGATCCGACCCTGCATGGCGGCCACCGACGCCAGCGGCAACAAGCCCGTGCAGTCGCCTGCGGCGTATATCCCCGCCGCCGACGTGCGCGACACCCGGTCCACGGTCAGATAGTTGCCGGGCGCGAGCTCGATGCCGACCTTCTCCAGGCCCAGCCCCGAGGTGTTGGGCACCGAGCCGACCGTCATCAGTGCGTGACTGCCCTCGACGGTTCGGCCGTCGGCCATCGTCACGATCACACCTGTGGACGTCCGCCGCACCGATTCGGCCCTGGCGTTCTTGACCAGCTTGACGCCGCGTTCGGCGAACGCCTCCTCCAGCACCGCGGCGGCGTCGGAGTCCTCGTGCGGCAGGATCTGGTCGCGACTGGCCACCACCGTGACCGGGACACCGAGTTCGGTGTAGGCGTTGCAGAACTCGGCGCCGGTGACGCCTGACCCGACGATGATGAGGTGCTCGGGCAGCTCATGAAGGTCATAGAGCTGGCGCCAGTTCAGGATTCGTTCGCCGTCGGGCACCGCGTTGGGCAGCACGCGGGGGCTGGCGCCGGTGGCGATGAGCACCACGTCGGCCTTCAGCGTCGCGACCCTGCCGTCGAGCGTCGTGACCTTCACCCGGTGTTGCGCCAAGCCGGAGGTGTCGTCGACCAGTTCGCCGCGACCGGCCACGACGTTGACGCCCGCGCGCAGAAGCTGATGACCGATGTCCGTCGACTGTGACTTGGCCAGCGTCTTGACCCGGTTGTGGATCTGGTCCAGCGAGATCTTCGCGTCCTCGATCGCGATGTCGAATCCGAGCGGCGACGCGCGGCGCAGTTCGGTGCGCACTCCGGTCGACGCAATCAACGTCTTCGACGGCACGCAGTCCCACAGCACGCAGGCGCCGCCGATGCCGTCGCTGTCGACGACGGTGACCTCAGCCACCTGCCGGCCCCTTGCGGCCGCCACGAGCGCCGCCTCATATCCGGCGGGCCCGCCGCCGATGATCACGATGCGGGTTGCCACCGTCCCAACCTAACGAAGCCAGAGGTGACGCGTGCACCCGATTCCCGGGTCGATTCGCTCTCCCCTGGCCTGCCGCTCTAGGGCCCGACCCTCCGAATCCACTGAGCGAAGCCTTACGCTTTCCCCGTGACGCTGTACGCCGCCTACGGATCGAACATGCATCCGGAGCAGATGCTGGAGCGCGCTCCCCACTCACCGATGGCGGGAACGGGGTGGCTGCACGGCTGGCGACTGACGTTCGGCGGCGAGGACATCGGCTGGGACGGCGCACTGGCCACGGTCGTCGAGGATCCGACGTCGAAGGTGTTCGTCGTGCTCTACGACATGACGAAGGAAGACGAGAAGAACCTCGACCGCTGGGAAGGCTCAGAGCTGGGCATCCACAAGAAGATCCGGTGCCGGGTGGACCGCACGTCGTCGGATACCAGCTTCGAGCCGGTGCTGGCCTGGCTGTATGTGGTGGACGCCTGGGAGGGCGGCATCCCGTCGGCCCGCTACCTGGGTGTGATGGCCGACGCCGCCGAAATCGCCGGGGCGCCAGCGGAATACGTCCACAATTTGCGCACCCGCCCGGCGCGCAACATCGGCCCCGGCACCTCCTAGCTTCTCTCCGCGAACGACCGCGTCTGTACACGACACGCCGCTGTTTGTTGGCATTTTGCGGTCGCTCACGCCGCGCACGCGCGACGAAGGTGCCTGTCGATGCGGGCAACGAATTCCCACGCCCGGTATCTGACGTCTTCGAACACGATCGGAATGACCGTCCAACCAACGTCCTGCAGGGCCGCCTGACGCCTGCGATCTCGTCGCATCACCTCAGCGCCGCTGTGCCAGTCTTCGCCGTCGTATTCCACCGCAAGGCGCTGCTCTGGCCAGGCGAAGTCAACTCGGCGCCACTCGCCGTTTCCGTCGAGGATCTTGTGCTGCAGCAGCGGTAGCGGCAGGCCTCCGTCGATCATTGCCAGCCTGGCTTCGCTCTCCATGGGCGACTCGGCGAGACCGTCAGCGCGCGGAATCAACTCGCGGACGGCAACGATGCCACGCCGTCCAGCCTGTTGGGCAGCGGCCCGCGACAACTCGACGCGCCGGCACGTCCCGCTGCGTAGGGCGGCATCCAACGTCGCCAACGCACGTGGCCGGCGAAGGCTGCGCGCGACCTCGACTGCGGTCCAGGCAGGCGACGTAGCGAGGCGCTCACCCACTCTGTCCAACGGTGCTCCTTCGCGCCGGTGCACGACCAACCCGTCCGCGGAGCGCAGCCGTGACCCCACCGGGCTCAGCACATGGAGGTCGACGGGCTCCTCCGTGTCGAAGCCGTAGAGCGCTGCGGCTGTAGCAAGGCAGACCGGGACGGCGGAACGGCAGGCCAAGTCCAAACCACGCAACCGGATGAAGTCGTCAGGCTCGCCTCGGCAATAGACTCCTTGCCATATCCGCTGCAGCACACCGGAATTCAGCATCGACTCGAACTTGCGTCTGGTCAGGTAAGCCAGAATCTGGCCACTGCTCGCGACGCCATGCTGACGGTCGAACAGGGCGTCGAGCTCCGGATGCATGGCTCAGATCGTCACGGGCCCGCCGTTGTTTGAACAGGGAGCCACCGCGCGGCTGTGGATAACTCGAGGCGAGCGACCGCAAAATGCCAACGCGCAACGGCGTGTCGACGTACAGACACGGTCGTCCCCGGCTTGCGCGTGGGCCCACGGCGAAATGGAGATCTAGAACTGGGCGGCCTGGTCGATGATGTTGACCAACACTCGAACGCCCACCGCCAGCGCCCGCTCGTCGAGATCGAACGTCGGCTGGTGCAAATCCAGTTGCGGGCCGCGGCCTGACCACACGCCGAGCCGGGCCATGGCGCCGGGCACCTCCTCGAGATACCACGAGAAGTCCTCGCCGCCGCCGGACTGACGGGTGTCGCACAGCACGTCGGGGCCGATCGCCTCGACGGCGTGGGTGAGGATGCGCGTCGAGATCTCCTCGTTCACCACCGGCGGCACGCCGCGCCGGTACATCAGGCTGTGCTCGATGCCGAGCGGTGCCAGCAGCGACGAAACAATCTCGCGAACAATGGATTCCAGCGAATCCCAGGTATCGCGGCTGGCGGTCCGGATGGTGCCTGCCAGCGTGCCGGTCTGCGGGATCGCATTGGCCGCCACGCCCGCATTGACCGCGCCCCACACCATCACCGTGCTGTTGCGCGGGTCGATGCGCCGCGACAGCACGCCTGGCACGCCGGTGATCAGCGTGCCGAGCCCGTACACCAGGTCACCGGTCAGATGCGGACGCGACGTGTGCCCGCCATGCGATTGCAGCGTCACCTCGAGTTGATCGGCGGCTGACGTGATCGGCCCGGGCCGAAGCGCCACCTTGCCGACCGCAAGCCGGGGGTCACAGTGCAGCGCGAAGATGCGCGACACGCCGGTCAGCGCGCCCGCCGCGATCGCGTCGATCGCGCCGCCCGGCATCAGTTCCTCGGCCGCCTGGAAGATCAGCCGCACGCCCACCGGCAACTCGGGCACCGAGGCCAACGCCAGCGCCGCACCCAGCAGCACCGCGGTGTGCGCGTCGTGGCCGCAGGCATGCGCGACGTTGGGCACCACCGACGCGTACGACGCGCCGGTGCGTTCGGCCATCGGCAGCGCGTCCATGTCGGCCCGCAGCGCGATCCGCGGGCCGTGCTCCGGCCCGAAATCACACGTCAGCCCGGTTCCGCCGGGTAGCACCTTGGGGTTCAGTCCGGCGTCGGCAAGGTGGGAGGCGACGAACTGCGTGGTGGCGAACTCTTGTCGGCCCAGTTCGGGGTGGGCGTGAATGTGCCTGCGCCAGGCCACCAGCTCGTCGTAGTGGGCGTCCAGCCACAGTTCGGTGGCGTCGGGGAGGCTCATGCGCGATCCGCCTCCGCTACTCGCTCGCCGAGGCTCATGACGCCCTCCTCGCCTGCAGGTCCAGCACCCGATCCCGCTCGGTAGCCGACTCGGCCAGGCTGACGACCGTGCGGGCCAGCATGATCGCACCTTCGACAACGGCCTTGTCCGCGCTCGGCCCGGCCGCCGCGGCGGTGAACGCCGGCTGGTGAATCGACGCGCCGCCCGCCTCGACGCCCACGATCGGATGGATGCCGGGCATCACCTGCGTGACGTTGCCCATGTCGGTGCTGCCCAGCGGCAGCGTGCCTTCGACGTTCTCGGGCACCGGACTTCGGCCCAGCCGCACCATCTCGTCGCGGAACACCGACGCGAGCCACGGGTCCGGGACGAGCTCCGCATATGCGGGCGCGGTCTCGGTCACGGTGTGCGTGCAGCCCGTGCCGACGGATCCCGCCGCAAAGCAACCCGCCATCTTGTCCTCGAGGTCGCGCAGCGACTCGGAGTTGACCGCCCGCATCGTGTACCGCACTTCGGCGCGCCCGGGAATGACGTTGGTGGCCTGCCCGCCGTCGGTGACGATGCCGTGCACCATCTGCCCCGGTACCAGATGCTGTCGCAGCAGGCCGATCGCCACCTGGGCGACGGTCACCGCGTCGGCGGCATTGACACCCAGGTACGGCGCGACAGCGGCGTGCGACTCCTGGCCGGCGTAGCGCACCGTCACCTCCGACAGCGCCAGCGAGCGGGCCGCGGCGATGTCGACGGGCCCGGGATGCAGCATCACCGTCGCTGCGACGTCGTCAAACGTTCCGGCCTTGAGCAGCAACGCTTTTCCGCCGCCGGCTTCCTCGGCGGGCGTTCCGATCAACGCGACGGTCAAGCCCAGGTCGTCGGCAACATCCGCGAGTGCCAGCGCCGTGCCGACGGCCGACGCCGCGATGATGTTGTGACCGCAGGCGTGCCCGATGTCCGGCAGCGCGTCGTACTCGGCGCAGATCCCGATCACCAAGGGACCGCTGCCGTAGTCGGCGCGGAATGCGGTGTTCAGGCCGCCGGGCGCCGCGGTGACCGCGAACCCGCGCTCGGCGACGAGCGCCTGGGTCTTGGCGCAGCTGCGATGTTCGGCGAACGCCAGTTCGGGTTCGGCGTGAATCGAGTGCGACAGCTCGACCAGATCGCCGCTGCGTCGGTTGACTGCGTCCTCGACGCTTGTCGACGCGGTGGCGGTGGGCATCTCAGCAGTATCTCACTGTCCCGACGGCTGCCTGGCTGACGGCTAAGCTCGCCCACTGTGACGAGCCCGGCAGCGGCGGCGCAAGACGCGGCGACCGCCATCATCGAGCGCACCGGCGTCGAAACCCACGACGTCGCCGTCGTCCTGGGTTCGGGCTGGGCGCCGGCGGCGGCGCCGCTCGGCGATCCGGTGGCTGTGGTGCCGGTGGCCGAGTTGCCCGGCTTCACCCCGCCGAGCGCCGAGGGGCATGGCGGTCAGCTGTTGTCGGTGCACGTCGGCGAGCATCGGGTACTGGTGTTCGTCGGCCGCATCCATGCCTACGAAGGACACGACCTGCGCCACATCGTGCACCCTGTGCGCGCCGCGTGCGCGGCCGGTGCGCGCACCGTGGTGCTGACCAACGCCGCGGGCGGCCTGCGCGACGACTTCGCCGTCGGGCAGCCGGTGTTGATCAGCGACCACCTCAACCTGACGGCCCGCTCCCCGCTCGTCGGCGCACATTTCGTCGACATGGTCGACGCGTATTCGCCGCGGCTGCGGACGCTGGCACGCGAGGTCGATCGTTCGCTGGCCGAGGGTGTGTACGCCGCGCTGCCGGGGCCGAACTACGAAACACCCGCCGAGATCCGGATGCTGCGCATGATGGGCGCCGACCTGGTCGGGATGTCGACCGTGCACGAAGCGATTGCCGCCCGCGCGGCCGGTGCACAGGTCCTCGGCGTATCGCTGGTGACCAACCTTGCGGCGGGGATGACGGGGCAGCCACTGAGCCACCAGGAGGTGCTGGAGGCGGGCCGTCAATCGGCGACGCGGATGGGCTCTCTGCTCGCCTCGGTGATCGCGCGGGTCTGACGACCCAACCGTTTGCTGATCCATACCACGCTGCGCGCCATCAGCGGCGCCGCGAACAGCATCAAAAGGATGCGCACCACCTGCGCGGCGATGATGAACGTCACGTTGGACCCGGTTTCCACGGCGGTGGCCAGCACCGCATACACCCCACCAGGGCTGGTGGCGAGGTAGCCCTCCAACGGAGTGAGTCCGGTGAAGCGTGCCAACAGCGCGCCGAGTCCGGCCGTCGCGATGCCAAGCGCGACAATCAGGCCGATCGCCGCGGGCAGCATGCGACCGATCGCCCGCAGCGATTCTCGGGTGAACGCCAACCCCGCCTGCCAGCCGATCACCATGTACCCGGCCTGAACCAGCAGCGCAGGCACGGCGAGACCGAACGAGTAACCGGTGACTTCCAGTGCCACTGTCAGCGCCATCGGACCGAGCAGACCGGCACCGGGCAGGTGGATCGGCTTGCCTACGGCAGCGCCGGCGAACACCAGCACGATCAGCATTGCGAGGCTGAGATACCAAGGGGCGGTCTGGGTTTGCGCGACGGGCGCTGCCTCGTGCGACCTGTCCGCGTGATAGACCAGGGTCACGACGACGGGCATCGACGCGGTCACGAGGCCGACGCGCAGGTACTGCACGACCGACACCACGCGGTCGTCACCACCGAGTTCGCGGGCGATTGCCACCAACCCCGACGCGCCGCCTGCAACCAGCGCGAGTGACCCCGTCAGCGGCGTGACGTCGCGGTGCAACCCGAGCAGGGCGCCTGCGACGATGCTGAGCAGCAGGGTGGCGACGGCGATCGTGACGACGATCGGCCAGTCGCTGCCCAGTGCCCCCACAGCGTCCTGATGGACCATCGTCCCGATGTAGACGCCGAGCACACCTTGTGCGGCGACGCCCGCGGTACGGGGTACCCGACTGGGAGCCAGCGACGTGAGTGCGAGCACGACCCCGACCACCAGGGCGGCGAACAGCGCGGCCGACGGCACGCCGATGCGGGTAAGCGGGTAGGTGACTGCACCGGTGAGCAGGACCAGTAGGGCCCACCTGAGCATCCGCCGCAACAACGTCATATCGATCCCAAGTATGCCCTTGGTAAATGATCATTGCAACGTGCAGTGATCCACGTGACATGCACTGATTACCAAGGTATAACTTGGTTATGCCACGCATTCACACCCAAGCCACCGAGCTGCGGGAATCGATGATGGCGGTGGCCCGGCAGATGCGCAGGCACCGCCTCGACCACGGCCTGACGCTGAGCCAGATGGAACTGCTGAGCGAGATCAGCCGCGCCGGCGTCACCACGCCGGCCGAACTCGCGCACCAATTACACGTCCGGGTGCAGTCGCTGACCGACAGCATCAACGAATTGCTCGGCCGAGACCTGATCGCGCGCCGCCCCGATGAGAACGACCGGCGCAGGCAGCTCATCGAACTCACCGATACAGGGATGGCACTGCTCGAGGCTGATCGCGCCGAACGAGATGCGTGGCTGCACGCGACCATGCGTGACAACCTCACACCGTTGGAATTCGACCTGCTGATGCTCGTTGCCCCGGTGCTGCGCAAGCTGGCTTACAGCGAGACCAAAGCGGGCACACTAGCCGTATGAGTTCGTCGCGGCGCCAGCAGAGTACGGTGCCGTCGGTCGCGCAGGAGTGGATCTCTCACGACCCCGATCCGCAGACCGTCGCGGAACTCGCGGCGCTCAGTGCGCAAGAACTCGATGACAGGTTCGCCAATCCACTGACGTTCGGTACCGCGGGTCTGCGCGGCCCGCTTCGCGGCGGCCCCAACGGCATGAATCTGGCCGTCGTGCTGCGCACAACATGGGCGGTCGCCAAGGTACTCAAGGACCACGGCTTGGCGAACAAGCCGGTGGTGGTCGGCAGGGACACCCGCCACAGGTCCGAGGACTTCGCCTTGGCGGCCGCAGAAGTCCTTGCCGCCGAAGGATTCTCGGTGACGTTGATGTTCGCCGCGGTGCCCACGCCGATCCTCGCGTTCGCGGTGCGTCACAACCGCGCGGCGGCGGGCATCCAGATCACCGCATCGCACAACCCGCCTTCCGACAACGGCTACAAGGTCTACTTCGAGGGTGGTTTCCCGATCGTGCCGCCGATCGACGACGAGATCGAGCGCGCCGCCGCCGAGGCACCGCCGGCCGACCAGATCGCCCGGCAACCCGTGCAACCCAGCGGAGTGGACGTCGTTCAGCACTACATCGAGCGGGCGGGACGCCACCGGTTCGCTCACGGCTCTGTGCGCATCGCATTGACCCCGATGCACGGCGTGGGCGGCGAGTTCGCGATGGACGCGCTGGTGCGCGCCGGGTTCACCGACATCCATGTCGTCGAAAGCCAATTCGCGCCCGATCCGGACTTCCCGACCGTGCCGGTGCCCAATCCGGAGGAGCCCGGCGCGGTCGACGCGCTGCTCGAGCGTGCCGCCGAGGTGGACGCTGAGATCGCGATCGCACTTGACCCCGACGCTGACCGCTGCGCGGTCGGCGTGCCAACGGCCAATGGCTGGCGCATGCTGTCCGGCGACGAAACCGGTTGGCTGCTTGGCGAATACATCCTCACCCAGACCGAGCCAGGCCCTGTCTCCGCCGCCACGCTGGTGGCCAGCACCGTGGTGTCGTCACGCATGCTGGCCGCCATCGCCGAGGCCCACGGCGCCCAGCATGTGGAGACTCTCACCGGGTTCAAATGGTTGTCGCGCGCCGACGTCGACCGGCCCGGGTGCACGCTGGTTTACGCCTACGAAGAAGCGATCGGTCACTGTGTCGATCCAGGCGCTGTCCGCGACAAGGATGGCATCAGCGCGGCGGTGATGTTTTGTGATTTGGTTGGGGCACTGCGTGATCAGGGCCGCACGGTGCTCGATGCACTCGATGCGCTGGCGCGGGAGCACGGCGTGCACACCTCGACGGCGGTGACGCGACACGTCGCCGACATCGGCGAGGCGCAGGCGGTGATGGCCAAGCTGCGGGCGACACCGCCGGATCGGCTTGGCGGCTTCGAGGTGGCGGTGACCGACCTGAAGATGTGGCATCCGCCCACCGATGGCCTGGTGTTCCTCGGCGGCAACGATCAGGACTGGGTCAGGATGGTCGTGCGGCCTTCGGGAACCGAGCGGAAGCTCAAGTGTTACATCGAAGTTCGCTGTGCGAACATGTCCGACCTCGAGGGGACCCGCATCAAGGCTCGCGGGCTTCAAGACGAGTTGGCTTCGGTGGCCCGCCAGTTCTAGCGGGGCCCGAACTGCCGGTCACCTGCATCGCCGAGGCCGGGCACGATGTAGGCAACGTCGTTGAGTTTGTCGTCGATGGTGGCGGTGAACAGCCGCAGGTTCGGCGCCACCTTCTCAAGCGCCGCAATGCCTTCCGGCGCACAGACGACGCAGATCGCGGTGATGTCTACGGCGTTGCGGGACTGCAGCAGGCCCAGCGTGTGCGCCATCGAACCGCCGGTTGCCAGCATGGGATCGAGCACCATCACCGGCTGTGCGCTCAAGTCGTCGGGCAGCGACTCCAAATACGGTGTGGGCTGATGAGTTTCCTCGTCGCGCGCGACCCCGACGAAGCCGACCCGCGCCTCCGGAATCAACGCATGCGCCTGATCGACCATGCCCAGTCCGGCACGCAGCACGGGCACCAGAAGCGGCGGGTTGGCCAGCCGGCATCCGGTGGTTTCGGCCAGCGGCGTGCGCACCGGGACGGTGTCGCATGCGGCGTCACGCGTGGCCTCGTACACCAGCATCAGTGTCAGGTCGCGCAGCGCGGCCCGAAACGCCGCGTTGTCGGTGCGCTCGTCGCGCAGGGTGGTCAGCCGTGCGGCGGCCAGGGGGTGGTCGACGACGCGCACATCCATGCGCCGAACCCTAGTGGAACCGAACGGCCGCCGCGGACGTCCTAACACCCATGTTCGCCGACACCGATGCCGTCCGCGCCTTCGGCTCAGCCAACGACGCCCACGCCAGCGACCTTGCCGCGGTCGCGTCGGCCCTGGCATCGATACCCAATGCCGCCACCGGCGCGATGCTCGGCCCCGTCGGTGCCCGCTTCCTCGCCGCGTTGACCGAGGCCACCATCGAGGCGTCTCGAGCGGTGACCGAGTTGGCCGACCGGATGGCGGCCGGCTCTCGCACGGCGCACGACGCCGCAATCGCGTATGACAGCACCGATGCACGCGCGGGCACTCGACTGTCGGGGGTGTACTGATGCCCAGTGCGCTGGTCTCGGCGCTCGCAGCGCCGATCCGGGAGGTGCAGTCGCTGATCGGCCAGGGGTGGCCGGACGATCTCGGATTGAGCAGGCTGCATATGTCGCTGTCAGACATCGCCTCGGCGTCCCGCCGCACGTGGACCCACACCGAGCAGACGTGGTCAGGTGCCGGCGCAGACGCCGCAGCACAGTTCGCGGTTGCGACGGTCATCGCCACCGAAGAGCTGGCCGCAAGGGTGCAGGAGCTGAGCGTGGTCACGCAGACCGCGGGCGGGGCCGTGGCCCGTGCCAACGAGCGGCTGCGCGACATCGTCGAGCGCTTCGAGGCTCGCGCCGCCGCGCTCGAGCCGTATCTCGGTTCACCTGCGGCCGAAAGGGAAATGCTGGCCGAGGCGCAGCGGACGCTGGCGGAGGCCGTCGCGGTGGTGGAGGAACTGCGCGCAGAGCTACAGGGCCACGCCGCCACACTGTCCCCGTCGCCGGCGCCGTCGTCCCCTGCGGCGACCACACCGGCGGACATGGGCAGTCCGTCCATGCCTTCGATGAACCCGCTGCCCGGCGTGGGCGGTGGCTCGCCGTCGGGCGGTCTCGGCGAACTGACGAAATTTGCGGCACACGACGCACCGCTACCGGATGCGGCGGTGTTCGGTGACGGTTTCGCCGTCCGATTGCCCGACGGCAGCACCGCGATGGCGCCGAACACGCTGGCCGCCAGCGCCGTTCGGCACGCGCTGACCCAACTCGGCGTGCCTTACGAGTGGGGCGGCACCACACCGGGCGTCGGGCTGGACTGCAGTGGCCTGACGCAATGGGCGTATCACGAAGCGGGGCTTGATATTCCGCGGTTGGCGCAGGAGCAGGACATCGGCGCCGCAGTCGACGCCGGGTCGCTACGGCCTGGTGATCTGGCGGTCTGGGACGGCCACGTCGCAATGATCGTGGGGAACGGGACGATGATCGAGGCTGGCGATCCGGTGCAGTTGTCACCGATCCGAACCACGAACGCCGGCCAGGGTTTTCAGGGTTTCTGGCGGCCGACGGGGTGACTCAACGCGTTGCGCCGTGCCGGGCGGCTTCCTGCGCGAGTTGTACCCGCGAGGTGAGTCCGAGTTTGGTGTAGACGTGAGTGAGGTGGGATTGGACGGTGCGCGGTGAAATGAAAAGCCTGGTGGCGATGTCGTTGTTGGCGAGGCCTTCGCTGACCAGTCGGACGACGTCTCGCTCGGTGGGCGTGAGTGATGCCCAACCCGTCGTTGGGCGTTTGCGTTCGCCGCGACGGCGTTGTACGTATCCGACGGCCTCATCGGTAGACAACCCCATTCCCCCAGCCCATGCGGAATCGAATTCGCTGTCCCCCAGGGCTTCCCGGAGCGCGGCTATCGAGGCGTCGTGGACGCCGTCGAAAATTTGGAAGCGGGCCTGAGCGTTGCGCTGACGGACACCGGCCGCGGCGCCGTAAAGCCGCGCCGCTTCGTGGTGTCTGCCGGCGACGCCGGCAATCAACGCGTGAATCTCGAGGTTGTCAGGAACCCCCCCATTGGCCCCGATCGAGGCGGCGATTGCGAGCGCGTCATGCGCGTCTCGATCTGCCTCTTCTGGTTGGCCTTGCGCAATCGCGATGCCGGCGCGGACGGTCAGTGCAAGGGACAGGTGAAGACCGGATGTCGTGGCGACGATGTGGTCGATCTGGTGCCGTGCCGAGGCCAGATCGCCGTGTGCCAGCGACGTCTGGGCTAAAAAGATGTTCCAGATCGCCATCATGTTGGGCTGCACGGCGATGTGGTGCCAGCCCGCCGCAATCGCTTCGTCGGCCGCGGAGACGTCACCCGCCGCGAGGGCGGAGGCGATCAATGCGGCGTGGGCGAGACCGGAGTAGAACTCGGGGAGGTCGGCGGCGTCATCGATGGCGGCAGTGGCCGCCTCGCGGGCCGCGGTGGCCATCCCGTGGTGAGCCAGCGCCAGGGCCAGCATGAACAGCGCCGAGCACCTCCAGACCACATCGTGGGCCGCGTCGGACTCCGCGGCGACCTCGCGCAGTTGTTCAACGGCGTCGGCCACGTCACCGGCCATCAATTGGGCGATCCCGACCGCCCAACGGCACCGCCGAGAGACGGTCCAGTCACCGATCGATTCGGCGAGATCGCGCCCCTCTTCGGCGGGAGCCAGGATGGCCGCCGGTTCGCCGGTCGTGATCGCTCCCAATGCCTGCCAGCCCAGGATGTCGCTGAGCCGCCATGCGTCGCCTATCGAGCGAACCAAGCCGATCGTCTCCGCGAAATACGATCGGGCCACCTCGGGGTCGTAGACGGCGCTGGCGCAGCAGGCGGTCAGGGCGCGCGCCACCAAAGCCGGATCATCGACTTCGCGCGCCACGGCCAAAGCTTCGCGGGCTTGTTCGAGACGGCTGGTGGCGCCCGTGTACGCATCGAGCACCGCGTAGTCGGCCAGCGCCGCAGCGCGCACCGCCGGGCGCATGTCGGCCGAAACATTCAACGTCGTTTCGAACCATGCCAACCCTTCCCGAATCCGGCCCCGCAGCACCCATAGCGGCTGCAGCGACGATGCCAGTTGCAACGCGCGTTCGACATCCGAGTTCTCCCGGCTCCACCCGAATGCCGCCCGCAGGTTGTCGATCTCAGCGTCGACTCGCGCGAGACGCTGCTCGTGGCCGATACTGGTCAAAGTGTCGAGCACACGCGCCATTGCCGTGTAGTAATCGCAATGGCGGCCACGCACGACGCGGGCCTCGCCGGAGTCACCGAGCTTCTCCGAAGCGTACTGGCGCACCGTCTCCAGCAGTCGGTATCGCGTTGAACCGTCGGTACTTTCGGCTACGACGAGAGACTTGTCGACCAGCAGGCAAAGGAGATCGAAAACCTCGAAGGGCTCGATGTCGCCGCCGCAAGCCACCGCCTCGCCAGCATGCAGATCGAACCCGCCCATGAATACGGCCAGCCGGGCAAAGACGATCCGTTCCGGCGTCGTCAGCAGCTCATGCGACCAGTCCACCGATGCCCGAAGCGTCTGCTGGCGGCGCACTGCGGTGCGCGCGCCGCCGGTCAACAGCCGGAAGCGGTCATGTAGGCCGTCGCGGATCTCGCTCGGCGAAAGGACGCGGACTCGCGCCGCGGCCAGCTCGATGGCCAACGGCAGCCCGTCGAGTCGACGGCAAATCTCCTCGACGATCGCCGAATTGTCTTCGGTGATCCGGAAATCGGGACGGACCTGACGTGCGCGGTCGGTGAACAACTGGATCGCCTCATCGGTCAGTGACAGCGATGGCACGCGCCAGCTCACCTCGCCGGGCACGCCGATGGGCTCCCGGCTAGTGGCCACGATCGCCGCCCCCGGGCAACTGGCCTGCACCGCGACGACCAATTCCGCACACGCGTCCAGCAGGTGTTCGCAGTTGTCCAACACCAACAACATCGGTCGGTCACCGACAAACCGCGTCAGTGTGCCCGCGGTAGAGGCGCCCATGTGGTCGGGCAATCCCAGCGCCCGGATCACCGCCAAAGACACCAGATCGGGATCGGTGATCGGCGCCAGATCGACCCACACAGTGCCGTCGAAATGGTCGCTGGACCTCGCCGATATCTCTACCGCGAGGCGGGTCTTACCGATACCGCCAGCGCCGGTGAGTGTCACGACACGGCTACCTGCCACGAGCCGACACACGTCGTTGATGTCGGTCTCACGTCCCACAAAACTGGTGAATTGCAATGGGAGATGGTGAAAGTCAACACCTTTCCGTGTCCGCAGTGGAGGGAACTCGTTGCGGAGATCGGGATGACAGAGCTGCAACACGCGTTCTGGGCGCGGGAAGTCGCGCAGTTGATGTGAACCCAAATCAATCAACCAGGAAGCGGGAGGCAATCGATCGACAACCAGATCTTCGGTGACTCCTGTCAGAACGGTCTGCCCACCGTGAGCCAGATCCCGCAATCGGGCGGTGCGGTTGATGGTCGTGCCCATGTAATTCCCATCGTCACGCAACTGCACCTCGCCGGTGTGTACGCCGACGCGCAGCCGGATCGGAGTCAGCGGCGCCCGCTGTAATTCCAGGGCGCAGGCCACCGCATCACTGGCGCGCGCGAAGGCGATGACGAGACTGTCCCCCTCGCCCTGCTCGACGGGCCGTACACCGTGATGGGCCGCGCCCGCATCGCAAACGACGCGATCCAACCGCGCGATGGCGGCCGTCATCTCCTCCGGTTGGCTCTGCCACAACCGCGTCGAGCCCTCGATATCGGCGAGCAACAGCGTCACCGTCCCCGTCGGACGCAGCAACTCCCCCATGTCAACGCTCCAGTCCGTTGCGCTCATGGTAATCAGCATCGACCGTCACCGACCCGCGAAACATCAGCGAAACCGCGTAGACATCCGACATTGCGGTGCCGGTCTGCGACACCACGCGGCAGTCATTTACGCCTTTTCACCGACGATCCCGCGGCCGATGACACCGCATTCTCAACTCGTACCGTCCCGAGGAGACCACAATGACGATCGACACCAGCCCACAGGGCGGCTGCCCACCCGCGGTGACAGAACTGGACCGGGAAGCGGCCAGAGCAGCGATCAGTGCGGTGGCGAAGCGGTTCGCCGCACTGCTGCGGGGCATCGACAACACCAAGCACCCCGCCAGAGGCACCGCCTGGACGGTCGGCGAGACCGCTGCCCATGTCCTTGTCGTCATCAACGCCTTCAGCGCGGCGATCGACGGGCAGCCGCAAGCGCTGGTGGCGGACCAGATTCCAGATGCAGACTTCCCGACTCGACTGGCGGCCTGCAATGCCAGCACCATCGCCATGGTCGACCACAGCGACGCGGCACGGATCGCGGAGATGATCACCGTTGCGACACAACGTTTTCTGCGACTCACGGCGGCGGCCCATCCGGACCAGGAATGTGCAACGCCGTGGTATGGCCGTGGCCGGACCCGGACCGTGGACTGCCTCATCGCACTGGCGCTGGGAGAGCTGACCGTGCACGGACACGACATCGCGACCGGAACAGGCCGGCCGTGGCACATTCCCACCGAGCACGCGCAACTCATCGTCGGCACGGTATGCCCGAACATGTCACCCCTGACCGTCCGATCCGACGCATGCCGCGGCGCATCGGTGGTCTACGAGATCCGACTGCGCGCCAACGGCCCCCGGTATGTTCTCGAGGTCGCCGACGGCAAGGTCGAGGTTCGGCCGGCAGGGGAACCGGTCGACTGCGTGATCTCGGCGCGTCCCGTGACCTTCCTCCTCGTCGCATACGGGCGGTTACCTCTGTACCGAGCGTTCATTCGCGGCGGAATTGTGTCGACGGGCCGTCGTCCGTGGCTCGGCCTTCGTTTCAAGGCACTGTTTTACAACCCGTAGCTCAGCGCGTTGCGCTGTCGCGCAGTTGCCCTGTCAAGCCAAACCTTTCGATGAGCGTCAGCCAATCCCCTACGGAGACCACATACGCCGGACGTTGATTGCTTCTCGGCACATCCGCAGGCCAGGAGTATCGAAACTGCGGCCCGACAACGTCGAGACACCCGATGGTCAGTGGCTCCACGCCAGGAACCCCGATGATGACACCCGCGATCGCGGGATGGTGATGGGTACTGCCGTCGGCGCTGCCGACACTGTCCGGCTGGAAGGTCGCCGGTGTCGCAGTCACCTCGGTAAGCAGCGCCGAGGCCCTGAGCACATCGCCGTCCGGGTCGATCACTCGGATCGCATCGTCGTCCACGTCGAGGAGCAGGCTCGGCTGCGAGCGTGATCGCTGTAGCTGGGCGTGTTTTCGGAATCCGAACGGCCCCACCTCCTCGGCCAGGTACGGGTTGGGGAACAGCAGACAACGCGTCGGCTCCTGCGGTGAAGGACCGCTGCTTCGGCTGCCCATCGCGAGTAGCTCGTCGAACTCCGCGGCCCACAACCACGCGTCGACGCCGGCCACGGGCTGCGCATCGAGCCGCGTCGAGGCGCCAATCCGACTATCTCGCCCGCCAAGGACTAACCGGTCTGGGCCCGACCGCAAGTGAAGCGCCACGCCCATCGTCGCCCATGGGCCCAGTTGTGCGTGCGCGAACGGAAAAACAATTCCCGGCCGTTGTTCGACGGTGAGGCCATCTCCCGTAACAGCTATGAGGACTTCACGCCGCGACCGCCACCACAGATAGGCCGGCCAAGCCAGCGAACCCAATACAACGATCGCGATTACTACGCCAAGGCCCCACGACATCCACGGCCGCAACGATTTGACCATCGGTCAAAGCGAAGACCGCTGCCGCCAGCACGCCGTACACGGCGTAGAAGATTCCCTTGCGCGTCCCCGCGAAGAAGTCATTCACCTGGGCGGAGATGGACGGCGAGAATGCGACAAATTGCCGCGACACCGCCGATTCGTCACTGACACTCACGCCGAGAAGTATCCGGTAGAGAGCGCCTACCGAACCCAACAATGGGTTCGGCGATTTGCCGACTCCGAGCCGTCCTTGTTCCGGCATGCTCCTAGGGTGCTGCTTCTCAGCCGGATGATCGGTCAGGACGTCCTTGATCCGGACGGCCAGTTGGTCGGCCGCCTTCGCGACCTGGTGGTGAACCTCGGCGATCACGCAGGATCTGGGCGGGTTGATCGGATAGTGGTGCGACGGCGCCGATCCGGCGACCTCCTGGTCCCGTCGACGGCGCTTCAATCGATTCAGCACACCGTCGTCACCCTCGCCGAGGATCCTGACCGCTTCGCGATTCGATCGATCGAAGATGCGTTGGCTCTCGACGAAATCCTCTTGGGCCGTGATGTTTTGGATACCCAGGTGGTCGATGTCGCAGGACAGCGCCTGGCCCGTGTCGCGGACGTGGTGCTTGCCCGCGGCACCGACACGCAGCTCGAAGTGGTCGGCGTCGAGGTCGGATTCGGCGCCGTGCTGCGGCGGTTGGGCTTGGGCCGGTTGACAACACGGGCCCGCGGCGACGCGGTCGCGTGGACCGATCTGCACCTCACTTCCGAACGCGGACATACCGTGCAACTCGCCACGCCGAGGTCTGCCGTGCACCTACTCGACGCGCGTGGACTCGCCCTTCTGATCAGCCGCCTCGACACACAGTCGGCACCCGAGATTTTGGGCCCGCCAAGGGCCCGGATGTCGCGGCGCAGGTCGTCGCCGCGAGTCATCGAGTGGTGGCAGAACGAGTCCTGCGGGCGATGCCCGACACGGTGGCGGCCGACATCGTCGCCGCGCTGCCCGCCGAGGACGCGACACATTGGCGCGAGCGCCTCGCACGCGCACCTGCGTTGGGCGGACGGCGGTTGCTCCGATCTCATGTGTGGCCACGTCGCAGGCACAGCCCGACGGGTGCGGATCGGTGAAGACCAAGGGTTTCACCGTCGGTGCGCTGTTGGCGGTGGTCGGGCCCGGTCTGCTCGCAGGTCTGTCCGACGACGATCCCGCGGGCATCACGACGTACTCAGTGCTCGGCGCCGACCACGGCTATCAGCTCCTGTGGGTGCTTCTGCTGTCGACCGTCGCGCTCGTGCTGTTTCACGGGCTCGCCGCCCGGATGGGTGTCGTCACCGGCCAGGGCCTGATCGGTCTGGTCCGCCAGCGCTACGGCGTGCGGCTCGGCGGAGCAGTCCTCGCCACTCTCGTGATCGCCAACATCGGCACAACGTGTGCCGAATTCGCCGGAATAGCAGCAGGTTTCGAGCTCTTCGGGATCAGTCGTTACGCAAGCATCCCGGCCGCAGCAGCAGTCGTTTCCTTCCTGGTACTGCGCGGCAGTTTCCACCGGGTCGAGCACGCGTTGCTGCTCGTGTCCACGGTGTTCCTCGCCTACCTCGCCTCGGGCATCCTGGCTCACCCCAACTGGGCCGCTGGTCCCGACCATGCCCGTCAACGCCGATGCCATCGCGATCGTCACCGCCACCGTAGGCACCACCCGCGCGCCGTGGGGACTGTCCTTCATTCAGTCGTACGCGGTGGACAAGAGGCTGCGCACTGAAGACTTGCCGCTGGAACGCATCGACGTGGTGACAGGCGCGGTACTCACCGGGGTCATCGGCTTCTTCGTGGTCGTGGCCTGCGCGGCCACCCTGCACCGTGACGGCCGTGCGATCAACGACGCCGCGGATGCCGCCGTCGCGCTGCAACCGCTGGCGGGGAATGCGGCGGCGACACTGTTCGCGGTGGGTCTCATCGGAGCTGCGCTGCTGGCCGCATCGGTCCTACCGCTGTCGACGGCGTATTCGGTGTGCGAATACGCAGGCGTCGAGGCCGCACTCGACGACCCGTACGACGAGGCCAAGACGTTCTACGTGACGTACGGAGTGGTCACCGCGCTTGGCGCGCTCGTCGTGCTGATACCGAACGTCCCGCTGGTGACGATCCTCGTGTCGACCCAGGTGCTCAACGCGGTGCTGCTGATCCCGCTGTTGTTCGCGATGATCGGCCTCGGTCGCGACAGCGATCTGATGGGTCGCTTCGCTGTCGGCAGGGCGGGCATCGCGGTATACGGTCTGACCGCCGGGGTGGTGTTGCTGTGTGTGGCGGCACTTGCAGTCACGTCCCTGATGGCCTAGTGGCCGGGTGTCGTCGTTAGGCTGTGCGCCATGGCTGCTGACATCGTGCCGATCCGGCTCGCCCTGACCAAAGGCGACCTGTACACCCTGTGGGCTCCACGCTGGCGCGATTCAGGTGACGAGTGGGAGGCGTTCCTCGGCAAGGAGGAGGACCTCTACGCATTAGAGTCGGTCGCCGACCTGGTGGCATTCGTGCGGACCAACACCGACAACGACCTGGTCGACCATCCGGCCTGGCAGGCGCTGACCGAGGCGAACGCGCACACGCTCGATCCTCAGCAGGATCGCCAGTACGACCTTGTCAGCCTCGAAGAACTGGTCGCGGAGAAGCCCAGCGAGGAGACGGTCAAGGAACTGCACCGCACCCTGGCGATCGCGTCGTCCATCGGCTCGGTGTGTGAGATGCCCGCGGTCACCAAGTTCTTCAACGGCAATCCGGTGCTCGGCACGGTCGGCGGGGGTATCGAGGCGTTCGCCGGGCGCGCCGGCCGCAAGCGCTGGGCCGAAATCGAGTCGGTGATCGGCCGCGGCTGGGACAACGTGGTGGATGCGATCGACGCGATCGTCACGATCCCCGACGTCGACGAGGCAGCCTCGGAGAAGGCCGCAGCCGAACTCGCCGAGCCTGCACCTGAACCAGAAGAAGTCGAAGAACTCGACGACGTGACCGACACCGAGGCCGACAGCGACGACACCGAGGCCGACACCGAGGCCGAGCAGACCGACGATCTGGCCGACCACGCCGAAGGACTGGTGCTGGGTAGCGACGACGATTTCTGGCTCAAGGTCGGCATCGATCCGGTGCGGATCATGACCAGCGCCGGCACCTACTACACGTTGCGTTGTTACCTCGACGATGCGCCGATCTTCCTGGGCCGCAACGGGCGCGTCAGCGTCTTCAGCTCGGGCGGGGCCTTGGCGCGTTACCTCGCCGACGAACACGACCACGACCTGTCCGACCTGGCCACCTACGACGACATTCGCACCGCGGCCACCGACGGCTCGCTGCGGGTCAATGTGCACGACGACAACGTCTACGTGCTGACCGGCATCGTCGATGACCTCGCCGACGGGCCCGACGCCATCGACCGCGACCAGCTGGAGTTGGCCGTCGAATTCCTCAGGGACATCGGTGAATACTCCGAGGACACCACCGTCGACGAGACCCTGGACGCCGATCAGCCGCTGGGCCACGTGATCGCCTATGTGCTCGACCCCGACACCGTCCAGCGGCCGAACGCGCCCTACGCCAAGGCCGTCCAGCAGTGGGAGGCGCTCGAGGCGTTCGTCGAGGCGCGGCTGCGCCAGGAGTAGCACCGCCCAGCCCAGCCCGCCGCGATGAGTCCTCGGCCCGGCGGCGGTCTGTATCGGTTATGACATTGCCCAGCACTCCCACCGTCCGTTCCGTCACCGTTCCCGGCGCCCGCCTGCGTTACGAGATCCGGGGCGGCGGCCCGCTGCTGCTGCTGGCCGGATCGCCGATGGCGGCCGCGGAATTCGCGCCGCTGGCCGACGCACTGGCCGCCGACCGCACCGTCGTCACCTTCGATCCGCGCGGCTACGCCAACAGCCCGGTCGACGATCCTGACGCGCCGTCGAGCGTCGAGCAGCGCGCCGACGACGTCGCCGCGATCCTCGCCGAGCTGGGCGCCGAATCGGCCGACGTGTTCGGGTCCAGCGGAGGCGCTGTCACCGGTCTGGCGTTGGTCGCCCGGCATCCCGGACGCGTGCGCACGCTCATCGCACACGAACCCCCGCTGCTGGAACTCCTACCCGACGCCGCCGAACAGCGAGCCGCCACCGAGGCGATCATCGACACGTTCCACCGCGACGGGTTCGGCGCCGCATGGATGCAGTTCATGCGCAACGCAGGATTCGACGTGTCGCCCGGTGACGCCCCGTCGTCGCCCGGCGAACCGTCAGCCGACGAGATCCGGCAGAGCGCCCGGTTCTTCGAGATCGACCTGCGTCCGACGACACGATTCGCGCCCGACATCGACGCTTTGACGAACAGCCCGTCACGCGTCGTGATCGGTGTCGGCGTCGACTCCGGCCGGCTGCTCTCCTACCGAACCTCGGTCGCCGTGGCCGACGTGCTCGGTGTCGCGCCGGTGGAGTTCCCCGGCGATCACGGTGGATTCATGGCGGCGCCAACCGAATTCGCCGACACGCTGTGCACTGCGCTCACGTGGCCGCCGCGAGCAGAAGGCTAGCCCACCAGGACCGCGAAGCGCGGCTTGATCACATCGTCGATGATCGAGAGTCGTTCGTCGAACGAGATGAACGCCGACTTCATCGCGTTGATGGTGAACCGCTGCAGATCGCTCCACCCGTAGCCGAACGCCTCGACCAGGCGCAGCATCTCCTGGCTCATCGTGGTGTCGCTCATCAACCGGTTGTCGGTGTTGACGGTGACACGGAACCGCAGGCGGGCCAGCAGGTCGAACGGATGCTCGGCGATGCTGTCGACGGCGCCGGTCTGCACATTCGACGACGGGCACATCTCGAACGGAACTCGCTTGTCGCGCAACAGTGCAGCGAGCCTGCCGAGGTGCGCCGTGCCGTCGGGTCCGACAGTGATGTCGTCGACGATCCGCACTCCGTGGCCCAACCGGTCGGCCCCGCAGAACGCGATCGCCTCGTGGATGGACGGCAGGCCGAACGCCTCGCCGGCGTGAATCGTGAAGCGCGCGTTGTTGCTTCGCATGAACTCGAACGCGTCCAGATGCCGTGTCGGCGGATAGCCTGCCTCGGCGCCCGCGATGTCGAAGCCGACCACCCCTTTGTCGCGGAACCGGATGGCCAACTCCGCGATCTCCCGCGACCGCGCCGCATGCCGCATCGCGGTGACCAGGCAGCGCACGGTGATGCCACGGCCCTCTGCGCTGGCGGCTTTCTCACCATCGGCGAACCCGGCCAGCACCGCGTCGACGACCGCGTCCAGCGACAACCCGCGGTCGATGTGCAACTCGGGTGCGAACCGGATCTCCGCGTACACGACGTTGTCGGCCGCCAGATCTTCGACGGATTCGTAGGCGACCCGGTGCAACGCCTCCGGTGTCTGCATCACCCCGACGGTGTGCGCGAACGGTTCCAGGTAGCGCTCCAGCGAGCCGCTGTGCGCTGCCGTGCGGAACCACCGCGCGAGCTCGTCGACGCCTGTGACGGGCAACTCCTCGTAACCGGTGGTCTCGGCCAGCTCCAGCACCGTCGCCGGCCGCAAGCCACCGTCGAGGTGGTCGTGCAGCAGCGCCTTGGGCGCCTGCCGGATCGACTCGAGGGTCAGCGGAGTGGTCACGAGACGATCCGATCGATGATCAATGGCCGGTCCGGCGGCGCGGCGTCGCCGACGCTCCACGCGCTGTCGAGTTCCGACATCGCGCCCTCGAATCGCTCGGGTGTGTCGGTGTAGAGCGTGAACAAGGCCTCGCCCGCGGCTACGGGTTCACCTGGCCGTCGATGGATGCGCAGCCCCGCGCCGTACTGAACCCGCTCACCCTGGACGGAGCGGCCCGCACCGAGCCGCCACACCGCCAGACCCACCGCCATCGCGTCGATGAGTCCCATCGTGCCACCGCGCGGCGCGCTGATGGTCTCGGAATGTGCACCGATCGGCAGCGGTCGGGACAAGTCGCCGCCTTGCGCGGCGACCAACTCGCGAAACCGGTCCATCGCCGAACCATCCTTCAGCGTCTGCGCAGGGTCCGTCCCGTCCAGGCCCGCCGCGTCCAGCATCTCGGCGGCCAGCGCCAGCGTCAGCTGCACCACATCGGCGGGCCCGCCGCCCGCGAGCACTTGAAGGGATTCCTCGATTTCGACAGCGTTGCCGACCGTGCGGCCCAGTGGCGTCTCCATGTCCGTCAGCAGCGCGCGGGTCCTCAGCCCCTCGGCGGTACCCATTTCGACCATCGTGGCCGCCAGTTCGCGCGCTTCCGCTTCGGTCGCCAGGAACGCGCCGCTGCCGACCTTGCTGTCGAGCACCAGTGCCCGGGTGCCTTCGGCGATCTTCTTGCTCATCACCGAGCTCGCGATCAACGGCAACGACTCGGTGGTGGCCGTGACATCGCGCAGCGCATAGATCTTGCGATCGGCCGGCGCCAGCTCACCGGCTGCGAAAATCGCCGCGCCGAGGTCGCGAAGTTGTTGCCGGATCTGGGTTTTGGGGATCTCCGCAGTGAACCCCGCGATGGACTCCAGCTTGTCGAGGGTGCCGCCGGTGTGCCCGAGGCCGCGGCCTGCCGCCTGCGGAACCGCTGCGCCGCACGCCATTACGACGGGCACCAACGGAATGGTGATCTTGTCGCCGACCCCGCCGGTGGAATGTTTGTCCACCAACGCCAATGGCTTGCCGTCGCGCCGCAGATCCGTGAAATCCAATCGCTCACCGGAGTCCACCATCGCTGCCGTCCAGCGGGCGATCTCGGCGCCGGTCATGCCGCGCAGGTAAATCGCCATCAACAACGCCGACATCTGTTCGTCGGCCACCGTGCCGTTGGTGTAGCCGTCGATCACCCAGTCGATCGCGGCGTCCGACAGCACGCCGCCGTCGCGCTTGGTCCGGATGACCGTCGGAGCATCAAAGGGATGCGACATCGGACCACCGAGCATCAAAGGGATGCGACATCGGACCACCGAGCATCAAACGGATGCGACATTCGACCACCGAGCATCAACCGGCACCGGCGTTACGTTACCGGTGACGGGTCGCGCGCCGGTGGCGCTACGCGCTCACGTGCTTGTGGCTCAACGAACTCGGCGCATCGGGGTGGGCACCCTCGTCGATGCCGATCGCCAAGCGGTCCACCAGTTCACCGCCAAGCCACGCTCCGACGCTGGCCACCACCACCCCGACGAAGCTGCAGGCCAGCGCCAGCGGTTTGGGCTCCCAACCGCCTGCGTTCAGCCGCAGCAGCCAACTGACGGCGAACAGCACGAGCACGACGACGTTGATCAGCCCGTGTAACAACCCGATCCGCTTCGCGCGGGTGTCGGCAGGGATCTTCAGGTAATCGATCAACCCGAACGGCGCCGCGAGAAGGCCACCGATGATGCCCGCAGCGATCGCATACGCGGCGGCCACGGTGAATCCGGGCCTGTCATTGATCAGATAGATGATGTCGAACACGACGGCGGTGGTCAGCAAACCCACTGGGTAGGTGATCAACATCGGGTGCACCGGATGCCCTGCAAGCTTTGCCCGACTTGTCATCGCAGCCTCCTCACACACATGCGGGACAGCTCGGGGCTACCCGGGTGCGGCCGCCTCAAACGGGTTGAATGCGGAGCCGGTCACGGCGTTTCTTCGTGCGCGGGTTCGTTGACGCGGGCGAGGTCCTGCGGCCCGAACGCGTCGGGAAGCAACACGCTCAACGGCCGAGGGCCAAGCGGATGATCGATCAGCAGTTCGGGCCCGCCGTGCTCGAGAAGCACCTGCCGACAGCGCCCGCACGGCATCAGCACCTCGCCCGTCGCGTCCACGCACGACAGCGCCACCAGCCTGCCGCCTCCGCTGGAATGCAGTGCGCAAACCACAGCGCACTCGGCACAGAGACCTAGGCCATATGAGACATTTTCCACATTGCAGCCGGCCACCAGCCGGTGGTCGTCGACCAACGCGGCCGCGCCGACGGCGAACCCCGAATACGGCGCATAGGCGTGCGCAGAAATCTCAGTTGCCTTGTGCCGCAACATCTTCCAGTCGACTTCGGATGTCATGCCAACCTCGCAGGCGTCGATTCTGAATGCATTCCGAAACCGGCCGCCATTCACGGCGGTTCGGAATAGGTAACCCTAAGTTTCACGTTTTTGACCATGTAGACGGCTAAACCGTAGTTCGTTTAGCTGTACAACTGGGTTTAGAGTCGCCCCGAGGTTTGGGCAGGTTCTTCTCAGCCGAGCCGGATATCGCCGCCGGTGCGGCTCCGATGCCCAAGCGTCCACCGATGGCGTTGGAGGCCAGATGAGTACTGCGACATCCGCCGGCCCGGCAGTGCCGGCCCCGCTACCGCAACCGTCGCGCAGACGTTCCCTCTACCGCGGTGACCCAGGCATGTGGTCCTGGGTGTTGCACCGCATCACCGGGGCCACCATCTTCTTCTTCCTGCTGGTGCACGTGCTGGACACCGCGCTCGTGCGGGTCAGCCCGGAGGCCTACAACGACGTCATCAACACCTACAAGACGCCGATCGTCGGCTTGATGGAGATCGGCCTCGTCGCGGCGGTGCTTTACCACGCCCTCAACGGAATCCGGGTCATCCTCATCGACTTCTGGCAGCACGGTCCGCGCTACCAGCGGCTGATGTTGTGGATCGTCGCGGGCGTGTGGCTCGCGGTGATGATCCCCGTGCTCGGCGTTATCGGCATGCACATGGTGGAGCGATTCCTATGACAGAAACAGCATCGGGAGACGCCGCGGGAGCCCAGTGGACCCCGCACCACCGCGAGGGTCGGTTGGCTCCCGTCCAGGAGAAGGAGCACGACCGGCCGGCCAGCCTGGACCACCCGAGAGCGCCGCGTCGCCCGAGGGGCATCCCGTACTTCGAGAAGTACGCCTGGCTGTTCATGCGGTTCTCCGGCGTCGCCCTTGTCGTGCTGGCACTGGGCCACCTGTTCATCGGGCTGATCTGGGACAACGGCGTGTACCGGATCGACTTCAACTACGTGGCGCAGCGCTGGGCATCGCCGTTCTGGCAGATCTGGGACATGGCCCTGCTGTGGCTGGCGATGGTGCACGGCGCCAACGGCATGCGCACCATCATCGGCGACTATGCCCGCAAGAACATCACCAAGTTCTATTTGAACTCGCTGTTGTTGCTGGTGACCGGCTTCACGCTGGTGCTGGGCACCTATGTGTTGGTGACCTTCGACGCAAACGTCTCGTGACGTCAAAAGGAAAATGAGCTCCTCATGATTCAAGAACATCGCTACGACGTCGTCATCGTCGGCGCAGGCGGCGCAGGTATGCGCGCGGCAGTGGAGGCCGGACCGCGGGCCCGCACCGCGGTGCTGACCAAGCTCTACCCGACCCGCAGCCACACCGGCGCGGCGCAGGGTGGCATGTGCGCGGCGCTGGCCAACGTCGAAGAGGACAACTGGGAGTGGCACACCTTCGACACGGTCAAGGGCGGCGACTACCTCGCCGACCAGGACGCGGTCGAGATCATGTGCAGGGAAGCCATCGACGCGGTGCTGGACCTCGAGAAGATGGGCATGCCGTTCAACCGCACCCCCGAGGGCCGCATCGATCAGCGCCGGTTCGGCGGCCACACCCGCGACCACGGTAAGGCACCCGTGCGCCGGGCCTGTTACGCCGCCGACCGCACGGGCCACATGATCCTGCAGACGCTGTACCAAAACTGCGTCAAACACGATGTCCAGTTCTTCAACGAGTTCTACGCGCTGGACCTGGCGCTGACCGAGACCGCAGCGGGCCCCGTCGCGACCGGCGTGATCGCTTATGAGCTGGCGACCGGTGACATCCACGTGTTCCACGCAAAGGCCATCGTGCTGGCCACCGGCGGCTCCGGCCGGATGTACAAGACCACGTCGAACGCGCACACGCTGACCGGCGATGGGCTCGGCATCGTGTTCCGCAAGGGACTCCCGTTGGAGGACATGGAGTTTCACCAGTTCCATCCGACAGGCCTTGCGGGCCTTGGCATTCTGATCTCCGAGGCGGTCCGCGGCGAGGGCGGCATCCTGCTCAACGACGAGGGTGAGCGGTTCATGGAGCGCTACGCCCCGACGATCAAGGACCTGGCGCCCCGCGACATCGTGGCCCGTTCGATGGTCCGCGAGGTGCTCGAGGGCCGCGGCGCCGGACCGCACAAGGACTACGTCTACATTGACGTCCGCCACCTCGGCGAGGACGTGCTGAACACCAAGCTGCCCGACATCACCGAGTTCGCCCGCACCTATCTGGGCGTCGATCCCGTCAAGGAACTGGTGCCGGTCTACCCGACGTGTCACTACGTGATGGGCGGGATCCCGACGACCGTGAGCGGTCAGGTGTTGCGCGACAACACCACCCCGCTGCCGGGTCTCTACGCGGCCGGTGAATGTGCCTGCGTGTCAGTTCACGGCGCCAACCGTCTTGGCACCAATTCGCTGTTGGACATCAACGTTTTCGGGCGCCGGGCGGGCATCGCCGCGTCGAATTACGCACTGAGCCATGACCACGTCGATCTGCCGTCCGATCCGGCGGGCATGGTGGTCGGTTGGGTGGGCGACATCCTGTCCGAGCACGGCAACGAACGCGTCGCCGACATCCGCACCGCGCTGCAGCAGTCGATGGACAACAACGCCGCGGTGTTCCGCACCGAGGAGACGCTGAAACAAGCATTGACCGACATCCACGCGCTCAAGGAGCGGTACGCCCGGATCTCCGTGCACGACAAGGGCAAACGCTACAACAGCGATCTGCTGGAGGCGATCGAGCTCGGCTTCCTGCTCGAGCTCGCCGAGGTGACGGTCGTCGGTGCGTTGAACCGCAAGGAATCCCGCGGCGGCCACGCCCGCGAGGACTACCCCAACCGTGACGACACCAACTACATGCGGCACACCATGGCCTACAAGGAGGGCAGCGACCTGCTGTCCGACATCCGGCTGGACTACAAGCCGGTGGTGATGACGCGGTACGAGCCGATGGAACGGAAGTACTGAGATGAGCGCACCAGCTGTCGACACCACCGAGGGCGCCGCACCGCCGGTGCCCGAGGGCGCGGTGATGGTCACCCTGAAGATCGCCCGCTTCAACCCGGAGGCCCCTGACGCCGCCGGTTGGCAGAGCTTCCGCGTCCCGTGCCTGCCCACCGACCGGCTGCTCAACCTGCTGCACTACGTGAAGTGGTATCTGGACGGCACGCTGACGTTCCGGCGGTCGTGTGCACACGGCGTATGCGGCTCCGACGCAATGCGGATCAACGGCGTGAACCGGTTGGCGTGCAAGGTCCTCATGCGCGACATGCTGCCGAAGAAGCCGGGCAAGCAGCTCACCATCACCATCGAGCCGATCCGCGGGCTGCCCGTCGAGAAGGATTTGGTGGTCAACATGGAGCCGTTCTTCGACGCCTACCGTGCCGTCAAGCCGTTCCTGATCACCAGCGGCAATCCCCCGACCCGCGAACGCATTCAGAGCCAGACCGACCGGATGCGCTACGACGACACCACCAAGTGCATCCTGTGCGCGTGCTGCACCACCAGTTGCCCGGTGTACTGGAGCGAGGGTTCGTACTTCGGGCCTGCCGCCATCGTCAACGCGCACCGGTTCATCTTCGACAGCCGCGACGAGGGCGCCGCCGAGCGTCTGGACATCCTCAACGAGGTCGACGGCGTGTGGCGCTGCCGGACCACGTTCAACTGCACGGAGTCCTGCCCGCGCGGCATCCAGGTGACGCAGGCCATCCAGGAGGTGAAGCGCGCGCTCATGTTCGCGCGTTAGTGGTTTCGGCGCTCGGCGGCGAGCGACCTCGAAATGCCAACTTTGTGCGGCGTGTCGCGGACAAACACGGTCGCTCGGGGGCGGCGTCACACATCGGCAGGCTGTCTCGTCTAACGGGTATGACCGAAAACCACCAGAAAACCCGCATCGCTCCCGTCCCGCCCAAGCAGGCCGGCCTGCTGACCCGCGTCATGTACCGGGTGGCCCGGCGCCGGTTCGGCGAGGTGCCCGAACCGTTCACCGTCGCGGCGCACCATCCGCGCCTGCTGGTGGCCAACGCCGTGCACGAGACGCTGCTCGACTCGGGATCCAAGAAGCTGCCCAAGAACGTTCGCGAGCTCGCGGTGTTCTGGACCGCCCGCACGATCGGCTGCTCGTGGTGCGTCGACTTCGGCGCCATGCTGCAGCGGCTCGACGGCCTGGACGTCGACCGGCTCAAAGACATCGATGACTATGCGACGTCACCGCGCTACACCGACGACGAGCGCGCCGCCATCGCCTACGCCGACGCGATGACGACCGATCCGCACACCGTCACCGACGAACAGGTCGCCGACCTCCAGAGGCGCTTCGGCGACGACGGGGTGATCGAGTTGACGTATCAGATCGGTGTGGAGAACATGCGCGCGCGGATGTACTCGGCGCTGGGCATCACCGAGCAGGGCTTCAATTCCGGTGACGCGTGCCGGGTGCCGTGGCTTACCGACGATCAGCAAGCGGCGACGCAGTGAACTTGTCCGGGTTCGCGACATCCCAGATGGCGCAGACCTTTCCGTCGCGCACCGACATCGCGGTGATGCGGGGCATCAACGCGGGATAGCCCTCGCGGGCCGGGGCGCCTTCGGTGTAGGTGCCGACCTGACCGTTGATCAAGGCCATCTGGCCGCCAGCCAACCAGTTCGGCCCGTACCTGTGCGCCAGGCCGAACAAGAACCTCGCGACTTTGTCGGGTCCGCGGATGACCCTGGCCGCGGTCGGCGACTTGCCGTTGGAGTCACCCGTGAACGTGACATCCGGATGGAGCAGGCGCACAACGGCGTCCATGTCGCCTGCGGCCAGCGCCGCCATCAGTGAGCCGGCCACCTCGTTGTGGGCCTCGTCGGCCACCGGAGGCGGCGCGGATGCCACCGCCCGCCTGGCGCGCGAAGCCAACTGCCGGGCCGAGGCATCGCTGACGCTGAGCACCGACGCGATCTCGGTGAACGGCACGCCGAAGCCGTCGTGCAGGACGAACGCGACCCGCTGATCCGGCGTCAGTCGCTCGAGCACCACCATCGCCGCGAACCTGGCATCGTCGGCGGCCACCACCGCGGCCAGCGGGTCGTTGCCGTCGAAGCCGGTGACCACCGGTTCCGGCAGCCACTCGCCGACATAGGTTTCGCGCCGCTTGGCGGCCGAGCGCAACCGGTCCAGGGCCAGCCGGCTCACCACCGTGGTCAGCCACGCCCGCAGATCGTTGACGGTCTCCGATGCGCCGTCCCACCGCAGCCACGCATCCTGCACGACGTCCTCGGCGTCGGCGACGGTGCCGGTGAGCCGATACGCGACGGCCAGCAGGTGCGGACGCAACTCCTCGAACTCGTCGACCCGCGTGCTTGCGGTCATGTGACGAGTTTATGGCTTGGTGAAACGCGGGTAGTGCGCGACGACCGCAGCGCCGTCCGACCGGGGATCCGATGCCGCGGTCATCGAACCGCTGCCATCGACGAATACGACGTTGGTCTGGCCGAGATTTTCGGTGTGCGCATCGACCTTCGCCGGGACCAAGCCTGCGCGCTCGATGGAGGTCACCGCCTCGGGCCGCAGATCAGCTTCGGCGAACACCGAATCGCTTGTGCCGCCGTCCACCTGGAGGCCGACGACGGCGCGGGGCGCGCTGACCGCGGCCTGTGCGGCCGCTCCCGCGAGCGCACGCAGCAGCACCTGCGCGAGGATCTGCGGCTGGCCCTGCCCACCCATCGTCGCCAGCACGTGCCGCGGTCGGCGCCGATCATCGGTCGTCATCACCGGCATCAGGGTGTGGGCGGGCCGCTTGCCCGGCGCTATGACGTTCGGCGAGGCGTCGTCCAACGAGAAGCTCGTGCCCCGGTTGTGAAACAGAATTCCGGTGCCGGGGTCGATCAGACCCGATCCGAACGCGTGATACACGCTCTGAATCAGCGACACCGCGTAGCCGTCACCGTCGGCCGCGGCCACCCCGACCGTGTCGCCGTTCGGCACCCGCGCCGGACCAGGCTGCGGCGCTCCGATGTCGGCCACCTCGTCGAGCCCCTTGTGCACCAGCGCCTCGACGTCCACGTCGACGTGCCGCGGATCGGCCAACTCCGACGCGCGTAACGCGTTGCCGCGGTGGAAGACACGCATCAACGCGCCGAGTCCCTCACCGAGCGGGTCGGTGATGCCCAATTCCTCCACCGCGCGCAGGGCGCGCAGCAGCAGGAATCCGTGAGTGTTGGGCGGGCTTGTCAGCACCGTCACGCCGTCGAAGTCCACCGAGATCGGAGCCACCGTCTCGGGCTGGAACGCGGCGAAGTCGTCGACGGTCAGCGCGGAACCGTGCGACCGCAGATATCGGACCGACTCCTCGGCGAGTGCACCCTGATAGAAGACGTCCGGACCCGCGTCCCGCAGTTCCTCGAACGAATCTGCCAGCGCGGGCTGCACGAAGGCGTCGCCGGCTTGCAGGCAATGACCGTGGGGCCGAAAGACCCGGTCGAAATCCTCGCTGCCGTGCAAGTCGGCGTTTTCGGCGTCGGCGATGTGACCGGCCAATGACGGCGCCACCGCGACGCCGGCCCTGGCGGTCGCTTCGGCCGCACGCAAGGT
Organism: Mycobacterium sp. NPDC048908; assembly: GCF_043197955.1. Taxonomy (NCBI): domain Bacteria; kingdom Bacillati; phylum Actinomycetota; class Actinomycetes; order Mycobacteriales; family Mycobacteriaceae; genus Mycobacterium; species Mycobacterium sp. NPDC048908. Next base: position 517,450 of record NZ_JBICUE010000002.1, on the reverse strand, counting down.
GTGCTCCCACGACAGCCGAGCACCGAAGCGCCGCAACGTCTCCCAGCCGCGGATGCCGCCGGGCACCGTCACCGCGTCGGCACCACGCGCGGGCAACCAGCCGCCGTGTCGCGCCCGCAGACCCGCGACATCGGTGGCAGCGCCTGCCCAACCGGATGCGTTGACACATTGGACCGCGCCATCAGGAGTGCGCACCAGCGCGATGAGATCACCGCCGAGCGCGACGTTGTGCGGATACACGACGGTGAGCACCGCTGCGGCGGCGATGGCCGCGTCAATTGCGTTGCCGCCGTCGCGGTATGCGCGCATTCCGGCGTCGGTCGCCAACGAGTGAGGGCTGGCGAGCGCTCCGGTGAACGACGTCGACGGGCTGGACACGTGGGAAAGGCTCCTTGCTAGATGGTGGACAGAAACGCCCTGGTTCGCTCGTGCTGTGGGTGGCCGAACAATTGGTCAGGCGGGGCGTCCTCGATGATCCGGCCGGCATCCATCACCACGATGCGATCCGCCACCTCGCGGGCGAACCGCATCTCGTGGGTCACGACGATCATCGTCATGTTCTCCTTCGCGAGTTCGCGCATCACCGCGAGCACCTCGCCGACCATCTCGACGTCCAGCGCACTGGTCGGCTCGTCGAAGAGCATGACCTTCGGTCGCATCGCCAGCGCCCGCGCGATCGCCACCCGTTGTTGCTGGCCACCCGACAACTGGCTGGGCCTGGATTCGGCCTTGTCCGCAAGGCCGACCCGCGCCAACAGGGCCAGTGCGTCCTGACGCGCCTTCTCCTTCGGCGTCCCGAGCACCCGGACCGGACCGTTCCACACGTTCTCGGCGGCCGTCATGTGTGGGAACAGGTTGAAATGCTGGAATACAAAGCCTATTTCGCGGCGGCGGCGGGCGAGTTCGCTGGTGCTGACCTTCTTCTTGCTCGCGTTGTCACGGTGACCGATCGGTACCCCGCCGATCAGGATCTCGCCGCTGTCGATGGGTTCGAGGTGGTTCAGCGACCGCAGCAACGTGGTCTTGCCCGCACCTGACGGGCCGATGAGGACGACGACCTGCCCCCGCATCACGTCCAGCGAGACCTCGTCGAGCACCTTGCGTCCACCCAGGGTGCAGGATGCCCGCCGGACCGAGACGACGGGCGCCGTCGACTCCGTGGTGGCACTCATGGTCGACTCCTTCGCGTTCGTGGTCATCCGTGCACCTGAAGGGCAGGGGCCGCAGCGCGACGGGCGCCGAGGAGCCGCTGGGTGATCCTGACCCGCTGCTCGATGCCGAGTTGGCGGGCCAGCCGGTTCTCGATGTTGGCCTGGATGAACGTCCAGATCGTGGTGAGTGCGAGGTAGTAGATCGCCGCGACGATGAAGATCTCGAACGTGTGGAAGGTGTACGAGCTGATCGACTGCGTCACCAGGAACATCTCGCTGACCCCGATCACCGAGAGCACCGATGTCGTCTTCATCATGCCGTTGAAGGAGTTACCGAGCGGCGGCACCATGACGCGCAGCGACTGCGGCACGATGATCCACCGCATCACCTTTCCGGGTTTCATGCCGATGGACGCCGCCGCCTCGAACTGACCCTTCGGCACGGAATCCAGACCGGCCCGGATGATTTCGGCGATGTAGGCGCTCTCGTTGATCATCAACCCGAGGATCGCCGCCTGCACCGCGGCCTTGACCGACAGGCCGACGAGCGATACGTCGTGGAACTGGTAGAGGCCGACGGCGGCCAGCCCGGTATAGATCAGCACCAGCTGCACCAGCAACGGCGTTCCGCGGATAACCCAGATGTAAACGCTTGCACACCAACGCAATCCGGTGAACCGTGACCGCCGCATCAGGGCGACCACGAGGCCAAGCACCGTCGCCAGAATCATCGCCACCACCGAGATCACGATGGTGAGCACCAGCCCGTCGACGAATGGCGGGCTGGGCGTTACCAGACTCTTCCAGAAGAATTGCCAGTCGAAGCGCATCAGAGTCGTCCGATCACTTCTTGATGCTCAGGTCCGTCTGACCCCACTGCGCGAGGATCTTGTCGTAGGTGCCGTCAGCCTCGAGCTGGTTGAGCGCATCCTGGATTGCGTTGTGCAACTCGGTGTTTCCCTTCAGCGTGGCGGCACCGATCTTGATCGTGCCGAAGGGCTGCCCGGCCAGCTGAATCTGCGCGCCGGTCTTGGTCGCGTAGTAGCCGAGCGATTCCGCGGTGTCGAGGTAGGCGTCGACCTGACCGTTCTGCACCTGCTGGATGGAGACGTCGGCGTGGCTGTTGCGGGTGATGTCGACGCCCTGTTTGCCTGCTGCCGTGCACTTGTCGGACTGTTCCTGTGACAACGATTCCGCGGTGGTCGCGACGGCCACGATCACCTTCTTGCCGCACAGGCTGTCGTCCATCCCGGTGATGGCGACGGGGTGTTCTTTGGATACCGCGATTCCGGTGCCCGACCAGATGTAGGGCACGAAGTCGACGACCTGTTCCCGCTCCGGCTTGATGTACAACTGCGCCATGATCACGTCGCATTGCTTGGCCTGCAGGGTCGGGATCACGGCGGCGAACGCGGACTGCACGTACTGCGGGGTCAGATTGAGCTTGCCCGCGATGGCCTTACCGAGATCGACCTCGCTACCCACCAGCGCACCGGTTTGGTCGAAGTAGACGCTCGGCGGTGTGCCGTCGTTTTCCGTGCAGATCTTCAGCGTGCCCGCCTGCAGGATCGCAGGCGGCGCGACCTTGGCGGGTCCGGTGCTGGTGGATGCCGCCTGATCGGATGACGACGAACAGCCGGACAGGGCGACGGCGAGGGCGACGGCGCCGAGGATGACACGGGCAAGGGCGGACTTCTTCACGGTTCCTCCTGGACTCGAGCGATCCGACGACGCGTCGCAGTGACGCTCACCACATCGTGACCTATCAGACGATAGGCGCCTATCGGCCGATAGGCCAGTGTTCGGGGCAATTTCGTCTGGTTTGTTGCACAGATTTAACGGCTCGAGCGCTGGTCAGCGTGTTGCTGCGGCCTCGAGTTCGCCCAGCCGATGCTGGGTGACCCGGCGAATTTCATCGAGGCGAGCCTCATCGACGAGTAAGGCCCGCACCACGAAATCGGCGGCCTGCATGGGCCGATGCGCCCTGATCCGGCCGCCGGGACCGCCCTGCTCTCGGACGGTTTCGAACAGCACGCCGTTCACCGCGCGCTGCACGAAGCTCGGCTCGAACACCACGAACTCGCCTGCCTCGCGACCGCGCGAGATCAGATGCTCGATCAACTCGTGAAAGAGCGCGATGCCGGTGCGCTCATCGGCGAACTCGTCGAGGCCGAGCACGGCATCCTGATACAGCCCGCGGGCATCGAATGGCTGGACCAGCGCCTCACGCACATCGCAGGCGATCGTCAGGTGCAGTTTCGCCGCCCATGTCGAATCCTCGGCGATGCGACTGCGGACCCGGTCGATCGACGGGCCCAGGTCCAATTCGACCAGGGTTCGGAAGATTTCGTGCTTGGCCTCGAAGTGATGGAACAGCGACGGCTGCCTGATCTGCACCGCGTCGGCGATATCACGGGTGGAGGTGCCGAAGTAGCCGCGCTGGGCGAACAACCCCGACGCCGCAAGCAGGATGCGGCCCCTTGTCGACGCCCAGTCGACGGCTGGCGGCTGCCAGCCCTGCCCGTACTTCACGGCTCGATTGTGTCACCGAACCGATCCGCAGCCGGGGAACCGCCTTAGCGTTTGGTGAAAATCGTTCGGTGCCAATCCTTGTCGGCGACGCCGGTGATATCGCTCATCACGTGTTTGATGGTCAGGTACTCCTCGAGCGAGTAGTCGCTCATGTCCTTGCCGAAGCCTGAGGCGCCGAGGCCGCCGTGCGGCATCTCGCTGATGATCGGAATGTGGTCGTTGATCCACACGCAGCCGGCCTTGATCTCGCGCGACGCACGCTGAGCGCGGTACACGTCGCGGGTCCACGCCGAGGCCGCCAAACCGTACTCGGTGTCGTTGGCCTGCCTGATCGCGTCGTCGTCATCGGTGAAGGACCGTACGGTCAGCACCGGCCCGAAGATCTCGTCGCGGTAGACCTCCGACTGCTCGGACACATCGGCGATCAGCGTCGGCAGATAGAAGGATCCCGGCCGGTCCGGGGCGGCACCGCCAGTGACGATGCGGCCGCCCTCGTCAGGTGCGCGCGCCACCATGCCCGCCACCTTCTCGCGGTGTGCCGCGCTGATCAGCGGGCCGAGATCGGTGTCGGCGTCATGAGGGTCGCCGACGGCCACCTTGCTCATCACCTCGGCCACCCCCGCGACGAAGTCGTCGTAGACCTCGCGGGCCACGATCGCCCTGGTCGCGGCGGTGCAGTCCTGCCCGGTGTTGATCAGGGAACCGGCCACCGCGCCCTGGATCGCGGCGTCCAGATCCGCGTCGTCGAACACCACGAACGGCGCCTTGCCGCCGAGTTCCAGTTGCACCCGATGCCCGTGCACCGCCGCGGCGGCCATCACCTTGCGGCCCACCGCCGTGGACCCGGTGAAGGTCACCACGTCGACGTCGCGGTGTCCGGCCAGCGCGGTGCCGACATCAAAACCGGCGCCGGTGACCACGTTCATCACGCCGTCGGGCAGTCCGGCCTCGCTGGCCAACCGGGCCAAGGTCAGCGTGGTCAACGGGGTGAGCTCACACGGCTTGATCACCACGGTGCAGCCTGCGGCCAACGCAGGCAACACTTTCCACACCGCCATCTGCAGTGGGTAGTTCCAGGGTGTGATGGTGCCGACGACACCCACGGCCTCCCGCCGGATGCTCGACGTGTGATCACCGGAGTACTCCGCGGTGGCCTTGCCTTCCAGGTGACGGGCCGCGCCTGCGAAGAAGTCGATGTTGTCCACACTGCCGGGCACGTCAAACTCTGCCGCCAACCGCACCGGCTTGCCGGTCTGGCTGACCTCCTCGGCCACCAGGTCGTCAGCGTGATCATCGGCCAGCTTCGCGAGCTTGGCCAGGACAGCCGACCGATCCGCGGGTGTCGCCGTCGCCCATCCGGAGAGGGCGGCGCGGGCGGACGCCACCGCGCGGTCCACATCGGCGGGGTCGGCCAACGCGTATTCGGCCGTGGGCCCACCGGTTGCCGGGTTGATCACCTGGTGCGAGCCGCCGCTGGTGACCACCGGGCCGCCATCGATCCAGCTGCCTGCCCCGCTGGTGGCTACGGTCTTGGAAGAAACCAGAGTCATGGCCCAACGCTAGCCGACGCCGAAGGGCTCGGCTACGCATTCCTTGCGCGCGAGGCCCTCCAAACGAGGGAATTCATAGTCACGGTTGCTTGTGACGACGGATTCCGTGCACAATCTCAGGCATGGCTAACGCGGGTGCTGCGCAACCGATGGGCCCTGTCTCGTTCCGCGTCAACCAGTCCCGACCAGGCGCGGCCTTCCAACTCGACGAGCTGTCCAAGCAGATCATCGAGAAGCTGCAGCAGGACGGCCGCAGGTCATATGCCGGCATCGGCAAGGCGGTCGGGCTGTCGGAGGCCGCGGTGCGCCAGCGCGTGCAGCGCATGGTCGACGCGGGCGTCATGCAGATCGTCGCCGTCACCGATCCGATGCAGCTGGGCTTCGCCCGCCAGGCGATGATCGGCATCCGCTGCACCGGGGACACCACCCGGGTGGCCGAGAAGCTGGCCACCATCGAATCGGTCGACTACGTGGTGCTGACCGCAGGCTCGTTCGACGCCATCGTCGAGGTGGTCTGCGAGGACGACGACGACCTACTCGACTTACTGAATACTCAAATTCGTGCATTGCCGGGAGTGATATCCACAGAGACGCTCGTTTACTTGAGACTTGTTAAACAGCAATACAATTGGGGTACAAGATGACAACTACCGATATCACACAAGACGTTACGACCGACCTCGGTGCCAAAGCCTCCCGTCACCTGTGGGGCCACTTCGCGCGGCATGGCGAAGGCATCACCCCGCCGATCATCACCCGCGGTGAAGGCGTACACATCTTCGACGACAAGGGCAAGCGTTACATCGACGGTCTGTCAGGGCTTTTCGTCGTTCAGGTCGGCCACGGCCGCAAGGAACTCGCCGAGGCCGCAGCCAAACAGGCCGAGACGCTGTCGTTCTTCCCGCTGTGGTCGTATGCCACGCCCACCGCGATCGAACTGTCCGAGCGAATCGCAGGCTATGCACCCGGTGATCTCAACCGGGTGTTCTTCACCACCGGCGGCGGCGAGGCCGTCGAATCGGCGTGGAAGCTGGCCAAGAACTACTTCAAGCTGACCGGCAAACCCGGTAAGCACAAGGTGGTTTCGCGGTCGATCGCCTACCACGGTACGCCGCAGGGCGCGCTGGCCATCACCGGCCTGCCGGCGTTCAAGGCGCCGTTCGAGCCGTTGACGCCTGGCGGCTTCCGCGCGCCGAACACCAACTTCTACCGCGCGCCCGAGCCATACGCCCACGACGCCAAGGCGTTTGGGCAGTACTGCGCGGACCGCATCGCCGAGGCCATCGAGTTCGAGGGCCCCGACACCGTGGCCGCGGTGTTCCTCGAACCGGTGCAGAACGCCGGTGGCTGCTTCCCGCCGCCACCGGGATACTTCGAGCGGGTCCGCGAGATCTGCGACGAATACGACGTGCTGCTGGTCTCCGACGAAGTCATCTGCGCCTACGGCCGCATCGGCTCGATGTTCGCCTGCGACGACTTCGGCTATGTGCCCGACATCATCACGTGCGCAAAGGGTTTGACGTCGGGCTACTCGCCGATCGGCGCGATGATCGCCTCCGACCGGCTGTTCGAGCCGTTCAACGACGGCAAGACCACCTTCGCCCACGGCTACACGTTCGGCGGACACCCGGTGTCGAGCGCGGTGGCGCTGGCCAACCTCGACATCTTCGAACGCGAAGGCCTCAACGACCACGTCAAGGAGACCGCGCCCGCGTTCCGCGCGACTCTGGAGAAGCTCTACGACCTGCCGATCGTCGGCGATGTTCGCGGTGAGGGCTTCTTCTACGGCATCGAACTGGTCAAGGACAAGACCACCAAGGAGACGTTCAACGACGAGGAGTCCGAGCGCCTGTTGCGTGGCTTCCTCACCCCTGCGCTGTTCGAGGCCGGACTGTACTGCCGCGCCGATGACCGCGGCGACCCAGTCGTGCAGTTGGCGCCGCCGCTGATCAGCGGACAGAAGGAATTCGACGCCATCTACGAGATCCTGCACGGCGTGCTGGAGGAAGCCGGCCGCCGCCTCTAGGCGCCTCTCCCCCGCCGAAACGGTATTCCAGCAGCCAAAGTTCGAGAAGAGGCCCGCTGGAATCTCCCGTAGCACGCGGGGGCCCAGTTTCGGCGCTGCGTCTAGTCACATTTGCAACTCCATTCACACAAGTCACAGCGCGCCTCCACGCTCCGCGGCGGTACACCGCCTAATCTGCGCTCACGATGGCGAACTACCGAGTCGTGTTTTCGCGTGCCGCAGCTTTGGCAGTCGCGATGTTGCTGACGGCAGGTCCGGCGGTGGCAGTCGCCGAACCCGAGGCGGCCCCGGTGTGCCCGTACCGGGAGACAACGCCGCCTGCCGTCGACTCCTCCGAGGTCCCGGAGGCGGGCGATCCGCCCGCGCCGCTACCCGTGCCCGCCAAGCCCCTCGGCGGGGACGCGCTGTCGGGCTGCGGCATCATCACCGCCCCCGGCACGCCGCCGGTGCCCGAGGACATTTCGGCGGAGGCATGGTTGGTCGCCGACATCGACACCGGCGACGTCATCGCCGCACGTGACCCGCACGGCAGGCACCGCCCCGCGAGCATCATCAAGGTGCTGATCGCGATGCAGGCGATCAGGGACCTGCCCATCCACAAAGTCGTGGCGGGCACCCAAGACGATGCCAATGCCGAGGGCACCAAGGTCGGGGTCGGCGAGAACGGCTTCTACTCGATCAACGACCTGCTGCACGGGCTGTTGATGCACTCCGGCAACGACACGGCGCACGCACTGGCCATGCAACTCGGCGGCATGGACACGGCCGTGCAGAAGATCAACGACTTGGCAAACAAGCTGGGCGGCCGCGACACTCGTGCCGCAACCCCGTCGGGTCTGGACGGGCCTGGCATGAGCACGTCGGCCTACGACATCGGCTTGTTCTATCGATATGCATGGCACAACCCGGTTTTCACCGACATCGTGGCGAGCCGCAGCTTCGACTTTCCCGGCCGCGGCGACGCCGGCTACCCCGTCGAGAACGACAACCAACTGCTCTACAACTACCCCGGCGCGATGGGCGGCAAGACCGGCTACACCGACGATGCGGGCCAAACCTTCGTCGGCGCGGCCAATCACGACGGTCGACGACTAATGGCGGTGCTACTCAAGGGCACTCGCCAGCCGATCGCCCCATGGGAACAGGCGGCGCACCTACTGGACTACGGCTTCGCGACGGCGCCGGGCACCAAGGTCGGCACGCTGATCGAACCCGATCCTTCGTTGCTCGCGCCCGAACCGACGGCCGCAGGCAACCCTGCGGCGGCCCGAGCGTCGACGCCGCTGCCCGACATCGACGCGATGCCGGTGCGGGTCGGCGTTGGCATCGTGGGGGCCATCATCGTGTTCGGGTTGATCCTTGGCGCACGGTCGCTGAACCGACGCCCGCAGCACTAATGCCCTGACCTGCGGCGCTCGGCACATTTGCTACCGTCGACATGGTCAACAAGTGACACCGGACGAGGAGCGACGTACCCGGCCAGCGACAAGACGACGCTATGCGGAGGTATGCAATGGCGTGGCCGATTCTGGTGGTATCGGGTGTGCTGGAAGCCGTGTGGGCTACGGCGCTGAGTCGGTCCGACGGTTTCAGTCGACTCGGTCCATCGGTGATTTTCGTTGTCGCACTGTTCTTTTCAATGGCCGGTCTGGCGATCGCGATGCGCAGCCTGCCGCCCGGCACGAGCTATGCGGTCTGGGTCGGTATCGGCGCCGCACTCACGGTCGGCTACGCGATTCTCACGGGCCAGGAGAGCGCCTCGGCGATCAAGCTCCTGCTGATCGCCGGCATCGTCGGCTGCGTGGTCGGGCTGAAGGTGATCAGCTGATCGACCGCGGCGCGTGCTGTGCGTCCGCGAGACGGCCGAGCGCCAACGCGCCGATCAACAGGCCGAAGTCGCGCAGCGCGACGTCATAGAACCCCGGCCCCGTCAGCAGATCGACGATGATCCCGGCCAGCCACAAGGCGACCACATAGGCGCCGATCCGGGGAGCGACGGCGACCAGGATTCCCGCGAGGATCTCTATCACGCCGACGATGTACATCGCGGTGGCGGCGGATCCGGGCAGAATCCCGTCGATCCATGGGGCGAGGTACTTCGGCCAGTCGGTCATCACGTTGAAGAACTTGTCGAGGCCGAACAAGATCGGCGCGACCGTGAAGACCGTGCGCAGCAGCAGAAACGCCTGGTAGGAGGGGTCGGTGAGGCGAGAGCGATCGACATAGGCAGCGGTGGCCATGGGTCCATTCCTTTCTAACGGATAATATTCCTCACGTTAGAACCGGGGACTTCTATCGTCAATAGTCTTGTACGTTAGAAGGGTGCACCTCCCCTTCGCCGAACGCGACGCCGCGGGCATCGGCGCGCTGTCCGATCCGTTGCGGCGACGCCTCTATTCGTTCGTCTGCGCCCAGCCCGATCCGGTCACCCGCGAACTCGCGGCGGACGCGCTTGGCCTTGCGCCGCACCAGGCGAAGTTTCACCTCGACCGCCTGGAACGCGACGGACTGCTGGACTCCCGCTATGCCCGAGTGAGCGGCCGCACCGGCCCCGGGGCGGGCCGGCCCGCGAAGCTGTATCGACGCGCCGACCGCGAGATCGCCGTCTGTCTTCCCGACCGCGAGTACGAACTCGCCGGCAGGTTGATGGCCGACGCGATCGCCGAGTCAACCGAAACGGGGACACCCGTCATGGCGGCGCTGCACCGTCTGGCCCGCAGCTACGGCCGGCGACTCGGCGACGCGGCAGTTGGTGAGCACTTCCCGCCTACCGTCAGTGCGGCACTCGGCCTGGCCGTGAAAACGCTGGCCGAGAACGGCTACGAACCCCGCCATCACGACGGTCGAGTCGCCATGACCAACTGCCCGTTTCACGCGCTCGCGCGGGCGCAGACCGCACTCGTCTGCCAGATGAACCATGCCCTGATCGACGGGCTCGCCAGTGCGCTGGGACCACACGGCCCGGTCGCCGAACTGGATCCGGCGCCCGACCGTTGCTGCGTGGTGCTCACTGAGACGCGCGAGGGCTAGTGTCGGCGTAGCCGCGAGAAGCCCAGCGCGCCAAGCGCTCCCGCGGCCACAGCGGCCAACGCGCCACCCACCCCGAGGCCCTCGCGGAACTGCACACGGGGAATGATCTGGGCAGGCGCGGGCGGCTCGATCGGCTCTTCGACGAGGTTTTCAGCCGACGTTGCGGCCCACGCGGTCGAGAACAGGATCAGGCGCGCGGTGATGTAGGCGAACACCATCAAGCCCAACACCGGGCCGAACGTCGCACCCGCCGGACCCGTCACCACCGACCGAAGATAGATCGAGCCCACCTGCTTGAAGATCTCGAAAGCCGCCGCCGCGAGCAGTGCGGCCCGCATCGCGCTGCGAAAGGTCACCTGCTCCCGAGGCAACCTCGCGATGATCCACATGAACAGCACCCACGAGATCAGGATCGACGCCAGCAGCGACGCCACCCGTAGCGCCAAACCCACACCCGGAACATCTTGCACACCAAGCCATTCCAACACATGGCGCATCACGTTTTTACTACCCAACGCAGTCAGCGCGATGGTGATGACGATCGCGACGAACAAGCCCACGATGGCGACGAGGTCGGACAACTTGGTACGGATGAAACCGGGGGGTTCGTGGCGCATCAGGCCCCACATTTGGGTGAGCGCCTCACGCAGGTTCGCCATCCAGCCCAGCCCCGCCCATGCGGCGGTGGCCAATCCGATGATGCCAACCGAGGTGCGCGACTCGATGGCCGACTGCATCAACTTGACCAGCTGCTGGGAGAAGCCGCCCGACACAGTCGACTTGATCTTGTCCTCGATCTCGGCGAGCAGGTCGGGCTGGCTGGCAAGGACGAAACCGCCGATCGCGAACGCCATCATCAGCATCGGGAACAACGCGAACACGGTGAAGTAGGTGATGCCCGCGGCGTAGAAGTCGCCCTTGCTGTCCTGATAGCGCTGCTGCGCCCGGATCACGTGGTCAAACCAGGAATACCGGGCCCGCAGACGATCCAGGATCCCGGGTTTGTCCTCGGCCGGCTCTTCCAGATTTCCCATCCGAGCCTCCCCGAAAGCGTTACGCGCGTGGCGCTAAGAACCCTAACCGGTCGTATACCCGCGTGAGGGTCTTCGCAGACACATCCCTGGCGCGTTGCGCACCGGCCGCGAGCACCGACTCGAGTTCGGCGGGATCGGCGAGCAGTTCGTCGACGCGCGCCTTGATCGGCGTGACGAACTCGACGACGGCCTCCGCAGTGTCGGCCTTCAGGTCGCCGTAGCCACGACCGGCGTAACCCTGGACGAGCTTGTCGACCTCGATACCGGTGACCGCGGACTGAATGGTGAGCAGGTTCGACACCCCCGGCTTGGCGGCCTGGTCGAACCGGACCTCCCGCTCGCTGTCGGTGACCGCGGAGCGGATCTTCTTGGCCGTCGCCTTCGGGTCGTCGAGCAGGCTGATCAGGCCGGCCTCGGTGGCCGCCGACTTACTCATCTTCGCCGTGGGGTCCTGCAGGTCGTAGATCTTGGCGGTGGCCTTCTGTATCAGCACGTCGGGCACCACGAAGGTATCGGGGAACCGCGCGTTGAACCGCTGCGCGACGTCGCGCGCCAACTCCAGGTGCTGGCGCTGGTCCTCGCCGACCGGAACCAGGTCGGTGTCGTAGAGCAGAACGTCAGCGGCCATCAGCACCGGATAGGTGAACAGCCCGACCGTGGTGGCTTCGCTGCCTTCCTTCTGCGACTTGTCCTTGAACTGCGTCATCCGCGATGCCTGCCCGAAGCCGGTGAAACAGCCCAGCGCCCAGGCAAGTTCAGCGTGCGCGGGCACATGGCTCTGCACGAAGATGGTGCTGCGCGCGGGGTCGATGCCAAGCGCCAAATACTGGGCGGCCGTCACCAGTGTGCGCCGCCGCAACTGCTCGGGATCCTGCGGGATGGTGATCGCGTGCAGGTCCACCACGCAGAAGAACGCGTCGTAGTCGTCCTGCATGCCGAGCCACTGCTTGATCGCCCCCAGCGCGTTGCCCAGATGCAGGGAATCAGATGTGGGCTGGACACCGGAGAAGACGACGGGGCGCGCGTTGCTCATGATGAGTCGATTTTCGCACGCCCGACCCAGCGGATCATTCGGCGCCCTGTGCGACGGGACGCACACACATCACGAATATTCGACGGTCACCGGCGCGTGGTCCGACCACCGCAGCGCGTACTCCGCCGCTCGTTCCACCCGCGCGGCACTCGCGCGCGCCGCGAGCCCGCGGGTCGCCAGTTGATAGTCGATGCGCCAACCGGCATCGTTGTCGAACGCCCTGCCCCGCCACGACCACCACGAGTACGGCCCGGCCACGTCCGGGTGAAGCACGCGGACCACGTCGACCCAGCCGGAAGCCAAAAGGTCGGTGAGCCACTGCCGTTCGGCGGGCAGGAAGCCCGACTTCTTGACGTTGCCTTTCCAGTTCTTGATGTCGTTGGTGGTGTGGGCGATGTTCCAGTCGCCGCAGACGACGGCGTCGCGGTCGGTCAGCGCCGCCATCCGGTGCGCCAGCGCCGCCATGAAGCGCTCCTTTTCGAGTTGCCGGTCGGTGCCCGCCTCGCCGGTCTGCACGTAGACGCTCGAGACGGTCAGCCCGTCGATATCCACCTCCAGATACCTGCCGTGCAGCGCGAACTCTCCCCCTGGCGACGGGGGTGCCCCCACCACTCCCAGATCGCGAACCTCCTTGATCGGATGCCGGCTGAGCACCGCAACGCCGTTGCGGCCCTTGACATCTCCGCTCGCCGCCGCCAGATGCCAGCCGCCGGACAGCGCCGGACCCAGCGCCGCCGCGAGCTGGTCGTCGTCGGCCCGCGTCTCCTGCAGGCACACCACATCGGCCTTTGTTTCGGCCAGCCAGGGCAGCATGCCCGGGTTGTTCTGCGAGCGCTGCCTCATCGCGGCGCGGACGCCGTTGACATTGATGGTGGTGACGATCACGAGGGCTGACGGTAGCCGACCGGCTTGCGATACCGCCGGTATCACCTTTATCGTCGGGCACATGACCGAGCGCGCACCGATTCACCTCGGCTCCGGCGAGCCCATGCTTTTGCTACATCCGTTCATGATGTCGCAGAGCGTGTGGAAAGGCGTTGCCCCGCTGATTGCTGACACCGGTCGCTACCAGGTCCTCGCACCGACCATGCCGGGCCACAACGGCGGCGTCAAGGGCAGATTCTTCCTCGACACCGCCGAGTTGGCCGACGACATGGAGCGCCGGATGGATGCCCTTGGCTGGGATACCGCCCACGTCGTCGGCAATTCGCTCGGCGGCTGGGTTGCGTTCGAGTTGGAGCGCCGCGGCCGCGCCCGCACGCTGACCGGCATCGCACCCGCGGGCGGCTGGAGACACTTCACACCCGCCAAATTCGAGATCGTCTTCAAATTCCTGGCCGGCTTTCCGGTGTGGCTGACCGCCAGGATGCTGGGCCAGCGTGCCCTCAAGTTGCCGTATGTCCGCCAGGTCGCCTACGTGCCGATCAGTGCGCGCCCCGACCGCCTCAGCGACGAGGACTGGCACGACATCATCGACGACGTCACCCATTGCCCGGCGTACTACCAGCTGTTGGTGAAGTCGCTGCTGTTGCCCGGTCTGATGGAACTGGCCGAGGCCGCCACGCCGACCCATCTGGTGATCTGCGAGAAGGACCACGTGCTGCCGCACCCACGGTTCACCAAGCACTTCACCACGCACCTGCCGCAGAGCACCCAGATAACGCACCTGGACGGCGTCGGACATATCCCGATGTTCGAAGCACCGCAGCGCGTCGCCGATCTGATCGTCAGCTTCGTCGACCGCTACGCGTCGCCGCCGCGCAAGGCCATCAGCTAGCGTCGAGCGACTTCTTGAAGTCGGCGGCGACGGTGTCGAGGAACTCCTCGCTGGTCTGCCACGGCTGACCCTCGCCGATCAGCAGCGCAAGGTCCTTCGTCATCTTGCCGCCTTCGACGGTGCTGATCACGCTTTCCTCCAACGCATTTGCGAACATGACCACGTCGGGCGTTTCGTCCAGCTTGCCGCGGTGCGCCAGCCCGCGGGTCCACGCGAAGATCGACGCGATCGGGTTGGTGGACGTGGGCTTGCCCTGCTGGTACTGCCGGAAGTGCCGGGTGACGGTGCCGTGTGCGGCCTCGGCCTCCACGGTCTTGCCGTCGGGCGTCAACAACACCGACGTCATCAGGCCCAGCGAGCCGTAGCCCTGGGCGACCAGGTCGGACTGCACGTCGCCGTCGTAGTTCTTACACGCCCAGACGTAGCCGCCCTCCCATTTCAGGCAGGATGCGACCATGTCGTCGATCAGCCGGTGCTCATAGGTCAGGCCCCGGGCGTCGAACTGGTCCTTGTACTCCTCGTCGAAGATGCGGGCGAACTCGTCCTTGAACAAGCCGTCGTAGCCCTTGAGGATGGTGTTCTTGGTCGACAGATAGACCGGGTATTTCTGTTGCAGCGCATAGTTGAACGATGAGCGGGCGAAGTCCTGGATCGACTTGCGGAAGTTGTACATCCCCATCATCACGCCGCCGCCCTCGGGGATGTGCACGACGTCGTGCACGATGGGCTCACTGCCGTCGTCCGGCGTGAAGCTGACGGTGAACGTGCCCGGCTTGTCGACCTTGAAGTTGTCGGCACGGTACTGGTCGCCGAACGCATGCCTGCCGATCACGATCGGCTTGGTCCAGCCCGGCACCAGCCGGGGCACGTTCTTGATCACGATCGGCGCCCGGAAAATCGTGCCGCCCAGGATGTTTCGGATAGTGCCGTTGGGCGACAACCACATCTGTTTGAGGTTGAACTCCTTGACACGGGCCTCGTCGGGCGTGATCGTCGCGCATTTCACCCCCACCCCGTGGCGCTTGATGGCCTCGGCCGCGTCGATGGTGACCTGATCGTCGGTCTGGTCGCGATGTTCGATGCCGAGGTCGTAGTAGTCCAGGTTGACGTCGAGGTGAGGCAGGATGAGCTTGTCCTTGATCATCTTCCAGATGACTCGGGTCATCTCATCCCCGTCGAGTTCTACGACGGTGCCTTCGACCTTGATCTTGGACATCCGGTCAGCCGTTTGCCGACTCCAGTACCGAATTGAGCGTCTTGCTCGGCCGCATCACCGCCGTGGTCTTCTCCTGGTCGGGATAGTAGTAGCCGCCGATGTCCACCGAATCGCCTTGTACCTCAGCGAGTTCCGACACGATGGTGTCTTCGTTGTCGGCAAAGGTCTTCGCCAACTTCGCGAAGTGATCGGCCAGTTCCTTGTCCTCGGTCTGCTCGGCCAGCTGTTGGGCCCAGTACATGGCGAGGTAGAACTGGCTGCCCCGGTTGTCCAGTTCGCCGGTCTTGCGCGACGGGCTCTTGTTGTTGTCCAACAGCTTCCCGATCGCCGAATCCAGCGTCTTACCAAGCAGGATGGCCCGCTCGTTGCCTGTCTTGCGGCCGATGTCTTCGAAACACGCGCCGAGGGCCAGGAATTCGCCAAGTGAATCCCAGCGCAAATGGTTCTCCTCGACCAGCTGGTGGACATGCTTGGGCGCCGAGCCACCGGCGCCTGTCTCGTACATGCCACCACCGGCCATCAGCGGCACGATCGACAACATCTTCGCGCTGGTGCCCAGCTCCAAGATCGGGAACAGGTCGGTCAGGTAGTCCCGCAGGATGTTTCCGGTCACGGCGATGGTGTCCTGCCCGCGGATCAACCGTTCCAGCGTGTACCGCATGGCCCACACCTGCGGCATGATCTGGATGTGCAGGCCCTCGGTGTCGTGCTCCTTGAGGTACTCCTTGACCTTCTTGCGCAGTTCCACCTCGTGCGGACGCTCGGTGTCGAGCCAGAACAACGCGGTCATGCCTGAAGCCCGCGCCCTGGTCACCGCGAGCTTCACCCAGTCCTTGATCGCGGCATCCTTGACCACCGGCATGCGCCAAATGTCGCCGGATTCGACGTTCTGGGTCAACAACACTTCACCGGTGTCGATGTCGACGATGTTGGCGACGCCGTCCTCCGGGATCTCGAATGTCTTGTCGTGGCTGCCGTACTCCTCGGCCTTCTGCGCCATCAACCCGACGTTGGGGACGGTGCCCATGGTGGTCGGGTCGAACTGGCCGTGGGTCTTACAGAAGTTGACCATCTCCTGGTAGATGCGACTGAACGTGGACTCGGGGTTGACCGCCTTGGTGTCCTTGGTCCGCCCGTCGGCGCCGTACATCTTTCCGCCGAGCCGAATCATGGCCGGCATCGAGGCGTCGACGATCACGTCGCTCGGCGAGTGGAAGTTGGTGATGCCACGGGCCGAATCCACCATCGCCAGTTCCGGGCGGTGCTCGTGTACGGCGTGGATGTCCTGGATGATCTCCTCGCGTTGTGACGCGGGCAGCGCCTGGATCTTGTCGTAGAGATCGGACATCCCGTTGTTGACGTTGACGCCGAGTTCGTCGAGCACCTTCTGGTGCTTGGCGAAGGCCTCCTTGTAGAACACCTTCACCGCGTGACCGAACACGATCGGGTGCGAGACCTTCATCATCGTGGCCTTGACGTGCAGCGAGAACATCACGCCGGTCTTGTAAGCGTCCTCGATCTGTTCTTCGAAGAAGTCGCACAACGCCTTGCGGCTCATGAACATGCTGTCGATGATGTCGCCGTTGTCCAGCGCCACCTCCGGCTTGAGCACGATGGTCTCGCTCGACCCATCTGGACGTTGTGTCTCGAGCACCATCTTGACCTTGCGGTCCTTGTCGAGCGTCAGCGACTTCTCGCCGTGATAGAAGTCGCCCTCCTTCATGGTCGCCACGTGCGTGCGCGACGCCTGCGACCATTCGCCCATGCTGTGCGGATGTTTACGTGCGTACTCCTTCACCGCCTTGGGCGCACGCCGGTCCGAATTACCTTCCCGCAAAACGGGATTGACAGCGCTGCCGAGAATCTTCGCGTAGCGCTCCTTGATCGCCTTTTCCTCTTCGTTCTTAGGCTCGCCCGGGTAGTCGGGCAGGTCGTAGCCCTTGGCCCTGAGCTCTTTGATGGCCGCCAGCAGCTGCGGCACCGATGCGCTGATGTTCGGCAGCTTGATGATGTTGGTGTCCGGCTTGTGAGTCAGCTCGCCCAGCGTGGCCAGGTTGTCCGGGACGCGCTGCTCCTCGGTGAGCCGGTCGGAGAACTCGGCGAGGATGCGCGCCGCCACCGAGATGTCACTGCTTTCGACGTTGATCCCCGCCGGCTCGGTGAAGGTCCGGATGATCGGCAGGAACGCGTACGTCGCGAGCATCGGCGCCTCGTCGGTCAGCGTGTAGATGATGGTCGGCTGCTCGGCGCTCATGTGGTCTTCTCCCGGCGTCAGTTTCGTTGTATCTGTCCTGTCGCGCGCCAGAGTACAAGCGCCGCCAGGCGCGCGAGGGGCCAGCTTTGCCTACCGACCAGTAGCTTCCGTCCCGCAGAAGATGGGGACTTTCACCCGATGTCTTCGGCCGGCTGACACGACGACGATTGCAGGCGGTCGGCACGGCGCTGGCACCCAGTCAGCGACATGAGATACGCTTCTGTCCGGTCATGAGTGCCAGCGTCAAGCCCCGGCTTGCTGGCCGGCAACCCTCCAACCGCGGTGGGGTGCCCCGGGTGATTGACCAGGTTGAGTAGCCGCGACCGGCTACCGGCAAGCGCGGGTCCGTTGTGACGGGCCCCCAGAGAAGACAGGCGGAGGTCCGGCGTGCGCAGTTGTCGCTGAGTGCGTCGACGCACCCCCAACCGGGCCCATCACATCAGGAGAACACCCATGAGCACCGAAAACACCCCCGGCGACCCGACTCAAGCCGATGGTCGCTCGGACGAGCCTCGCTCTGCGAACTGGTCCTTCGAGACCAAGCAGGTTCACGCGGGCCAGACCCCGGACATCGCGACCAACGCCAGGGCGCTGCCCATCTACCAGACCACCTCGTACACGTTCAACAGCACCGAGCACGCGGCGGCGCTGTTCGGCTTGGCCGAACCGGGCAACATCTACACCCGGATCATGAACCCGACGCAGGACGTCGTCGAGCAGCGCATCGCGGCTCTCGAGGGCGGCGTGGCCGCGCTGTTTCTGGCCTCCGGCCAGGCGGCCGAGCACTTCGCGATCCTCAACCTGGCCAACGCGGGCGACCACATCGTGTCCAGCCCGCGGCTGTACGGCGGCACCTACAACCTGTTCCATTACACGCTGCCGAAGATCGGCATCGAGGTCAGCTTCGTCGAGGACGCCGACGACTTGGACTCCTGGCGGGCGGCCGTGCGGCCCAACACCAAGGCCTTCTTCGGGGAGACGATCTCCAATCCCAAGATCGATGTGCTCGACATCCCATCGGTCGCGGCAGTCGCGCATGACCACGGCGTACCGCTGATCGTCGACAACACGATCGCGACGCCGTATCTGATCCAGCCGCTGTCCCACGGCGCCGACATCGTCGTGCACTCGGCGACCAAGTACCTGGGCGGACACGGGGCGGCGATTGCGGGCGTGATCGTCGACGGCGGCACCTTCGACTGGACCAACGGCAAGTTCCCTGGCTTCACCACCCCCGATCCCAGCTATCACGGTGTGGTGTTCGCCGAACTCGGTCCGCCCGCGTTCGCGTTGAAGGCGCGCGTGCAACTGCTGCGCGATCTCGGCTCGGCCGCCGCGCCGTTCAACGCCTTCCTGGTGGCCCAGGGGCTGGAAACGTTGAGCCTGCGCGTTGAACGTCATGTGGCCAACGCGCAGAATGTGGCCGAGTACTTGGCCGGTCATCCCGACGTGGTCTCGGTGAACTACGCCGGGCTGCCCACGTCGCCGTGGTACGAGCTCGGAAAGAAGCTGGCCCCCAAGGGAACCGGCGCGGTGCTGGCATTCGAGCTGGCAGGCGGCGTTGACGCGGGTAAGGCGTTCGTGAACGCGCTGACCCTGCACAGCCACGTGGCCAACATCGGCGACGTGCGGTCCCTGGTGATCCATCCCGCGTCGACCACCCACGCCCAGCTCACCCCTGAGGAACAGTTGGCCACCGGCGTGACGCCGGGCCTGGTCCGCCTTGCGGTCGGCATCGAGGGCATCGACGACATCGTCGCCGACCTCGAACAGGGCTTCGCCGCCGCCAAACCGTTCAACTCGTCGGGCGCTGCGGATCCCAAAGCCGCGGCGGCGTTCTGATGACTCTGTCTGATCTGGAAGTCGACGTGCAATCCGCACCGCTGCCCGCCGAAGGCGAAGTCGGCTATGTCGACATCGGCCGGCTGACGCTGGAAAACGGCGCGGTCATCGACGACGTGACAATCGCGCTGCAGCGGTGGGGCGAACTCTCGCCCACCCGCGACAACGTGGTCGTGGTGCTGCATGCGCTGACCGGCGACTCGCACGTCACCGGTCCGTCCGGGCCTGGCGACGAGACCGAGGGCTGGTGGGAAGGTGTCGCGGGGCCGGGTGCACCGATCGACACCAACCGCTGGTGCGCCATTGCCACCAACGTGGTGGGCGGCTTCCGCGGCTCGACGGGCCCCAGTTCGATTGCGCCGGACGGACAGCCCTGGGGCTCGAGGTTTCCGCTCGTCACCGTGCGCGACCAGGTCGAGGCCGACGTCGCCGCGCTGGCCGCGCTCGGCATCACCGAGGTCGCGGCGGTGGTCGGCGGTTCGATGGGCGGCGCACGGGCACTGGAATGGATCGTCGGGCACCCCGACAAGGTGCGGGCCGCGCTGGTGCTGGCCGTCGGCGCGCGCGCCACCGCCGATCAGATAGGCACCCAGAGCACGCAGATCGCAGCGATCAAGTCCGACCCGAACTGGTGCAACGGTGACTACTACGGCACCGGACGCGCCCCCGACGTCGGCATGGAGATCGCGCGACGGTTCGCACATCTGACGTACCGCGGCGAGGAAGAACTGGACGCCAGGTTCGGCAACGATCCGCAGGGCGACGAGGACCCCGCCACCGGTGGCCGTTACTCGGTGCAGAGCTACCTGGAGCACCAGGGCCGCAAGTTGCTCAGACGCTTCGACGCCGGCACGTATGTGGCGCTGTCGGAAGCGTTGTCGAGCCACGACGTGGGCCGCGGCCGCGGCGGCGTCGAGGCGGCATTGCGCGGTTGCCAGGTGCCCGTGGTCGTCGGCGGCATCACCTCGGACCGGTTGTACCCAATTCGGCTGCAGGAGGAATTGGCGGAGCTGCTGCCGGGTTGTACAGAGCTGAACGTGGTCGACTCCATCTACGGCCACGACGGCTTTCTCTTGGAGACCGAGGCGGTGGGCAAGCTGATTCGTCGCACGTTGGAGTTGGCCGAAAGGTGAGCCAGTCCAGGCAGCAGCGTTCACTGTCGTTCGGCGCGGAGGCCGCGGCATACGAGCGAGGGCGGCCGTCGTACCCGCCGGAGGCCATCGACTGGTTGTTGCCCGACGGCACCGTCGACGTGCTGGACCTCGGCGCGGGCACCGGAAAGCTGACCACCCGACTCGTCGAACGCGGACTCGGCGTGGTGGCGGTGGACCCGATCCCGGAAATGCTGGAGCTGCTGAGCAATTCGCTGCCCGATACGCCCGCGCTGCTGGGCACCGCGGAGGAGATCCCGCTGCCCGACGACAGCGTCGACGCGGTGTTGGTGGCCCAGGCCTGGCATTGGTTCGACCCAGAACTCGCCGCCAAGGAGATCGCGCGCGTGCTGCGGCCCGGCGGCCGGCTCGGCCTGGTGTGGAACACCCGCGACGAGCGGCTGGGCTGGGTCAAGGATCTGGGCCGCATCATCGGCCACGAAGAAGACCCGTTCAGTCACCAGGTGACGCTGCCCGCCCCGTTCACCGACGTCGAGCGCCACCATGTCGAGTGGACGAGCTACCTGACCCCGCAAGCGCTGATCGACCTGGTCGCCTCGCGCAGTTACTGCATCACGTCTCCGGAGAATGTGCGCACCCGCACGCTGGACCAGGTCCGCGAGTTGCTGGCCACCCACCCGGCGTTGGCCAGCACCAACGGCTTGGCGCTGCCGTACGTCACGGTGGGCATCAGGGCCAACTTGGCCTAGCTGTCGCGCCGAACGGCCAGTTCTGTCACGCGGTTTCGCGATTTTCGTGTCTCAATTGGCCACGGGAGGGCGCGCCGACCCATCTGTGCAGGGCCGTGCCCAACCGGTCCCTGTCGGCCGCCTCGAAATCGTCTGCTGCCCAGGCGACATAGCCGTCAGGGCGGATGAGCACAGCGCACGCGTCGGTGTTGTCGCTGGAGCCGACGACGACGTCCACACGGTCCGCCCACCCGTCAACGGCGTCACCCAGCCGTCCGGATAGGTCAAGCACCACCGGACGCCCCCGGTGCAGCAGGTCCGCCACCCGGCACCCGTCGACGAAGGTCAGATCCGGCACCAGCCGCCCCGACAGCGGGTGGTCGTCGCCGGTGTCGTAGCGGACGTCGGAACCCGCAAGCAGATGCGCCATGTGTGCACCGACGCCCGGCAGTTGCAGGAGCTCCGCGAAAAGCTCTCGGAGCGCGGCGATCTCAGGTCCGGGGCGGAAGAGTGCGGTCTGCGACAACGACTGCATCATCACGCGTTGGCCGACGGGGAATCGCTCACTGTGATAGGTGTCCAACAGACCCGTGGGGGCCCACCCGTTGACGGCGGCGGCCAGTTTCCAGCCGAGGTTCATGGCGTCCTGCATGCCGAGGTTCAAACCCGGCCCACCCATCGCGGAGTGCACGTGGGCGGAATCGCCGACCAGGAAGATGTTTCCCACCCGGTATCGATCGGCCTGCCGGGTGTTCTGCCCGGCGATGCGACGCAGGGCGTGTGGCCCGTCACCGACGGGTGCTTCGACGGGCAGGTCGACGCCAAGTACGCGTCGGGCACTGGCACGCAACTCCTCGAGGGTCATGGGTGCCGAATCATCGACCTGCCCGTTGAACTCGATGGTTCCTACCATCGGCCTGCCGCGTTCCATCTCGGCGAAAATGAACCCACCGTTGTCGAGGCGGTTGTGCCCGAACGGCAGGCTTCCGAAACCGGGGACATCGACACCGCCTGTCGCGGAGCGCATTTCATCCGACACGCTGACATGCGCGATACGGGCAACCATGTCCGACGTGTGGCCGGGAAAGTCGATGCCCGCCAGCTTGCGCACCGTGCTGCGGCCGCCGTCCGCCCCGACGAGATAGGCCGCGTCGATCCGGTACGTTCCGTCGGCGGTCGACACGGTGACCGCCACACCGTCCGAATAGCAGTCAGCGCCGATCAACTCGTGCCCCCATCGCACGTCGACGCCGAGGTGGTGCGCGCGCTCCAGTAGAAGCCGGACCAGGCGTGGCTGCTGGATGCCCAGCCCATACATCGGACTGTCCGACATCCCGGACAACGGCACCCGCATACCGCTGAAAATCCACTCGTACATGGGTTTTGGCGGTTCCCAGGACCCGGTAAACGTCTGGTAGAGCCCGCGCATGTCGAGCATCCGGACCACTTGCCCGACCAAGCCGTTGGCCTTGGGCTCGTCGCTGGGTGCAGTCAGTCGCTCCAGCACCACGGGCCGCACACCGGCCAGCGCCAGTTCGCAGGCCACCATCAAGCCGTTGGGGCCCGCCCCCGAAATGGCCACGGAGACTTGGTTTTCAGGCATGGGCGTCACCTTTCGGGCAGTCCGGCCGCGACGTCGGCAAAGCCGCGGCGAAGCAATTCGGTATAGGCCACCGGCGGATCGGCATTGGCATACGTCTCCATCGCCGTTTCACCGACCGCCCTGACGACGGCGGCGACCAGCCGCGGGTACATATCGCGAACCGGGTCCGTCCCGGTGCGTTCGGCGATCGCGTCGACCCAGTCGATGAACACTTCGCGCGTCAGCGCCGCGCGCATATCGCGGGCGGACAGCAGTTCGCGGATCACGGCCAACTCATCGGGTGTCGGCCGGACGCCTGCGGCGCCAGCGGCTTCCAGCGGTGCGAGCATTGCCTCGGTGATCGCCGACCACAGTGGTTCGTCGGCGGGCCGCTCTCGGAATACCGCCAAGCTCTGGCGCATTCGATCAATCTGTCGAAAGGCAACCGCCTCGTACTTTCCTGCGAAGTAGTTGTTGAACGTCCGCAGTGACACACCGGCCCGGTCGGCGATGTCTTCACGGGTGACGTTGTCGAGCCCCCGCTCGAGCGCGAGTTTCAACGCGGCATTGCTGAGCGCCCAGCGAGTGTCGAGCTTCTTGCGCTCGCGAAGACCCGTCCTCACGCGCCCAGCCTAACCGGTATTTGCACAGCAGGCAAAATTGCCTACTGTGCACTCTACGGCTTGCTCGACCGCACCGACGCACCCCTTGATGTCGCACGATCGGATACGCGACACTTCAGTGGGCGGATTACCTCTGCACCCCCGCCAACCTTGAACGAAATCCCGTGAGATGAACACCTTGAGCCAAACGCGTGTCGACGCCACCCCGGCGCGTTCGGTGGTTGCGAGCATCCGTCCAATCCGGCGCGCCACGCCATTTTCTGTGGCCGTGATCCTGATCCTGTTGGTCGTTGTCGGCTGCGCAGAGCCGGCGAGGCCGTCAACCACAACGGCTGCGGCGGCCACGGCGACCACGCTCTCGCCTTCGCCGTCGCGGCCGTCGTCCGCTCCTACGAAGTGGCGGCTGGCGTCCGACCCGGCACACCTGGCCGACGACCTCGTCGCCGATGAGCGGGCGCTCCGCGATCCGGCGTCGTCGGAGGCTGTGTTGTTGGCGGCGGCGCGCCGACAGCAAGCGGCCTACCGCGCGCTCGGACGCCATCCCGAGTGGGATCCCATCGCGCGCCGCCAAGTCCCGCCGTCACTCCTGGAAATCTATGACCGCAATGTCGACGCGCGTCGGCAACTCACCGCGATGAGCAAGGGCCAAGGAAAGAGCACTTTGCCGGCGTGGCGCATCGACCCACCGAAGTCGGCTGAGGAGCTGTTGAGTCACTACCGCGCGGCGGAATCGGCGTCCGGCGTCGGATGGACCTATCTGGCGGCGATCAACCTGATCGAGACCGGCTTCGGGCGCATCGCCGGGGTGAGCACCGCTGGCGCGCAAGGCCCGATGCAGTTCTTGCCCTCGACCTTTGCCGCCTACAGCGAGGGCGGTGACATCCTCTCGACCCGCGACAGCATCATGGCAGCCGGCCGCTATCTCGCCGGTAACGGCTTTGCCGACGACCGCGATTCGGCTCTGTATCGGTACAACAACTCTCACCAATACGTGCAAGCGGTCAACGACTACGCAGCGGTGCTCGCAGCCGATCCCGCTGCGTATGCCGGGTACTACCGGTGGGACGTCTACTACAACACGACCGCCGGTGACGTGGTTCTCCCCGTCGGTTACTCTGCGACCTCACCGATCCCCGTCGCGGACTACCTGGCGACCCACCCGAATTGAGCCGAACTCGAGGCAAACCTGCCACAGTTCACCTTCTGGTGCTATCGCACGCACGGCACGTCCTGACCGCTCATGCGGGTGAGGTTCGTCGGGGCCGGCGCCTCCGTGCCGGTGGCGCCGGCTGCCACCGTACTGACGGTCGTGGTCGGGCCAGTCGACCGTTCCGGTGTCGAACCATCGCGATTGAGATAATCCTCCGCATCGAAATCGGTGCCCACGGTGAGCTGAACCGTGTTGGGCGCGACCGCGTCAGAGGCGGTCGCGGTGAGATCCAGTTGATCGGAGAGCGCGGTGGCCGCTGCCTGCGCGCCAAGGCCGTACCCGATGCTGCTGGCTTCCACGACTCTGTCGGCAGTGCTCGCTAGGCCTTCGGTGAATTGGCCTTTGGCGAAATACTTTTCGAGGGAAGACGCCAGCCCCTCCCGACCAGCCCCATTGACCACGTTGAGCACGACGCCGGGCGGGGTCACCCGTGTCGTGCTCGGGACCTGTCCGGTCGCGATGACGCTGCCCGACGAAGCTGGAGTGGACAGCACACTATGCACGATGGAGCGGATGGTCGGCACGTCGATGATGTTGACGTCTTCACCATCCGAGGTGCGGCTGAACTCGGTGATCGGCAGTGTGTACAGCGAAAGCGGGCGCTCGCTGAGGGTGGCTGCGTACCGGACGAAACCGAGCAAGTCAAAGCCGGCGTCGACTGCAACATTGTCTTTCGCGACATCGACAAGATGCTGCAGCGCCCGTGGGTCCGACAGCGCCCCGCTGTCTCGCAGACCCGCGAGCAGTGAGGCGATGAACGCCTGCTGGCGTCTGGTGCGGTCAAGGTCGGTGAACATCGCATCGTTGACGTCGCGTCGTTGTCGGACGAACGCCATTGCCTGGGCCGCACTGATCTGCTGGATGCCTTCACGGAAGTTTGCACCCGAGTAGTACGGGTCGGAGGTGTCGTGTTGCAGGCATACGGTGATGGGTTCAACCACCCGGGCGATCTGGACGAAGGCTGCCAGGCTGACCTCGATGAAGTGATCGATCGGTATCTGGAGCAGGCGTCGGATCGTCCTGATCTCGGCCTTGCGGCCGGCCTCGCGCGCGCGCTGCTCAGCCGCCGCAACGTCGCTCGCATCAGCAGCGTTCTCCGCCGCCTGGCCGTGCGCCGCATCCCCACGGCCGATCACCTGCTGATAGGCCAAGCTGTAGGCATGCTTGACCTTGCCTCGGCATCCCGGCACCGGGCACCCGACCAGGTCCACGTAGTCGTCGCGCGGGATGGAGATCGCGGTGACCGACCCGGCTCCGGCGGGGATGTGGAGCACGATGAGGACATCCGCATCGTTCTCGCCGGAGTGCTCGTCACCGGCGTGCAGCGCGTCGTAAAGGTCGTATGGCAACAGGCCACCCCGCTGGTCGCGGCGGGTATCCAGCCCCATGATGAGGATGTTCTGATCGGCTCCCGGGGATGAGGGCTCCTCGGCCAGCGCCTCGGACGTGGTGATGACTTTGGCAACCCGGTGCAATTCCACCCAGCCGATGCCCGAAACGACCAAGGTCAGCGCTGAAACGATTGCCCCCAGCACCTTGGCACCGCGCGGAATCCCGTGCTCGGCCCGCTGGCGAGGCCGCCGGTGCCGCGGCCGCCGCGCGCCGGGGTTGGCTCGTCCGGCGCCACCTGCATAATCAGGAGCAGTCATAACAAAGCGCACCATATCCCCGCCGACAGGCACCTAATCGCGCCGCGAAAATATTGACGCGAATCTCCGTCGCGCGTTGGGGGCGTCGGGTGCGGTCAAATGGTTCACCATCCAGGTGGTGGCGTCAGCACGGTGTCGATGAGGTAGAGCGTGGCGTTGGCGGTGATGATTCCGCCGCAGAGCACTAGTGCGTCATTGACCCACAACCGATCAGCGGGGCCCGTGACGGATAGCTCGCTGCCCTGCAGGGTCTTGTGCGTGCCGTCTATGTCGGCGGGGGTGAACCGTCCGGGTATCACGTGGTAGTTCAGCAGCCGTGTCAGCGATGCGGCGTCGGTTCGCAGGGCGGCGGTCGCCTCGACGGGCAATCGGGAGAAAGCGCTATCAGCCGGCGCGAAGATGGTGACCTCGCCCGCGTCGAGGATGTCGAGCAGGTTCACGGCGGGGTTGAGTTTGCCGGACAGTGCCGCGCTCAGAGCGCTGAGTTTGGGGTCGCTCGTGAGGAAAACGCTCACCGGCTGCTGTGCTGCAGCGGCCGCCGAGCCCGCGTTCGCTCGGCCCTGCGGTGCATAGAGCGCGCAGGAAGGGCCGATGGGATCCGCGACGGGTGCGGCGCCGGCGCTCCCGATCGACACCGCCAGCATTGTCGCGACGGCCACCGCGGTCGCCCCCAAGCGGAAGTGCCAGGACGTCACGTCCTGTGGTTACCCGTTCTGACCGTGGTGGTCGTTGTCATTCCGGCCCCGCTGCTGTGGTGACCGACTGAGCTGTTGTTCGAGGCAGATCGGACACCGATGGTTGTCAGGCTCACCGGTCGTCCCTATACGCCGATCATCTCGATCCCTATGCCTGGATGCCGACGTCTTCCCGCCGGATGGGCCAACAAGCCCTCGCCCCCTGCACAGGTGCATCGATTAGACCCGAGGTGCCGCGGGTACCCGAAACGGACTAAAGCCGCTGGTCAGGGGTCAGAACCGGAACATGAACGCAACGCCGCCGAACGTACCGAAATCCAAGCAGCACAGCCTCGTTCGTTATGCAGTGGCAGCGGTATTGATGGTGCTCTGCACGGCGGGTTGCCAGACGGACGCGACACCCGCGGTAGTCCCGAATCCCGATGAACCCGCGTCGGTCAGAATCGAGCCCGCGCCCGGCGCCCGCGATGTCGATCCCGTCGCCCCCGTGTCGGTTAGCGCGCAGAGCGGAACGCTTACCGATGTGGTCATGGTCAATGACGCCGGCAAGCGCGTCGACGGTGTGCTCACTCCCGATGCGAAGGTGTGGCATCCCGTCGTGCCGCTGGGCTACGGTCGCACCTACACGCTGACTGTCAGCAGCCGCGGACCGGGCGGAAAGGCTTCCACACAACCGGTGTCATTTTCCACGCTCACCCCGCCGAACCAGACCAAGGTCTCACTCGAAACGACGTCGGAGGCCGCACTGGCCGATGGCGCCACCTATGGAGTGGGCACCGTCATCGTGGCCCACTTCGACGAGCCGATCACCGATAAGGCCGAAGCCGAACGGCACCTGACCGTCACAGCTTCTCCCCCAGTGGCGGGTGCCTGGAATTGGGTGGACGACCAGCACGCGCACTGGCGCCCGGAACACTATTACTCGCCGGGCACAACGGTGACTGTCGAGGCGAAAGTTTACGGAATTCAGTTGGCGCAGGGCGTTTTCGGTCAACAAGACGAGCATCTCAAGTTCACCATCGGCGAGTCGCATGTCTCGATAGCCGACGACCAGACCCACCAGGTCAGCGTTTACCGCAACGGCACACTGGTGCGCACGATGCCCACCTCGATGGGGATGGGCGGCACCGAGCAGGTGGCCGACCGGACGTTGTCGTTCTGGACCCCGCCGGGCATTTACACGGTGCTGGACAAGGGCAATCCGGTGGTAATGGATTCCTCGACGTTCGGTCTACCCAAGAACTCCAGGCTCGGTTACCGCGAGACCATCAACTACGCCACCCGCATCAGCACCGACGGCATCTACATGCACCAGCTCGACGCGACGATATGGGCGCAGGGCAATACCGACACCAGCCACGGGTGCTTGAACCTCAACGGGGACAACGCCAAATGGTTCTACGACTTCTCGGTGCCAGGTGACGTCGTCGAAGTCAGAAACACAGGCGGGCCGCCCCTCACGATCGCACAAAACGGCGACTGGACGATTCCGTGGGATCAGTGGCGCAAGGGCAGCGCGTTGCAGTAAGACAACGGGGCGCGGGCAGCCAAATGAGCCATAATGGCCATTTGGGACATAACGGCTAGACTGGCCATATGCCTACATTGACTTTCCGCAACCGGGACGGCGAATTGGTCGACGTTCCCACCGTGGCGGCAACGCGCTTCAAGAATGAGTTCGGCACCATCTTCGAGCAGGCGTCCCTCGGCGGTGCGGTCGCGATCACCAAACACAACACGCCGAAGGCGGTGTTGTTGTCCTACGCCGAGTTCGAAGCGTTGACCAAGGCCAGCGCGCCCGCCCTCGACGACCTGTCCGACGATTTCGACCGCTTGCTGGAAACCATGCAGACCCCGCGGGCGAGGACGGCGATGGCATCGGCGTTCGACGCCTCACCCGAGCAGCTGGGCCGCGCCGCGGTCAAGGCGGCCCGCGCCAAGCGCTGACCACACCGCATGGCCCACAAGGCCCAACCACCGCGCCTTTACGTCCTCGCCGGTGTCAACGGTGCCGGCAAGAGCAGCGTCGGCGGCGCCATGTTCCGGGCGGCAGGCGCCGACTACTTCAACCCCGACGAGGCGGCACGCCAATTGATGGCCGCGAACCCGGGACTCGACCAGCTCAAGGCGAACGCCGCGGCGTGGCATCAGGGGCGACGCCTGCTGGAGCGGGCGATCGAGGAACGCAAGGACTTCGCATTCGAGACGACGCTGGGTGGCAGTACCATGCCGCGGCTGCTCGCCGAGGCGGCGTCGAAGGGGTTCGAAGTACGCGTCTTCTACGTCGGGTTGGCCAGCCCCGATCTGCACCTCGAGCGGGTCCGCCACCGTGTGCAGGCAGGCGGTCACGACATTCCGGAATCCAGCATTCGACGCCGTTGGCGGCACAGCAGACTCAATCTCGTGCAATTGCTGCCGCAGTTGACCGAACTGCGGGTCTACGACAACTCCGCGGATGCCGACCCAACGGCCGGACACACGCCGCGACCGGTGTTGGTGCTGCACCTCGACCACGGGGAAATCGTTGGTCCGCAGGATCTTTCGCAGACACCGGAGTGGGCGAAGCCGATCGTCGCCGCCGCGCTCAAGCTGGCCTGACCCACGCTAACTGGTGCCCAGCGGGTCGATCGTCCACGCCACATACAGCATGGCGGCACTGACCGATGCCGTCGTGACGAAGTCGATGGTCCGACTGCGCACCGCCAGTAACCCCACCCGATCGTCGGGTAGGGCCAGCCGAAAGGCCGCCGCGACGCCGACGCCGATGGCGAGCACCAGCGCACCCCGTCGCCAGTAGCCCGCAACCACAAGACCGAACGCGGCGATGATGATCACGCCGACCAACAGGATCGGCCACTGCCCGCCAAACACCTTGCGGGTGAACTCTTTCAGCGTCACTTGGCGAGCGCTTCGGCGCGTTCGACGACATTGGTCAGCAGGAACGCCCGCGTCAGCGGCCCCACCCCGCCCGGATTGGGCGACACATGACCCGCCACTTCCCATACGTCGGGATGCACGTCGCCGACCAGTTTGCCCGCATCGTCGCGCGACACCCCCACATCGACGACGGCTGCCCCCGGGCGGACCATCTCCGCGGTCACCATGTGCGGCACCCCAGCGGCGGCGATGATGATGTCGGCTTCGCGGGTCAGCTGCGGCAAATGACGAGTTGCGGTGTGGCACAACGTCACCGTCGCGTTCTCCGACCGGCGGGTCAGCAACAGGCCTAGCGGCCTGCCGACCGTGACACCACGCCCGATCACCGCCACCTGCGCGCCCGCGATCTCCACCTCGTAGCGGCGCAACAGATGGACGATGCCGCGCGGTGTGCACGGCAGCGGCGCGGGCTCGTTGAGTACCAACCGCCCGAGGTTGGTCGGGTGCAACCCGTCGGCATCCTTGCCGGGGTCGATGCGCTCCAAGGCGGCGTTCTCGTCGAGGTGCTTCGGCAGCGGCAACTGGACGATGTAGCCGGTGCACTCCGGATTGGCGTTCAGTTCGTCGATGGTCTCGTCCAGCTTGGCCTGGCTGATGTCGGCAGGCAGGTCGCGCCGGATCGAGTTGATGCCGACCTTCGCGCAGTCGGCGTGCTTGCCCCGCACATAGGCCTGTGAACCGGGATCGTCGCCGACCAGCACGGTGCCAAGTCCTGGAGTCCTGCCCGCGGCGGTCAAGGCCGCCACCCGCTCCTTGAGGTCGACGAAGATCTCGTCGCGCGTGGCCTTACCGTCCAGTGTGATCGCACCCACGCAACAATCTCCCGTCGCTTCGCTCGCCTGTGAACCCAGTCTGGCATGCTGCCCTGATATGAACACTCAGCCAAATGTGTTCACCCCGGCCAAGCTCGGCCCGGTGACGCTGCGCAACCGGATCATCAAGGCGGCGACATTCGAGGCGTCGACACCCGACGCGCTCGTCACCGACGACCTGATCACCTATCACCGACTGCCCGCGGCGGGCGGCGTGGGCATGACGACGGTGGCGTACCTGGCGGTATCCAAGGGCGGCCGCACCGAGGGTAATGCGCTCTGGTGGCGGCCCGAAGCCCTGCCGGGACTGAAGAAGCTGACCGAAGCCGTGCACGCCGAGGGCGCCGCCATCAGCGCGCAGATCGGCCATGCCGGACCGGTCGCCAACGCCCGCTCCACCAAGGCGGCGGCGTACGCGCCGGTGCGATTCTTCAACCCGCTCTCGATGCGCTTCGCCAAGAAGGCCACCAAGGACGACATCACCGACATCACCAACGCGCACGCCGACGCCGCCCGTTACGCGGTCGACTGCGGCTTCGACGCGGTCGAGATCCACCTCGGCCACAACTACTTCGCCAGTTCGTTCCTCAGCCCGCTGATCAACCGTCGTTCCGACGAATTCGGTGGCTTGCTCGAGAACCGCGCGAAGGTGGCGCGCGGCTTGGTGACGGCGGTGCGGCGCGCGGTCAAGGACCAGATCGCGGTGACCGCGAAACTGAACATGGCCGACGGCGTCCGCGGCGGCATCTCGACCGAAGAGTCCCTGCAGACCGCGAAGTGGCTCGAGGAAGACGGCGGGCTCGACGCCCTCGAACTGACCGCGGGCAGCTCGCTGGTCAACCCGATGTATCTGTTCCGCGGCGGCGCTCCGGTCAAGGAATTCGCCGCTGCCTTCAAACCGCCGCTGCGGTGGGGCATCCGGATGACCGGCAAGAAGTTCTTCCGCGAATACCCATATCGTGAGGCCTACCTGATGCGCGACGCCAAGCTGTTTCGCGCCGAACTGAAGATGCCGCTGATCCTGCTCGGCGGCATCACCAACCGCGAAACCATTGACCTCGCGATGGCCGAGGGTTTCGACTTCGTCGCGATGGGCCGCGCGCTGCTGGCTGAGCCCGATCTGCTCAACAGGATCCAGGCAGACAGCACCGTCAGGTCGGCGTGCACGCACTGCAACGTCTGCATGTCGACGATCTACAGCCACACCCACTGTGTCGTCACCGGATCGCCGGATCGGCTGATACCGCTGCGATGAGTTCATGGGCCCGTGCCGGTCTACAGGGCATGGGACTCATTTCGATCGAATTGTTTGCAACGCTCGACCTCGTCGGGCAGGCGCCAGGCGGCCCCGACGAGGACCCTGAGGGCTTCCCGTTCGGCGGCTGGCAGGCACCGCTGATCGACGACGCCGTCGGCGGCCAGATCGACGCCGCCTACCGGGGCACCGACGCGCTGCTGCTCGGCAGGCGGACGTACGACATCTTCGCCGCATACTGGCCGCACCAGGACGGCGGCGGCCAGGACGGGGACATCGCGACATTGTTCAACCGGGTGCCGAAGTACGTGGCCTCGCGCGGCACGCCCGACCTGTCGTGGGCGGGGTCGACGCAACTCGGCCCCGACCTTGCCGCCGCGGTGCGCGAGATCCGCGACCGGCACGAGCAGGTGCGGGTGGTCGGCAGCCTGAACCTGGTGCAGACCCTGCTGCGCGAGCGGCTGTTCGACTGCCTCGACCTGTGGGTTCATCCGCTCACACTCGGCGTCGGCAAGAAGGTGTTCGACGGCGGCGCGGTGCCCGCCAACCTCACCCTTCTCGAACCGCCGGCCGCCAGTGCCAAAGGCACTGTGTATCTGCGCTACGGGCTTGCCGACGGCACCCCCGCGACGGGCGATATGAGCGCGCCCGATCGGCTAGCCGCCGACGGGTAGCCGCGGCTCGACGTAGGCGACCATCGGCTCCTTGCGGATCAGCCATCCCCAGCCCTGCAGGATCATCAGTTCCTTCGGCGAGAAGATGTAGGTGAAGTTCGCGTTGCGGGCCACATACTTGCCAGCCAGCATCACGGCGCCGGGAACCTTGAGCGCGTAGTCGTCCTTCACCCGCATGCCGCGGTACTCGTAGTGGCCACTGCCGTCGACGCAGATGGCGACCAGCGACTGTTCGGTACGGCCAAGGGCCAGGGCGGATTTGGGCGTGTCGCAGCGGGCCGCCTTGTCGACGAATCCGCGATCGTCGGTCTGGATGACACCGGGCTCGGCACCCGCCTTCGCGAGCAGGTTGGCTGCGGCCAGCGCGACGATGATGCCTGCGCACACCAGCAGCACAGGGAGCATCGCCCGCCTCGATTTGCCGTACCGCCATGCGGTGGCTTTCACAGACCGCATGCCTTAGCAGATCACGAACCAGAGCACCGGCTGACACGACGCGCCGGAGCGGGACCGAGAAGTTAACTAGGCGTTATAAAGGCCCGCGCACACCGTTCGACGATCGCCTCGGCGCGACGCCCTGACGCGCCAGCCGACCAGCACCGCAATCGACCGCAACACCGATAGAGTCGTTGCCGATGAGCCGACCTAACCCGCCCGCGCTGACCGTTCGGTACGAGGGCTCCACACGAACGTTCGCGCCCGGCAACGACGTCGTCGTCGGCCGCGACCTGCGCGCCGACGTCCGCGTCGGGAACCCGCTGATCTCGCGTGCCCACCTGGTGCTGCGGTTCGACCAGGGCCGTTGGGTCGCAATCGACAACGGCAGCCTCAACGGCCTGTATGTCAACGGCCGCCGGGTGCCGACCGCCGACATCCACGACGGCCTGCAGGTCAACGTCGGCAATCCGGACGGTCCTTCGCTGACGTTCGAGGTCGGCAGGCATCAGGGGTCGGCGGGCACCGCGCTGCAGACCACGTCGGTGCCCGTCGCCGCGCGCCCCGCGCCGGGCTATCCGCCCCAACCGCCGACGACGCGCCCGCCGACCCCGCCACCGCACCAGCCGATGTATCCGTCTGGGACGCAGGCGCGGTACCCGTCGGGCCCGCAGTCCTATCCGAGCGGTCCGTCGCACGCCCCGAGCATGTCGCAGCCGGTGCGGCGGCCGGTTCCCGTGTCGCAGGCGTCGATCGCATCCCCCGATCTCGAGTCGGTCACCCAGTTGGGGCCGACGGCCGCACCGCGGACCAGCGAGGGCAACCTCGCGACCAGCATGCTCAGGATCCTGCGGCCGGGCGGTGCGCCGAAGGCCCCGCCGGGGTCGATCAAGATCGGCCGGGCCACCGACAACGACATCGTCATCCCCGACGTGCTGGCCTCCCGCCACCACGCGACCTTGGTGACGACTCCGGGCGGCACCGAGATCCTCGACAACCGAAGCATCAACGGCACGTTCGTCAACGGCGCCCGCGTCGACTCGGCGGTGCTGCACGACGGTGACACGGTCACCATCGGAAACATCGACATGGTGTTCCGTGGCGGCACGCTGGTTCGCCGCACGGAGACCGAGGCCGCGACCAGAACCGGCGGCCTCGAAGTGCACGGCGTCACGTGGACCATCGAGGGCAACAAGACGCTGCTCAACAACATCTCGATGTCAGCGCGCCCGGGCACGTTGACCGCGGTGATCGGCCCGTCGGGCGCGGGCAAGTCCACGTTCGCGCGACTGGTGGCCGGTTACACCCATCCGACGACGGGCACGGTGGCCTTCGAAGGCCACGACGTCCATGCCGAGTACGCGTCACTGCGCTCCAGGATCGGCATGGTGCCCCAGGACGACGTGGTGCACGGCCAACTCACGGTCCGGCAGGCGCTGATGTACGCCGCCGAACTGAGGCTGCCCCCCGACACCAACAAGGCCGACCGCGAGCAGGTGGTCAACGAGGTGCTCGAGGAACTCGAGATGACCAAGCACCTCGACACTCGCGTCGACAAACTCTCTGGCGGACAACGCAAGCGCGCATCGGTGGCGCTGGAGTTGCTCACCGGTCCGTCGCTGCTGATCCTCGACGAGCCGACGTCGGGCCTCGACCCGGCGCTGGACCGTCAGGTGATGACGATGCTGCGCCAACTGGCCGATGCGGGCCGCGTGGTCCTGGTGGTCACGCACTCGCTGACGTACCTCGACGTGTGCGACCAGGTGCTGCTGCTGGCGCCCGGCGGCATGACGGCGTTCTACGGTCCGCCAAGCCAGATCGGCCCTTCGATGGGGACCACCAACTGGGCCGACATTTTCAGCACCGTCGCGGGTGACCCGGACGGTGCCAACCAACGGTTCCTCGCCCAGCATGGTCCGCCGCCACCGCCGCCGCCCGCCCAGAAGCCCACCGATCTCGGCCAGCCGACGAAAACCAGTCTGCGGCGCCAGTTTTCGACGATCGCGCGGCGTCAGATGCGGCTGATCGTGTCCGACCGCGGGTACTTCGTCTTCCTCGCGTTCCTGCCGTTCATCATGGGCGTGCTGTCGCTGTCGGTGCCCGGCGACGTCGGCTTCGGTGTGCCCGTGCCCGCGATCAAGGGCGGCGAGGCGCCCAACGAACCGGGGCAGATCCTGGTGCTTCTCAACGTCGGCGCCATCTTCATGGGCACCGCGTTGACCATCCGCGCGCTGATCGGAGAACGGGCGATCTTCCTGCGCGAGCAGGCCGTTGGGCTGTCCACGAGTGCGTACATCCTGGCCAAGGTCTTCGTGTTCGCGGGGTTCGCGTTGATGCAGTCCGCGATCGTCGTCGGCATCAACGTCTGGGGCAAGAAGTGGGGCCCTGGCGCCACGGAACACGGCGCGGTGATTCCCCCGCGAACCCTCGAGTTGTACGTCGACGTGGCGGCTTGTTGCGTGGCGGCGGCGATGACCGGGTTGGCGCTCTCAGCGCTGGCCAAGTCCAACGAGCAGATCATGCCGCTGCTGGTGATCGCGATCATGTCGCAGTTGGTGTTCCAGGGCGGCATGATCCCGGTGACCGGACGCATCGTGCTCGACCAGTTGTCGTGGGTCACGCCCGCCCGGTGGGGTTTCGCCAGTACCGCGTCGACCATCGATCTCTTGCGCCTCGTGCCAGGACCGCTGACGCCACAGGACTCGCATTGGCGCCACACGCCTGGCGCATGGTGGTTCAACATGGCCATGCTCGGGGCGATCTGCGTCGGCTATGTCAGCTTCGTGCGGTGGAAGATCCGCCTCAAGGGCGGCTGAGTTCTTCCCGAGACCTCCTCCGCGAGCAGACGCAAAACTGCCCTAAAACCGCGGAAAATGGGCAGGTTTGCGTCTGCTCGCCGTTAGAGTCCGGGCTGGTCCTCGATGATGCCGAGCCAGATCTGGGCGGCGTCGATGGCCACCTTCTCGCTGATGAAGGCGTGCTGCGTGCCGGTGTAGATGTCGCGGAAGGCACGCTCGAGGCGGTTGCCCTCGCGAATCGAACTGGTGCCCGCGACCAGGTGGGCCCACTGGCCGCACGCCCTCGCGACATCGGTGGCGTAGACGGCGGCCACCCGCATATCCGCGCGCAGCGCGGGCGTCAGGTCGTCGCCGGCGGCGACGGCGGCCTCGGCGGCCGTGAACGCGTCGAGCACCAGCAGGCGGGCCGCCCGCCACGATGCGACGTGGTGCGCCAACCCTTTCTGGAAGGTCGGCCTGCTGGCCAGTGACGCCATGTCACTCATCCGGAACTTGGTGGCGGCCAACTCCTGGACGTCGTCGAGCATGCTCTTGGCCACTCCGAGCGCCCATGACGCGTGGCCCGCGGCGGTAACGGGCATCAGGCCCATCCTGGTGGCGGGCGAGCTACCCCGGTGTGGCTCGCGGGCGAACAGGGGGAACGTCCGGTATTCCGGCACGAAGACATCCGCGGCGTTGTAGTCGTAGGAGCCGGTTCCCTTGAGTCCCTGGACAAACCAGCCGTCGGTGAACGTGACGTCGTCGCGCGGCACGATCGCGACCTGCATGTCGGGCAGCCCCTCACTGATCCACCGGAGTTCGCCGTCGTCCATCGGCATGAATCCCGCCGCGATGTACTGCGAATGCCCGGTTCCGGAACCGAAGCTCCACGACCCGGTCAATCGGTAGCCGCCGTCGACCGACTGCCCCTGGCCATTCGGGAAGAACTGACCGCCCATCGTGATTCGGTTGTCGTTGGCGGTGAACACCTCGGCGAAGCCCTCATCGGGCAGATATGCACCTGCGGCGAACGTCGACGGCAGGTTCGCGATCCCGCACCACCCGAACGAGCCGTCCTGCCATGCCATTTCGATCCATGTCTCGATCATCTCCGAGAATGAGGGCTCGACTCCGCCCGCGGCGACGGCGTTGAACGAGGACATCAGGCCGCTGTTCCACATCGCCTCGACGATCGCAGGCGTCAAGGTGCGCAGGCGTTCCGACTCGGCGGCCTCGGCCATCACAAGCTCGCGCATGCCGCGCGCCCGCGCCACGACATGACTTCCCAGTCCAGCAGTCGACGTCATGGTCGAAGACCGTACGCGCTCGCGCACACTTTGCAGCGCCTTCACGCCCGATGCGGGACGACGATGTCGAGACTGAGGAAATCGGGCGCCTTGATGACGCGACGAAGCATGAACCGAATGAACGCCGGCATGTCGGACGCGCTCTCATCGCGGTACAGCCGCGGAGAACCCAGCTGGTAATGCCGCCGTCGACTCTCGAGGTCGCAGCCCCCCGCGGCGAGAACATTACGGACCCAGTCCGCGCCGGGCCCGTAGGTCAGCGCGATCACGTATCGATCCCCACGACGGAACGCCCACAGCGGAGTTCGGTACGTCTCACCCGACGTGCGCCCCCGATGGATGACGACCGCCCACCCCGGCGCCCACGGCGCGATGAACTTGGTGAGCCGGTTCAGGCCCACTTTGTTGGCCTTGGCAACCCATCGCGGTGCTGGCATCCCAAAAGCTCCTCACCTGTGGAAGTTGTTTCCACGCTATGCCCCCGCGCCGCTGCTGGCGGGTGGAACCGACCGCATCGACGCCGGTGGACGATCTCATCGGACGGTTGGCTCCCGTGATCACCGCCCATCCGGGCGTCCTCAGGTGAGCGGCGGGTTGTGCGGCGACGGCAGCGGCGCATCGCTGTGCACAGCCGTACCGGCAATCGCCACCGCCGAGTCAACGGTGAATCTCACCCGGCGCCCGACACCTCCGTCGTCGCCACGAACATTCGGTGGCGTCCATCCGACTGCAGCGGTGCCGGACAGGTGAAGCCTTGTGCCACTGTCGAAGTCGACGAACAACAAGGACGCCGTCGGATCGGACTCCAGGTTGCCGAAGCTGTTGAACATGTTGTTGCCGGGGTAGTCCGGCCACCACAGGCCGTCGTCATCGACGCGGACAAAGCCTGGCGGGCCGCCGCGGTGCGAAGCATCGGCGCCCCGCGTCGGGTGCACCGTGCCGAGGAAGAACGTGTCGGCCCGGGTGATCAGCGCGACGTGTTCGGCGCTGAGGTGATCCGAGCGCTCGACATCGACGGCGGCGTCCCGCTCGACGTGTTCTAGGTGGCGCTGCTGAATGTATCTGGGACAGTTGCCGAATGCTTGGTCGACGAACACTTCGAGGCCCTCGTCGTCGGCTTTGGTCAGGTAACCGTTAACCCGGGCCCTGCGCCTGGTGGCGAATTCGATCGCCAGCATGCCCACGGGTTGTCCCGACGGCAGGCCGCACAGCGGATCGCTGGGCGCCGGTGCGGTGTCGACGCGCAGAGTCCGGTCATGAGCGTGCAGGAATCCCGGCGGGGCGAGCAGCGGCGAAACCCACAGTCTGCCAGCGTTGTCACGCGCCGTGATGACCGCGAAGTCGCGGTCGGCGAGGAAGCTTCCGATACCTCCGTTGAGGTCGGGCACGACCAACATGGCGCTGCCGAGGCGCGCCGCCGTCGCTCGCACCCCCGCACGCGCCTGGACCGCGAGTTCGCCGTCGTGAAAGCCGTGCTCAGCCATCACACCACATCCAGTACCGCCTTACCCGCGACCCGGCGGTCGAGCAACGCCTGCGCCGCATCTGACACGTCCGTCCATGGTGCGCGCAAGCCGATCTGCGGATCCAGGTCACCCGCTGCCAAGAGCTCCACCAGATACTCCAGGTCCTGACGGAACGGCGTGCGAACCGTGAACGGCTCCAACCG
Organism: Mycobacterium sp. NPDC048908; assembly: GCF_043197955.1. Taxonomy (NCBI): domain Bacteria; kingdom Bacillati; phylum Actinomycetota; class Actinomycetes; order Mycobacteriales; family Mycobacteriaceae; genus Mycobacterium; species Mycobacterium sp. NPDC048908. The sequence goes on along the minus strand of NZ_JBICUE010000002.1, from coordinate 478,540 downwards.
TTTATGCACACCGGTTCGCCGTTCGACCTCGAAATCAATGGTGCTGGGCTCGTTGGATGCCATCCCGATCGATTGCAGTGACCCGCCCTCGCCGAGCAGGCCGAACGCTTCGGTCAGTAGTTGTCCGCCGACGTTGTCGAGCACACCGAACACCGGTTCGGTGACGCCGCTGAGCCCGACGACCACCTCCGCGGCGCCCAAGTCCGCCAACCCCTCGCCGCGGGCGGCCGACCCGACCGCCGCGATCACATGCGCGCCGGCGCGAGCCGCCAACTGCACCGCGAATCGGCCGACCCCGCCGGACGCACCGGTGATGAGCACACGGCGGCCGACCACCGGCCCGAGTGCGCGAAGCGCCTGCAGTGCGGTCACTCCGGCTACCGGCAGCGCCGCGGCGGCGCCGAAGTCGACCGAATTCGGAAGTACAGCAAGGTTTTCCGTCGGCACGGCGCGCCGCTCGGCCCAACCTCCCGCGCCGTTGAAACCCACTACGCGGCTTCCGACCTGCGGGCCCGACCCGTCCGCGGCGGCGTGCACGACAACTCCGGCGGCGTCCCAGCCGGGAATCTCACCAGGCTTGCGCATGTGGTCGATGAAGTGCACCTCGCCGAAGTTCAGCGCCGTCGACCGCACGTGAACCAGGGCTTCGGACTCGGCGGCGACAGGCTCGTCGACGTCGGCAAGTCGCAGATTTGCCTGCGCCGTGGGGTCGTAGATGACTGCGCGCATGCCACCGTCAACCCGATCTCCCGACGGTTATTCCCTTAGCTGCGTGCCGGGGCAAGCCGCTTGAGCGCGAGCCCACCCTCGAATGGCCGGAAACCGAACGCCGGCGGGGCGACATAGCCGGTGTCACCCAGTGGCGTCTGCACCTCGGTGACCGATGGGCCGATCTGAGCGGCAACCGGAGCCAGCGCGTCCAGGTCGAACCGGTACAAACGGCCAGCGTTGCCGCCGAGGATTTTGCGGCACGCGGCCTCCGACTGGTCGTGCAGAGCCCATCGGATGGCCAACTTGGATTGAGGCGCAAATCCTTCCTCGTGGGGGTAGTCGCTACCCCACATCATGTGGTCGGCGCCCATGTAGTCGATCATCGACGACTCGTACGGCGTGAGTTCGGACGCCAGGTAGCAATTGCGTTTGGCGTATTCGCTGGGCGCCAGCCTCAACTCGTCGATCGACGAACCGCCGAACATCCCGTACGTGCGGTTGTGCGCATCGGTTTTCATGCTGGGCACCATCACGTCGAGAAGCATCATCTGCTGCTGCAGCCACAGCGTGCCCTGCTCGGTGGGCACGAACCGCAGTGTCGGGTAGCGCTCGAACACGCCGGCCAGGATCAGGTGAGAGACCGTACGCTGCGCCCACATCGCCATCTCGGTGACGAGCACGGCGTTGGACGCGGGTTGATCCATCGGCATCGACGGGCTACCGGCCCCGGCGTGCTGCACCAGCGTCAGGTCGAGGTCGGTGCACAACGCCCAGATCGGTTCATAGCGGGTATGAAAGAGCGGGGCGACACTCGGATCGCCGGGCGACACGGCGGGCAGCAGCACCCCGCCGAAGCATTCTTGGTTTGCGCCCCAACGGATCTCGTCGAGCGCAAGCTCGATGTCGTTGGGAAAGATCTGTATCAGACCCCGGCGCCGCGCCGGGGCCAGCGCACAGAAGTCGACCTGCCAGCGGTTGTGCGCCTGCACGCCTGCCCACCGCTTCTCGAACTCGTCGCGGGTGCGCGGCAGGCTGATCGTGATGTTGGGCGTGGTCGGGAAGAACGGCGGGATCGTGTTCGGCAGGAGCACTTCGGCGGCCACGCCGTCGGCGTCCATCTCGGACATCCGCATCTCGTGGTCCCAGTTGCGCTGTGCGGTGGCGACGACGAGGTCGTCGAACGGGCTCACGTAGGTCCGCGCCCACGCGTCGAAGTCCTCGTGCAACTGAGCCGGCAGGTACGGCTTGTAGTCGTACAGATCAGCCCCGGCGTGAGTGTCCGTCGAAATCACGACGTAGCGATCGATCGTGTCCCAGGTATCGGCCATTGCCCCATCCTGGCCTCGCCTGGGCCCGCGTAGGCGGAATTGGTGCGACGCGCGCCCATCCGGCCCCGCGAGACTGCGGGGAGATCGCATTTTTGTCGCGTGTCGGCGATCTCCCCGCAGTCTCGGCGTAGCGCTACGGGCACGGCGTCGGGATGAACAGCGACCAGCACCAGCCCGGCGGCAGCGGCGGCGTCAGGTTCGGCGGAGGAGGCGGCGGCCCAGGTGGATTCGGTCCATCCCAGATGTTCTGCGCCACGTTGCCCTGGCCGTGATAGACGTAGTAGTAGGTGTGGCAGATGTTGTTGTCCCAGATCACGGGGTTGACCCGGATATTTCCGGTCGCCACGGGCGGGTCACCCGGGCACCAGGTGTACGGGCCGCCCGGCGGGGTGCCTGCCTGAGCGGAGCCGGCAGCCAGACCGACGCCTGCGGCCGCGACGCCCGCCGACACCAGCGCCCCGGTGAGCAGCCGTTTCGCGTTGGAAATGGTGGTCATGTCGTGTCCCTTTGCTTCTGCGTCGCCGCATCCGGCGTCGTCGATCAAGCAAGTTCACAGCCGCTTTAGCACTACCGATCCCAACAAACGATCAGCCGCCATGGATGTCGAGGCCGTGCGCGGCGGCGAAGGCCATCGCCTGCTCGATGTCGACCTTCGCCCCGCGTAGCGCCGCCGTCGTCCACAGCGTCGGGTCCACCCGCGCACCACGCAGGTCGGCCTCGCCCAGCTTGGCGTTCTGCACCCGAGCACCGGACAGGTCGGCGCGCCGCAGTACGGCCTTGCGCAGATCGGCTTCCACGAGTCCGGCTTCGCGCAACCGGCAGTCGGACAGGTCGATGCCACGCAGATCCGACGCGCCGAGGACGGTCAGCGTGAAATCCACCTCGACGAATTCGATCGGCCGCATCCGACAATCGGTGAACACCGAGCCGAGAAAGCTGCAATGACGAAACACACTGTGCAGCAACGATGTCCGGCGGAATGTGCAATTGCGGAACGCAGAACCCACGTGTTCGGATTCTGAGAGATCGGCGCCGCTGAAGTCGCACTCGGTGAACACCACGCGCTCGGTGCGCAGGCGGCTCAGATCCTCGTCGCGAAAATCCTGGCCGTCGTATTCCCGCTCGGTCCAGACCTCGTCATCCACGGGCTCAGCCGTGCAGCGGCGTGAGGCTGTTCAGCGCGTACTCCGTGACGGCGATCAGCGCGGCCTTGGCCGACTGCCGGTCGCGGGCGTCAACGGTGATGACGGGAATCTCGTCGCGCAGCGCCAACGCCTTGCGGACCGCGTGGGCGGGATGCCTTGGCGCCCCGTCGAATTCGTTGATCGCGATCAGGAACGGCAGATTGCGCGCCTCGAAGAAGTCGACAGCGGCAAAGCTGTCGGCCAGCCGCCGGACGTCGACAAGGATGATCGCGCCGATGGCGCCGCGCACCAGGTCATCCCACATGAACCAGAAGCGGCGCTGCCCAGGCGTGCCGAACAGATACAGCACAAGGTCGTCGGCCAGCGTGATGCGGCCGAAGTCCATCGCCACCGTGGTGGTCTGCTTCGTCGGGGTCAGCTCGAGACCGTCCACCCCGGCCGAGGCGTTGGTCACCAGAGCCTCGGTGCGCAGCGGCATGATTTCGGATACCGCACCCACGAACGTCGTCTTGCCGGCGCCGAAGCCACCGGAGATGACGATCTTCGTCGAGGCGGTGTCCCGCCCCTCAGAGCGCTCGTAGGCCACGCAGCGTCCTTCCTATCAATTCACGTCGTTCGTCGATGGTGGTCGAGTCCCCGATGGTGGTGTGCACCCGTAGATAACCTTGCGTCACGAGGTCACCAATTAGCACGCGCGCCACGCCGAGTGGCAGCGACAACACAGCTGCGATTTCCGCCACCGACGGACTGTCGGCCGACATTGCCAGGATCTGGCCACGCACGTCGTTGCCCGGCCAGCGCGGCGGTTTGGGCGGAGACGACACCGTTTCGACAGGTGCCTCCAGCGGTAGGTGGACGCGGGAATCAGTTCGACCAGCCGTCAACGTGTACGGGCGAACCAGCTGTGGTTCGTCCGCATCGTCTGATTCCCAATAGTCCATCGGCGCTCACGAGTGCTGCGTGGCGCGCCGTCCCGACTGGACCACGGCACCGACTCGCTCCACCAAAATGGCCATCTCATAACCGATTTGGCCGATATCGCAGTTGCGGCTCGCCAGTGTGGCGAGGTTGGACCCGTCACCGACGCGCATCAGCAGCAGGTAACCGTTCTCCATCTCGACGACGGACTGCAGTACGTAGCCACCGTCGAACAATTGCGAGGCACCCGTGGACAGGCTCGCCAGACCAGAAGCCACCGCGGCGAGCTGGTCCGCACGTTCGGTCGGCATGTGCTCACTGGCGGCCATCAGCAGCCCGTCGGCGGACACCAGCACGGCGTGCGAGACGCCGGACACTTCGCGGGCGAACTTCGAGACCAGCCAGTCGAGCGAATCGCGCTGCCTCGAACGTGGCGGGTGGGTCATTCGGTATCGGTTCCTCTGGTCTCTTGAGCATGCGATCGGCCCGCGCGCACCCCACCGAAATGGTTGCTGATGCTTGCACGGACCGCGTCCGGATCGCGCGACGGAATCGAGCCTCCGCCGGTGTCGAACTCAGCCGCCGATGCTACCTGTTCGGCACCGCCGTTGCTGCTGTGAGCACCGCCGTTGGCGTGATGACCGCCTGCGACGTCGACGGCCCCTGGCACCAGGCGCGCGCCGGGCTGGCGCATCGGCAGTCCTTCCTCGGTGTGCTCGGTGACCGGAGCATCGTCCGCCGCGGCCGCCGCCGACCAGCCGTGATCCCACACCGACTCCCAGTTCAGGTCCTCGCTCTTGGCGAGTTCCGTCGGGTCGACGAGCCATTCGGAGAGCATCTTCTGGTAGATCGCGTCGTCGGCGCCCGCCGTCGCGGAGGGTTCGTCGACCAGGTGTCCCGCCGGCGGCTCGGGGCCGCGAGGCGCCTGCGACTGCGAATGGCCGACGTCCGGACCGCTCGACACGCCGTTGCTGGCGGCCTGCGCGCGGGACGCAAAGAACGCCGATGTGTCGACGGGTGCGCGGTCGGCCTCCGGTTGAGGTGCGAGCGGTTGGCCCCACGGCGGGTGTTCCTCGGTCTGCGCCGGCATCGAGTCCTCGGGCCACACGTCGTCGGCGGACCACTCGTCCTGTGGCGCCTGCTCGGGCGGGGCCAGCGACGTCGGGATGTCGGCGATACCGCTGGCGCCGGGATTGCGCTGCGGCAACAACGCGACCGGCACGTCGCCATGCCCGTTGGTGTACTCGTGCCCGGGCTCCTCGAAGTGCTCGTTGTGGTCGTGATCGTCGTCGAGGGCCAGCGCGGTGTGGATGCCTGCGTGGGCGTCGGCCGGCAGACCGTAGTCGGGCTCAGCGAATTGAGCGAATTGGTCGGGCGCGCCGGCAACCACCAGTAAGGCGGCCGGGACGAACACACCGGCGGTGGTGCCCGAATTCGGCTCTCCCGCAATGGTGCTGCGCAACCGGACCACCAGGCCGTGCTGGGCGGCCAACCTGCCGACCACGAACAGACCCATGTGGCGGGCGGTGTAAGGGTTGACCTCGCCGCCCGACTGCAGCCTGGTGTTGGCCACCCGCAGATCGGATTCGGTCATGCCGATGCCGATGTCGCTGACCTCGATGACCAACCCGCCGTTTCCCGTGTGCACGGCCGACACCCGCACCTGCGAGATCGGCGGCGAATAGCGCAACGCGTTGTCGAGCAGCTCCGCCAGCAGGTGCACCAGGTCGCCTGCGATCGCACCGACGACCTCGCTGTCGGGCACCGTTGCGGTGACCACCCGGGTGTAGTCCTCGACCTCGGAGGCCGCGGCGTTGATGATCGCCGACACCGGCACCGCATCGGCCTGCTCGCGCGGCACCTTGGCACCCGCGAGCACCAGCAGGTTGGCGCCGTTGCGGCGCATCCGGGCGGCGAGGTGGTCGAGCCGGAACAGGCTCTCCAGCCGCTCCGGATCCTCCTCGTTGCGCTCGAGGCGGTCGATCAGCGACAACTGCTGGTCGACAAGTGAGCGGCTGCGCCGCGACAGGGTTTCGAACATGTCGCTCACCTGCAGTTGCAGTTGCGACTGCTCGCCTGCCAGCAGGACCGCCTGCTCGTGCAGTTCGTCGACGGCATGTGCGACCTGGCCGACCTCTTCGGAGGTGTAGACGGGGATGGGCTGGACGTGGCCGGCCTCGCCCCCGGCGCGGACCCGTTCGATCTCGCGGGCCAGGTCCTCGTGCGCCACCTTCAGCGCGCTGTCGCGCAGCCTGCGCAGCGGCCGCACCAGCGACCGCGCCACCAGGATGACCAGCAACAGGGCCAGCAGCATTGCGGCGACGACGATCACCGCATCGCGGATCGCGCCGCCGCGCTGGGCCGCCGCGTCGGCCTCCACCGCGTCCGTCACCACACGAGAGGTGTCGGCGACCATCTTGTCGGCGATCTGATCGGTGGCTTGAATCGATGCGCTCAGGTCCGGGTTGTTGACCAGCACCGCCGCCGGATCGGACATGATCGCCAGCCGCTTGACGAACTCCTCCTGAAGCTTCTGCGCCGCACCAGAACCGACGCCGAGCACCTGGCTCATGCCGAACAGCGTCGACGGCTCGGTGCCGGCCACCGTGGTCATCGACAGCCGCAGTTCGGGATCAGGCAAGTCGCCGCCGAGATTGACCAACAGCTGCTGGATCATCATCTGGCCGCGAGCGCCGACGGCGCGGCTGAGGCCGAGCGTCTCGGCGCGGATGCGCTCGTCGTCGACCCGTACCGAGCCGTTGATCGCGTCCTCGGCGGTCAGCAGGATCGGTGTGTAGGCCTGCACCCGGTCGCGCAGCCCGATGCTGTTGGCGGTGACCTTGTCCATCAGCCCCTGGCCGGCGCTGATCATCGTGTTGACGCCCTTGCTGACGTCGGGCGCGACATCGGTGGAGGTCAGCCGCCGCTGCAAGTCCCCTCGACTGCTGTCGAACGCGGTCAGCGCCGCCTGGGTGTCGCCGCCGGTCGAACTCGCCAGCATCGCGCCGTCGAGCGAGGCCATATAGCTCGCGATCGCGGGCACCATTTCGGCGCGGTCGGCGGCACGGCGCAGATCGGCGGCTTCCGTCGCGCTGGAGTAGATGCGCAAACCGCCGAACGTCCCGGCGAGAACCAGCGGCACCAAAACGATGGCGAACACTTTCCAGCGCACCGGCCAATTGGCAATCGACCATCGCGACGGTCTCTTGGCGGGCGGCGACTGTTTCGGCTCGAAATCGACGACCGTGCCATCGGCCTTCTTCAGCTGCGAGAACGCGGTCATGGGCGCCCGCCGGTGCGATCGGCCGCCTGCCCGCAATTCAATAATGGAGCGTGGTTCATAAGGCTTCCTGCTGATTTCGCCCACCAAAGGGCACGCGTTCTACGCCTGGCAATTGGTCGAGTATGACAGCCATGTGCAGCCGATTCCACAATTCTTACTAACCAGACAGAGTTCTTAACCGGCCTGATCCGCTGTCTTGTATCGCGTGAGCAAATAAATTCAAGCGGCCCGAAGGACCGCGACAAGGAAGTCGGAGTGGTCGGTGAACGGCCGCAGATCCCAAGTCGACAGCAGGAGATCGGGGGCCAATTCCGCCGTGGCCGCGTCGTCGAGAAACTCGGTGAACGCGTAACCCCGACCGGCGCCGAAGCCGATCGCGGCTCGGCCGTCGGCGGCGAGGTGGGCGCGTAGCCGGCGCAACACCTGGAGCCGGGTGCTTGGGGCGAGGAACGCCATCACATTGCCTGCGGACACGATGACGTCGAACGGCTCGACGATGCCGCGCGCGGGCAGGTCGAGTTCGGCCAGGTCGCCGACCAGCCAGCGTGGACCGGGATAGTCCTGCTCGGCGGCCTCGATCAAGGCCGGGTCGACGTCGACACCGACCACCCGGTGCCCGGCCTTGGCCAGCACTCCACCCAACCGGCCCGGCCCGCAGCCGGCGTCGAGGATATGCGCGCCGCGGGGCGCCATCGCGTCGACGAACCGAGCTTCGCCCGCCAGATCCTCACCGGCGCGGGCCATCGACCGGAAACGCTCGATGTACCAGTGCGAGTGCCCGGGGTTGGCAGCAACCTTCTGCATCCAGATGCTCCGATCGACCATGTAAGCATTATCGCCGTGTTCAAGGTGCTGTTCTTTTCCCCGCGCATTGCGCCCAACACCGGCAACGCGATCCGGATGGTGGCCGCGACGGGATGTGAGCTGCATCTGGTCGAGCCGCTCGGCTTCGATTTGTCCGAACCCAAGTTGCGTCGCGCCGGCCTCGACTACCACGACCTGGCGTCGGTGACCGTGCACCGCGATCTCCCCGCGGCATGGGAGGCGCTCGGACCGACGACGGTGTACGCGTTCACCGCACATGCCGCCACGTCGTTCGCCGACGTCAGCTACCACCCGGGCGACGTCTTGATGTTCGGGCCGGAACCGACCGGCCTGGATGCCGCGACGCTGGCCGACCCGCATATCAGCGGCCAGGTTCGTATCCCCATGCTGGCGGGCAGGCGATCGCTGAATCTGTCGAACGCCGCCGCCGTCGCCGTCTACGAGGCGTGGCGGCAGCACCGGTTCACCGGCGCGGTCTAGTACCGCGAGCGAGACATCTCCCGCGACTACCAGGTGTCCCAGTGAGTGACTTCCTGCGCCGGCAACCTGGTGGCCCGCTTGAAGTCGGTGCCCTTTGTATAAGCGATCGGGAACAGGCCGGCCTGGCTGTACTTGTCGTGCGGGATGCCAAGGAGTTCGGCTGCCTGCTTTTCGCCTTCGCCGAGCAGGTGCAGCGTCGTCCACGCCGAGCCGAGGCCACGGGAGCGCAACGCCAGCATGAAGCTCCACACCGCGGGCAGCAGCGATCCCCAGAACGACGCGGACATGCCCGCGGGTACGCCGTCGGGCCGTCCCTCCAGGCACGGAATCAACATGACGGGCACCTCGTGGAGGCGTTCGTTGAGGTACTTCGCCGAGTCGTAGACCCGTGGCCGCTGCTCGTCGCGAACGTCGCCGTACACAGGTTTGGGCGAGTCGAGGTACGGGGTCGCGTTGGTTCGGTAGATCTCGGCCAGCGCCGCGATCTTGGCCCGGTCGTCGACGAACACCCATTGCCAGCCTTGATGATTGGAGCCCGTCGGCGCTTGCAGCGCCAGGTCCAGACACTCCATGAGCACCTCGCGGGGCACCGGCTTGTCGAAATCGAGTCGCTTGCGCACCGAACGCGTGGTGGTCAGGACTTCGTCGACGGACAGGTTCAAGGTCATTTCGTCGAGACTACCGTCACGTCGATGACGGTTGAACCCACGCGGAGGCTGCCCCCAGGTCGGCTCGCACCTCGGGGGCGATGTGTGCGGCAAACCTCATCCGCGTCAATCTCGGGCGGTCTTCTACTCACCCGCTCGCACGGGGCTGTCACCATTTCGGTGAGCCGACAAGACTTGTCTTACCTTCCCGTTGCTGAATGTGCAGCAGAACACGAATGTCGATGTTCCAGTAAAGAACAACTACGCGCGACGCCCGCGCCATGAGACCTGCTAGCTGGTCCTTTGATCGCGATCCGCCAAAATTCATCCCAGATTGGTTAACAACCGGTAACCCTTTACAGCTCGTTGCTGAATTTGCGTCATTGGGTGCAGTTTGATGTGGGACTGAATAGCCGGCGTCGCCTAGTTTCCCGGCCCACGGCCGGGCAGTAATTCGGCTCACGAAAGGTCAATATGCGAATTGCGGCAAAATCAACTGTCGGATGCGTTAATTTTCCTCACCAGATGGTGATCACTCACCGAACGGGAGGAGGGGAAGCCGATTATGAGGCTTGGAACACGACGTGCACTTCGGCGATACGCGATAGCGAGCGTGGTAGCCGCGATTCCGCTCGCCGCGATGTGCGCGGCGATGACGTATCTGCTCGACCCGAGGCCGGAACCGGTCGCGCTGGATTTCACCCCCGTGGTGTCGATCGACCAGTCGTCGACGACCGTCGGCATTGCCGACTCTGATCTGTACGGAAAGTCGAACGCCGAGATCATCGCATCGCTGGACGACATGCAGTCGTTGGGAGTCAACACCGTGCGAGTGTTGATTCCGTGGGGCGATATTCAGAAGGTGCCGCCAGGCAGTCCGTTGGAGGTTTTGGCGCCGCCGGACTGGTCCAAAATGGATTTCATTGTGAACCAGGCTGTTTCGCGTAATATGGCGGTGCTTGGTGTGCTGAGCGCGACGCCGTACTGGGGCGGGCAGAACGGCACCGGTTGCGTTGGTTGCCCAGGGGTGGCGCCCGACCCCGCCAAGTTCGCCGCGTTCGCCGGACTGGCCGCGGGCCGATACGCGGGGAAAGTCTCCGCTTACGAGGTGTGGAACGAGCCGAATTACATCAAGTCCTGGCTGCCCGCCCCGGACCCTGTCGCCTACACCAATGTCTTGAAGGCCGTCTACACCGCGATCAAGGGTGACCCCAACGATCCCAACGATGGCGCAGATCCCAACGCGCTCGTCGTCGGCGGAGTCTTGGGTTCGGTGGCCGGCTTCGCCGGAATCACTTATGACACTGTCGATTTCGTGCGCAAAATGTATGCGAACGGTGCAAAGGGATACTTCGATGCGCTGTCATATCACCCCTATAACTTCAAGACCAAGTTCTCCGACGGCACATACTCATGGACGAAACCGTGGAACAAGTTCTCTCCGCTCAACCAACTGCTCGAAATCCGGCAGTTGATGATCGCGAACCAGGATCAGGCATTGCGCATCTGGGCAAGCGAATTCGGTCTGCCCACCGGCGGCCCCAATGCGGTCAGCGAAGCGACGCAGGCAGCCTTCATCTCTGACTTCCTCGACAAATGGTCGAGCATGTCCTTCACCGGTCCTGCGTTCATCTACACCCTTCGTGACCGCCTCGGCGCCGAGCTGACCGAGCAGGGATCGCTAGGGGTCTTCAAATACGCTGCGGCGCTCAATGATTGGGTGATGAAGGCGGCTGCCGAAGTCATCAAGGACTTCATCGACGCCCACCCGGCCGACCCGACCGACCCGACCGATCCGCCGGGCACGACGAGTCCACCAAATCCGGTTCAGCAACTCACGCAGGCGTTGGCGGCGTTCTTCCACCAGGTCCAAGCCACGGTTGGGAGCGTCGTTGGTTCGGTCACTGGTTTCGTCAATGCCATCGCCAAGGCGGTAGCCAGGATCTTCAACCCTGGCGGCGCCGCGATCAAGGCGGTACCGGCGGCACTGCGAGACGAGGTCGCCGAAGGTACGAGCATGGCCGCGGCGGCGGTGCAGAACAAGACGACCGCGATGGATCGTTCGTCGTCGGTCGCCGGCAAGGATGTCGCCGACACGGCATCGGGGATTACGGCAGGCGAGAAGACGCCGTTGACGACGGGTGCGCCCCAGACGGGCATCGACACGCAAGCAGGGGCAGAGCGGAAGGCCATGGACGCGACGAAGTCGTTGACCGACGACACCGAGCCAACCGTCTCGACCGAGACCGAGACCCCCACGCCGGCGAAGGCTGCCGAATCGGACACGAGCAGTGGTGGCACAGGCGATGTCACCAAGACCAAATCACGTGAACGCGTACGGACCGGACTCGTCGCCCGGCCGACCAAGGCCGGCTCCAGCAGTACGACAGAATCGCAGAATCCCGGCAGCGAAGCTGACAAGACTCCCGGTGACAGCGCGTCGTCGTCGAGCGGATCGGAGTCCGGCGCTGCTGACTCGGGTGGGTCCGGGCCCGACTCCGGCGAGGCGAGTTAGCGGAAGTCGCGACTCTTCGAGCCGACCTTCATCGAGAGCTTGCCCATCCGGTCGGCGACCACGGTGACCGCACCGGTGGCGTTCTGTACCTGACCCCGGATCAGCAACGCCGACGCCGTCTGGGCCAGCTTTCGGTGCCGCGCCCACACCCCCGGCACGCACAACACGTTGACCATCCCGGTCTCGTCCTCCAGATTGATGAACGTGACGCCCTGCGCGGTGGCGGGCCGCTGCCGATGCGTGACCGCCCCGGCCACCAGCACCCGGGTTCCGTCGGGCACCGAAAGCAGTTGATCGGCGGGTATCACGCCGATGGCCTCGAGGTCCTCACGAAGGAACTGGGTGGGGTAGCTGTCCGGTGAGATGCCGGTGGCCCACACATCGGAGGCGGCCAACTCCAGGTCCGTCATGCCGGGCAACGACGGAATGTGTGACGACGCCCCGACACCGGGCAGCCGGTCGGGCCGCTGCGAGGCGGCCGCACCGGCCGCCCACAACCCTTCACGGCGGGTGATCCCGAAGCAGGCCAGCGCTCCCGCGGTGGCCAGCGCCTCGGTCTGCGGCACCGACAACTGCACTCGACCGGTCAGATCCAGCAGGGAAGCGAACGGCCCGTTGGCTTTTCGCTCCTCTACAATCTGCTCGGCCAACTCGTCGCCGATGTGCCGGACGCTGCCGATGCCAAGCCGCACCTCCATACCGACGTTCTCCAGCGTGGCGTGCGCCAGGCTGGCGTTGACGTCGGGACCATGCACAGTCACCCCGTGCCTGCGGGCGTCGGCCACCAGCGACTGCGGTGAATAGAAGCCCATCGGCTGCGCCCGCAGCAGCGCTGCGCAGAACGCCGCCGGGTGATGCAGCTTGAACCACGACGAGTAGAACACCAGCGAGGCGAAGCTCAATGAATGGCTTTCCGGGAAACCGAAATTGGCGAAAGCCTCCAGCTTCTCGTAGATCCGGTCGGCCACCTCGCCGGTGATGCCGTGCCGCTCGCGCATGCCGTCGTAGAACCGGCCCCGCAGCCGCCGCATCCGCTCGGTGGAGCGCTTGGACCCCATCGCCCGACGCAATTGGTCGGCCTCAGCGGCGGAGAAGCCTGCGCAGTCGACCGCGAGCTGCATGAGCTGTTCCTGAAACAGCGGAACTCCCAACGTCTTGCGCAGCGCGGGCGCCATCGACGGGTGGTCGTAGGTGACGGGTTCGACGCCGTTGCGCCGCTTGATGTAGGGGTGCACCGACCCGCCCTGAATCGGCCCCGGGCGGATCAACGCGACTTCGACCACCAGGTCGTAGAACACCCGCGGCTTCAGTCGTGGCAAGGTGGCCATCTGCGCGCGCGACTCCACCTGGAACACGCCGACAGAGTCGGCTTTCTGCAGCATCTCGTACACGGCGGGCTCGGACAGGTCCAGTTTCGCCAGATCGACCTCGATGCCCTTGTGCTCGGCCACCAGGTCGATGCAGTAGTGCAGCGCCGAGAGCATGCCGAGGCCCAGCATGTCGAACTTCACCAGACCGATTGCCGCGCAGTCGTCTTTATCCCATTGCAAGACGCTGCGGTTCTCCATCCGTGCCCACTCCACCGGGCACACGTCGGCGATCGGCCGGTCGCAGATCACCATGCCGCCGGAATGGATGCCCATGTGCCGGGGCAGGTTGGAGATCTGCATGGCCAGATCGATCACCGACGGCGGGATGTCCTCGACGTGAGGCGATTCGGCCAGGTTTCCCCACTGGCCGATCTGCTTGCTCCAAGCGTCCTGCTGCCCCTGCGAGAAGCCAAGCGCGCGGGCCATATCACGCACCGCGCTGCGACCCCGGTAGGTGATGACGTTGGCGACCTGTGCGGCGTAATCACGGCCGTAGCGGTGGTAAACGTACTGGATGGCCTTCTCACGCAGGTCGGATTCGATGTCGATGTCGATGTCCGGTGGTCCGTCTCGCGCCGGGGACAGAAACCGTTCGAACAGCAACTCGTTGGCGACCGGGTCGACGTTGGTGACCCCGAGCGCGTAGCAGACCGCCGAGTTGGCCGCCGAACCGCGGCCCTGGGCGAGGATGCCGTTGTCCTTGCAGAACCTGGTGATGTCGTGCACCACCAGGAAGTAACCCGGAAAGGTCAGCTCCTCAATGATTTTCAGCTCATGCTCGATCTGAGCGTAGGCGCGCGGTGCGCGTTCCGGCGAGCCGTACCGCGCCCTGGCGCCCCGCATGACCAGATGCCGCAGCCAGCTGTCCTCCGTGTGCCCGTCGGGGACGTCGAACGGCGGCAGCTGCGGGGCGATCAGCGCCAGCCCGAACGCACACTGCTCGCCGAGTTCGGCCGCCGCCGTCACCACCTCGGGACAATGGGCGAACAACCGCGCCATCTCCTCCCCCGACCGTAGGTGCGAACCGCCCAGCGGGGCAAGGTAACCGGCCGCCTCGTCGATCGATTTGCGGGCCCGGATCGCTCCCATCGCCATGGCAAGCCTGCCCCGTGACGGCGCGGCGAAGTGTGCGGCGGTGGTGGCCACCACGCCCACCCCGAATCGCGGCGCCAGTTCGGCAAGCGCGGCGTTGCGCTCGTCGTCGAGGGGATGGCCGTGATGGGTGAGTTCGATGCTGACCCTGCTGTGGCCGAACCGGTCCACCAGGTCGGCAAGCGCTTGGGCCGCCGCGTCGGGACCTCCTGCGGAAAGCGCTTGGCGGACATGACCTTTGCGACATCCGGTCAGGATGTGCCAGTGCCCACCCGCCGCCTCGGTCAGCGCGTCGTAGTCATAGCGCAGCCTGCCCTTCTCACCCCCCGCCAGATGCGCTTTGGCGAGCTCGCGCGACAGCCGCCGATAACCCTCCGGTCCGCGTGCCAGCACCAGCAGATGCGGCCCTGGCGGATCGGTGTCCTCGGTGCGGTCACCCCCACCGAGCGACAACTCGGCGCCGAACACCGTCTGCATCTTCAGCTCCTTGGCGGCCTCCGCGAACCGCACCACCCCGTAGAGCCCGTCGTGGTCGGTCAGCGCGATGGCCCGCAGATCGAGGCGAACAGCCTCCTCGACCAGTTCTTCCGGTGTGCTGGCCCCGTCGAGGAAGCTGTATGCCGAGTGCGCATGCAACTCGGCGTAGGGCACCGACGAGCCGGGCCGCTCCACCTCGAGCGGCTGATACTCGCCTCGCTTGCTCGACCAGGCCGGGCTGTCGCCGCCGTCGCCGTTCGGCTGGTCGATGGGCCAACCGGCACGGCGGGGCTTGCTGTTGAGCACCCGCTGCATTTCCGTCCAGCTCGGCGGGCCGGTGAACCAGCTCATGCCCACCAGTGTATCGAACGCATGTTCTAATGAGTGGGCCGACCGTGGTCGGCGGGTTCAGGGCAGATCTGTCGCCGCTAGTTGGTCTCGGGGTACGACCATCATCGGTACATCCAGCACCCGCAGCATCTTGGCCGCGGTCGAGCCCAGGAACAGTCGGCGGGGTGCGCTGAGCCGACTCGAGCCGACCATGATCAGGTCACCGTCGCGCCACGAAAGCTTGCGCACCGCGTCCTCGACGGTGTCGCCCTCGACGGTAGTTGACGTCACGGGAAAGCCCTCCGGCAGCGAACTTTTCGCGGTATCGAGTACGTGCTGAGCGTGGGCGAGCGCGCGCCCACGCACCGCCTCCTCGTCGGCACGCAACGAACCGAACGTCGGGTCGAGCGCCACCAGCGAAACCAACCGTAACGGTGTGCCTGCGGCCTCACTGAAGCGAACCGCCTTCTCCAGCAGCAGATCCGCGCCCGCTCGCTCCCCTATCGCACAGGTGACCTCGCGGACCCGGTCGATCGTCGACTCGCGGATTCCGCGGGGTGCGACCACCACCGGTACGGGCGACGAGTGCAGCAGCTCTTTGACCACCGAGCCCAACGAGTAACTGCCCGCGAGGCCGCCGCCCGAGCCGCCGACCACGATGAGGTCGGCCGCCAAGCGTGCGGTTTCGCGAATCAGCCCGTCGGCGAACGATTCATCGAACGTGACGTGGCTGTGTGCGGTCAGGTCGTCAGGTACCGACGGGAGCGCCTCGGCGAGCCACTTCTGCGCCTGCTCGCCGAGCTTGGTCTCGTAGTCCCGCGCACCGGTGAGACCCGGCACACCCCGGTCGGCAGGCAGCACGATGCACGCCTCGACTTCGGCACCGAGGGTCCGCGCAAGCCGCGCGCCGAGTGCCATCGCGTCCGCGCCGCCCGGGGTGGCCAGATATCCAACGACCAGCTTCATAGCCGACATCCTGTCAACCCATGATCGGGATTACCGGCGGTTCGAGCCAATCAGTCGGTGTATTCCGCCGTGCCGTCCTCCAGCACCAGCCGGGAGTCGGACCCGTCCGGGTTGGCCGCCTCGGTGCGGAACACCGCGTGTCCCGGCTCGGTGCGCCAGATTGACGTCGTGAGCGTCTCGCCGGGGAACACCGGTGAGGTGAACCGAGCGCCGACCTGGTTGACCCTGGTGGCGTCGCCGCCACCCAGTTCGCTGACCAGCGCGCGACCCGCGACACCATATGTGCAGAGCCCGTGCAGAATTGGCTTCGGGAAGCCGGCAAGGTTCTGCGCGAACCACGGATCGCTGTGCAGCGGATTACGGTCACCGGACAACCGGTAGATCAGGGCCTGGTCCTCGCGCGTCGGCAACGCGATTCGCGCGTCGGGTTCGCGGTCAGGAATCTCCGGTGCCACCGGCCGCTGACCGGGCTGACCACCGAAGCCGCCCTCGCCGCGGATCACCGCTGTCGTCAGCGTTTCCGCGACCACCTCGGACGTGTCGGGGTCGGTCCCCGTCGCCTTCAACATCACGATCGCGTTCTTGCCTTCACCCTTGTCCTGGATGTCGGCCACCTCGGCGACGACGCTCAACTTGCCCGCGGGCGGTAACGGCTTGAACAGCCGGATCTCCTGCGAACCGTGCAGCAGCATGGCGAAGTTGAAGCTGCCGATCTTGCCAGCCGCGGCGAACGGCAGGCAGGCGATCACCGCGAACGTCGGCAGCACCTGCTGGGGAATGTCGTGGCTGTTCTCGGTGGTGAACGCCAGGTCCGCAGTGCCCGCTCCGATACCGAGTGCGTAGAGCAACGTGTCGCGGTCGGTCCATTCGAAGGTGCTCGGGTCGGTCTTGGCGCCTACGGCGTTGGGGTCAATCGGCATAGACGGACGATAACGGTTCACCCTGCCTGTGAGCCTGGGTTGACCTTCGCGAAGCCAAGGGTGACCATGGCTCGATGCGTTATGTCGTTACCGGCGGTACCGGGTTCATTGGCCGGCGAGTGGTGTCGGAGATTCTGGCCCGCAGCGAGGACGCCGAGGTATGGGTGTTGGTCCGGCGCGAGTCGCTGCCCAGGTTCGAGCGGCTCGCCAGCGACTGGGGCGACCGGGCCAGCGCCCTGGTCGGCGACCTGACCGCGGATGGCCTCGGGCTCACCGGCGAGACCGTCGCCGAATTGGGCGCCGTCGACCACGTCGTGCACTGCGCGGCGATCTACGACATGACCGCCGACGAGGACAGCCAGCGGGCGGCGAACGTGGAAGGCACCCGCGCGGTGATCGACCTGGCCCACCAGCTCGATGCCACGCTGCACCACGTGTCGTCGATCGCCGTCGCGGGCACCTACCGTGGCGAGTTCACCGAGGACGACTTCGACGTCGCACAGGATCTGCCGACCCCGTATCACCAGACGAAGTTCGAGGCGGAGATGCTGGTCCGGTCCGCGCCGGGTCTGCGCTACCGGGTGTACCGGCCCGCGGTGGTGGTGGGCGACTCCCGCACCGGCGAGATGGACAAGGTCGACGGCCCCTACTACTTCTTCGGCCTGTTGGCCAAGTTGTCGGTGCTGCCGCGGTTCACGCCGATGGTGCTGCCCGACACCGGCCGCACCAACCTCGTCCCGGTGGATTACGTGGTGACCGCGCTGGTCGAGCTGATGCACGCCGACTGTCGCAACGGCCAGACCTTCCATTTGACCGCGCCGAAAACCATTGGCCTGCGCGGCATTTATCGCGCTGTCGCGGCGGCAGCGGGGTTACCGCCGCTGCGCGGGTCACTGCCGAGGTCGACGACGACACCGTTGCTGCGCGTCAGTGGGCGCGCGAAGGTCGTCCGCAACATGGCCGCCACCCAGCTCGGTATCCCCGGCGAGATACTCGACGTCGTCGACCTCGCGCCCCGGTTCACCTCCTCCAATACCGAGGAAGCGTTGCGGGGCAAGGGGATAGCGGTTCCGGAATTCGCCTCGTATGCGCCGAGGCTGTGGCAGTACTGGGCCGATCACCTCGACCCCAACCGGGCCCGTCGCGACCACCCCGCAGGGCCGCTGGTCGGCAAACACGTGATCATCACCGGTGCATCGAGCGGCATCGGCCGCGCCTCGGCCGTCGCCATCGCTGAGCGCGGCGCAACAGTTTTCGCGTTGGCACGAACCGCCGATGCACTCGACCATCTGGTGACCGAGATCCGGGACGCAGGCGGACAGGCGCACGCGTTCGCGTGCGACGTCACGGACTCGTCGTCCGTCGAGCACACCGTCAAGGACATCCTCGGTCGGTTCGGCCATGTGGATTACTTGGTCAACAACGCCGGCCGGTCGATCCGGCGGTCGGTATCCGCATCCACCGACCGCCTGCACGACTACGAACGTGTGATGGCGGTCAACTACTTCGGTGCCATCCGCATGGTGCTCGCGCTGCTACCGCATTGGCGTGAACGCCGATTCGGGCACGTGGTCAACGTGTCCAGCGCCGGTGTTCAGGCCAGCAGTCCGAAATACAGCGCCTATGTGCCGAGCAAGGCGGCTCTGGACGCATTCGCCGAAGTCGTTGGCACCGAGACGCTCTCGGATCACATCACCTTCACGAACATCCACATGCCATTGGTGAAGACGCCGATGATCGCGCCGTCGCGCCGGCTGAACCCGATGCCGCCCATCACCGCCGAACACGCGGCTGCCATGGTGGTGCGCGGATTGGTCGAGAAGCCGGCGCGCATCGATACGCCGGTCGGCACGCTGGCCGACGTCGGGATGTACTTCACGCCGAAGCTGTCCCGCCGCGTGCTGCACCAGATCTATCTCGGCTACCCCGACTCGGCGGCGGCCCGCGGCGTGGAGACCGAAGCCACCCAACAGCGCACACCGCGACGGCCCAAGCGCCCGCCGCGCGGCGTCAGGCCGCTGCGCGCGCTGCGGCCGGTCACCCGTCCGGTCAAGCGGGCCGTGCGACTGGTACCCGGCGTGCACTGGTAGGTGGCCGGTTCTATCGTTGGCGACGTGACTGCTGTGCCGGTGTTCGTCGACGTCGATACGGGCGTCGACGACGCCATGGCGCTGGTGTACCTGTTCGCCAGTGACGACGCCGCTGTGGTCGGTATCGCGTCGACCGCGGGAAATGTTGGGGTGGAACAGGTTTGCCGGAACAATCTGGCGCTGTTGGATCTGTGTGGCATCACCGGCGTGCCGGTGTCCAAGGGCTCCGAGCGGCCGCTCAGTACGCCGTTGCGCACCGCCGAGGACACTCACGGGCCTCAGGGCCTGGGTTACGCGACGCTGCCGACCACCGACCGTCAACTCACCGCGCACGACGCCGCCGAGGCGTGGGTGTGCGCCGCACGGGCATACCCCGGCGAGTTGGTGGGCATTGCTACCGGGCCGCTGACCAATCTGGCGCTGGCGTTGCGCCTCGAGCCGGCGCTGCCCACGATGTTGCGTCGGCTGGTGATCATGGGTGGCGCGTTCGACTACCGCGGCAACACCACTCCAGTGGCGGAATGGAACATCAGCGTCGACCCCGAGGCGGCAGCCGAGGTGTTCGCCGTGTGGAGTGCCGCCTGGGGACTCGAAGCACCTAAGCACATCCCAATCGTGTTGGGGCTCAATCTGACCGAGAATGTCGCGATGACACCGGCCATCTTCAGCAGGCTCGCCGAGGCGGCTGGGTCCTCATCTGTTCCGATGAGTGTGCTCGACGCCCGCGGCACCAGGTCGGTGGCGTCCAATCCGCTGATCCGTGTGCTAGAGGACGCAATGCGGTTCTACTTCGAGTTTCACTTCGACCAGGGCGAAGGTTATCTGGCCCATCTGCATGATCCGCTGGCCGCCGCAGTCGCGCTGGATCCCGATCTGGTGCAGTACCGGGCCGCCGCGATCGATGTCGAGTTGACCGGTACGTTCACCCGCGGCATGACGATTGCGGATTGGAGCGGCCACTGGGGCAGGCAGCCCAATGCGCTTGTGGGTATCGAGGTCAACCCTTCCGCGTTCTTCGACCGGTTCATCGCGCGGGTGGGCCCGTTCGCACGGCGATCGGTGTGAATCCACAGCGATCTACAGGTTGGTTGCAGTCAATCCACAAGTTCGCCGTCGAAGATGCTCCAGACGACGAATGGAGACGACGAGTGAAGCCGCTGAAGTTTTTCGCCGGTCTGGTGATCGCGGGTGGTGTCGCTTTCGGCGCGATGGGGACGGCTGGAGTTGGCGTAGCGTTCGCCGATTGGCCGCCGCCCGGCCCCGGTGGCGACCGCGACCATCACGACTGGGGGCCGCCGCCACCCCCACCGCACTGGGATCGCCCGGGACCCGCCGGGTGGGGTCCGCCCCCGCCGGATGGCACATGGAACGGCGGCTGGGAACCCGACGGCGGATTCTGCTTGTTCGGCGCCTGCATCTAGCTCCCAGCGCCGAAACTGCGGTGAGATCGCGAACTTCGCTGAAATCGCGATCTCGCCGCAGTTTCGAGGGGACTCAGTCGTCGGTGACGACGAGCTTGACGTCGATGTTGCCGCGGGTGGCGTTCGAATAGGGGCACACCTGATGCGCCTTCTCGGCGAGCTGCTGCGCGGCGTCGTGGTCGAGGTTGGGCAGCGTGATCTCGAGTTCGACCGCAAGGCCGAAGCCGCCGGTGTCGAGTTGACCGAGCGAAACCCGCGCTCCGACAGCCGAATCCGATACATCGGCATTCTCCTGACGCCCGACGAGCCGCAGCGCGGAGTGGTAGCAGGCGGCGTAGCCGATGGCGAACAGCTGCTCGGGGTTGGTGCCGTTACCGCTGCCGCCCATCTCCTTCGGAATGGCGAGGTCGAGATCGAGCTTGCCGTCCGAGGTGCGGCCGTGGCCGTCGCGGCCCTCGCCGGTGGCCAGCGCTTCGGCCGTGTAGAGCGTCTTCATGCGGTTTCCTTTCGTAGCGATGCGTTGAGTGCATCGGTGAGGTGACGGACCGCATCGCGCAGGTCCGCGGCTTCTTCTTCCGTCATTCCGGTCGAGCCGAACAGCTGCTCCGGGATGCACTGCGCCTTGCGCTCGAGTCGGCGCCCGGCCGCAGTGAGCGTCACGTCGACAAGGCGTTCGTCGTCGAGCGATCTCTCGCGGCGGACAAAACCGTTGGCCTCCAACCGCTTCAACAGCGGCGACAGCGTTCCCGAGTCGAGTTGCAGCCGCTCGCCCAGCCTGCCGACGGTGACGCGGCCCTCCTCCCAGAGCACCAGCAGCACCAGGTACTGCGGATAGGTCAGGTTCAACTCGGTGAGGATCGGCCGGTATGCGGCCGTCATCGCTCGAGACGCCGAGTACAGGGCGAAGCAGAGATGCCGGTCGAGGGTGAGCATGGCCATGCCGAGAACTGTAGCGCACAATTAAGTTGTGCACAATCAAACTGGGTCTACTCGTAGATCCCTTCGATGTACCACCGTCGCTGCCGGTAGCACAGCAGTAGGGCTTGCGGTCGCTCATCCCCGTCGACCAGCACCTGCACCCGCGCGGTACGGCCGGCCTTGGCTTGTTCGGGATCCCACCACCGCTCGTCGACCGGCCATGGCCCGGCCCACCACGACAGCTCGCCCTTCCTGCCGGGTGCGCTCAGCCGCGACGGGTCGGCGGAGAACAGTCCGCGACCGGTCACCCGCACCTGGTTGCCGTCGGCGTCGAGCAATTCGACCGGATCGTCGAGCAGCACCGTCGGCGACGGCTCGGGAAGCTGGCCCGGCCACGGCTGATCCGGGTCCGCCCTCGGCACCGGCTCATCGCCCAGTGGGGTGAAGGTGATGCGTTCGGCAGGCCCGCGACCGCCGCTGAGCACCGGCACCTGCACCGCCTCGGGCCCCAGCAGGCCCTGCACCCGCACCAGCGCCCGGCGCGCGCGCAACCGGTCTTCCTCACCGACACCACCCCACAGCGGCAGCTGCAGCGCCTCGGCCGAAACCACCTCCACCGGCCGTAGCCGCAAGAGCGTCACCGGGGCGGTCGGCCGGTCGTTCGGATTGCGTTTGTTCAGCCAGCCGTCCAGCTGCCAGCGCACCCGGTCGGCGGTGGCGTCTTCGGTCAGCGGTTCGGCGCATCGCCAAACCCGTTCCAGTTCTTGCCCGTTGGCGGTGACAGCGTGGATGGCCAGCCGGGTGCATCCGACACCGGCGGCCTCGAGGCTGCGATGCAGTGTGCTTGCCAGCGACCTGCCTGCGAACGCCGCGGCGTCGACACGGTCGATCGGCGGATCGCAGTTCATCACCGCGTCGAGTTCTGCCTGCGGTTCGCGTCCCGACGGGCCGCGGGTGGGCTCGCCGCGAGCGAACCGGTGCGCGGCGACGGCGTCGGCGCCGAACCGGGACGCCACATCGCTTCGAGACAGCGCGGCGAACTGGCCGATATTGCGGATGCCCATGCGCCACAACAGGTCTGCCAGATCGTCGCGGCCAGGCGCGGCCAGGCTCGGCTCGGTGGCCAATTGCCGGATCGACAGAGCGGACAGGAACAGCGCATCCTTGCCCGCCTCGATGATCCGGCCCGCCCGGGCGGCGAACACTGCGGTGGCCAATTGATCGGCGATGCCGACCTGACACTCGGCGCCTGCCGCGGCCACCGCATCGACAAGTCGCTCCGCGGCGGCCTCTTCAGAGCCGAAGTAACGGGCCGCACCGCGCACGGACAGCACCAACAGGCCGGGACGCAACACCTCGGCCCGCGGCACCAGGTCGTCGACCGCGGCCGTCACGACTTCGAAGTGGCGGGCATCGCGCGCGGGGTCGGCGGTGACGACATGCAGTTCCGGGCATCGGGCCTGAGATTCCCTGCGGCGCAACCCCCGTCGCACCCCGGCCGCTCGAGCCGACGCCGAGCAGGCGATCACCCGGTTGGCCAGGGTGACCGCGACCGGCGCCGTCGGCGGAAGGGCCGCCGCGGCCAACGCGGCGACGGCGGGCCAGTCCATGCACCAGACGGCCAGCACTCGCGAGGCAGATCCGGACGACACTCATCCGCCTACTGCACGCGCCCGCCCCAAGGACCGGCCCCTGACCCGCATGGTCAGTCGCACCTTGCTGATGCGACCGAATCCAGGACGACCGGCACCGGCGATCTCATACCCGCAGACCCTGGCCTCCAGCCGGGCGGATGCGCCTTGCCAATCCCCACCGGTGACCAGCAGGGTGCAGCCCTTCTGCCGCGCCCTTGCCACCACCGCCCGCGCCCGCGTGGCAGGTACCGACCGGCCGCCAAGGCCGAGCACCACCAAATCCATGCCATCCATCAGCACGGCGGCCACCTCGACCGGATCTGCGCCGGGTTCGGGGATGACCGCGATCCTGCTCAGGTCCGCACCCATCTCGACGGCCGCCAGCAGACCCACGTCGGGCTGGCCGACGATCGCGGCGTGTCCGCCTTCCGCCGTCACCGCAGCCACCATGCTCAGCGACAGCGAGCGGGCGCCCGACACCACCGCCACCGACCCCCGCGGCAACGACGCCGGAAGAAGTTCGGCCAGCGTTTCGGGTACCGGCAGCAAAGATTCCGTGGCCGGGAGCGGGTCGGCCGTCGGCGCTGGTCCCCGGCGCCCGGCACCGACCTTGCCGGACACTGCTGCTATCTTGCGACGCAGGTGTTCCACCTGTTCAGCGCGGTCAAGCCGGCGCTGTTCCAGGCTCATGGCTACTGTCACAGCAGCACCTCCTGCATCATCAGAATCACTCTATTTTCGAATGTATGTTCGATGCCCCGAGTAAACACCCACCCACCGACACCGTCAAGCGGCCGGGACAGCCCGAGACGTTTTCATTGATCGATGGTGACATTGACAAATGTCATCATTTGGTGCTGTACTCCAGCGATGCTCAATGACGAGCGCGGTTCGTTACGTTCCCGCGGGGCCGCAGCACTCAGCAGCCTGACCCTCCGGCAGATCGCCGCCGTGATTCCCTCCGAGCCGGCATGGGGGGTGTGGCTCTCCCGCCAGATCATCGCCAGCGTCATGGACACGTTCGGTCCGTCGCTCGCAGGCACCCGCGTCACCCCTGTCGACACCCGAACCTCCGACGGCCGCCGCGTCGTCGGCGAGTGGGTGCACGGCGTTGGGGTGCCCCGTGATCGGACAGATGCCGCGATCTACTTCGTCCATGGCAGCGGCTATGTCCTGTGCTCGCCACAGACCCATCGCCGGTTGACCTCGTGGCTCTCCCGCTTGACCGGTCTGCCGGTGTTCAGCATCGACTACCGGTTGGCGCCCAAGTACCGATTCCCCACTGCCGCAGACGATGTCCGGTCAGGTTGGGAGTGGCTCATCGGTGACAGGGGGCTGGCACCCGAGCGGACGGTGATCGCAGGCGACTCCGCCGGTGGGCACCTCGCCGTCGATCTTCTGCTGCAGTCCGACGTGAGACACCCGGCGGGCGCGGTGCTGCTCTCCCCGGTACTGGATTTGACGTTCACGCTGGCGCGCACCCGCGAACGGCTCCGCCCCGATCCGGCCGTCCGCTCCCGCGACGCCCTTCGTCTGCTCGAGTTGTACTGCGCGGGAATCGATTCCTCACATCCACGACTGAAACTCGACGTCGCAACCGGCCGTGCCCTGCCGCCGACGCTCATCCAGGCGGGCGGCGCAGAGATGCTGGCCGCAGATGCCATCGCGCTCGACGACCAGATCCAGTCGGCGGGCGGACAGTGCGAGTTGCAGATCTGGCCCGACCAGGTGCACGTCTTCCAAGCCCTGCCGCGCATCAGCCCCGAGGCCAGACCGGCCATGCGGCACATCGCCGGGTTCATCACACATGTCCTCGGCCGCCAGGTCGCGGACCGGGCCGCGGGGTGATCATGGGTCTGTTCGGATCGTCGAGGAAGCGCAGCCGCGATGCTGCGGCCGTCATCACCGGCGCGGGCAGCGGCATCGGCGCGGCCTTCGCGGCGGAGTTGGCCCGGCGCGGCGGCCGGGTCGTGTGCAGCGACATCGACGAGACCGCCGCCGGTGCAACGGCCGAAGCGATCATCGCCGACGGCGGAACCGCCCTGGCCGTCCGCTGCGACGTCAGCCAGATCGAAGATGTGCACGGGCTTGCCGCCAAGGCGCAGGCCTGGTTCGACGGCCCACCGACTCTGGTCATCAACAACGCTGGGGTCGGGGCAGGCGGCAAGCCAATCGGTGAGACGGACCTCGACGACTGGAATTGGGTGCTGAGCATCAACTTGTGGGGACCGATCCACGGCTGTCACGTGTTCGCACCGATTCTTCGCGAAGCCGGATATGACGGCATCATCAACGTCGCATCGGCCGCGGCGTTCGGCGCCGCACCGGGGATGGCCGCCTACAACGTCAGCAAAGCCGGTGTGCTGTCCCTGTCCGAGACACTGGCCGCGGAGTTGAGCGGTACCGGTGTACACGTGACGGTGCTGTGCCCGACGTTCGTCAAGACCAATATCGTCGAATCCGGCCGCATCACCGCACAATCCAGCCAGCTGGCCGACCGGCTGATGCGCTGGGCCGGGTTCGCACCCGAGCGGGTGGCCCGGATGTGCCTGGACACCCATGACCGGGGCGGCCAGTATTGCATGCCGCAACCCGACGCCCGGATCGGTTGGAGTATCAAGCGTTTCACCCCGACGGTGTACACCCGCGCCGCCGGCTTCGCCAATCGTTTGACGACGTAGGAGGTCCCGATGATCGACATGGATGCGATGCTCGCCAAGATCAAGGACCGCCAGTGGGCGTTGGCCGACATCGACTGGGATGCGCCCGGCGCCGAGACGATCACCGACGAACAGCGACCGGAACTGAAGGCGTTCATGGCGGACCTGTGCTGGATCGAGAACATCGGCGCCCGCGGATTCGCCGCGCTGGCCAAGAAGGCGCCGACGCCGACAATCGCCGAGATATACCGTTACTTCCACGCAGAAGAACAACGGCACGCCAACGCCGAACTGGCGCTGATGAAGCGATGGGGCATGCTCGAAGACGGCGAAGTCCCCGAACCCAACGTCAACATCCGGCTCGCCATCGACTGGCTGGACCGCTGGGCCGACGACATGCCGCTGTCGCTGCTCGGCACCGTCATCCCGATGCTCGAAGTCGCCCTCGACGGTGCACTGCTGAAGTTCCTCCTCGACGAAGTCGCAGACCCGGTCTGCCACCAGGTCTTCGAGAGGATCAACAACGACGAATCACGGCATTTGGTGGTCGATTTCGAAGTCCTCGACATGATCGGGCATGCCAAGGCCCGACGGCTGTTGATCGACTTCGTCGGCCACCACGCCACCCCCGGCCTCATCATCGGCGCGGTCATGGGAGCCCCGCTGATCAACCGGATCCGCAACGAGATCACCGCGATGGGCATGGAGCCCGAGCGTCTCTACCGGGCCGTCAAGCGGTTCAAGGAGCTCGGCGATCGTGGCGAATACACCAAGCGGGTGCCAACGTACCGGTTCCTACGCCGGTACGCCGGGGTGGTCACCAACCCACGGCATCCCTATCACCTGCTGGCCAATTCGATGGTGTGGCTGTCCGACCGGTACCCGCGGCCACTGTTGCCGTCGATACCAAGCTGGGTCAAAGAGGTCACCCACGAGCCGGCGGCCTGACGTGAAGGCCTACGACACCCTCATTGTCGGCGCGGGATTCACCGGCGTCGGCGCGGCCATCAAACTCACCGAGGCCGGCGTCGACGACCTCGTCATCCTCGACCGCAGCGACCGGGTCGGCGGCACCTGGCGAGACAACACGTATCCCGGTGCGGCATGCGATATTCCGTCGCTGCTGTACTCGTTCTCGTTCGTGAAGAACCCGACGTGGTCACGCGCGTACTCACCGGCGGAGGAGATCTGCAAACACATCGAGGACATGGTCGACGCGTACCACCTGCGCTGTCGGATCCGGTTCGGGGTGGAGGTCAACGGCCTCGAGTTCGACGAGACCCGGGGCGTCTGGACCGTGAAGACGAAAGGAAAACGCTCCACTACTTTTCATGCTCGCACCGTGGTGTTGGCGTCGGGCCCGCTCCCCGACCACGACTGGCCCGCCATCCGCGGCCTGGACACCTATGAGGGGCACAAGATCCACAGCGCCCGGTGGGACCACGGCTACGACTTCACCGGGAAGCGGGTCGCGGTCATCGGCACCGGCGCCAGCGCAGTCCAGATCATCCCCGAACTCGTCAAGAAGGCCGACTTCGTCAAGGTGTTCCAGCGCACGCCTGGTTGGGTGCTGCCCCGTCTCGACACCGCAGTGCCTGCTGCCGCCCAGACGCTGTTCGCGAAAGTGCCTGCCGCGCAGGAGGTTGCCAGGCGGGCGTTGTTCTTGGGGCACGAGATCTCGGCGACCGCACTGGTCTGGGACACTCCGCTCACCGGGCTGGTGGCCCGACTGGGCAAGGCGCACCTTCGCCTCCAGGTCAAGGACCCGTGGCTACGGCGCCAGCTGACACCGGATCTTACGCCCGGCTGCAAGCGGATGCTGGTCTCCAGCGACTACTACCCTGCGCTGCAACGGGACAACTGCAAGCTCATCGATTGGCCGATCGCCACCATGAGCCCGGCCGGAATTCGCACCAGTGATGGCATCGAGCATCACCTCGACTGCATCGTCTTCGCCACCGGTTACAACGTCCACCTGACCGGCCTACCGTACCCGGTCACCGGCCTCGCCGGCCGCACGCTTCGCGAGGAGTGGGCCGCCGGGGCGCAGGCCTACAAGAGCATCAACGCCAACGGGTATCCCAACCTCTTCTTCATGACGGGACCCAATTCCGGTCCCGGGCACAACTCGCTGCTGGTCTACGTCGAAGGCCAGATCGACTACGCGGTCCGCGCGATCGGGACCATCCTCGGCAACAATCTGCGCTACCTCGACGTGCGCGCCGACGTGCAGCGGCGCTACAACGAACACATCCAGAAACGATTGACCAAGACGACATGGATGTCGGGCTGCACCAGCTGGTACCTGACTGCCGACGGTTTCAACGCGGCGATGTACCCCGGTACCGCGACGCAGTATCTTCGTCAGATGCGGGACTTCCGGTACGCCGACTACGCCGCAGTGGCATGACCGCCGGGCCGCGGCAGCAGCCCGGTGCAATCTCGACCGTGTTGAACGGCCTTCGCCGACGCGTTCGGCGTGGCTCACGCGACGTCATCGAGTCGGCGGTGGCGCAGTTGTTCGACGCCGCGGTGCATCCGCACGGCGTGGCGGCATCCGGCGAGTACCGCATCGATGACCTGGCCAGGCTGGCAGGCACCACCACCCGCAACATCCGCGTCTACCGCGACCGGGGGCTGCTGCACCCTCCACTGCGCGTCGGCCGGATCGCTTTGTTCAACGACACGCACCTGACCCGGCTGCGACTGATCACCTCACTCCTGGACCGCGGCTACAACATCGCCCACGTGCACGAGATGCTCAGCGCGTGGGAGCAGGGCAAGGATTTGGGCTCGGTGCTCGGGCTGGAGTCGGCGATCGCGGGCACGTGGGCGGCGGAGAAGCCGCAAGCGATGCCCGTTGCCAACGCGCGGGCGCTGATCGACGACGACGCCGCAT
Organism: Mycobacterium sp. NPDC048908; assembly: GCF_043197955.1. Taxonomy (NCBI): domain Bacteria; kingdom Bacillati; phylum Actinomycetota; class Actinomycetes; order Mycobacteriales; family Mycobacteriaceae; genus Mycobacterium; species Mycobacterium sp. NPDC048908. The sequence continues at coordinate 449,911 of NZ_JBICUE010000002.1, read as the reverse complement.
TCGACCGGCTGGTCGCGTCGAGCTTGGTTCGCCTCGAGGACGACGAGGCAATTGTGGTGCGGCCCAAGCTGATCGAAGCCTTCAACGACATCCGTGAATTCGGTGTGTCCATCGACAAGCTGATCGACATCCACGAGCAGGTACTGCCGCTCGTCGACCAGATCAGTGCGATCCTGGTGCAGGCCGGCGCCGAACACGTGCAAGACCGGATCAAACCCGGTGTCGGGCTGCCCGACGACACCGAGGTCGCCGAGTTGATCACGATGCTGGTGCGGTTCCGGACGCAGGCGGTCGCGGCGGTGACCGCGACGCTGACGTCGTCCATCGAGTCGACGATCGAGGACCTGGTCAGCCAAATCCTCGCCGACTACGTCGCGACAGACCCCGGCGAGGTGGGCCCACGCGGCTGAGAACTACTCCCACTCGATGGTGCCGGGCGGCTTGCTGGTGATGTCCAGCACCACCCGGTTCACCTCGGGCACCTCGTTGGTGATGCGGGTGGAAATGCGTTCGAGCACCTCGTAGGGCACCCGCGTCCAGTCGGCGGTCATCGCGTCCTCACTGGACACCGGCCGCAATACGATCGGATGCCCGTACGTGCGGCCGTCACCCTGCACCCCCACCGACCGGATGTCGGCAAGCAGCACGACGGGGCACTGCCAGATCTGGTGGTCCAGACCCTCCGACGTGAGCTCCTCGCGGGCGATCGCGTCGGCGCGGCGCAGCGTCTCCAACCGGTCGGCAGTGACCTCGCCGACGATGCGGATACCGAGGCCAGGGCCCGGAAAAGGTTGGCGCGCAACGATTTCCTCAGGCAGGCCGAGCTCTCGGCCGACCGCGCGCACCTCGTCCTTGAACAACAGCCGCAGAGGCTCGACGAGCTTGAATTTCAGGTCGTCGGGCAGGCCGCCGACGTTGTGGTGGCTCTTGATGTTGGCCGTCCCTGTGCCACCGCCGGATTCGACCACGTCCGGATACAGCGTGCCCTGCACCAGGAAGTCGACCTCGGGGCCACCATCGCCGACGATGTCGCGAACCGCGCCTTCGAAGGCACGGATGAATTGGCGACCGATGATCTTGCGCTTGCCTTCCGGGTTGGTCACCCCCGACAGCGCTTCGAGGAAGCGGTCGGCCACGTCGACGGTGACCAAATTGGCCCCGGTGGCGGCGACGAAATCGCGCTGCACCTGCGCCCGCTCGCCGGCTCGCAGCAGTCCGTGGTCGACGAACACGCAGGTCAAGTGGTCGCCAATGGCCCTCTGCACCAGCGCGGCGGCCACCGCGGAGTCCACCCCGCCCGACAGTCCGCAGATCGCCCGGCCGTTGCCGATCTGGTTGCGGACCTGCTCGACCAGTGAGTCGGCGATGTTCGCGGGTGTCCAGGACGCGTCGATGCCCGCGAACTCGTGCAGGAATCGGCTCAGGATCTGCTGGCCGTGCGGCGTGTGCATCACCTCGGGGTGATATTGCACACCGGCCAGTCGACGGGCCCGGTTCTCGAAGGCCGCCACCGGCGCCCCTGCACTGGTGGCCACCACGTCAAACCCGTCAGGCGCGGCGGTGACGGCGTCGCCGTGGCTCATCCACACCGGCTGCGTCGCGGGCAGATCCGAATGAAGTTGTCCGCCGGACACATTCAGCTCCGTGCGGCCGTACTCGCTGGTGCCGGTCCTGGCGACCGTGCCGCCGAGTGCCTGCGCCATGGCCTGGAAGCCGTAGCAGATGCCGAACACCGGAACACCGAGGTCGAACACCGCCGGATTCAACTGCGGCGCACCGTCGGTGTAGACGCTGGCAGGCCCACCGGACAGCACGATGGCCTGCGGATCCTTGTCCTTGATGTCCTCGACGCTGGCGGTGTGCGGGATCACCTCTGAATACACCCGTGCCTCGCGCACGCGGCGGGCGATCAGCTGGGCGTACTGGGCGCCGAAGTCGACCACCAGGACGGGGCGGGGCGATGCTGGTTCCACTGGTCCAGTCTAGTTGCCGACGACGTTTCCCTACGGCCGCGGCAACGCGAGCAGGTCTCGTGCGCGCAACGCCAACCAGAACTCGGCGATGGCCGCCGTTTCGGAGATCGAGCGGCCGGTGATCTGCTCGATGCGTTGGATCCGGTACACGACGGTCTGCCGGTGCACGTTCAACGCGGCCGCCGCCTGCACCCACGATCTGTCGCACTGCAGATAGGTGTCCAAGGTCTTGACCATCTCGCCGGAGTGCCGCGCGTCGTAGCTGATCAGCGGGCCGAGCACCCGGTCGACGACGACTTGAGCCTCGTCGGTGTCGCGCAGCGCGGAGAACATGGTGGCCTCGGCGAACCGGGCGATGCGGTCGGGCGCTGTTCGGGCGACCCGCGCTGCCCAGGTCGCTTCCCGCACCGCCGTCGGGGCGCGACCCGGTCGGCCGAGTGGGTCGCTGATCCCCACCGTCGCCTGGGCCCCGAGCCGCTGTCGCAGCGCCGGCAACGACTGATCTGTCACGGGCATCAGCGCGTACAGCAGGTCGCCGCGCCGGAGCAACAAATGGGGCACCGCCCGCCGACCCAGGTTGAGGTGCAATTGCCGCTCTCCGGCAGGCAGCACACCGCCCGCGGCCACGATCGAGCATTCCGATGGCCGCAGCGCACGCTCGACCAACTCGCGCTCGGCCTCTCGTGCGGCCAGCCTGCCGTCACACAGCTGGGCCATCACTTCGGCGCCGATCCGCCGTTCGTGTTCGAGTCGCACGTTCTGTTGGGCGAGCAGGACGGCCACCGCCGATGCGAGGTGCTGCAAGTGGACGAGATCGACTGTGGGACCGTGAAAGTCGTAGGTGACGAGCACCGTCGGCTCCTCGTCGGGGACTTCGACCACAAGCGCACGCGTGCCGTCGGTGGTGACGTGCAGAACGCCGGGGATGGCGCCCCGCCGGTTCGCGATTTCGTCGATGACGGCCCGGCGCAATTCCGCAGGTACCGGTCTGGAGCCGTCGAGGGCCACCTCCCCTGTCGCCGCGTCGAGCACCGCCAGCCGACAGGACAGGTCACGGCCCAACTGACTGAACACGTTCGAGCGAGTGGACTGCGCCACGGACTGGCGGATGACGTTGTACACGCGTTCGGTGGTGACCACCCGCCCGCTGTCGGCATCGGCGTCGGCCACCGCACGACCGATGGCGCCGAAGCCGATCGAGTACGGCACCACCATCACGGGGAAGCGCAATTGATCGGCCAACGCGATCGCCGCAGGGGTCAGTTCCGGCGTGGCCGCGTCCAACCCGATCACCAGACCGCACATGCCCTTTTCCGCGAGACCTCTGATCAACGCCGTCTGGCCGCGCGCCGACTCGGGCAGCGTCTGGCCGTTCTTCATCAGCAGTTCGCCGCCCGCCAGGTACGACCATGGCTCCTCCAGATCGGAGGTCTGAGCCCAGGCGACCTGCCGGTCCAACCCGTCGGCACCGGCACGGACCTGTACACGCAGATGCGGGGTGTCGACCAGGTCCGCAACGCGGTAGGCCATCGATGTCACCGCCTTCCGACAAGTTTCACGTCAGCGCAATATGCGGTTACGTGGCCGTCGCGGCAGGGCATGTCAGGAAAGTTGCCTGCTCAGGCCGTATGCAGGCCTGCGTCCCTTGCGAACACGTCCGCTCGTCACGGGTCAACGTTAGATCATCATCTAGTTTTGAGCACTCTGTCTATACGAACGACTACTTCTGTTCTGGACGTATCAGGCTCACAGTGACGGCTACCACTAACCACGGGAGGCCGATATGGCGCAGCCGCTGGACACCCAACCAGCCTCAGATGACAGCCCGCCGCAGTTGCTGCGCGGCTTCAGCTTCCGGTCGGCACTTTCCCTGGCATTCGCCGACGTGTCACCGATCGCCGCGGTCTACGCGATCTTCACGCTCGGGCTGTTCGCCGCGGGCCCCAAGTTCTTTTGGGCCTTCCCAATCGTGCTGATCGGACAGCTGCTGGTCGCGGCGGTCTTCGGCGAGCTGGCCTCCCGATGGCCGTATGCGGGCAGCGTCTACCAATGGTCACGCCACGTCCGCGGCACCAGTTGGGGCTGGGCCGCCGCGTGGGCGTACATGTGGGGATTGACGTTGGCGCTCGGCACGCTGTCGTATGCCGCCAGCGGGTTCCTGTTGCAGATCTTCGGAGTCGCACAGCCCGGCCGGCTGCAGATCGCCATCGTCGCCATCTGCATCATCGCGGTCGGCACGTTGATCAACATGGTAGGCCGCACGGGCCTGAAAGTCGTTGTGGCGATCAGCATTACGTGCGAGATCGTCGGCTCGCTGGGCCTCGGCACGATCCTGTTGCTGTTCTATCGCGAAAACCCGTTCTCCGTGCTGTTCTCCAGCGCAGGCATTCCCGGTGCCGACGCATGGACATCCGGACCGATGCTGCTCGCGATCGCCTACGTCGGCTGGTCCTTTCTCGGATTCGAGGCCGCGGGCTCGATCGCCGAGGAGGTCGATCAACCGGAACGCAATGTGCCGAAGGCGATCATCTTGGGGCTGCTGTTGGTAGGTCTGGTCGTGATGTTCTCCAGCGCGGCCTTGATCCTGTCCATTCCCGATCTGACGTCGGTGGTGCAGGCCCAATCTGGTGACGTGGTGGCCGACACCCTGACCGCGCATCTAGGCGGCGGTGTCACCAAGCCACTGCTCGCGATGTTCGTGATCGGTTTCGTGTCAAGTTTTCTCGCTGTGCAAGCCGCGGTGTCACGGTGCATCTGGGGTGCCGCACGCGATCGCAGCCTGCCTGGTTCGAAAATTCTCGGCGGACTGGCGGGCCCCGAACGGCTGCCCGTATACGCCATCGCACTGACCGGAATCGTCGCTGTGGTGTTCGTTCTGCTCGCGGGTACGGAGTTCTACAACGTGTTGGTCAACTTCAACATCATCGGCTTCTACATCGCGTTCGGCGTACCGGTGATCGGTGCCGCGATCGCGCGGCTGACCGGCAAATGGCAGCCGGGCCCGTTCAACCTCGGCCGGTGGGGCGCGCCGGTGACCTACGTGGCCTCGTTGTGGATCATCTTCGAGACCGTCAACGTCGCCTGGCCGCGCACCCAGCCAGACCAGCCGTGGTACATCAGCTGGGCCAGCGTCTTGACCACCGCGGCGCTGGCGGTGCTGGGTCTCATCATCTTCCTCACGGTGCGAAATCGCATCGAGGATCCCATCGCGCACCGATTGGGCGCGGACGCTTCGTGACCCGCACTGCCATCGTCACCGGATCGGCATCCGGCATCGGGGCCGCCGTCGCCGCGACACTCCAGAAGGACGGCTACACCGTCGCCGGAATCGACATCGATTCGGCCGCACCATATGTCGTCGACGTATCGGACCCCGCCGCGGTGGCGCGGGTCGTCGACGAGATCGGACCGGTCGATGCCGTGGTGTCCGCGGCCGGCCACTACGAGATGGTGCCGATCGCGGACATCACCCGCCAACAGTTGCACCGCATGCTGCGCGTTCACCTCGGCGGCCTGCGCAACATCGCGCGCAGCGTGCTGCCGTCGATGCTGGAACGGGGCCGCGGTTCGATCGTCGCGATCACGTCGGAACTGGCGGTCGGTGGCGGTGACGGCGACGCGCACTACGCCGCGGCCAAGGGCGCGATCATCGGTTTGGTGCGTAGCCTGGCCGCCGAGGTCGCGGGCCGCGGTGTCCGCGTCAATGCGGTGGCACCAGGCCCCACCGACACTCCCCTGCTCGCCGCCGACTCCCCCTGGCGTGCACCGGAATACCTGGCAACCATCCCCAACCGACGGCTCACCAGGCCCGACGAGATCGCCGAAGTGATCCGGTTCCTGCTCGCCGACGACAGCGACTTCTGTGTCGGCGAGGTTCTCTCGCCGAACGGTGGGGCGGTGATCTGACCGATGCCCGGCACACAACACGGACGCATCGCGCTGGTCACCGGCGCCACCCAAGGGATCGGCGCGGCGATCGCACGCAGACTGGCACGCGACGGCGCGACCGTCGGCATCAACGGTCGCGCACACGATGAGCGGATGGACGCCGTCGTCACGGACACCGGTGGTTTCCGTGCGGTATCCGACGTGTCCGACCCCGACGCAGTATCCCGGTTGATCGGTGACATCGAGGCGACACACGGCGGGATCGACGTCCTGGTGTGCAACGCCGCCTACATGACGATGGCACCGTTCGTCGATCACGACGAGGACGACTGGTGGAAGATCATCGACACCAACCTCGCCGGCACGGTCTACCTGATCCAGGCGGTGTTGGCCGGGATGCGCCGGTCCGGTGGCGGCAACATCGTCATCATCACTTCGGAATGGGGTGTCACGGGCTGGCCGGAGGCGAGCGCCTACTCCGCATCCAAGGCGGGACTCATCGCGCTGACGAAAACGCTTGGGCGAGAACTGGCTCCGGAGAACATCACCGTCAACGCCGTCGCGCCGGGGGTGATCGATACACCGCAACTTCAGGTGGATGCGGACAGCGCTAGAGTGAGCTTGGCTGAGATGCACGACATCTACAGCCGCGGCATACCGGTCGGACGGATCGGGAGAGCGGACGAAATAGCCTCGGCGGTCGCGCTTTTGGCGCGCAAGGACCTTGGCGCATTCGTCGGTCAGACGGTCCAGGTCAACGGCGGATCGACGAGGAGTAGGGCATGAGTGAACCCATCGGACCGGTCGACGGTCGCGTGGTACCCCGGTACGCCGGGCTGACGACATTCGGTCGACTGCCGAGGATCGAAGACGTCGACGGTTGCGACGTTGCGGTCGTGGGCATCCCGTTCGACACCGGCGTCAGCTACCGGCCGGGCGCCCGATTCGGCCCGGCCCACATTCGGCAGTGCTCCCGCGTGCTGAGGCCCTACAACCCCGCACTGGACGTATCGCCGTTCGCCAGCCAACAGGTGGTGGACGCCGGTGACATCGCCTGCACCCCTTACGACATCGCGGCTGCGGTACGACAGATCGAAGAGCAAGCCTCGGCGCTCATCGAAAGCGGCGCCAAGATCGTCAGCCTGGGCGGTGACCACACCATCGCCTATCCCCTGCTGCGCGCGCACCATCGACGTTACGGTCCAGTGGCGTTGGTGCATTTCGACGCCCACCTCGACACCTGGGACACGTATTTCGACGCGCCCTTGACCCACGGCACACCCTTCCGGCGTGCCGCCGAGGAGGGCCTGTTCGTAGCGGGCCACAGCGCGCACGTCGGCATCAGGGGTGCGCTGTACACGCCCGACGATCTCGATGACGACGCGGAACTGGGGTTCACCATCGTGGGGTGTTCGGCATTCCAGTCGCGCACCGTCAGCGACGTCGTCGAGCAACTTCGCCAGACCGTCGGCGACCACCCGCTGTACGTGTCGATCGATATCGACGTGCTCGATCCCGCCCACGCCCCCGCCACCGGCACACCCGAGATCGGCGGGCTGTCCAGTCGCGAATTGCTCGGGCTGGTCCGTGGTTTCGAGGGACTCAATCTCGTCGGGGCGGACATCGTCGAGGTGGCGCCCGCCTATGACCACGCGGAGATCACCGGTATCGCCGCGGCGTATCTGGCCTACGAATTCGTATCGCTGTTGGCGCAGAAGGCCAGCCGATGAGCGTTCCCGCGGCGCCCGTGGTGTGGCCGAACGGCGCACGCTGCGCGGCCTCCTTCAGCTTCGACGTCGACGCCGAATCGGCCATGCTGGGGGTGTCCACCACACACGCCAGCAGGATGTCGGCGATCAGCCACCAAGCCTACGGGCCGCTCACCGGGGTGCCACGGCTACTGGACGTCCTCGCCAGACACGGTGTCACGTCCACGTTCTTCGTCCCCGGCTACACCGCGGTGCGCTACCCCGAGGTGATCAAGGCGATCGCAGGCGCCGGGCACGAGATCGCGCACCACGGCTATCTGCATGAGGCGATGTTCGGGTTGACGGCGGACCAAGAAGCGGCCATATTGGACCGCGGCCTTGAGGCGCTGGACGCCGTCGCGGGGGTGCGGCCCACCGGTTACCGCGCACCGATGTGGGAGCTGAACTGGCACTCACCGAAGCTACTGCGCGACAGGGGATTCACCTACGACAGCAGCTTGATGGACACCGACCACCCCTATGAACTCGCCGTCGAAGGCGGCGCGTCGTTGGTCGAGATCCCGATTCAATGGGCGCTCGACGACTGGGAGCAGTATTGCTACGTGCCCGACTTCTCCGGATCGGGACTGATCGAAAGCCCAGTCAAGGCGATCGAGATGTGGCGGTTGGAATTCGATGCGGTGCGGGAGGCAGGCGCGTGCTTCGTGCTGACCAATCATCCGTTCCTGTCCGGACGCCCGTCGCGGGCGAAAGCGTTGGACGGCTTGATCTCTTACGTGTGTTCCCACGACGACGTCTGGGTCGCCAGCCTCAACGAAATCGCTTCACATGTCCGGGGTCTCGGCTTGACTCCGCGCAGCGTCGACCGCCCCGACGAACGAGATTTCTAGCGCCACCACCGTGTCGACATGCCGCGCCGTCGAACGCCTACTGACCCACTGGTGCCGGCGACGACCAGTACGCGCGCGAAATAGTGCATTCTTAGCGGCGTGACTGTCGACGCGATCCTGCAGACGATCCCACCGATCGCCATCTATCTCCTCGTCGGCGCCGTGATCGGCGTCGAGAGCCTCGGCGTCCCCCTGCCGGGAGAGATCGTGCTCGTCAGTGCCGCCCTGCTGGCGTCGCGCCACACCTTCGACATCAACCCGGTCGCGGTCGGTGCGTCAGCGACGATCGGCGCCGTCGTCGGCGACACGATCGGCTATTCCATCGGCCACCGCTACGGCATGGCACTGTTCGAACGGCTCAGCAACCGCTTCCCCAAACATTTCGGCACGGGCCATGTCGCCCTGGCCAAACAGTTGTTCCACCGATGGGGGGTGTGGGCGGTGTTCTTCGGGCGGTTCATCGCCTTGCTGCGCATCCTGGCCGGCCCGCTCGCAGGTGCGCTGAAGATGCGCTACCCGCGGTTCCTGGCCGCGAACGCCACCGGCGCATTGTTCTGGGCTGGCGGCACCACCGCGGTGGTGTACTACCTGGGCCTGGCCGCGGAGAAATGGCTGTCGCGATTTTCCTGGGTGGCGCTGTTGGTGGCGGTGCTAATCGGCATCGGCTTGACGCTGCTGCTACGCGAACGCACCGCCAAAGCGATCGCCCATCTCGAGGACCGCCACGACTGGGAGTCGCTGAAGCGGCACTAGGCCATCTTCTTGCTGTCGGGCACGCCACCGGTCGCCTCGAAGACCACCCGCTTACCGATCTCGACGGCGTGGTCGGCGAACCGTTCGTAATACCGGCCGAGCAGTGCGACGTCGACAGCGGAACACACCCCGTCCTGCCACGTGCGGTCGATCAGCAGAGTGAACAGGTGGCGGTGCGCGGCGTCGACGGCGTCGTCGTCCTCACGCAGGCGCGCGGCCTCGGCTGGATCGCGCGATTCCAGCACGCCTTGCGCCGTCCTGGCCAATTTCACTGCCCTCGAGCCCATCTCAGCGAAACTCGCCCGCACTTCGTCAGGTAACGCGCATTCGGGATGACGCAGCCGCGAGATGCTTGCGACGTGCACCGCCAGTGCGCCCATCCGCTCGGTGTCGGCGCCGACGTGGATCGCGGTCACAATGCTTCTCAAGTCTCCTGCCACCGGTTGCTGCAAGGCGAGCAACTTCAGAGCGGACGCCTCGGTCTGCTTGCTCAGCGCGACGATGTGTTCGTGGTCGGCGATCACCTGTTCGGCGACGGACAGGTCCGCCCCGAGCAGTGCCTGCGTCGCGCGCTCCATCGCATCGCCTGCCAACCTGCACATCTCGCCGACCCGGGCGCACAGCGCGGATAATTCTTCGTAATACATCGTCCGCATGGCGTTACCTCCGCAGGTCAAACCACCGGCGTCGTCGTCGGCACCCTCAGGTACCCCGCCGGGCGCGGCCGCAAACGTCAGGACAGGACGATTTTTGCGATCGCGTCGGCGATCTGCGGTGCATGCGTGACGTACAAGCCGTGGCCCACCCCTTGCAGTTCGATCAACGTCGCGTCCGACAGCAGCTCTGCGGTCCTACGCCCGGTGATCTCGATCGGCGCCGACGCGTCCGCGTCACCGTGCATCACCAGGGTGGGCACGCCGAATGCCGGCAGTTCGTCCCGGAAGTCCGTCTCGGCTCCCATCCTCATCGTGTCGAGCAGCGTCCTGACTTCAGTGTCGACGATCTGCCTGGTCGTCCATTCGGTCATCCCTGGGGAGAATCGGCGTCCACACCAAAGTAGGGCGGCGCGTTGTCGGCACACCACTGCGGCACATCGCGCCTGAGCAGATCGAGCGACGCATCGAGGTAGGCAGGGTCGACGCCGTCGGGATTGTCGGCGGTCTTCACCAGCAAAGGCAGGATCGGTGCGAGCAACACGGCGCCCGAGACCGGGGCGTCACCATGGCGGGTGACGTACCGGACGATTTCGCTGCACCCCATCGAATGTCCCACCAGCGTGCAACTTTTCAGATCGAGATGCGCGATGAGTTGCGCGAGGTCGTCGGCGAGCAGGTCCATGCTCCAGCCTCCGCCGTGGTGGTCGGAGTGGCCGTGCCCGCGCCTGTCATAGGTGACGCAGCGGTGCCCCTTGTCCAGCAGATGCGCGACGACATACTGCCACTGGTCGGAGTTCAGCGCCCAGGAGTGGGTGAACACGACGCAGGGCCCGTCGCCCTGATCGGAGTAGAAGAGGTCGGCTCGGTCGGTGGTCAGCATCCGTGGCATGCTTCGATGCTGACCGCTCGCCCACCGCAAGTCGGTTACCTGCCAGGTAACGAGATCAGTGACCCTGGCGGGACCCGAACTGATCCCGATTGTCGTTGCGCCCGTTCTGATCACGCGGTTGCCATGTCGGAGCGGCTGTCACCGTTTGGGTTTGGGTGGCCACCGAGGTCTGCACCGTCGTCTGCACGTCTGTCTCGGTGTTGGTGACAGTGCTGGGTGCCACGGTTTCCGTCTGCACGGGCGCCGCTCCCCCGCCACCGCCGGACGACTCATGCTTGTCGTGGTGGCTCGCTGAGGATGTTGTGGTGGCCGTCGTCGAGGTCGTGGTGGGCGCAGGCGTTTTGCCGGAGCTACACGCCACCGACAGCATGCCGACGGCAACGGCGGCGACACCACACGCCAGAGATGCCCGCTTACGAATGTGGGCAGTGGTCAACGACAACGGAATCTCGCTTTCCTCGCAAAATCACGACACGACAGCGAGATTCATACCTGTACGCAGCCGAGCACCGCCAGAACCACCGGTGCGGTGTTACGTAGAGCTTGCTGTCAGCCCGCTGAACTCACAGGCTGGATGGGCAACGGCCGCAGCGCCGCGGGCGCATCGGCGGGCACCACAGGGTGCTGCGGTGGAATCGGCGCCAGCCGCTTGTAAGGCTGCCCCTGCTCTGGACGCTGGTCCGCCTCTCCCTTGTTCGGCCACAGCGATGCCGCCCGTTCGGCCTGCGCAGTGATTGAAAGTGACGGATTGACACCGAGATTCGCTGAAACCGCGGCCCCGTCGTGCACCGACAGGGTGGGATAGCCATACACCCGCTGATACGGGTCGATGACGCCGTGCTCGGCACTGTCGCCGATCGCCGCCCCACCGAGGAAGTGGGCGGTGAGCGGGATGTTGAACAACTCGCCCCACGTGCCGCCTGCAACACCGTCGATCTTCTTGGCGATCCGGCGGGTCACCTCGTTGCCCGCAGGGATCCACGACGGGTTGGGTTGACCGTGGCCCTGCTTGCTCAGATAGCGCCGGATGCCGAACTTGTTGCGCTTGGTGTACGTCGTGATCGAGTTGTCCAGATGCTGCATCACCAAAGCGATCAGCGTGCGTTCGCTCCATCGGCGCACGTTGAGCAACCGCACTGTGCCCCGCGGATCCTCACGCGCATTGAGGAACAACTGCTTCCAGCGCGGCACCGAGCTGCCCTCCGGCCCGTCACCGTCGGTCATCAGGGTCTGCAACAGTCCCATCGCATTTGAGCCCTTGCCGTACCGGACCGGCTCGATGTGGGTGTCCGACGTCGGATGGATCGACGAGGTGATCGCAACGCCATGGGTCAGGTCCAAGTCGGATGAAACCTTGAATCGCCCTGCGCCGACGATGGATTCGGAATTGGTGCGGGTGAGCACACCGAGCTTGTCGGACAGCTTCGGCAGCTTGCCCTTGTCCCGCATCTTGAACAGGAGTTTCTGTGTGCCATAGGTGCCCGCCGCCAAGACGACGTGCGTAGCGGTGTACGTGCGCCGCTTGAAAGGCAGCAAACCCGTCCGGGCCGTCTTGACCTTCCACACCCCGTCGGAGCCCTGCTCGAATCCGGTGACGGTGGTCATCGGCATCACTTCCGCGCCGGCCTTCTCCGCCAGGTAGAGGTAGTTCTTCACCAACGTGTTCTTGGCGTTGTGACGGCAGCCTGTCATGCATTCGCCGACCTCGATGCAACCGGTGCGTGCCGGACCCGCACCACCGAAGAACGGGTCGGGCACCGTCTTGCCGGGCGCCTTCTCGCCGTTCGGGCCGAAGAACACGCCGACGGGCGTCGGCACGAACGTATCGCCAACGCCCATCTCATCGGCGACCTCTTTCATGACGCGATCCGCGTCGGTGAACGTCGGATTCTGCACCACGCCGAGCATCCGCTGCGCCTGGTCGTAGTGCGGCATCAACTCCGCCCGCCAGTCGGTGATGGACTTCCACTGGGGGTCGTTGAAGAACGGTTCCGGCGGCACGTACAGCGTGTTGGCGTAGTTCAGGGATCCGCCGCCGACGCCCGCGCCGGCCAGGATCATCACGTTGCGCAGCAGATGGATCCGCTGGATGCCGTACATACCGAGCTTCGGCGCCCACAGGAACTTGCGCAGATTCCACGAGGTCTTGGCGAAGTCTTCGTCGTTGAACCGGCGGCCCGCTTCCAGCACCCCGACGCGGTAGCCCTTCTCGGTCAGGCGCAGCGCGGTGACACTCCCCCCGAACCCCGAACCAATGATCAGAACGTCATAGTCAGGTTTCATGCACCCCAGTATGGCCTTAGCGCTCGCACACTTCTAGACAGGTACGCCTAATTTGTAAAGCGCCTGCGCTCCGGCGTGGGCGGCCGCGTTAACCGGCGAGCAGACGTAGAAACGTGCGAAACCGGCGCTGATTACACGTTTCTGTGTCTGCTCGCCCTCGCTCGCGGTGGGAAATCAGCTACCGACCGTCAAGCCGACCTTCTGGAATTCCTTGAGGTCGCAATAACCGGCCTTGGCCATCGACCGGCGGAGTCCGCCGACCAGGTTGAGGGAGCCGAACGGGTCGTCCGACGGGCCATTGAGCACCTGGTCGAGCGGCGGCCGCTCGCCGACCGCCACCTGCAGCAGCGCACCGCGCGGCAGCGAGGGATGCGCCGCCGCGGCAGGCCAGAACCAGCCGCCGCCGAGCGCTTCGGCGGCCGTCGACAGCGGGGTGCCGAGCACCACCGCGTCCGCGCCGCATGCGATGGCCTTGGCCAGGTCGCCGGACGTGTGAATGTCGCCGTCGGCAAGCACGTGTACGTAGCGGCCGCCGGTCTCGTCGAGGTATTCGCGACGAGCGGCCGCCGCGTCGGCGATCGCCGTCGCCATCGGCACGCTGATGCCCAACACCTCGTCGGTGGTCGTCACGCCCGATGTCGAGCCGTAACCGACGATGACACCCGCCGCGCCGGTACGCATCAAATGCAGCGCGGTCCGGTGGTCGAGCACACCGCCGGCGACCACCGGCACATCCAGCTCGGAGATGAAGGTCTTCAGGTTCAACGGCTCGCCGTCCTGTGCGACGCGTTCGGCCGAAATGATGGTGCCCTGAATGACCAACAGGTCGATGCCCGCGGCCACCAAGGCCGGCGTCAGCGACTGCGCGTTCTGCGGGCTGACCCGTACCGCTGTCGTCACGCCCGCCTCACGGATTCGCGCCACCGCGGCGCCCAGCAAGTCGGGATCCAATGGCGCAGCGTGCAGCTGCTGCAGAAGCCGAATGGCCGCCGACGGTTCCGGCTCTTTCTCCGCGGCCTCGAGAACCTGTGCGATCTTCTCCTCGACGTCGGCGTGCCGCCCGATCAACCCTTCGCCATTGAGCACGCCGAGCCCGCCCAGCCTGCCCAGTTCGATGGCGAACTCCACCGACACCAACGCGTCGGTCGGATGCGACACCACCGGGGTCTCGAACCGGTACGCGTCCAGCTGCCAAGCCGTCGACACGTCCTGGCTGGACCGGGTACGCCGCGACGGCACGATGTTGATGTCGCCGAGTTCATAGGTGCGGCGGGCGGTTCTGCCCATGCCGATCTCAACCATGTCGCGCATGACTATTCGGGCCTGCTCTCGCGAAATGCACCTTTTGTACGGAAAGTTCGAGTAGCGACGTGCAAAACGTACATTTCGGCGCGCGCCGACGCCTGGGAACGGCCAATCATAAGGATGCCTACTCTCTACCGGGTGTAGTAGTTGGGCGCCTCGACCGTCATCGTGATGTCATGCGGATGGCTTTCCTTCAGCCCCGCCGCGGTGATCTGCACGAACTGCGCCTGCTGCAATTGCTCGATGGTCGCCGAACCGGTGTACCCCATTGCGGCGCGCAGGCCGCCGGTCAACTGGTGGATCACCGTCGACAGCGGGCCACGGAACGGCACCCGGCCTTCGATGCCCTCCGGCACCAGCTTGTCCTCGCTCAGCGCGTCATCCTGGAAATAGCGGTCCTTCGAATAGGACTTGGCTCCGCCGCGGCCCTGCATCGCACCGAGCGATCCCATGCCGCGGTAGCTCTTGAACTGCTTGCCGTTGACGAAGATCAGTTCGCCGGGCGACTCGGCCGTGCCTGCCAGCAGCGAGCCCAGCATCGCAGTGGACGCACCGGCCGCCAACGCCTTGGCGATGTCGCCGGAATACTGCAGCCCGCCGTCGGCGATCACCGGCACTCCCTTGGGTGAGCAGGCGGCCACGGCCTCGAGGATCGCGGTGATCTGGGGTGCGCCGACGCCGGCGACCACCCGCGTGGTGCAGATGGAGCCGGGGCCGACCCCGACCTTGACCGCGTCGGCACCCGCGTCCACCAACGCGGCGGCCGCAGCCCTGGTGGCGACGTTCCCGCCGATCACCTCGACGCGGTCGCCGACCACGGTCTTGAGCCGGTGCACCATGTCGAGCACCAGACGGTTGTGCGCATGGGCGGTGTCGACGATCACCACGTCCACGCCGGCGTCGACGAGCGTCATCGCCCGCGTCCACGAATCGTCACCGACCCCGACGGCGGCACCGACCAGCAGCCTGCCGTCGCTGTCCTTTGTGGCCAGGGGGAACTGCTCGGTCTTGACGAAGTCCTTGACGGTGATCAGCCCCGTCAGCTTGCCGTGCCCGTCGACGATGGGCAGCTTCTCAATCTTGTTGCGGCGCAACAGGCCTAGCGCCGCCTCGGCCGAGACACCCTCCTGCGCGGTGATCAACGGCGCCTTGGTCATGACTTCGGAGACCGGCTTGCTCATATCGACTTCGAAGCGCATGTCGCGGTTGGTGATGATCCCGACCAGCGCACCGTCGGCGTCGACAACGGGCAGCCCCGAGATCCGGAACCGCGCGCACATCGCGTCGACCTCGGCAAGCGTGTTGTCCGGCGAGCACGTGACGGGATCGGTGACCATGCCCGCTTCCGAGCGCTTGACGGTCTCGACCTGGCCGGCCTGCTCGGCGACGGGCAGGTTGCGGTGCAGCACTCCCATGCCGCCCGCCCTGGCCATCGCGATCGCCATCCTGGACTCGGTCACGGTGTCCATCGCGGAACTGACCAAGGGCACCCGCAATCGAATCTTCTTGGTGAGCTGACTGGAAGTGTCGGCTGTGGCGGGCACCACATCGGAGGCGGCGGGCAGCAGAAGGACGTCGTCGAAAGTCAGCCCGAGCATGGCAACCTTGGTCGGGTCATCGCCGCCGGTTGGCACCGGAACGGCGATGGGAATGCTGCTTTCAGCAATCGACATGGGCGGGCCTTCCATCAGCGTCGAGCTAGATGTCCATCTTATCGGCATCTACGACCTGCCCCCGGCCTCACCGGGCCGAACGGTGGCCGGCCGTAGTTCGACTGCACCCCGGTTGGCACGAGGGCGTGCCGATACCCGACATGTCGCCGCCGGGACATATTGCGCACGAGCCGAATTGGGGCTACCGCTGCGCATGGGTGCTGGCGCGTCCTTCCTTCCGGCTGTTCGACTCACCCCCGATCGGCCGATCACCTCGGACACCGTGCGGCTCAGCGTCAGCAGGAGGCGACGCTGGGTTGCTGGCAGGCCATGCGGGGCGCGGTACACCCAGCGGAGATCGGGCACGATCCCCGGTGATCCGACGCGTTGGCGCAGCGAGAAGTTGGGCCGCGACGCGGCCGCCCACGGCTAGCGCGATACCAGTGCCGCTGCGTAGTGTGGAGCCGTGCGTGATCACCTGCCACCGGGTTTGCCGCCCGATCCGTTCGCCGATGACCCGTGCGACCCCTCGGCAGCGCTTGATGCGCTCGAGCCGGGCCAACCGCTGGACCCGCAGGAGCGCACCGCGGTCGAGGCGGATCTCGCCGATCTCGCGGTGTACGAGGCGCTTCTGGCGCACAAGGGAATTCGCGGTCTCGTGGTGTGCTGCGACGAATGCCAGCAGGATCACTACCACGACTGGGACATGCTGCGCGCGAACCTGCTGCAGCTGCTGGTCGACGGCACCGTCCGTCCGCACGAGCCGGCCTACGACCCTGAACCCGACGCCTACGTGACCTGGGATTATTGCCGCGGTTACGCCGACGCGTCGCTCAACGAAGCCACGTCGGAGACCGACGGATATCGCTGACGGGTAAACCGTCCACTCGGACCTTCCATCAGGAGCCTCCGCGCTTCTTCGGCTGCGGCATTTCCAGCGTGGTCGTGACCGGCGCGGTCACCGCAGGTGCAGGCTCTGACACCGGGTTCTCGATCACCGGGCTCTGCACTGGCGGGCGCTCCGGACCGCGCTGACGCGGCACCTCCTGCGGCACGGTCGTCGGCGGCGTCGCGACTTGCGCACCACCGACGGGCGACTCCGCACCATCTGCGGGCGGGACGCCGGCACCGGCGGCCGGGGCATCACCGACGACGCTCGGCCCGCCGCCAGCGGCAGGCGGCGGTCCCGCGACCGGCGGCACCTGCAGAGTGGTCGTGGTGGTCGTCGTGACCGCAAGCGTCGTCGTGGTCGCCGTGCTGGTATTCGTTGGCGGCGGCGGGGTGGTCGTGGTCGGCGTGCCACTCGGCGGGGGTGGCTCAGCTGTGGGCGAACTCGGAGCCGCGGAACTCGTGGGCGTGCTCGAAGACGAGGTGTCCGTCGGCGCCGACGTCGTGGTGGTTGGCGACGTCGACGATGGCGGCGACGTCGTCTCGCTGCCCGTCTCAGATGACGTCGTCGTCGACGTACCGGAGTCCGGCGCCACGACAACGGGCTCGGGCATCGGGGGCGGGGGCTCGCCCGGCGGCAGCGTCGCGTTGGCGTCCTTCGCGTCCACCTTCACCGTGAGCTGTTGCCACTGGGAGACCAGTTCCTGCTTCTGGTCGACGTCCTCGACCGTCGCGACAGTGGTGGTGACCGCCTGGAGCTTGTCCTGGGCCGCCTGCCACTGGCCCTCGTCGATCAGCTGTTGCACCTCGGCCAGCTGCTGCGAGGCCAGAGTCACTTGATCGGTGCGGGTCTGCTCGCCGAACAGCGCGGTGTGCAGACCGTAGAGCGCGTCGCCGGGTCCGGCACCCGCAACGACCGCGCCGAAACCGCCGATGCACAACACGGCCGCAGCGACGGAGCCGACCACCGCGAACGACGTGCGGGTGCGCTTGCGCGCTTCGACCGCGCGGGTCAGCGCCGCGGCGGCATCGCGCGGCGTCACGGGCCGCATCAGCGGTGGTGTGCGAATCTCGTCGCGCCATCCGGATAGCAGCTGCGCGAGTTCGGCCTCACTGGGATCGGTCGAGTACACCGGCTGCTGGTAGGCCAGCGAGTCGATGAACCGGTCCGTGCGGTTGATCTCGTTGAGCGACGGATCGCCCCCGTTGTTCCAGCGTCCGAAGTCAGGCATGGCCGCGCTCCGTCGCAGTGATTTCGGACTTCAGCCGTGCCAGCGCGCGGTGCTGTGCGACGCGGACCGCGCCGGGCGTCGAGCCGACGGCCTCCGCGGTCTCCTCGGCGCTCATCCCGACGACGATGCGCAGGATCAGGATTTCGCGCTGCTTTTCAGGCAATACCGACAGCAGCTTGTTCATCCGCGCTGCCGACTCGGAGTCCAGTGCCATCTGCTCGGGACCGGCTTCCAGCGAATAGCGCTCCGGCACCAGATCCGTCGGGTCGGAACGATTCCTGGCGGCCGCGCGGTGAGCGTCAGCTACCTTGTGCGCAGCGATGCCGTATACGAAGGCCAGAAATGGTCGTCCCTGATCCTCGTAGCGCGGCAGCGCCGTTATGGCGGCCAAGCACACCTCCTGTGCGACGTCATCAGCTGAAAGACCGCTTCGCTCCGTCGTCCCGACCCGGGCTCGGCAATACCGCACCACGATCGGGCGAATGATCTCCAGCACCTCCCGGAGCGCGTCCCTGTTGCCAGCCACCGCCTCAGCAACGACAGCATCGAGACGTTCTCCCGAAAATGTCATCGTGGTTGGCTTCTCCAGCGTTACGTGAGGGACACGTCCCCGAAGTGTGGACGTCAGCTAAACAATAACGATCACAATGGCGTGACCATTTTCAGCGATCCGCCAGGTCCCCGCCCCGGCGACGCACCGTAGCTGCGCATTCGTTACGAATTCCCAGTACGTCTGCTGCGGCGTGGCGACCGCTGCCGATGTCGGCCAGCAAGCACGCCAACGCCCAGCGCAGCGGGACGATTCCCAGCCCGCCGGCCACCTGCAGCGCGGTGTCGGCTGTCCGCCGAGCCGCCTCGATGTGCCCGGCGCTGCACAACGCGGCGGCCTTGATCACGTCGGACTTCAGGACATGCCGCGGCGATCCCAACGTCGCGGCCAACTCGACGGCGCGGTCCGCGTGGCACACAGCCGCTTGCCCGTCGCCACGTGCCATCGCCAGTTCGGCGCTGACCCAGGACAGCCGGACTGGCAGCCTTGGGGGCGGCTGCTCCGCCAGCACCGCCGTCGCGCGCTGCAATGCCGTTGCGGATGCCGCGAACCGGCCAACGCCCAGCGCGTCGGCGGCCAGCCCGATCAGCGCGTCGGCGCCGGCTTCGACGTCTCGGCCGGCAAGCGTCAGCGCCAGGCCGTCCCAGCGCCGGGCGCGGTCATGCCAGCCCAGCTGGCGCAGGAACGACGCGCGGGTGCTGTGCGCCAGCGACACCAGCGGGCCGACGCGCTGCCCTCGGCACAGGGAGTCGAGGTCGGCCATCGCGCTGCTGTAGTGGCCTTGACCGCCTGCGGCGACAGCGCGCAGCCACCGGTCGCGCGGCGTGAACGCCGGCGGCAGCGGCCAGAGATCCTGCGCGTCCCCGAAGGCGGCGCTGGCCAGAACGATGCTCATTTGGATCGCGACGCTATCAAGACGATCGATACGCCGACCGATATCCGGTACCGCCGGGCATGCATTGGGGATATGGCGAAATCCACATGGTTAACAGTTGGTGGTAGCCATGTTAATTCGATGTCAACGCGCCTCGCGCGCCGACCGACTTTGTTTGCGGTGAGGCGAGAAGCGAACTGCTAAAACACAAGTCGTCGTTGCGGCGACGCCGTCTTGTTACCACCGTCGCCGTTGCCGGCGCGCACCAATGATGAACGTGAGGTAAATTCTGGGCCTGCGGCGATGCGGGTGAGCACATGTTCGGGCTATTGACGAAATTTCGTGGGCGCCCCTAGTTTGTGTGCACGAGTAGTCATCGGCGACTTGCGCTCGGATCGGTTCCACAACTCACGCACCCTTTCACGTGCGAAATCGGTGGGTAGAGAGGGGTTTTCCAATGCCACAGCCGCAGCAGCTACCCGGACCCAATGCTGATATTTGGGATTGGCAGATGTCCGGCCTGTGCCGGGGCGTCGATTCCGCCATGTTCTTTCATCCGGATGGCGAACGTGGCCGCGCGCGAGCCCAGCGGGAAATGCGCGCCAAGGAGATGTGCCGCCAGTGCCCAGTGGTCGCACAATGCCGCGCGCACGCGTTGGCCGTTGGCGAGCCGTACGGCATCTGGGGCGGCCTGTCCGAGTCCGAGCGTGAGCTTTTGCTCAAGCGGGGCATCCGGCGCGCCTCGTGAGTTGGTGCGAGACGGCTCCAGTCCGGTGATCCGGGTTGGAGCCTTTTTCGTGTCGTTGTTGCCGCAACGCGCGGCCTGATGCTGGTGGCCATGCGACCGCGCCGGTGAAATTCCAGACCACGACTGCACTGCCGGAATCCATTTCTGCCCGGACAGCCGGGATCGTTCCCTGGTCGTCGCCATGTGCGCGATGCTGGTGACGAGACGACGGTTCCGTATCAAGGAGAGTGGATGACGACGCACGACGCAACTTCTGCCGAAGGCACCGTGACTGTCACCGGCAGCGGCGCGGGGTCCTACACCCAGCACATCACCGCCGGATCCCATCAGTTGGTCGCCGACGAACCGGCACCGGTGGGCGCCGATGCTGGGCCGACACCATACGATCTGCTGTTGGCCGCGCTGGGCACTTGTACATCCATGACGGTACGGATGTACGCCGACCGGAAGGGTTGGCCGCTAGAGGATGTCCGAGTGACGTTGCGCCACAGCCGCATTCACGCCGAGGACTGCGCTCACTGCGAAACCACCAAGGGCATGATCGATCACATCGACAAAGAAGTCGAGTTCATCGGCGACCTGGATGCCGATCAACGGCAACGGCTACTGCAGATCGCTGAACGGTGCCCGGTTAACCAAACCCTGGTGTCGGAGATCGACATCGCTACCGCTTTGCGCGACGGCCCAAGCTAGGCCGTCGCCGAACCTTCCACGAACTCCACTCGCCCAGCGTGACCCCCGCAGCGAGGGCGGTGCCGATGGCGAGCGCCGCCAACACTGCGCCAAATCCGACCGCGTGCTGATCGTTGAGGATCGCGTAGATGCCGTGCAGCAATGCCAGACCGGGCAGCAGCGGAACGATGCCGGTGATCGAAACAACAAGAGGGGGCGCAAGGTTGCGGCGCTCCATCAGTCGGCCGACGAGACCGATCGGCACCGCAGCGATGAAGGACGCCACCACAGGGCCCAAGCCCGCCCCCTGCGCGAGCAGGAACGCGATGGTGCCTGCGGCGCCGCCGAATGCGGCGGCCATCGCCGCCGTCCGCTCGGCATAACAGGCCAACGCGAACGCCGCGGCGCTCGCCGCGCCGAAGGCGACGCGCGCCGGGAACTCGACCAGGGCGGGCGGTGGTTCGGGGCTGATGGCGACCAACGGCGCACCGAATCGGTTCGCGAGGTGCAGCACGACCGCCACACCGGCGATCGTGGCCGCTGTCATCATCACCAACTCGAAGAACCGACCGACCGCGGTGACGGGCGCTCCACTGATGACGTCGCCGACGGAGCCGACAAGCGATAGACCGGCCAGCAGAACGACGAGGCCGGCAGCTATGGCCACCGTCGGGTCGAAGTGCAAGCCCAGCTTGGGGCTGAACGCGTAGAGCACGATCGGCGGCGCGGCGGCAATCGCACCACCGACGGCGTACTGGAAGAAGAAGGGGAGGCCGTGCCTGTTGAGTCGGCGGTTGACCCTGTCGATCGTCATCGCGCTCAACGCGCTGACCAGGCACACCAGCAAGCCGGCGCCAAGGGTGCCCGCCGTGGCGAACGCCAACGCACCCCATGCGAGGGTGGCGATCCACCGCTTGTAGGGATGTGGCGCGGTGATGATGGCGTCGAGTTCCTCGCGGGCTTGCGACGGCTCGACCTGGCCCGCCCGAATCCGTCCGATCAACCGGTCGACGGCCGCGAGTCGGGTGAAGTCCATGGAGCGCGACCTCACGATGTGCAACGTGCTGGCCGCAGGCGACGTAGGCCCGCGGTACGCGGCCACGTGGATCGTGGTGTTGATGACGTCGACCTCGCACCGGGCGATGCCGTACGCCGAGGTGATGGCCCGGACCTGATCCATGGTGGCGGTCGCTGGCGTACCGGAGGCCATCAGGATGGCCCCGACGTTGCCCGCTAGATCGAGCACCTCGCCGACACGCTCGCGGTAGGCCTGGTCGCCCTCATCCGGTGCGGGCTCGGTGATTTTCGGGAGGGTATCGGTCGGCGGGTCGGTCTCCCGCACGATTCGTTGCAGGATCTCACGCTGACGGGCCCCCCATGGCTGGCCCGCGCGACCACGGGTCAACTGCACTGCACTTCCCTCCGATTTCCCACATGACTCCGTGGGCCAACGTGCACGCGGAGGCAATGGTTCCGGTTATTGCTCAGCGGTCGCGGTGTTTTCGCTCACATTGCGCTCAGCAATCTGGGCGAGGAAGGCCCGTGCGGGTGCGGACGCGCTCGCGGAAACGGCGACGCCGAGCCGCCGCACTGTGTGCGGGACCAATGGGCGCACCACCACACCGGGCACCTCGGGTAAGCCTGCGCGCGGCAGGATGCTGACCCCGAGGCCCGCCCGCACGATCTCGAGGGCTGCCGCGATTTCCCGCGCCTCGAAGGCCAGGTCGAGCTCGACGCCGGCCTGTCGTGCGACCGGCATGAAGACATCCGCCAGACCGCCTGTCCCGCGAACGAACGGCTCCTTCGCCAAGTCCGGGTAGGTGACGGTTTCCTCAGCGGCCAGCCGACTGTCGGCAGGCAGCACCGCCACCAAGACCTGGTCCCCGAGCGCGGCCGCATCAAGGCCTTTGATCGGCAGACTTACGACCCCGGCCTCCACGACGCCTTGGTCCAGCCAGTCGCGGACCTCTATCTCACTGCCCTCGAGCAACCGGATGCCGACCGCAGGATGCCGTCGGGCGAACGTCTGCAGTTGTGCAGCGAGGAACGTGGCGGTGGCGGTCGGCAGGCTGGCCACGCTCAGCGTCCCGGTGACATCACCCGCCAAGCCGGCGACCTCGGTACGCATCAGGGTCAACTGCCGCAGGGCTTCCCTCGCGTGCGTCAGCGCGACGGTACCGGCTTCGGTCAGCGATAGCCCGTCTCGGCGGCGCACGAAAACCGGCAGCCCGAGCTCCTTCTCCAGCGTGCCGATGGCTCGGCTGATCGCCGGCTGAGACAGTCCGAGGCGGCGGCCAGCGGTGCTGAAACCGCCATGTTCGGCGACCGCGATGAAGGTCCTGAGTTGCCACACTGTCGGCACAGGAACTCCATATCCTCGGGCCATCCGCCATAACCAAAACATTATGACGATGGTGATCTCCACAGCGTTCCAGTAATCGTAAGCCGCATCCCCAGCGGACAACGCAAAAGGAGCATCCAATGAGCAACAGCGCATTGCCGAACGTGTTCTCACCGGAGGACATCGTCTGGCACAACACCGACCTGGGCGAGAAGTTTTGGATCAGCGATGACTTGGTCGGCAGCCAATACTCGACGCTGTTCAGCGCCCAGTTGACGAAGTTCGGCCCAGGCGGAGGATCCCCGCTGCACCATCACAACTACAACCACGCGTTCTACTTCTTGACCGGTATCGGATGCATGCGGATCGACGACCAGCGATGGGATGTCAGTCCGGGCACGCTCGTCAAGGTGCCCGCCAATTCCGAGCACAGCTTGACGAACGCCGGCGACCAGGACTTGGTTTTCCTAGTCATCTACGACCCGCCGCATGTAGCCACCGATTAGCGCCTGGCGCAGTCCCGACCGGACAGACAGCGGTACCGGCAAATACCGCGGCTGACCCTGAGGGGCTATCCCAGTTCGTAGCTATCGCGTGAAACGCGGAAGAAGTGCCCGGTGGCGGTGTCGGTGCACTTCACACCGGACGGCTCACTGCCGCATGTGATCGATCCCAGCGATGACGTCTGGCCGTAGTCGAGCGTCTGCGGGCTGGGCCGCTTGAACGCGGTGACGCCTTCGTAGCACCCGAGGGTCCCGGGCTCGCCATGGCTGACGTAGAACTCCAGCCCGCCGAAGGTGAAGTCGCATGCTCTGCCGTAGGGACCGCTGGTGGACTGTGGCGCCACCCAAGTGTGTTCGCGGACTTCACAATTGGCGCCCGAGCCCTCGGGGTAGATGTCGCATATGATGTTCCCTGACGGAGTGATGAACTGGTAATCGACCGGGACGTCGCCCCCTCCGCCGCAGCCCGATGCGGTGGCCGCAAGGGGCAGGGCCGCGGCGGTCGCGATCGAGAGCGCCGCGATCAATTTGATCTTCATGATTGGTCCTCTCCGGGATCTGTTGTCTCGAAGAGTGAACTGGACGTCTTGGCGGATCCTTGGTGCCGATCCGGCCGCGAACCGTCAGTGCGGGCCCATAATTCGGCCGGGCCTCATCAGCGGGTCGGACACCTCAGGCATCCGATCCACCGACGAGTCGGCGTGCACACCCAAGACCTGGAACACCGGCAGCGGCCAGTGCTCCTAACGCGGCGAGGGCGACGCGTCGGGTTACCGCCATGAATGAAAGTGTGCTGCGCCGACGGCGGCCGCATCAGGGGACTTTTGCCCTCATCTCGAGTACTTAGGCAACACCGTGGGATGCCGGTTCAGGTGACCCGCGTCCACGGTTCACAGTTGTGCGACTCGAAGGCCTTCACCGTCGAATTGATCGTCGCGTACATCGGACCCACGGACATATTCGTCGCGACCACGTGGTCCTTGTTCGCGTCAGGCGTGCTGTAGGTGAACCACAAACACATCGAATCTTCGGTCGGCACATCGTTTATCACGACCTGCCAGGTCGAAGCCGTCCCGTTCGTGTGGTAGAGGCCCGGCGCAATGTCGGGCCCGACGAGAAAGAATCCGTCGCTGGGTATCGGGTCAAGCGGGTCAGCGCCTGCGAGTGCCGAGAACGGGATCGAGACCATGAAAGCCACCAACCCGGCCGCTGTCCGAGACAATCGCATCATGGGCATGTTCCTCGCCATGGGGTTCCCCGATTCCACTGGCAGCGTAAGCCTCGGGCGAGGATCGCATCTGAGATATCCGATGAGAAAGAACAGTTCCGATGCCCGTGGCCGTGCGCCAAGAACCGGAACTGCTCAACTGTCCGAATGTTGATCTCAGTGATGTGATGACCGTGGGCCATGGCCGTCGTCCGCAGGCTTTTCCGGCTTGTCCACCACGGCCGTTCTGGGTGGTCCGGGATCAAGCCAAACCCCGAATACCCTTGTCTCGGCTGACTTGCCTTTGAGCGCGTATGCGCCCCGGTCGATGAGGCGGCGCGGTCGAGACGCCAAGAAGTCGAGGGTCTGCTGCGTGAGCAGGATCGCGTCGCCGGTGGTTTTGGTGAGTTGCTCGACGCGGGCGGCGACGTTGACGCTGTCACCGATGAGAGTGAACTCCAGTTTGCCCGCCCCACCGATCGTTCCTGCAATCACCACCCCGGTGTTGATCCCGATACCGATCCAAAGCTCACCGTCGAACCGCTCGCGGACAAGACGCTGGATCAACAACGCTGCGCCGAACGCCGCATCGGCATGGTCTGCAAGGTCATTCGGAGCGCCGAACACCGCGAGAGCGCCGTCGCCGAGAAACTTGTTGACGTGACCACCGGCATCGACGACGGCGGGCACGACGATCTCGAACAACGCGTTGAGGCGCGCGACGACATCCTCGGCGGAATTGGCCTCCGCGAACGGCGTGAAGTCCCGGATGTCGATGAACATCACCGTCACCTCACGACGCTCACCGGTGAACACATCGTCACCCTGGTCCAGCAGACGCGCCGCAAGAGAGGGATCCACATACGTTCCGAACGCGGCGTGAAGCCGTTGCCGTTCAGTGAGACCCGCCTGCATGCGGTTGAACGAGGCCGCCAGCACGCCGAGATCGTCATCCTGCACCACCGGCAGGCGTTGACCGTAGTCGCCGGCGGCAACCCGCTCGGTTCCTGCGTCGAGGTCGCGAATCGGTTGTAGCAGTGGAGAATACGCAGCCCAGAGCGACGGCCCGATGACGAGCACCAGTGCGGCACCGATCACCATGGCGAGCACTGGGCCGTGCGCGGCCAGGTTCAGCACGGCTCCAAGAATCGCGCCCGCGACAGCGAACGCGAACCCCACCGCAAGCATCGCGACGTTGGTCCATGTGGCGAAAGACGGGCGGGACCGGGGCAAGAAATCGCCGATCTGCGTTGCCGAGACGATTGCAGCCCGAGCGGGCCGCAACGTCGCTTCGACATAGCTGTGCACAGTGATCAACTGGCCGGCAGTTCCGGCGACCGCGCCCAGAATCGCATATTCGATGAGCCGCGTCCCGCTCGCTCCAGCGATCGTTCCAACACCGGCGAACAGCGCCGCGATCCACACCATGCTCACGACCACGCCCCTGGCAAGGACTTTTCGCCCATAGGTGTAAGTGGCGCGCAGTGCGGACTCCCGGTCGACGTCGTCGCCCGCGGCCCACCGCTCAATGAGGCGGGATTCCCTTCCGCCGGGAACTATTACGACATACAGGTACGCGAGTACGGCGACCACCGTGACCGCGGCTGCCTCGGTGTAGCGATCAGATTTCTCGAACGCGACGATGCCCAACGACCACGCGAGATAAACCGGGAGAGCCAGGGGAAGCGTGAGAACCCAGCATGCCCATGAATACCTGGACTTGTACCGATCCCACGCCAACTGCCAGATTCGGTCCATGGCAAAACAAAACACCCCCGGCCTGGTGACCGGGGGTGTTTCGCGTGTCGTGCCTAGTGAGCGTGGCCGTGGTGGCCGTGGCCGTGGTCTTCCTCCTCGGCCGGCTTGTCCACGACAGCCGTCTCGGTGGTCAGCACCATGCGGGCCACCGACGCGGCGTTCAGCACCGCCGAGCGAGTCACCTTCACCGGGTCGACGATGCCCGCCGACACCAGGTCGCCGTACTCCAGCGTGGCTGCGTTGAGCCCCTGCCCTGCCGGCAAGCCGGCGACGGTGTTCACCACCACCGAGCCGTCCAACCCGGCATTGGCGGCGATCCAGTACAGCGGAGCCGACAGCGCCGCGTCGAACACGTCGACGCCCACCGCCTCGTCACCGGAAACGGATTCCCGCACCGCGGACAGCGCCTTGCGTGCCTGCACCAGAGAAGCTCCACCGCCGGTGATGATGCCCTCTTCAACCGCAGCCTTGGCGGCCGAGACGGCGTCCTCGACGGCTTCCTTGCGCTTCTTCAAGTCGGTCTCGGTAGCCGCGCCGACCTTGATGACCGCGACGCCGCCGGCCAGCTTGGCCAACCGCTCTTCGAGCTTCTCGCGGTCCCAGTCGGAGTCGGTTGCCTCGATTTCCGAGCGTAGTTGCGCCTTGCGTGCCTCGATCGCGTCCTTGGTGCCTGCGCCGTCGACGATCACCGTGCTGTCCTTGTCGACCACGACGCGCCGGGCGCTGCCGAGCACGTCCAGACCGGCCTCGCGGAGCAACAGGCCCACGTCGGGGTTGACCACCTGACCGCCTGTCACGACGGCAAGGTCGTCGAGGAACGCCTTGCGACGATCTCCGAAGAACGGCGCCTTGACCGCGACTGCCTTCAGCGTCTTGCGGATCGCGTTGACCACCAGTGTCGAAAGCGCTTCGCCCTCAACATCTTCGGCGACGATCAGCAGCGGCTTGCTCGACTCGGCGACCTTCTCGAGCAGCGGAAGGAGATCGGGCAGCGAGCTGATCTTCTCGCGGTGCAGCAGCACCAATGCGTCCTCGAGCACGGCTTCCTGCGCGTCGAAGTCGGTGACGAAGTACGCCGAGATGAAACCCTTGTCGAAGCCGACGCCCTCGGTGATCTCCAGTTCGGTGTTCATGGTCGAGGACTCCTCGACCGTGACGACGCCGTCGGCACCGACCTTGGTCATCGCCTCGCCGACCAGCTCACCGACCTGCTCGTCGCGCGATGACACCGTCGCGACCTGCGCGATGGCCTTCTTGTCCGACACCGGTGTGGCCGCTGCCAGCAGCGCCTCCGACACTGCGTCGGCGGCCTTGCTGATACCCGAGCCAAGTGCGATCGGGTTGGCGCCCGCGGCAACCTGCCGCAGCCCGGCCTTGACGATCGCCTGCGCCAGCACGGTCGCGGTGGTGGTGCCGTCGCCTGCGACGTCGTTGGTCTTGGTGGCGACCGACTTCACCAGCTGGGCGCCCAGGTTCTCGAATGGATCCTCGAGGTCGATTTCGCGGGCGACCGTGACGCCGTCATTGGTGACCTGCGGGCCACCGAAGGCCTTGGCCAACACGACGTGCCGACCGCGCGGCCCCAGCGTCACGCGAACCGCGTCGGCGAGCTTGTCTACGCCGGCTTCCATTGCGCGGCGCGCAGTTTCGTTGAATTCTATCTGCTTGCTCATAGATGACTCTCCGTATGACGCGCTCCGCCCCGGACATCACCCGCAAGTACGGGGATCTCCGGGGCGGGACACGTTTGCCTACTTGTTGACGACTGCCAGTACGTCGCGGGCCGACAGGATCAGGTACTCCTCGCCGTTGTACTTGATCTCGGTGCCGCCGTACTTGCTGTAGATGACGACGTCGCCCTCGGACACGTCGAGCGGAATCCGCTTCTCGCCGTCCTCATCCCACCGGCCGGGGCCGACTGCGACGACGGTGCCTTCTTGCGGCTTCTCCTTGGCGGTGTCGGGGATGACCAGACCGGACGCGGTCGTGGTCTCGGCCTCGTTGGCCTGAACGAGGATCTTGTCCTCGAGTGGCTTGATGTTCACGCTCGCCACGATGGAGCCCTCCAGTAGTTCGGGTTGTTGATCCGGAGCCAATCCCCGGATGCCAGCATTACAGGTGTTCGGCAAGCGTCCGAGCCCTCGCGCCGTCGTCGCGGGTGCCGGAGCAGGGGGTTGGCCGCGTGCCACCTAGCACTCTATACAGGAGAGTGCTAGCACTCAAGGTCCCCCCGGTACTAACGGTCAAAGTCGCGCGGGTCGAACATCAGGTGGGCGGAGATGTCGCCGATCATCTCGACGTCGACCTGACGCCCGGTGAAGTACCACCCGTCATCGTCGCAGGTGAAGGTGTCGAAATAGCGGCCGACCACGATCGGCTGCAGCGGCACGGTCTCGGTGTTCTGGACGACGCAGAAGGTCGACCTGGCGGTGGCTGTTCGCTCGCCGCTGATCTCCACAATCGGGTTGAGCACCAGGTGCCGGGTGCGCGGTGTGTTGCCGTGACTGGGATGACGACGGGTAGTCGCGCCGAACAACTTGGCGATGGCCTCGGCGCCCGACGTCCCCGGCTGAATGTCGCCGGCTGCGCGGCTCCGGCGCGACCTGGTGCCTGCGAAAGTTGCGCGGGCCAGCAACCGGCCCACACCGTCGAAGTCTCCTGCGTCGATCAGCTCGGCGTAGCGATAGAGCAATTCGGTGATGGCGAGCTTGTCCTCGATCAAGCCACTTGTCCTTTCACTACCGGCAGGCCGGGGTCGCTGGCCGCGTCCAACGGCGACGGTGATGCTCCCGCCGCGATCAGATGCGCCGCGAAGGATGCGATCATCGCGCCGTTGTCGGTGCACAGCCGCGGCCGCGGAACCCGCAGCGTCAACCCGTTGGCCGCGCATCGTTTCTCCGCCAGTTCACGCAGACGCGAATTCGCGGCCACTCCGCCCGCGATCAACAGTGTCGAGACCTCCAGTTCCTTCGCGGCGCGCACAGCCTTCAGCGTCAGCACGTCGGCCACCGCCTCCTGGAAACCAGCCGCAACGTCGGCCTGCGGCGCGTCGGGATGACTTTCCACATATCTGGCCACCGCAGTCTTGAGCCCGGAGAAGCTGAACGCATACGGGTCGTCGCGGGGCCCGGTCATGCCGCGCGGGAACACGATGGCGTCGCGGTCACCTTGTCGGGCAAGGTCGTCGAGCACCTTGCCGCCGGGATAGCCAAGACCGAGCAGCCGCGCGACCTTGTCGTACGCCTCACCCGCGGCGTCGTCGACGGTGCTGCCGAGTTCGGCGATCGGCTCCCCCAGCGACCGGATGTGCAGCAGGTTGGTGTGCCCGCCCGACACCAGCAGGCCGACACTCTCGGGCAGCGGGCCGTGATCGTACACATCGGCCGCCAGGTGGCCGCCGAGGTGGTTGACGGCGTAGAACGGAACCTGCCAGGCGGCCGAATAGGCCTTGGCCGCAGCCACTCCCACCAACAGCGCGCCCGCCAGTCCGGGGCCGATGGTCGCGGCGACGATGTCCGGTTTGTCGATCTCCGCGGCCGCCAGCGCGCGCCGCATGGTGGGGCCGAGCGCCTCGAGGTGAGCTCGGGACGCGATCTCGGGTACCACCCCGCCGAACCGCGCGTGTTCGTCGACGCTGGACGCCACCTCGTCGGCGAGCAGCGTCACCGTGCCCCCGCGGTCAAGGCGCGCGATGCCGACACCCGTTTCGTCGCACGAGCTTTCGATGGCCAGGATGATCGTCATCGCGGATCCCGTCTCATGGTGTAGGCGTCGGCGCCGCTGGCGCGGTAATACCGACGGCGCAAGCCGACATTGACGAAGCCAAGGCTCTGGTACAAAGCGATGGCGGGCTCGTTATCGGTGCGCACCTCGAGGAAAACCGTTCCATCCGAGGCGTAGTCGAGCAGTTCGGTCATCATCCGCCTGCCGATGCCCTGCCCCTGATAAGCCGGATCCACGCCGATCGTGTGAATCTCGTACTCGTACGGCTTCTTTCGCCCAAGTCGGGAGATTCCAGCGTAGCCGACGAGTTTGTCATCTGCGCGCGCGGCAACGTAGCGGATGTGTTCGGCCGCCAATTCGGCGATGAACGCACGGGCTGGCCATGGATCGTCGCCCGCGAACAACTGGGCTTCCAACTCCGCGCAGCGCGCCGCGTCCTCTCGGGTCAACCCGGTGTAGACGATGTTCACTTGGTCACCACCGACGGTTTGGCGTCGGGACGGCGCAGATACAGCGGTACCAGCGGCGCGGGCTCGCCCGCCCAGTCGGCGACCGCCCGCACCAGACCCGACACCGTCGGATAGGCAGGCGGGCGGGTCAATTGCTGTTCCGCGCCTGGCACATCGGCGGGCGCGTTGACGGCAGGACCCTCGACACGGACACCGTCGCGGTAACGAGCCCAATAGACCTCTCGACGCCGGGCATCGGTCACCACGAGCGCATCCCCGACGGTGTCGATACCGATCGCGTCCAGGCTGCACACCCCATGCACCGGAATGTCGAGTGCGTGACCATATGCCGCCGCAGTTGCCATCCCGACCCGCAGCCCCGTGAAAGGTCCAGGCCCGCAACCGACGACGACAGCATCGAGGTCGGCGACGGTTCGACCGGCATCGGCAAGCGCGCCGAGCACGTTGGGCGTCAGCTGCTCGGCGTGCGCCCTGGCGTCGACGGTGACTCGTTCGCCAAGAATTTCAAAGCCATCGAGCCGCACCACCCCGGCAGTGACCGCGGGCGTTGCGGTGTCGATGGCCAGGATGGTCGTCACTGTCGGCTCCACTGCCATATCGCGGTTCGCGCCTCGGTGTCGGATCCGCGTTCGAGCCGGATGTCGAGGTGGCTGTCCGAAAGTCGTTCCGCCACACCTTCACCCCACTCGACCACAACGACGGCGTCGTCGAGATCGGTGTCCAGGTCGAGCGAATCGAGTTCGGCGAGCAGGTCGACGGAGCCATGGTCGAGCAACCGGTACAGGTCGACGTGGATCAGCGCGGGGGCGCCGGGCGTACGGGCGCGATGCACGCGGGCGAGCACGAACGTCGGCGAGATGACCGGTCCTTCTACATTCATCGCTTGCGCGATTCCCTTGGCCAGCACCGTTTTCCCCGCCCCCAACGGTCCGGACAACACCACCACGTCGCCTGCGCGCAGGTGTTTGCCGAGTTGCGCGCCCAGTGCGATGGTGTCGTCGGCGGTGGCGAGTTCAGCTGTCCCGGAGGTGCGCTCACCCATGGTTGCGCACCCGTTCCCGCACCCGGCGTGTGAGCGCGACCAGCTTCGACGGGGTGGCGCGCTCGACGAGCCGGACCAAACCGTCGTCGATCGCCTCCGGCTGCTCTAGCTGCACCAAATGTCCTGCGCCTCCGACGATCGCCAGCTCCGACTTCGGCAGCGCGGCAGCCATGTGCTGCGAGTACTCCATCGGGGTGAGCAGGTCGCGGTCTCCGCAGGCGATCAAGGTGGGCACCTTCGCCAGCGTCGCCAACCCTGCGGTCTCGTCGTGCACCTCCAGCGCGTGCAGAAACTCCACCAGCGTGGCGATCGGGGTGTCGTGCATCATCCTCTCGGAGAACGCCACGATGCTCGGGCTGATCTCCTCGTCGCCGTAGGAGGCCGCCCGCAGGATCGGTGCGATCACCGACTTGGCCACGCCGCGGGTGCGGTGCACCGTCTTCGGGGCGTAGCGCACGGCGAACCTCGCCGCTTCAAGTGCGGGATTCTTCAGGATCTCACCGAGCGGGGATCGCGAAACCCCTTCAGCCGCTGAGGCGATGATCGCCGCACCCACGACGCGGGTCGGGTATCGGTGCGGGAACTGCCGGGCGTGCGACAGCACGGTCATGCCGCCCATCGAGTGCCCGACCAACACCACGGGGCCGCGCGGCGCCATCACCGCCAGCACGGTTTCCAGGTCCTTGCCCAGTTGTTCGACGGTGTAGGACTCCGGGGACGCCTCACCCGAATGGCCGTGACCACGCTGGTCGTAGAACACCATGCGGACCTGGCGACCCCATTGGTCGGCAAGTAGTGCGCGCTGAAAGTAGAAGGCGCCCATCCGCAGGCAGAAACCGTGGGCGAACACCACCGTCAGAAAGGCGTCCTGCGGGCCGACTTCGCGGACCGCGAGGTCGACACCGTCGGGTGTGGTGACGATGTGGCTGCGGTCGGCCTCGAGCAGTTCGAAGTCCTCGTTCTGGTAGGGGTCTTCGGTGCTGACCCGCCGACGCAGCGACCTGGCCACGGATACCCCCGCCGCGGTGCCGACCGCCGTCATCCCGGCCGCGCCCGCCAGCCACGGCGCATGGGACCGTCGGTCCGGTGCTCGATCAGTCTCGTTGTCTCTCAACGACTTTGGCCCACCGATCCACGATACGTCCGGGTGACCCTGCCGCGAGGACTGGTGACCACTTCATAGTTGATGGTGCCGAGCAGATCGGCCCAGTCCTGTGCGGTCGACTCACCTTGGGTACCCGGGCCGAACAGGATGGCGTCGTCGCCCTCAGCGACGTCGACCTCACCGGGACCGAGATCGACGACGAACTGGTCCATACAGATGCGACCGACGCTTCGCCGGAGTCGACCGTTGATCAGTACATCGATGCGGCCGCTCAGCGTCCGGAACACCCCGTCGGCGTAGCCGATCGGTAACAACGCCAGGGTGGTGTCGCGCTCCGCGACCCAGGTGCGACCGTAGGACACGCCGTCGCCAGCCTGCACCGAACGGACGAGCGCGACAGGGCATTTCAATGTCATCGCCGGCCGCAACCCCATATCGCCGCGTTCGGGAATGGGCGTCTGGCCGTACACCGCGATGCCAGGCCGGACCATGTCGAAGGCCAGATCCGGACGGGCCAGCGCGGCCGGCGAGTTGCACAGGTGCACGATCTCGTAGTCCACCCCCTGCCCGTGCGCCTGCGCGACCATATCGGTCAAGCGTTGCGCCTGGAGGTCATTGAACGGGTTGTCCGGATCGTCGCCGTGCGCCAGGTGCGACATGATGGCCCGTATCCGCACCGCGCCGTCGGCCTGTGCGCGGCGAAGTAAGGGCAGCACCTGCGCGTACTCTGCCGGGCTCGCGCCGTTACGACTCAGGCCGGTGTCGACCTTGACGGTAGCGGTCGCGGTGTGGCCCGTTCTCTCGATCGCGTCCAGGAGGTCGTTGAGTTGGCGCACCGAGGAGACGGCGATCTCGACGTCCGCGCGCAGCGCGGGACCGAAGTCGACGCCCGGCGCGTGCAGCCACGCCAAAATCGGGCTGGTGATGCCGTCGCGGCGCAAGGCCAGCGCTTCGTCGATGGTGGCAACCCCCAGTTCGGCCGCACCGGCGGCCAGCGCCGCACGGCCGACTTGGGTTGCGCCGTGTGCATAGCCGTCGGCCTTGACAACCGCCATGACCTGCGCTGACCCGGCCCGCTCACGTAGTAGTCGCACGTTGTGGGCGACCGCTTCAAGATCGACGACGGCCTGGGCGGCCGCCGTCGGAGCCAGCGAAATCCCGGTCGTTTGCGTCATCACCGCCATTGTCCCAGACCCCTGGCATCGGCCGCCGCCTCCGGAGGGCCGTCAGCGAAACTGGCGTCTAGCTGACGAAAGAGTGAGGGTATCCAAACTTTTTCGCGTCGACGTCCAAACTTATTGGCCCCGCATGGTTTTCGCGCTGTCCGAGTTGCACGGATGGCTTCGGCCTGCGTAGCATGGCCGCAACGAAGGGGAGTAGCCCCGAATCGGGTGATCGACATACTGGCCCCGCAGCTTTCGGCTCGCGGCCCGGTCACCCGGACCGGTGACACAGCCGGTAGGCGAGACCTTCGGCCGGATGACCGTTTCGGTTGTCGGCCGGAGGGCTGTCCTGATTCCTCCGGGCGTCAGCCACCGACCGAGGAGTTCTTGGTGTTCGCCGCCTTGCTGTTGAGCTTCGCTGTCATCTTCGTGGCGGAGTTGGGCGACAAGTCGCAGCTGATGGCGATGACGTTTGCGCTGCGACATCGCTGGTGGGTGGTGCTCGCCGGGATAACCGTCGCCACCACCGCGGTGCACCTGATTTCCGTGGCGGTCGGCCATTATCTGGGCGCGGCGTTACCGACGCACCTCCTGAGCCTGTTGGCCGGTGTCGCGTTCGTCCTGTTCGGCTTGTGGACGCTGCGCGGCGACAGCCTTTCTGACGACGAGGCCACCCGTGCACAGCGCTCCAGTGCGCCCGCGTTCTTCGCGGTCACGTCGGCTTTCCTGCTTGCCGAGCTGGGCGACAAGACGATGCTGGCGACCGTGACCCTTGCCGCGGACCACGACTGGGTGGGCGTGTGGATCGGCTCCACGCTCGGCATGGTGGCTGCGGACGCACTCGCAATTGTGGTCGGCGCGGTCGCGGGCAAACATCTTCCCGAGCGCGCCATCCAGCTCGTCGCCGCCGGGCTGTTCCTGTTCTTCGGTGCTTACCTGCTGCTCGAGAACGTCTTCCGCGCGGCATCAGCACCGGTGATCGGCGGGATCGCGATCGCTGTGGTGGCGCTTCTCGCCGCCGCGCTGTTCGCGCTGCCGCCCCGGTGGCGGCCCGCCGTGATGCGCCCCCGGCCCGGCGAAACCGTCGAGGTCTAGTGCGCGAACGGCTGCACCTCGTCGTAATGGCCGCCGGGTTTGAGCTCGTCAAGGTGGTTGAGCGCCGTGATGGTGTCGTCGTGAAGGGCTCTGGCCAGATCCGCTGAGAATCCCTCCCGGACCACGACGCGCAGCATCGTGATGTCCTCGGCACCGGTCGGCATGGTGTAAGCGGGCACCTGCCAGCCGTAGGCACGCAACGCGTGTGAGACGTCGAATTCCGTGTAGCCGAAGTCACCGGCGAGCCGGAAGCTGACCACCGGGATGGCCGAACCGTCGGAGACCACCTCGAAGTGCTTGCTCGCGCGGAGTTGGTCACCCAGCCAGCGTGCGGTCGACGACAGGCAGCTCATCACCTGGCTGTAACCCTCGCGGCCGAGTCGAAGGAAGTTGTAATACTGCCCCACCACCTGGTTGCCTGGCCGGGAGAAGTTCAGGGTGAACGTCGGCATATCGCCGCCCAGGTAGTTGACCCGGAACACCAGATCCTCCGGCAGATACTCCTTGCTGCGCCACACCACGAATCCGATGCCCGGATACGTCAGGCCGTACTTGTGCCCGCTGACGTTGATCGAGACCACCCGCGGCAGCCGGAAGTCCCACTCCAGATCGGGATGCAGGAACGGGACCACGAAACCGCCGCTGGCCGCGTCGACGTGCACAGGAACGTCGCAGCCGCCGCTGGCCGCGAGCTTGTCCAGCGCAGCGCAGATCTGGGCGATCGGCTCCAGTTCACCGGTGAATGTGGTGCCCAGGATCGCCACCACACCGATGGTGTCCTCGTCGACGTTGTCCAGCACCTGTTCGGGGGTGATCACGTAGCGGTCGTCGGCCATCGGCAGGTAGCGCGGTTCCACGTCGAAGTAGCGGCAGAACTTCTCCCACACCACCTGCACGTTGGCGCCCATCACCAGATTGGGTGTACGGCCCTTCCAGTCCTTGC
The DNA here is from genome assembly GCF_043197955.1 of Mycobacterium sp. NPDC048908. Taxonomy (NCBI): domain Bacteria; kingdom Bacillati; phylum Actinomycetota; class Actinomycetes; order Mycobacteriales; family Mycobacteriaceae; genus Mycobacterium; species Mycobacterium sp. NPDC048908. The sequence continues at coordinate 413,599 of NZ_JBICUE010000002.1, read as the reverse complement.
CCACCTTCTCGCGCCAGCGCCACTTCATTGCAAGGCCTGCGAGCATCACCGCCTCGCTCGACCCGATCGTGGAAACGCCCACGGCGCTGGACGGGTCGTCGTCGCGCAGATCCTCGGCGTGGAACAGATCGGCCACCATGCAGACGCAGCGCTGCTCGATCGCGGCGGTGGCCGGGTACTCATCCTTGTCGATCATGTTCTTGTCGAACGTCTCCGCCATCAGCCGCTCGGCCTGGGGGTCCATCCAGGTGGTGACGAACGTCGCGAGGTTCAGTCTGCTGCTCCCGTCCAGCATCAACTCGTCATGGATGAAGCGGTATGCCGCATCGGGATCCATCGCGTCGTCGGGCAGTCTCAGCGACGGCACCGGCGCCATCGACAACCGCCCGGTGTAGGCCGGGGTGATGCTCGGGGCATGAGTCAGCTTGCGCGGCACAACAAGTCCTTTCTATAGCGATGCGATTGCGGCACGAACATGAGCGAGGATGCGTGACGCGGACGTCGGCGCGGGACGCGGGCCTGGATCTGCTGCCGACAAGTTGGCGGCACGCGCGTGCACGAACGCGGCCGCGGCGGCTGCCCGCCCTGGCGGTAACCCGGCAGCCAACAGCGCCCCGATGATGCCCGACAACACGTCACCGGATCCCGCGGTGGCGGCCCACGATTGGCCCGCCGGATTGAGGTGAACCGGTCCCGCTGGTTCGGCGACGACCGTGACGTTGCCCTTGAGCAGCACGGTGGCACCGAGTCGGTCGGCCAGCTTGCGCGTGGCGGCGACACGGTCGTTGCCTGGCGGAGCACCGGCGAGCCGTGCGAATTCACCTGCGTGCGGCGTCAAAACGGTTGGCGCTGTGCGACCTTCGACCAGGTCCGGATGTGCGGCGAGGATGGTCAGTGCGTCGGCATCGACGATCACCGGCAGATCGGTGGCCAAGGCGAACGACAGCGCGGCCGCGCCGGCTTGGTCGGTGCCCAGTCCGGGGCCGACGGCCCATGCCTGCACGCGACCCGACGCCTGCGGACTCGGTGCGGCGATGACCTCCGGCCATTGCGAAAGGACTTGCGGCCCCGCAGATCCCGCGTAACGCACCATGCTGGACGTGGCGGCGACGGCAGCGCCTGTGCACAGCACCGCCGCGCCGGGATATGTGGCCGAACCGGCCAGGACGCCCGTGACGCCCTGCGTGTACTTGTCGTCCTTCGGTCCCGGTGCGGGCCAAAGGGCGGCGACGTCGGCGGCCTCCAATCCGAGCATCTCAGAGGAGGACGGCAGGTCCAGCCCGATGTCGATCAGTTCGACGCGGCCGCAATCCCCCAACGCGTGAACCGGTTTCAGACCGCCGAAGGTGACGGTCAGCGCGGCATGCACGTGCGGTCCGTCGGTGCCCCCGGTCTGCACGTTGATTCCGCTGGGGATGTCGACCGCGACGACCGGAGCGCGCACATCGGCGAAGATCTCGGCCGCGTTGGGTCGCAAGGGCCCGGACCCCGAGATGCCGACTACGCCGTCGATCACCAGATCGGTTGTCTCCGGGACACTTTCTACCAATCTGCCGCCGGCTCCGCGGAACGCGGCCAGCGCGGCCTTGTGCGCGCGCTCCGGATTCAGCAGCACCGCGGCGGCGGCGGCCCCGCGCCGACGCAGGTACGTCGCGGCCCACAGCGCGTCTCCGCCGTTGTCGCCGGAACCAACCACCGCGCATATCCGGCGGCCCGAGATGCCTCCGGTCAGCAGCATCAGTTCGCGGGCGATCGCCCTTGCCAACCCGAAGGCTGCCCGCCGCATGAGGCCACCGTCGGGCAGCGACGCCAGTAGCGGCGCTTCGGCTTCGCGGATCTCGTCGGCGGTGTAGTAGTGCCGCATCCCAGCCAGGATTCCATGACTGGGACTTTGACAGCGACGTTTCAGCCCCTGCGGGTCCTGCTGTAGTGGCGGCGGGCCTTCATGCGATTGCCGCACCCGCTCATCGAGCACCACCGCGCGGTTCCGGCGCGGGAGCGGTCGATGAGGAATAGCCGGCAGTCATCGTTGGCGCACGGCCGCAAGCGGCCGGGCATCTCTCGTTCCAGTTCGCCCCAGGCCAGCACCACGCGCGCCTGCCAATCGGCTTCGAGCGACCATGCCACCCCGTCGGCCCCGATGTCGGGCACCTTGCGGGTGTCGGAGAGATAGCGGCGCAGCACCGACGCGTCCGCTTCCATTCGAACGACTCGCTGCAAGTCGTCGCGCACTGCTCGAGCATCATCGACGTCCTTGGGGCCGCCGTGCGCGCGGAGCCAGCGGCCGTCGAGCTGATCGACCATCTGGCCGTCGATCACGGGCGTGGTGTTGAGCAGGTCCAGCAGCACCGTCTGCCAATCCGCTATCGCAGCCATGCTAACCATCATAAAACTTTTGACAGGTTAGGTTCAAGCGTGTCTACTATTGCTAACTGTTATGTTGGATTTAAGGGGTTAGAAATGGCGCACCATCACACCGCCGAGATCGCCGGTCGCAGGGTCTTCTACCGTGAGGCAGGGTCGCGGTCGGCGCCCGCCGTCGTTCTGCTGCACGGCACCCCGAACAGTTCGAGCCAGTACCGCAATCTGATTCCGGCACTCGCGGACCGCTATCAGGTCGTCGCCCCCGACTATCCCGGCTTCGGACAGTCAGAAGTGCCTGATGTCGACGACTTCGAGTACACCTTCGACAACCTCGCGGACCATGTCGACGCGCTACTGGATCACCTCGGTTTGCGGCGGTATGCGATCTTCGTCCAGGACTACGGCGCGCCAGTGGGCTGGCGGTTGGCTTTGCGCCACCCCGAACGCATCGCGGCGATCATCACACAGAACGGCAATGCCTACGTCGAGGGGTTTGTCGGCGATGTGATGGAGCCACTGTTCGCCTACGGCAGGGAACGTTCCGAAGCCAACGCCGCACCATTGCTGGACCTCATCAGCTCCGAGGGAGTGAAATGGCAATTCACGCATGGTGTTTCGGACCCGTCGGTGCTCGATCCCGATGCCTGGGTGACGGCGCACTGGGCGGTGGCGAGCACTCCACAGCGGGTGGCCGCACAGCTCGAACTGTTCGCCGACTACAGCTCCAACGTCGACCTCTACCCGAGCGTGCATGAATATTTCCGCAACTCGCAGGTGCCACTGCTGGCCGTATGGGGCCGCAATGACCAGATCTTCGGGCCGGACGGGGCATTGGCGTTCGAGCGCGACCTGCCCGCCGCCGAGATCAACTTGCTCGACGGCGGTCACTTCTTGCTGGAGAGCAGGCTGGCCGAGGTGGTCGCGTTGGTCCGCCCGTTCCTCGATCGGTACCTCATCGGCTGACACGCCGTCCCAGAACGCCGCCGCGGTTTCCGCGATGTCAGCAGGAAACTCGCCATCGATCGCGTGCGATGCGGCCGGCCACAGCGCTACTCGGGCGCCGCTCATCCAACTGAACACTCGACGTTGAAGCGCATCAGGGACGGGCGGGAACATCGCCGCGGGCGCACCGATGTTGCTCCGCCACATGGGCACTACTCGACGGTGACCGACTTCGCCAGGTTGCGGGGCTTGTCCACGTCGTACCCACGGGCCTGCGCGACACCGGCGGCGAAGATCTGCAACGGGATTGTCGACAGCAGCGGCTGGAACAGCGTTGACACCGCGGGAATTTCGATCAGGTGATCCGCGTAGGGGCGCACGGTGTCGTCACCCTCTTCGGCGATGACGAGGGTGATGGCGCCGCGAGCCTGAATCTCCCGGATGTTCGACAGCAGCTTGGCGTGCAGCGTCGGGGAGTTCTTGGGCGACGGCATCACGACGATCACCGGCAGATCGTCTTCGATCAGTGCGATCGGGCCGTGTTTGAGCTCACCGGCGGCGAAGCCCTCGGCGTGCATATACGCCAATTCCTTGAGTTTGAGCGCGCCCTCGAGGGCGACGGGGTAGCCGACGTGGCGGCCGAGGAACAGCACCGCCGATGACTGCGCGAACCGGTGTGCCAGCGCGGCGACCGGTTCGGCGGTCTGCAGCACCTGCGAGACCAATTCCGGCATCGCCTCCAGGTCGCGGTACTCGCGCTCCACCTCGTCGGGGTACTTGGTGCCTCTGGCTTGCGCTAGGGCAAGCCCGACAAGGTAATTCGCCGCGATCTGGGCAAGGAACGTCTTGGTCGACGCGACGCCGATCTCCGGACCGGCGCGGGTGTAGAGCACCGCGTCGCATTCCCGCGGAATCTGGCTGCCGTTGGTGTTGCAGATGGCGAGCACCTTGGCCTTCTGCTCCTTGGCGTGCCGCACCGCCTCGAGCGTGTCAGCGGTCTCGCCGGACTGTGAGATGGCGACCACCAGCGTGTGGCTGTCCAAAACCGGGTCGCGATAGCGGAATTCACTGGCGAGCTCGACCTCGACGGGCAGCCGCGTCCAGTGCTCGATGGCGTACTTGGCGAGCAGCCCGGAGTGATACGCGGTACCACACGCGACGACGAAGACCTTGTCGATATCGCGCAGTTCCTGGTCGGAGAGCCGCTGCTCGTCGAGCACAATGCGGCCACCTGCGAAGTGGCCGAGCAGGGTGTCGGCGACCGCGGCGGGCTGTTCCGCGATCTCCTTGAGCATGAAGTACTCGTAGCCGCCCTTCTCGGCGGAGGACAGGTCCCAATCGATGTGGAACGGACGCGCGTTGGCCTCGTCCGGGTTGCCGTCGAAATCGAAGATCTCGTAACGGTCGGCGGTGATCACCACCGCCTGGTCCTGGCCGAGTTCGACCGCGCTGCGGGTGTGCTCGATGAATGCGGCGACGTCGGAGCCGATGAACATCTCGCCATCGCCGACGCCGACGACCAGCGGCGTGGAGCGTCGGGCCGCGACGATCATCCCCGGCGCATCTGCGCTGGCGAAGACAAGTGTGAAGTGGCCTTCGAGCCTGCGCAGCACCGCGAGGACGGAGGCGGCGAAGTCGCCTGCCGTGTCCCCCTCGTCGTACTGCCGCGAGACCAGGTGCACCGCGACCTCGGTGTCGGTGTCACTGGCGAACTCGACACCCGCGGCTTCCAACCCCGCACGCAACGGCGCGTAGTTCTCGATGATCCCGTTGTGGACGACGGCGATCTTGCCAGCGGCGTCGCGGTGTGGGTGGGCATTGCGGTCGGTGGGCCTGCCGTGGGTGGCCCAGCGGGTGTGGCCGAGGCCGGTGCTGCCTGCCAGACAGCCGTCGTCCGTATCGGCGAGTGCGGCTTCCAGGTTGGCGAGCCGACCGGCCTTCCTCCGCACGGTCATGCCGCCGCGGCCGTCGAACAGCGCCACCCCGGCCGAGTCGTAGCCGCGGTACTCCATGCGGCGCAGTGCGTCGACGACGATGCCACAGGCAGGGCGCTGCCCGACGTATCCGACGATTCCGCACATAGCGATCCAGGGTAGTGCAAGAGTCGCGGCAGACCTGCTGCGCTACGGTTCGATGGTGGCCCGCACGAAGAAGCTTTTCAGCGCTTTGACCCGCCGCGGACCGCACCGCGTTCTGCGCGGTGACCTGGCCTTCGCCGGTATGCCCGGCACTGTCTACACGCCGGAGTCCGGGCTCAATCTGCCGGGGGTGGCATTCGCTCACGACTGGCTGGCCAGAACCGACCGCTACGACGGCACCCTCGAGCACCTGGCGTCGTGGGGCATCGTCGCCGCCGCACCTGATACCGAGCGAAGCGTGGCACCGTCGGCGCTGAATCTGGCGTTCGACCTGGGCACCACGTTGGACATCGTCGCGGGGGTGCGGTTGGGGTCGGGAAAGATCAGCGTGCATCCGGGCAAGCTCGGCGTGGTCGGGCACGGTTTCGGCGGATCGGCGGCGGTGTTCGCGGCCGCGGGGCTGCCCAGTGGGCCGAAAGCCGTCGCGGCCCTGTTCCCGACCGTCACGAAGCCGCCCGCGGAGGAGCCCGCGGCGTCGCTGAAAGTCTCCGGGCTGGTGCTCACTGCGCCGGGTGACCCGATGACGTTGCGCTCCAACGCCGTTGAATTGGCCCGGGTTTGGCAGGGCGCAACGCTTCGCACCGTACACAAGGCCAAGGCGGGCGGTCTGATCGAAGGCAGGCGACTGGCGCGCGTCGTCGGACTGCCTGGGGCCGACCGCAGCACGCAGAAGGTGGTGCGGGCGCTGCTCACCGGCTACCTGCTGCACACGCTGACCGGCGACAAGGCCTACGCCGACTTCGCCGACGCCGAAGCCGACCTGCCGAAGGCGCCGGCGGTCGACCCGTTCGCCGACGATCCGGTGGACATGGAAAACAAGGTCGTCGCGCTCTTGAAACCCTGAGCGCGGCCAACCAACCGGTTGGGTGTATAACTTCGTGATGCGGACAGGGATCTTTCTCAACTACGCGGGCGGCTTTCTCGAGGCGGTCGACCAGGTCGTCGAACTGGAGAAGATCGGCGTCGACATCGCGCTGGTGGCCGAGGCCTACTCGTACGACGCGATCAGCCAGTTGGGCTTTTTGGCGGCCAGGACGTCGACGATCGAGCTCGGCACCGGCGTCGTGCCCATCTACATCCGCACGCCGTCGCTGCTCGCGATGACCGCGGCGGGCCTCGACTACGTCTCCGACGGCCGCTTCCGGTTGGGCATCGGCACGTCCGGGCCGCAGGTGATGGAGGGCTTCCATGGCGTGCCGTTCGACGCGCCGCTCGGCCGCACGCGTGAGGTGGTCGACATCTGCAGGCAGGTGTGGCGCCGCGAACGCGTCACCTATGACGGGAAGTACTACCAGGTGCCGCTGCCGGCCGACCGCGGCACGGGTCTGGGCAAGCCGCTGCAGCTGATCAATCATCCGGTCCGTGACCGCATCCCGATCACCATTGCCGCACTCGGCCCGAAGAACGTTCAGCTCACCGCCGAGATCGCCGAGGGCTGGCAGCCGGTGTTCTTCTATCCGGAGAAGGCCGACGACGTATGGGGTGAATCGTTGCGCGCGGGGTTCGCGAAGCGGGATCCGTCATTGGGTCCGCTGGACATCATGGTCAGTGCGCCATTGGCGATCGGGGACGACGTCGATGACCGATTGGCTTGGGTCAAACCGCAACTGGCGCTCTACATCGGCGGCATGGGCGCCAGGGGCCGCAACTTCTACCACAACCTGGCAACCCGCTATGGGTTCGGCGAGGTGGCCAATCATATTCAGGACCTGTACCTCGGCGGCAAAAAGGAAGAGGCCATCGCGGCGGTCCCCGACGAACTGGTGCGCAGTGTCTCGTTGGTGGGCCCACGCGGCTACGTCAAGGAGCGGTTGGCCGCGTTCACCGAGGGTGGTGCCACGACGCTTCTGCTGCAGCCACTTTCGGGCGACCGCCGCGAATCAGTGCGGTTCGTCGAGGAGTTGCAGGGGTTGCTCTAGGCGCGATGCCTCGCCTCAAACGAGCAATGTGCCACCGTCGACAGTCAGCACGACGCCGGTGCCCCACTCCTGCTCCATGCAGTACAGATAGGCGAGCGCCGTATCGGCGACCTCCCCGATCCGGCCCAAGGGAAGCTGTTGCGCTGTCTGGTCATAAAGGGTCTGGCGGTCGGTCTCACTGAAGGAGTCCCACAACGGCGTGCGCACGACGCCAGGGGCGACGGCGTTGACCCGGATCGGCGCCAATTCGAAGGCGAGTGCCTTTGTCAACGCATTCATCGCACCGCAGATGCTGACGGGCATGGCACCGAAACTCGGTGTCTCGCCTGCGGTCCCACTGGTGAGCGTGATCGAGCCGCCAGCGGTGATGAGGGGGCGGAAAACCCGGATCGCGCTGAGCGCGCCACTCAACCTCGTCCGGTAGTAGTGGTCGATGATGTCGGGAGTCAGGTCGTCGAACGACACCAAGGCCAGCGACTCGCCGGCGGTGAAGACCAGGTGCTCGATGTCGCCGACGTCGGCGGCGAGCCGGCGGAGCGAATCCGGGTCGGTGAGGTCGACGGTCGCGCCGCGGGCCCCTTCTGGAAGTTGACCGAGCGCGCGGTCGACGCTGGACTGCTGGCGAGACACGACGATCGGGGTCGCGCCGCGTTCGGCCGCCGCGGACGCGACACCCAGGCCGATGCCGGACGTGCCGCCGATGACGAGGACTCTTGCGTTCTTCAAGCTCATGTCTCCACTGTCTCGATGTCTCGTGGCGGCGTCCAAGACTCTTTTCGTCGCCTGGCGATACCCTTGTGGTATGGCCGCGCCCGATCTCGACCTGCGCAAGTTGCGCTACTTCGTGGCCGTGGCCGAGGAACTGAACTTCGGCCGCGCCGCCGATCGGCTGCATATCGCCCAGCCGGTGTTGTCGCGGCAGATTCGCTCGTTCGAAGGCGAACTCGGCGTGCAACTGTTCGTGCGCGACTCGCGGGGAACACAGTTGACCATCGCGGGCAAGCAGTTGCTTGACGACGCGCGCTTTCTGCTCGCTGAGACGAAGGCGTTGCAGCAGAGGCTTTCTCGGGTCGCTGACCAGACGGTGACCGTGACGGTGGCCGTGATGCCCGGCCTATTGGCGACTGCGGCCGCGGCCGCATTCGAGGCCGAAGACCCGACGCGGCGCGCCGTCGTCATCCAGGTCGGGTGGGCAGAACAGATCAACGTCATTCGCCGCGGTGAAGTCGACGTGGTGTATGCGCGTGAACCCATCGACCACAGCGGACTTGGCAGCGTGCCGCTTCTGGAAGAGCCGCGAGTCGTCGTGTTGTCTGCCGGCGATCCACTCGCCGAGAAGCGTTCTGTGCGATTGGCCGATCTGGCTTCCCGGCGACTGCTGCAGGATCCGGCCACTGTGCCGGAGTGGTACGAGATCGCCTTGCCAGAATATCGCCGCGGAAGTCAAACGGCGCACACCGTGGAGGAAAAGCTCGAACGTGTCGCTGCGCGTGAGGGTTTCGTGATTCTGCCGCAATCGACGACGGCGTTCTACCGCAGGCCGGATGTGACAGTACTGCCCATCGAGGACCTCGGCCCGAGCAAGGTCACGCTGATCTGGGATGCGGCGACGGATAACCGGGCCCGGGACGCCTTCGTCAGCGCGGCGCTGGCGTGCCGGGCGCAGACCGTGTGAAGGTCGGCTGCCGATCCTTGGCGGCGATTTCGGCGAGCACGCCAACGACGACGCCGAACGCGAAATACAGCGCGGGCAGCCACGGCGCCACCCCCGAAAGCGAGTCCGAGTCGTCGGCATAGCGGAACACACCAGCCGCCGCGAGCAGCGCCTCGACTATCGCTGATGGTGATCATCGGCGCGCCGAGCAGTGGTGGCGCGGTCGAACGGTAGGTGGCGTCGGTGGGTGTGCGGAAATCAGCGGTGTGGGTGCCGTGGTCCTCGCTGGTCGACACCTGCCAGCCCGGTGCTTCTTTGACGTAGTTGCACGGATCCCTTCGAGGTTCTCAGCCAGCGTGTTGAGCTCAGTGGCCAACTGTCGCTTGTGCATTCACTGCCCCACCTGCGGTAGTTCGTCGGCCGCGATCTCGCACGGCGTCTCGGCAGCCAAGGGTTCGGGTGGCGGCGCCGAGGCGACTTCAGGTGGCGGCGGCACAGGGGTGGGCGGTGGCTCGGCGAGCGGTGGCGGCGGCGGCTCGACCGGAACCGTTTCCTCAACCGGTTGGCACGTCTGGTCGGCCGAAGCGGGTTCGACGGATTCCTCGACGGCAGGCTCGTCGTCGGGATGCACTGCAGGATCGGCAGATTCGTCATCCTCAGCCTCCTCGTCTTTCGGCTCGTCGTCGATGTCGGGCTGGTCGACCTCGGGCGTATCCAGGCCCTCATCCGCCGTTCCCAGCAGGCTGCCGAACGCATCGGCGAGCTGCTGACCGAATCCCGTCAGGCCGCTGCCGAAATCCGGCATCGCGCCCATGGAGGGCGCCGACGGTGGCGCAGGCATGGCGGGTGCGGCCGCGGCCGGATCAACGGGCAACGGCGCCGAAACCGGCAGAGGCGGCTGCGGTCCGGGCATCGGTGGCGGCGCGGGCGCCGCCGTCCATTGTGGTGCGGGAGCAGCTGACGGCAGCACGGCAGTCGCCGCAGCGGGCGCCGTCGCGGCCCCATCGGCGCGCGCAGCCGGCATCCACACCGGGCCGAGACCGGCTGGCACATCGAAATTCACCTCGGGTTCGCCGGCAACCTCAGCGGTCGCAACATCGTAGACCTTCGTCACCGCGGCCGTCGCCGATCGCATTGCCGTCAGCCAGCCATCCCGAATAGCGCTGTCCACGAACGGCTTGACGTCGCGATGGACCCGCTCACTGGCGGCCGCCCGATCACCCGAGCCCATCGTCACTGTATGCGCCGCGACCAGCCAGTCGTCGGGCGTACCCTCATCGGCCGCGATCGCCGCGGCCACCTTCCCGTCGACCGCCTGCCACAAGTTGTCCCGCAGCGTGGCCAAGGCATCCGCCGACGTCCGCACTGCGGCGGCCACGGCAGCAGATGCCTCGCCGTGGCGACGCAGGAACTCCCTCGATGCATCCGCGGCGCCACCTCGCCACGCGGCCGACAACGCGCCGAGTTGCTCATGCTGGCGCGCCACAGCATCTTCCGTAGCAGCTACCGCCGACTCCAGGGCTGCGCAATCCGCGTCGAGCGCCCGTAGGTCCAGTCCGTCCTCGCTGCCGTACCAGTCGTGGATCTGCGACGCATGCAGCGTCAGGTCCGGATTCGCATAGCCGAGCACGTGGCATGCCCACACATAGGCCTGGATGTTGTCGACGGCAGGCAATCCCTCCGCCAATCTCGCTGCGACATCGTATTTCTCAGACATCGCTAACCCAGTCGCCTGGCCGCGATGGCGTCGGCTTCCGCGTACCGGTCGGCCGAGGTACGCACCGACACAGCGATCTCCGTCGCCGCGCGAGACCACTGCATAAGTTGCTCGACGACGCGATCTACGGACGCACGTAGGGCGTCACCGCGGGCCACGTGCATTCGGCCCGCCGTCGCGCCACCGAACATCAATCCGCTCAAATGTGTACGCACAGCGCTCTCGACGGCGTCGGCTACCGCCTCGTATTGGCGCGCGATGGCGTGCAGCGCCGCGATGTCGACAGCGGCGGCCTCGGCTTGTCCCATACAGGCTCAGACGCCTGTGGACGCCCGTCGGTTCCGACGAATATCAGCGGTGGTCGCTGACCGATTCGGCGACCCGAACGGCCACCTGCCGGGCGGTGTCTTCGTCGGCCGCCTCCACCATCACGCGAACGACCTGCTCAGTTCCCGAGGGCCGCAACAGGATTCGACCGGTATCGCCGAGTTGCGCCTGTGCTTCGGCCACTGCTGAACGGACGGATGGGGCGTCCGCCACAGTCGCCTTGTCCGCCACCTGAACATTGATCAGCACTTGGGGCAGGGTGTGCATCGGCTCGGCCAGCGCCGCCAAAGTCGAACGCGTCTGTGCCATCCTCGACATCAGCCGCAATCCGGTCACCACTCCGTCGCCGGTGGTGCCGAGCGCGGGCATCACGATGTGACCCGACTGCTCACCGCCTAGCGAATACTCGCCTGCCCGGAGCTCTTCCAGAACGTAACGGTCGCCGACGCCTGTGGTGCGGACCTCGATGCCCGCGGAGCGCATGGCCAAATGCAGCCCCAGATTGCTCATCACGGTCGCCACCAATGTGTTCGACGCCAGCTCGCCGGCGTCGCGCATCGCGAGGGCGAGGATCACCATGATGGCGTCGCCGTCGACGGCGCGGCCGGTGGCGTCGACCGCCAAACACCGATCGGCGTCGCCGTCATGCGCCAATCCGAGGTCGGCGCCGTGCGACACCACCGCGGCCTGCAGCTGCTCCAAGTGCGTGGAACCGCAGCCCTCGTTGATGTTGAGCCCGTTGGGTTCGGCGTTGATCGCGATCACGTTGGCACCCGCCGCGCGGTAGGCCCTCGGGGCGGCGGCAGACGCCGCGCCATGCGCGCAGTCGACGACCACAGTCAGACCATCCAGCCGAGTGGTCACCGCCTTGGCGGCATGACGCAGATAGCGGTCCAGCGCGTCCTCGGCGTCGACGACCCTGCCGATGCCCGCGCCGGTCGGCCGGCTCCCGGGGCCCTGGTGCACGAGTTCTTCGATGCGGTCCTCGGCGGCGTCGTCGAGCTTGTGGCCGCCGGGCCCGAAGATCTTGATGCCGTTGTCGGGCATCGGATTGTGGGACGCCGAGATCATCACGCCGAAGTCGGCGTCGTACGCGCTGGTCAGGTAGGCCACCGCGGGCGTCGGAAGGACACCGACTCGCAGCGCGTCGACGCCCTCACTGGTGATTCCTGCGATCACCGCCGCCTCGAGCATCTCGCTGCTGGCCCGTGGGTCGCGGCCCACCACGGCGATGCGGCGGGCATGCCCCCCGACGCTGCCGAGGCGGCGGGCGGCCGCCGAGCCAAGGCCAAGAGCCAGCTCAGCGGTCAAGTCCTGGTTGGCGACGCCGCGCACTCCGTCGGTGCCGAACAGTCGGGCCATGCCGACAAACTTCTCATAGATGCCCTCAAAAGAGCCAACCGCCGGGCCGACGCGACTCACCGCCCGCACTCGGGTGTGATGCGGGCGGTGAGGGTCCTTCGCGTTAGCCGAGCAAGCCGAGCAGCTGGTTCAGCAGGTTCACGAACTGAAGCAGATTCGTGATGGCACCCGACGGATCAAGCAGACCCGCCACCTGACACAGCAGGTTGCCGAGCAGGTTGCCTGCACCAGGAACCGCCGTGATGTTCAAATGAACAGTGTCAAGGTGCACCTGGAGTCCCAGCAGATCCAGGGTCAGCGGCCCCAGAACGAGGTCGAGAATCTGGCAGCTGGCCTGTGCCACTGCGGCGGGCATTGCAACGCCGGACTTCGACACATCCTCGGCTGCGGCGCCCTGACCCGGGTGGATCAGCTTGCCTGTGAGGTCTCCGACCGCCTCCACGGGTGTCCTTGCGTCGGCAGCGGCCTGCCGGAATTGCGTGACCGTGAACTGGCCGTTGAATTTCGACCCGTCGTCGGCCGTCCCGCGCACCTGCACCGTTTTCTTGCCCACTACCTCGGGAGGTGCCGCGCCAGCCATGCCGGCTCCGATACCTCCGACGAGCCCTAGGGTAGCGACGGCGACTACGAGAGCAAGCAGCCGCATCAGCCGTGACGTCATAGAGATACTCCTTTTTCCTGTTCGGGGAAGCCAGTGGTGATCCGGTCCCCCGACCAGCTCCGTGCGTCGCACCGGAGTGGGAGCGCCTCGCCTGCGCGATTAGCACCCTTGCTTCCGCAAACGGCCTTTCCTCGATCAGACGTAGATCCAAACCGAAAATCGCTCAAAGAATTGCTGGCCGCGTCAATACTGCCCGCAGTCTAATTAGCTCATATGTCAATACTTTGCTGGTCGGCGCATCTTGCCAGTGTTTACTGAAGCAAGAAAAAAATGTTCTCGGCCCTATACGCAAAACGAATCGGCCTGCCTCCCAATACGACTCACCGCCCGCACCCCGGTGGGCGCGGGCGGTGAGATCGCTCGTGGGACTACCTGGCCGTGGTGCTGCTCGGAGTCGTCGTCGAGCTGGACGGCGTGGTGGCCGGGCTCTGACCCGGCGCGTTCTCAGACTGTCCCGCACCGTTCTGGGCGAAGGTGAACGTCAGGCCGCCCTCAGGCCCTGCGCAGGTGCCTGGCACCGGCGTTCCGTTGGCGTCGAGCGCCCTGATCGCCTCAGCGTTGATTCCGGCGCTGGGGCAGGCGGAGGCGGCGAGGGCCTCCGCGTTGGCCAGTGAGGCGTCCTCGAGGGTGCCGACCTGCTGGCCGCCCGCGGTCACGCTGATGTTGACCTTGCCGTCATTGGCGACGGACTCTGCCGGCGGAGCGGCGTGCGCGAGTCCAAGGCCGCCGGCAGCCAATAGGGCTCCACCCAGGACGGCGCCCGCGGACGCAAGCTTCACACGGTTTTGCATCTATCTATCCCTTTCAGTCAGGAAGCGTCGGCCGATCCCCCAACGAGCTGGCTGAGTGACCCGTATCGGCGGCAGATTCGGTCTGCCGAACGCCTCAGCGCCCGCGCTTCCGACGTGAGGGCTCCCCGATCATGAAGAGTCTCAAACCCGCTGTGACCGATTCTTCTGGACAAAAGGCGAAACGCCGGGCGTGCAAACTGCACACCCGGCGTTTCGATCAATCCGTCAGCGCTTGCTGTACTGAGGCGCCTTACGAGCCTTCTTGAGGCCGTACTTCTTGCGCTCGATCGCCCGCGGGTCACGAGTCAGGAAGCCGGCCTTCTTCAGGGCAGGCCGATCCTCGGGCTGCACCAGAATCAAGGCCCGGGCGATGGCCAGACGCAGCGCGCCTGCCTGGCCGGACGGGCCGCCACCATCGAGGTGGGCATAGATGTCGAAACTGTCCAGCCGGTCAACGGTCACCAGCGGAGCCTTGATCAGCTGCTGGTGCACCTTGTTCGGGAAGTAGTCCTCCAGCGTGCGTCCGTCCAGGTGGAACTGGCCGGTCCCCGGCACGAGGCGCACCCGCACCACGGCTTCCTTGCGGCGGCCGACAGTCTGGATGGGTCGGTCGATCACGACGGGCTCGCGCGGAGCCGCCTCGGTCTCGGCCACGGTTTCTGTGGTCTCCACGATCTCGGTCACTGCGCCACCTGCTTGATCTCGTACGGCACCGGCTGTTGAGCGGCGTGCGGATGGTCAGGCCCGGCGTAGACCTTCAGCTTCTTGCGAATCTGACGACCGAGCTTGGTGTGCGGAATCATCCCGACGATCGCCTGTTCGACGACCCGGTCGGGGTGCTTGTCCATCAGCTCACCGATGGTGCGCCTGCGCAGACCGCCGGGATAACCCGAGTGGCGGTAGGCGTATTTGTTCTGGAGCTTGTCGCCGCTGATGGCGACCTTGTCAGCATTGACGACAATGACGAAATCGCCACCGTCGACATTCGGCGTGAATGTCGGCTTGTGCTTGCCACGCAGCAGGTTGGCTGCCGCGACGGCGAGCCGGCCGAGCACCACGTCGGTGGCGTCGATGACATACCACGACCGCGTGGTGTCACCCGCCTTCGGCGCGTATGTAGGCACAGCGTCTACCTTCTCTAATCTCGGGTTGGATCCCGGTGTGACCCGGGTGCCGGTCAGGCATTCGCGGTGGGGTGCCTCGGCGACCGACGTTGACCCGAGGACCCGTGCGTCACCGCACGCCAACGGAGCAGCTTACCTGTCGGCGTCCTCGCAGGTCAAAACGCGTTCGTCGGGCTAGCCGTCGGCGAGGTTCAACGTCCCGTTGAAGGCTGTCTGTCCCGACTTATCGTCGCCGGTGAGGTGGTGGCACTGTCACCGAACGTTCCCATGAACATGCCACCGGGGCGGTCGAACGCATCGCCGGCGATGATGAACCGACCCCAGCGAAGTCTGATTCTGTCGTCAAATAGGCCTTGGCTTGGTCAGCGGTAGTCGATGACGACTCGGCCGTCGATCTGCCCGCGTTCCATCCGGCCGAACACCTCATTGATGTCGTCGAGCCGTGCGCTCTCGACCGTTGGATGGATCAGCCCGCGGGCGTAGAAGTCGAGCGCCTCGGCCATGTCTTGGCGAGTGCCGACGATCGACCCGCGAATCGTCAAACCCTTCAGCACGATGTCGAAGATCGGCGCAGGAAAGTCGCCTGGCGGAAGGCCGTTGAACACGATCGTGCCGCCGCGCCTCAGCCCGATCGCCTGGCCGAACGCCTGCGGGTGCACCGCGGTGACGAGCACCCCGTGCACGCCGCCGGTGGCCTTCTGCACCTCGGTGACGACGTCGCTGGTGCGGGCGTTCACGGCGACCTCCGCACCGAGGCGAGTGGCCAGCGCGAGTTTGGCGTCGTCGATGTCGATGGCCACCACGCGCAGTCCCATCGCGCGGGCGTACTGCACCGCCACGTGGCCGAGTCCGCCGATGCCGGAGATCGCCACCCACTGCCCCGGCCGGCTGTCGGTCACCTTGAGGCCTTTGTAGACGGTGACGCCCGCGCACAGGATCGGTGCGACCTCGAGAGGATCGGCTCCCTCGGGGATTCGGGCCGCGTAGGCGGCATTCACCAGCATGTAGCTGCCGAAGCTGCCGTTGACGCTGTAGCCGCCGTTCTTCTGGCTCTCACACAACGTTTCCCAGCCGGTGCGGCAGTATTCGCACGTCCCGCACGCCGACCACAGCCAGGCATTGCCGACCTTGTCACCGACCTCGAGGTCGTCGACGCCGTCACCGACCGCGACAACGGTGCCGTAGCCCTCGTGTCCCGGAATGAACGGCGGTTGCGGTTTGACGGGCCAATCTCCATGTGCGGCATGCAGATCGGTGTGACACACGCCGGAGGTCTCGAGTTTGACGAGCGCCTCGCCGTAGCCGGGAGTCGGCAGGTCGAGTTCCTCGACCTGCAGCGGGCGGCCGAACTCGGTGA
Source organism: Mycobacterium sp. NPDC048908 (assembly GCF_043197955.1). Taxonomy (NCBI): domain Bacteria; kingdom Bacillati; phylum Actinomycetota; class Actinomycetes; order Mycobacteriales; family Mycobacteriaceae; genus Mycobacterium; species Mycobacterium sp. NPDC048908. The sequence continues at coordinate 397,243 of NZ_JBICUE010000002.1, read as the reverse complement.
CGACGGCAGCGCGCATGGTATCGGTGCTCTCGGGCGCGGCGCTCGCGCCTAAAGTCTGGGTCACCTCATCATTCCAATCGTGAAAAGGGCTTGTTCTGAAGGGTCTTTGGTCCCGGCTTAGAAGAAGCCTTGGGCCTTGTTGCTGTAGGAAACGAGTAGGTTCTTGGTCTGCTGGTAGTGGTCGAGCATCATCTTGTGGGTCTCACGGCCGATGCCGGACTGTTTGTAGCCGCCGAATGCGGCGTGCGCCGGATAGGCGTGATAGCAGTTGGTCCACACCCGGCCCGCCTTGATATCGCGGCCCGCGCGGTAAGCGACGTTGCCGTCTCTGCTCCACACCCCGGCACCGAGGCCGTACAGCGTGTCGTTGGCGATGTCGATCGCATCGTCGTAATCGGTGAACGACGTCACCGCGACCACCGGCCCGAAGATCTCCTCCTGGAAGATGCGCATCTTGTTGTCACCCGTGAAAACCGTTGGGGTGACGTAATATCCGCCGCTCAGATCGCCGCCGAGCTCGGCGCGCTCGCCGCCGGTGACGAGCTTTGCGCCGTCCCTCTTGCCGATCTCGATATACGAAAGGATCTTCTCCATCTGATCCTCGGACGCCTGGGCACCGATCATGGTCTCGGTGTCCAACGGATCGCCCTGCCGGACGGCCTTGGTCCGGATGGCCGCGAGTTCGAGGAACTCATCGAAGATGTCGGCCTGGATCAGGCTGCGCGACGGGCAGGTGCAGACCTCGCCCTGGTTGAGGGCGAACATCGTGAACCCTTCGAGCGCCTTGTCCTGGTAGTCGTCGTTCTGCGCAAGAACGTCGTTGAAGAAGATGTTCGGGCTCTTGCCTCCGAGTTCCAGCGTCACGGGGACGAGGTTCTGCGACGCGTACTGCATGATCAACTTGCCGGTGGTGGTCTCGCCAGTGAACGCGATCTTGGCGATTCGCTTCGAGGACGCCAGCGGCTTACCGGCCTCGAGGCCGAACCCGTTGACGATGTTCACCACGCCGGGTGGAAGCAGGTCGCCGATCAACGAAAACAGGTAGAGCACCGACGCGGGTGTCTGTTCGGCGGGCTTGAGCACCACCGCATTTCCCGCCGCAATCGCCGGCGCCAGCTTCCAAGTGGCCATCAATATCGGGAAGTTCCACGGGATGATCTGGCCGACCACGCCCAGCGGTTCGTGGAAGTGATAGGCGACGGTTTCGTCGTCGATCTGCGACAGCGATCCTTCCTGTGCGCGGATCGCGCCTGCGAAGTACCGAAAATGGTCGACAGCCAACGGGATATCAGCGTTCAGCGTCTCACGCACCGGCTTGCCGTTGTCCCACGATTCGGCAACCGCGATCGATTCCAGGTTCTGTTCTATGCGGTCGGCGATCTTGTTGAGGATCACCGCCCGCTCTGCGGGCGTCGTCTTGGCCCAGGCCGGCGCCGCCGAGTGCGCGGCGTCGAGCGCCTTGTCGATATCGGCCTCGTCAGAGCGCGGAACTTCGCAGAACGGCTGACCGGTGACCGGACTGGCGTTTTCGAAGTATCGGCCCGCCACGGGCGCGACCCACTCCCCGCCGATGTAGTTCTGGTACCGGGCATCAAAGGCCATCACTGAGCCTTCGGCACCGGGTCGTGCGTACACCGTCATGGCGTTCATCCCTTCGCGACGTGAATGTGTCGGACGTCACTGAAGGTAGGTTCGCGACCGTTGCAGCACGGTTGCACGACGTTGCGAGGCTAGGCCAGGTCGAGATCCAACCCAGCGAGATGACCACGAGCCTCTGACCGCAGGGCGGAGCCCGGCGTGGCGTGGTTGTACAGCACCCGCCAGCAGTCGCGGTCGTCGCGGCCCTGCGGCAGCTCGAGCCAACGACGGAGCAGCGCAAGGTTTCCCGACGCGAGTACCGCGCCGCGCACGCTCGCACTCAGCTCGGTACGCAGCCGCGCGACCCCGGGCGAAACCGACTGCGGAAGTAGCTCACCGGTGTAGTGCGCCAGGGCGCGGTCCACATCACCGGCATGCAGGGCATCGCATACGTCCTGGTAGTCGCTGGCGATCGATTTGAGAAGGCGGTACGGCCGGGAATCGGTGTAGTCGGCCCCGATGACGCGACGCAGCCTCGACATTTCAGCGCGAATCGTCACCACGTCGAGGTCTTTGTCGTCGAGAAGCACCGCGAGGTGATCGGCACTCAGACCTTCGGGATGGCGGCCAAGCAGTACCAGGATGTCGGCGTGCCGACCCGTCAGGGCGCGGGTCTCGGTCTCCGTTCGCCAGCGCGGCCGATCGGCACCGAGCACCGTCAGCCGCGCGGTGGCCTGCGCGTCGGCGGTCGGCCGGTTGAGCTGTAACAGTGCGAGATGGTTCTCGACGGCGACAGCGGTCGCGCGGACCAAGGCAAGCGTCTGCGGCGAAGCAACCTGGGTTCCTCCGGTGAGGTCGATCGCACCGATGAGCACACCGGTGCCGGGATCGTGCACCGGCACCGCGGTGCAACTCCACGGCTGGACGATGCGCGAGAAATGCTCGGTGCCGCAGATCTGCAGTTCGGTATCGAGTGCGAGCGCCGTACCGGGGGCGTTGGTTCCGGCACCTTGTTCGCTCCAGTCGGCGCCTGGCACGAAATTCATCCGCTCGGCCTTGCGGCAGGCTTTCAGATCACCCTCGACCCAGAGCAGCGTGCCGTCGGCCGAGGAGACGGCGACGACGACACCGGCATCCGTCGCGTCGTTGACCAGTAGTCGGCGGATGACGGGTAGGGCCGGCGCCAACGGATGCGAGGAGCGCATGCGGTCGAGGGCAATTTCTGCGGCGGGCCTGGCACCTGCGAGGTCTGGGTCGACGCCGGTCGCCAGGCTGCGTCGCCAGCTCTCGGCGACCACGCGTCGTACCGGCGTGGAGTCGAGATCGACCTGGCCGGAGACGAAAAGCTCATGGACGGCGCGCAACGACTTCGACGACAGCCGGGCCGATGCCCGGCCGCTCGATGTCTTCGAGATTTTCACCGGCCGTCACGCTCCTCGCACGCGTGGGCGCCACGATAGCCCAATGCCGAGGATCGGGGCAGAGACTTATGGCCCCGCATGGACGGCAAACATAGGGAAACACCTGATTCCTTGCAGAGGGAATGAACCTAGCTTTCGTTGTGACGACTCCGGAGTTTCCTGGACCGTCTCCCCGAAGTTCAAGACCACCACGGAGTGCCAATGTTTCGTGTCTTCATCGCTGCAGGTTTTGTTTGCGTGGCGGCCGCAGTCGGCGCGGCGCCGGTGGCGATTGCCAGCGGCCCGTACGCAAATTGCACGCAAGCGCACAAGGACGGCCGCTGGGACATCCCACAGGGCGACCCGGACTACTGGGATGGCGGCGATCGCGACCACGACGGAATCGCCTGCGAATCCTGACAGAACTGTGCGGTCCCACTCGGCTCCCCTCCAAGTGAGACCGCACAGAGTCCTGTGACGTGCGGCGTCAGTAACCCCACGCGTTCGCGGCGCGGCGGTCGGTGGCCGCAACCTCATCTGCGCCGTCGCGGACGGCATTGCCCAGGTTGATCAGGATGTCGTTGAGCGCCGCAGTGGCCTGTTCCCACCGCGTGTGCTCGACGCGGTAGGCCTCGGCCGCCTCCCGCGTCCACACCTGTTGCAGGGGCGCGATCTGGGCTCGAAGCTCATCGAGCGCCGCATTCAACCGAGCCGACGTCGTGTGGATGTCCTGCCGCACCGTGTATTCGATTTCGTCGAAGTTGTATGACAACACGTGATCCATGTGGTGTGCTCCCTAGAGGTTGGTCGCCGCGGAACTGATTTGGTGCGAATGGCTTTCGCCGGCTTCGCGCAACGTGCGTTCGTTGAAGCGAATGGTTTCCGCGATCCGCTGCAGGGCAGCGTGGAGCCTTATCGACTCGGTGTCCCACCTCTCCACGACGTCGCGGAACCGCACGGCGGCGACCCCTCCCCACACCGACGGCGGCACGCTGTTCATCCGGCCGATGAACGACTGGAGCATCGCCCGGATCTCCTCATTTCGGCTATCGGTCTTGCCGGCGACGGCCGTCATGAGGTCGAAATCGGTGGTGAGCGGTCCGCCCCCGGGTGTCGTCATCAGCATCCCTTCAGGTCGTTTCGAGCCATCTACGAGATTGGACGCCGACCCGCCGGCCTCGGTTCCATCGGCTGCGATTTCACTCAGAACACCGCGTGCGCGGATCGAATCGCCTGATCGCAGGGCTCCCGCACCGCCTGGTCGCGGCCAGGCGCACTCTGGCACCCGATCGCGATCCGCAGCGACCCGTCGACGAATACGAACCACTGGATGTGGCGGCCTGCGCGGATCTCGCGGTATGTCAGCACATCCCGGTCCGCGCGACTGCCCGCGGGATCGAAGCCCACGAACACTCCGTCGGGTGTCTCGTCGAGCGCCCGACGCAGCGCGTGCTCCACATCCTGTCCGGATTGCTGCGGCGCCAACCTGGACTGCGTGAGATGCATCGCTACCGCGTCGTCTTCCGGTGAAACGATCTGCACCCGTGAGGATCCGGGACCTGAGGTCACGCGCTGAACGGCCCATTGCGCGGGCACCATCACCCCCAGCCGTCCCTCGACCAACAGCGTCGTCGGCAGCGCAGACGACGGCGGGTGCGCACTGGGACTCGCGATGTATCCGCCGCACAGCGCGGCGGCCGACACCAGGACGCCAGCCAAAACGGCTGTCACAGCGCGCTTTTTCTTCGGCGGTGGTTCCGGCGCGTCCGGTCCTTTCTGCGCAATGCTTGCACTGACCCAGCCTGTTTCGGCGACCGTGACGGCGACGCCGGCGGCGCGCAGCCGATCGGCGATCGAGGCTGTTTGCGGCCCCGCGTCCTCTGAGTCGTCCACCACGACCGCAGTACACATCCGGGTGCTCGCCACGAGCATCTCCACGTCGCCATGACTGACCACCGCGACCACGCCCGTCGAGGACGACACAACAAAGAACTCAGGTCCGAGCTCCACCAACAGCGAGCGGTGATCGCGAAGCACCTGCGCCCGCCGCATCGCGATCACATCGCCCGCCAAGGCCTTTGCGACGCCACTCACCCGCTGCACACGCGCCGACGACCACCACGTCGGAAACACCAGCACGACACTGTCGACCGCTTCGCCGACGACGTCGCTCATGATCGTGCGCCAGACATCCGCCACATCGGCAGGATGGTCGTCGATCAGCACCAGTTGGTCATCGATGCCCTCCAGAGCCGCCGAAACCAACTGTGGTTCGGCTGGATACGGACCGCGAACCGTTGCCGGGCCCACCTCGACGACGGTCGTCATCGCGGCGGCTCGGTCCACGCAACCTGGATCAGTTGGTCGCGACCCCCGCGAGTGAGCAGCGTGCCCCGCCCCTGCGGTTGCGCCGTCGGACGGACCGAACCCAGCAGCACACCATCGTCGACGCTGGCGCTCATCACCAACCCCATGCAGCCGAGATCGCGCAGTCGGGCCAGCACCGGATCGAACATCGCACGCGCCGCGCCGCCTGACCGGCGGGCCGCGATGACATGCAGTCCGATGTCCTTGGCGTGTGGCAAGAAGTCGGCAAGGGGCGTCAACGGGTTGCCAGTGGCACCGGCGACCAAGTCGTAGTCGTCCACGACCAGGTAGACCTCCGGACCGGACCACCACGACCTCGTGCGCAGTTGTTGCTGCGTCACATTCTCGCCGGGCATGCGCGCCTGCAACCGCTCGAGCAGGACCGGGACCCGCGCCGTCAACGTCGGGGCCGATATCGAGTAACCGCTGAGATGGGCCGACTCCACCTCACCGAGCAGTGTCCTTCGAAAATCGACGATCTCGATCTGTGCACAATCGGATGTGTTGACGCGCATGATCTCCCGACACAGCAGACGCAGAGTCGCCGTCTTGCCGCATTCGGCCTCACCCAGCACAACCAAGTGCGGCTGTTCGGCGAAGTCTAATACGACCGGCCGCAGGTCGGTTTCCCCGATCCCGAGCACGATCCCCGCCGCAGCATTGGCGCGGTCGTGCGGAACATGCAACGGAAGAAGCTCGATTCGCGGCGCACGTCGCCCGGACCCGTGAGCGCTGGTAGCGCCCGCCGCATGCTGAGGCATCGCGATCGCCATCTCCTTCCCCTCGCGGGTGATGCCCCGGCCCGGTGGCAGATGGCTCAGCTGACGTGCCCGCTTGCGGTCCATCTCCGAGTCCGCGGGGTCACCGAGCCGTAGTTCGATTCGGGTGCCGATCTGATCCTTGAGCGCAGGCCGGATCTCTGCCCATCTCGACGCGGTGATCACGATGTGCACGCCGAACGAAAGTCCCTGCGCGGCAATGCCGATGACGGTCGGTTCAAGCGCGTCGAATCCCTGTCGAAAGGTGGACCAGCCGTCGATGACCAGAAACACGTCACCGAACGGATCGTCGTCGGCACGCATCCGGCGGTAGTCGGCCATCGAATCGATGCCCGAGCGTCGGAATCGTGCCTCTCGCGACCGCATGACCCCCTCCATCTCCGCGATGATGCGTCGGCACAGTTCTGCTTCGGAGCGCCCCGCCACCGCACCGACGTGGGCCATCGGACCCAGCGACGTCAGGGCGCCGCCGCCGAAGTCCAGGCAGTAGAACTGGGCCACCGATGCGTCGTTGGTCGCCGCGACGGCCGTCAGCAGTGTCCGAAGTGTGGTGGATTTGCCGGATTGCGGTGCCCCTACGATCGCGACGTTTCCTGCCGCTCCGTCGAGTTCAGCCATCAGGACGTCGCGCCGCTGCTCGAAAGGAGCGTCGATCAGACCGATCGGCACCGACAGCGGGTGAACCTTCGGTGTGCAGGCGAGAAGAGCATCCAGCGTCGGCGACTGCCGCAGCGGTGGCAGCCACACCTGATGCGCCGCCGAACCGTGGCCGGCCAACCGGTCCAGCACACGGTCCATCAGCGTTGGAGCCGACGTGGCGGTCGCATCGGGTGACACCGTCGGCCGCGCGCTCACCCGACCGGCGGTGGCCGCGGTGAAGGGCTGTGGTCCCAGCGCTGCACCGGTACCGGTGGGGGTCGGCGGCATCCGTTGCGGAGCCGATACGTATGCGGTCTGGAAGCGGACCGTCACTGAATCGGCGGTCCTCAAGTATGCGGCCCCAGGCGAGCTGGGCAGGTGGTATGCGTCCGGTATCCCGAGCGCGGCGCGGGATTCACTGGCCGAGAACGTCTTCAGGCATATTCGATACGACAGGTGGCTCTCCAGCCCGCGCAACCGCGCTTCATCGAGCCGTTGGCTGGCCAACAACAGGTGCATGCACAGCGACCGGCCAAGTCTGCCGATCGCGACGAACAGTTCCGCGAACTCGGGGTGCTGGGCGAGCAGCTCGGAGAATTCGTCGACGACGATGAACAGCGCCGGCAACGGTGGCAGTCCGAGCCCGCGGCGGCGCGCCTGGTCGTAATCGGCTGCGCTCGCGAATCCCCCTGACGCCCTCAGGACTTCCTGCCTGCGGTTCATCTCGCCTGCCAGCGCATCCCGCATCCGCGAGACGAGATGGGCTTCCTCGGCCAGATTCGTGATGATCGCCGACACATGACGCACCCGGTCCATGCCCAAAAACGTGGCTCCGCCCTTGAAGTCGACAAGGACGAGATTGAGAACATCAGGCGGATGCGCCACCACCATGCCCAGAATCAGGGTGCGCAGGAATTCCGACTTTCCCGAGCCGGTAGCGCCGACGCACAACCCGTGCGGCCCCATGCCGCCCTTGGCGGCCTCCTTGATGTCGAGCACCACCGGCTCACCGCGGTCGGATACTCCGATGGGCGCTCGCAGCCGTTGCGGCCCATGGAGTCTGCCCCATTCGTCAGCGGCACTGAAGCCGTCGGCTTCGTCGAGGCCCATCATGTCGAGCCAACCCACGGTCGCGGTCGCGTTGGTGTCGTGTGAGATGTGCCGGTACGGCGCCAGTCGTCGAGCGCACACGGTCGCCTGATGGCGCGTCACGCCGTCCAACCGAGTGGTGGTGTCGTCGACCGAGAGCCGTGGTCCAGTGGTGAAGGGTTGTTCGAGCAGTGGCATCGAGCCGTCGTCGACGACGATCGCCACATGCGGCGCCGGCCCCTCGTCGGACGGGCGACACGCGGTGATGGCCTCCGCCAGGCTGTGGTATGTCATCCTTGCCGGTCCGAGTCCGTCGGCGAGCTGTGGATGGTGATGGTGAGCAAGCCATTTCAACCAGTCCCATTCGCCGGCCGACGAAGGAGCCACCACCGCGGCGATCCGAACGTCTTCGGGACTGTGCAAGACGGCCAGTTGACAGACGATCGCGCGCAACAACGCGCGGGCCGTCGCCGGATCACCGTCCACAGTGAGCGCCGAGACACTGTGCAATGCCGCGGCGACAGGCACGTCGGTGACGAGAGCCCTACGCCGGACCAACCGACGCACCGCTGCTGACGTCACCGGATCCCGCGTCTCGATCGGATCCAGCGGTGGGCAAACGAGCGCAGTGCACAACGGTTGGCTGCCAATCCCGATCCGGGCCTGACAGTAGTCGGGGTCGTCCCGCGTGCGCTCCCACATGCGTCGACCACCGGCGAGCGTCCACAGCGCCGTCGGATCAGGATGCGTCCAGTGCAGCGAGCGATACTGCTGCGCCGCAGTTGCGGCAAGGGTTTGATCCAGCGCCTCGAGGTAGCTGAGATAACCGCGTCGGTCGTGGTTGAGTTGCGCGGTGTGGTTGGCGCCGCGCGTGTTGTGCATAACGGAGCCGAGCACCGAGACGGCCATCATGGCGGGGAAGAACATGAACATCGGACCACGGACGATCGGCTGGCCGCCCGCCGCACCGCCCATGGTGAAGTACAGCACCATCATGCCGCCCGCCGCGACGAGCATGGCCACCGGCAACAGCCGCGCTATGACGTTCGCAGGCACCGCTTTCGGAATCTGAGGTGGTGGGTCCACGGCGATGTCGCCGTTGGCCATCGGGGGCGCGGGCAGTCGAGACTCGCGAAAGAACTCCATCGTCTGATGGACGCTGCGCACTTCGGCGCCGTTCCCATCCACAGGTCACCGAATTGCCGCGCCGCCAGGTGGCTGCCGCCCGTTACGGTGCAATCACACGGGGCCAGGGGGTGTGTGATGCATGACTCGATGTGTCGGTTAGCCGTTGCGCATGAATCACGTTGCATAGACCTCGCACTGCCGATGGATGCGCCAGTCGGTCTGCTGCTGCCCGCGGTGGTCGAGCTCGTCGACCCCGATATGAGCACTTCGGTCGAGGCCCGGCGATGGCATCTCTCGCGGGTGGGGCAGCCCTGGCTGGACGAGGCGATGAGTCTGCGCGACAACGCCGTTCACGACGGCGACCTGCTGTTGCTCACCACCACCAACGTACCGCCGCCCGCCGAACTGCCCGATGAGCCAGCGCAGGCGATCATCGCTGCGGGAGGCCACCGCACCATGCCGCACAGCGTCACCGCGACGGCGACAGTCCTGTGCACAGGGGTGCTCGGTGCTGCGGCCTCATTGTGGGCTGGCCTGGTCAGCCATGCGACCGGACACGTCGTCGCCACCGCCGCCACCGCCGCCGCGGCGGCGTTCGGCGCGGTCGTGCTGCGGTGGACGCATCGAGATCCGCTACACAGTATCGCGTTGTCTGCGGTCGCAGTCATGTTCGGCACTGCCGCAGGCTTTCTCGCGGCCGCCGAAGGCTCGCGCATCGCCAGTCTGCTGCTCGCGGCGGCCGTCGGTACCACCATGGCAATCCTGCTGCGCCGTCTCACACGCCGCGGTGACACGTCGTTATCGGCGTTGGCCACGCTGGGCGCCCTGACGAGCGTGGCGTCGGCGTGCGGTGTCGGGTGGACGTTGCCGATCTGTACCGTCGGTGCTGCGCTTGCCACATTGGCGCTGGCCGCGCTCGGGGTGGCAGCCAGATTCTCGGTCGCCGCAACGGGTTTGGCGCCGGTCATGGGACATCCGGACGAAGACTTCGAGTATGATGGCGCCACCGTCGCGTCGCAGGCGCTCGCCGCCCATCGTGCGCTGACTGGGTTCGTGCTGGGTTCAGCCGCCGCCGCGGTGGCCGGGGCCGCGTTGGTCGGTTGGGATTGCCTTCCGAACGGCAGGCCTGGTGGCGTCGTCTTCGCGTTGGTGGTCGCGCTGGTGCTGGCCTTGCGGGCGCGCACACACGTCGACGCTCGCCGCCGCGCCGGCCTGATCGTGTTCGGCCTGGCATCTTTCGCCGTTGGATGCGCCATCGTGGTGGCATCGGCACCACACCGCGCCCAATGGGTGTGCCTACTCGCCCCGGTGGCCGTGGTCAGCATGCTCAGCCATCCGTCTGGGGCGGCCAGCAATCCTCTTGTGCACCGCGCAGTCGATGTATTGGAATATGCGGCGCTTGCCGCCGTGGTCCCCGTTGCGTGTTGGGTCAGCGGCGTATACGCGTTGATCCGTGGGGTCAGCTTGTCGTGACGACGTTCATCAACCGAATCGCAAGGCTCTGCGCCGCCGGTGTACTCGCCGGGTTCCCTGTGTGCAGCGCACCGCCCGCGGCCGCGGTCACTCCGCCCGCCGTGGACATGTCGATGTTGCCCAAACCAGGCCCGCCAACTCCGCCGCAGCCGACGGAGCAGCGAGAGCGTTGTGTCACAGCGACTTTCGCTCAGGCGGCCACCGGGGAGCCGAGCCGGCTGAAAGGTCTGGATCTGCAACAGGTCTGGAAACTGAGCCGAGGTGCGGGCCAGACCGTCGCCGTCATCGACACCGGTGTGGTCCGGCATCGGCTGCTGCGCCACCTCGTTCCCGGCGGTGACTATGTCCACGCCTCGGACGGAACCGTTGACTGCGACGGCCACGGCACGGTAGTCGCAGGAATCATCGGGGCGGATCCCGATCCCGACGGTTCGGCGTTCAGCGGTATCGCACCCGAAGCCACCATCGTCAGTATTCGACAGTCCAGCAACAAGTTCCGGGCATCAGACGATCCGTCCGGAACCGGGGTCGGTGACGTGGATACCCTTGCGCGCGCTATCCGCACCGCCGCAGACTTGGGGGCGACGGTGATCAACGTGTCGTCGGTCGCGTGCCTACCCGCTCAGGGTGGGTTGGACGACCGCCCGCTTGGCGCCGCACTCGCGTACGCCGTCGACACCAAGAACGCCGTTGTGGTGGCGGCAGCGGGCAACGTCGGTGCCGGCCAGTGTCCGACGCAGAACCCCGCAACCGATCCCATGCGACCCGGCCAAGCGGATTGGGATCACCTCAGCGTGGTGGTCAGTCCGGCCTGGTACGACGACTACGTGTTGACCGTCGGTTCGGTCGACACCCATGGGACGCCGTCGTCCTTCAGCCTCACCGGGCCATGGGTGGACGTCGCAGCGCCGGGCGAGGACGTCGTTTCCTTGGACCCCGATGGGGAGGGTCTGGTCAGCAGCCTGTCCGCATCCGGTGACCGCATCTCGGGCACCAGCTACGCGGCGCCGGTGGTGAGCGGCATCGTCGCGCTGGTGCGGTCACGATCACCGGAACTGACTGCACGGCAAGTCATGCGACGTATCGAGGCGACCGCATTGCGCCCGACCGCGGGATGGGATCCGGTCGTCGGGCACGGCGTCATCGACGCGCTCGCCGCGGTCAGCGCTGGTGCGACCACTCCGGTGCTGCAGACCCCGCAGCGACCGGTGCAGTACCCGACCGCAAAACCCGCCGACGGTCAGGGTCTGCGGTTCGCGGTCGGCGGCGCCGCGGTCTGCCTCGCCGTGTCCACAGCGACCATCGTGGCGACGGCGTCGGCAGCGCGGCTACGGCGATCCCGCGACACTGTCCCGCGCGACTGACGCGGCGTTCTTGCTCAGTTCGGGTCCGCGCGGCAACCACGACAGCACCGGCCACGGTGCGGGAACGGGCGCGCCGCTGAGACCGAGGTGTTTCGCGCTGTCTCCGTCGCGAATTCCGAAGACCACACCGGAATCATTGATGAAGTACAGCGCACCGGAGTCGGCGTCGCCGCCGCCGATTTCGACTGCCCGAACGAACGCGCAGCGCCCAGGCGGGACGGCAAAGGCGTCAACGGACGGGCCATCGCCGTCGGCCTGGGCCAGCGTCACCGCGGCACCCATTGAATGCGAATTGGTCGACACCACGCTGGTATTGACTCCGTTCTCGGTGGCATTCCATCGCGTGCACACGACGGCGTCATCGGCGACACCACTTTGTTCAGGAAACGCTGCAACGGCCAGCATGCTGAGAATCGGCATGGCCGCGATGGAATCCGGTGACACGGTGGCGATGTCCCGGTCATTCTGCGAGTCGGCAAACCGGATGAGGTCTGCGACGACCCGACCGATCCGCTGCACGCCGGCAGCAAGGACGACGTAGTATTCCTCAGCATCAGCGCGGATGACCCGCACCACGGTTCCGACCGGCGATCCGCGCAGCGGACTTGGTGAGCCTGCACCGACGATGCGGGGCGCCCTGATGGGTGGCGCCTCAGGCGTCGCATCCAACAGCACACGCGAAACAGGCCGGGGCACATGGCCGTCCAGCCGCAGCGCCCGCACCACCGCGCGGTCACGTAGATCGACCTGAGCGCGCCATCCGTCGTACAGCAGGTAGGTGAGCGCCGCGCTCTCCGACCGCGGCGTGACGAGAACGGCAGACGTCGTCGCGCCGTCGGGCAGTGTGCCGGCGACCACGGTCGTTTTCGACTTCTCGTCGCAGACGGCCCAGCCCGATTCGGCCTGACCGAGGGGTACCGTAACGTCGGCGGGCGCACCGGGAATGCCGAGCAGCGGACCGCGCTTGGCGTTGTTGACCGCCGAAGCCGACACCGCCTCGGGGTCCGCCGCAGTGCCCACGATCAACCGTGCCGAGGCGAGATTCAGCACAGGATGCACGACATCGCCGACACGAACGTAGAGAGCCCCGGATTCGCGCACGATGACGATCGGCGCGTCGCCGAGCGCACCTGGCGGCCGGAGGAAGGCAAGCACGACGCAGAGCGCGGCGACGATCATCGCGACCACCGCACCAGCGGTGAACGAAAGTGATTGCGCGCGAACAGGATCATCAGCCATCCGCGTGTCACCGCGAACCAACGCGTGTTCCATCCGGCGCAGCAGGAACCGGTATCCGCTGATCTGCAGCTTCGTCGAGTGCCCAGCCATACGTCCCCCCGAACCAGCCTAATGGCGGCCGGAGCAAGCGGATGTCGCTGTTTCGGCTAGAACGTCCGGAGCAACGCGGTTCGGCCCTTCAGATAGAGCTTCTCGAATGTCGACTCACGCAGCTGCGCCATCCGCCGGCGCATCTGATCCCCCAGAGCGTTGAGCTCACCTTCGCTCATCTGAACCGGCGGCGGGCACAGATCGCGTTCCTCCTCGTCGGCGTGCGCATCCAACACAGTGACGAACGATTCCCATTCCTGTTGATAATCAGGGGCATCAACGGGCGTGCGCAGGACGACAGCCAGCTGGTCGAAAACCTGCCGGTGCTCGGCGTGTGCGATCGCAACCAGCTTGCTGGCCGCCTGTACCGCCGGATAGAACAGTTCGTCCTCGATGCGCATGTGGATGTCTAGTTCGACCAGGAACTCGTCAAGGGTTTTGCGCCGTTCGTCAGAGCCGGGCGGCAGCGCCGTGATCTGTTTACACAATCCACGCAGCGTGTTGTGGTGGTCGAACAGCACGTCGAAGGCGTTCATCGCGCATACACCTCCACCATTCCGCCCCGGACCCGGGTGGGGTAACTCGGCAGCGATGCGGTTGCAGGACCCTTCAACACGTCGCCGGTGCGGCATTCGAACCGTGAACCATGCCAGGGGCATACGACGCGCCCATGATCAACCCAACCGTCCGACATCGGGGCCCGCAGGTGCGGACAGTACTCACCGACCGCCAGCACTCCGTCACCGTCGCAGTGCAGGACGACGCCGACACCGTGGATCTCCACCCGCTGCGGCCTGCCGTTCAGCTCGGCCACCGGCAGCACCGGCGTCCACTCATCGGCCTGCACCCGGGGACCGGATTGATCGACGCCGACACCGGATCCGAACACCAAGGCGCCGCCAAGGTAACCGCTGCCCAACGTCAGCCCATAGCCCAGCGCCGACTTCGCCATTCCGCGCAGATGACGGCCGCGACGGCGATCCCACCACGACAGTGAATAGAGCGCGGTCGCGACGACATTCAGAAAGCCGTGCACGATCCCGATCCTGCGCGGCTCAGCGTGCGTGTGTTGCCAGTCCGTCGCGCCGGTCGCGGCGGCCCCCAGGCTCCCGATGATTCCCACGCCGAGCGCAAGTCTCGATGCGTCGCGCAGCCCGGCCGTGTGACCGGGTAAGACGCTGGCAGCGTCCAATGCCAGCGTCGTCGCCACCGCGCCGGTGGGTAGCGCGGTCAACGCTGGATGCAGCGGATGCCCCAGCCAGGTGCCGTGTAGCGCGTTGCTCACCCGGTCCCGGTTGCGCCCGAACGAAGCGAAAGCCACCGCCAGCACGTGCTCCAGCCGATAGCCCGGGCGGTCAAGCCACTGTTGGCGGCCGACCGCCTCGAGTGCCTCCGCTCCGATCTTTCGTTTGCGTTCTGACGCAGAATGCGACCGAGTCATCACGACGGTCCTCCCCAGCTGCTCGGTGTCGAGTTCCGATGTCGCGGCTGTGTGCTGAACCTCACCCTCTGACACGAAGTCACATCGACATCGGTTCAACCGAAACGAAATTGGCTGCGCAGGCCTGAAGAACTTTCCCGATATGTCGCGGGCAGCGACGGCCCGATGTACGTTGCGGAACATGTCCAACCACTTCACCGGGCTGAGCCTGGGACCACCGCTTGGAGACCAGCGATTGGATCTCTGCGACCTCCTCGCGTTCGTGTCGCCGTCCGACCCGACTCGCACGGTGATCATCCTGAACGCCAACCCACTCGCCGATGCGCTGCACCCGGACGCGATCTACCGAGTGGCGATCGACAACGACGGAGACCTTTTGAACGACATCGCGTTCAGCTATGTGTTCTCTGAACCCGTCGGCGGCAAGCAGACCGTCGACGTCTACCTGGCAGCCAACGACGAAGCCGAGGAACCGGAGGCCGTAGGTGAGAGGATTTTCTCCAGTGTGCCGGTGTCGTTCGTCGGTGATGAGCCGCACATCGCCACCTCCGGCGACTTCATATTCTTCGCAGGCGCCCGCAGTGATGCGTTCTTCTTCGACTATGACGGCATCAAGAATCTCTTCGACACGTCGGGCAGGAGGAACTTCACCGACCTGACGTTGCCCGGCGAATCACCGTGGACCGGTGTCGATTCCAACATCCGAGCCAACGTCTTCTCCACCGTCATCGAGATGCCCACCAGCTTCCTCGGCGCGGCCCCCGACATCAGGATCTGGGGCCGGTGCAGCGTGCGCAAGGACGGCAAGCTGGTGCATGTGGACCGCGCCGGCCACCCATCGGTCAGCAGCTTCTTCAACACCGATGACACCAAAGAGGAGTACAACGCCACCGAACCGGTGAACGACAGGGAGCGGTGGATCGACATGTTCATCCACCAACTCGGCCACACCGGCGGTTACTCGCGTGAGGAGGCTATCGAGGCCATCGACAACGAGGGCATCTTGCCCGACATGTTGACCTTCAATCCGTCCAAGCCGGCAAAGTATCCGAACGGCAGGGTCTTCACCGACGATGTCATCGATTACCGACTGGCGTTCCTGACCAAGGGCGAATGTCCACCATCTGGCTTGAGCCCCCACACCGACACGCTCGCCGAATTTCCGTACCTGGGTCCCCCGCACCAATGACGGCGCGTTACGACTCTTTCGCGCGACGTTCGCGATACGCCGCCACATGCTGACGGTTGCCGCAGTTGCCCGTGTCGCAAAACTTGCCGGACCGGTTGCGCGACAGGTCGATCAGCACGGCCTCGCAGTCCGGCGCCGCGCACACCTTGAGCCGCCGCAGTTCGCCGACGCGGATCAGGTCGGCCAGCGCCATCGCGATCTCCGCGCCCATGCGTTGCCACAGCGGATCGTGCACCGACGCCAAGTGCAGATGCCACTCCGGCTGCTCGGGATGCCGGGTCAGCCACGGCGATGCCTTGGTGTCGCTGAGTAGTGCATTCACCTGCTCGACGGTGCGGACCTCGGCGTCAGAGGTGTCCCAGATCTTGCCGAGTCGTGTCCGCAACCGATGAACCGAAGCCAGTTCGGCATCGTCGTGGTCACGTCGACCCGTCCACCCATAGCCGTCGAGGAAGGTGTCGAGGGCGGCCAAGTCACCGAGCCGCTCACCGTCCACCCGATCAGTGTTGACCAGCCCACATGCCGCCCGCAGCGTGAGCTCGGTGTCATGACTGAAAAGCATTTGACCCATGATCCCTTGTCCGCGTAGCGTCACGAGCAAAGCACATTTTACTCGTTACATACCGGAGGTGCAGCCATGGCGACAACTCAGTCGACGGTCGACCACTTCCGGCTCGGATTGTTGCTCGCGGTTGGCTCTGCCTTCGCCTTCGGCTGTTCCGGGCCGTTCGCCAAGTCGCTGATGGAGTCCGGTTGGAGCCCGACCGCGGCGGTCACAGCGCGGCTCGCGGGCGGAGCCCTGCTGATGGCGATCTTCGCGACGGCGGTCAAGCGCGACTGGCTTCGCGAGGCGCTGCGACACGGTAAGACCGTCTTCGCATACGGCATCATCCCGATCGCCGGTGCGCAGCTGTGCTATTTCAATGCGGTTGCGCACCTGTCTGTCGGTGTCGCACTGCTACTGGAATACACCGCGCCGATCCTGGTCGTCGGCTGGGTGTGGGCGACAACGCGGAATCGGCCGAGCAGCCTGACACTGATCGGCGTGGCACTCGCCCTCGCGGGAATCATGTTGGTGCTGAACGTCTTTTCGGGAGCCCATATCAACCTCATCGGCGTCGGGTGGGCACTGGCGGCCGCCGTGTGTGCGGCCTGCTACTTCGTCATGTCTTCGTCGGTCGCCACGGACGGCGACGGGCTCAACCCGATCACGTTGTCGACGGCAGGTCTGGTCGTCGGCGCGGTCGCGGTCGCGGTTCTTGGCGTCACTGGTGTGATGCCGCTGACCTTCACCACCACCTCGGCGGTGGTCGCCGGTTGGACGACGTCGTGGTTGGTGCCCGTCATCGCGTTGGCGCTGATTCCGACGGCGATCGCGTACACGCTCGGCATCATGGGCATCGCTCGACTCCAGCCTCGGTTCGCGTCGCTGGTCGGGTTGTCCGAGGTGATGTTCGCCGTGCTGGCGGCATGGGTTTTGCTGGGCGAGGCCATCACGCTCACCCAGGCGGTCGGCGGCGTCGTCGTGCTCATCGGGCTGACCCTGGCCCGTCAGGGTGATCGCACCGAGAAGCTGGCAGTTGCCTCCTGGCCTGACGCTCCCGTCAGCGGAGCGAGTTCGGAGCAAACGGTTAGCCGCAGCTGATCGAGATATGTGAAGATGACCGGCGTGACTTCGCTCCGGATACCGGCCCGGTTGGCCGCGATCATCTCCACCCTCGTCGGTGCGGCGACGACCCTGGCGGTCGCGCCGACCGCAGTGGCGGATCCCTGCCCCGACATCGAGGTCATCTTCGCCCGCGGGACACATGACGCGCCGGGGCTGGGAAACCCAGGGCAGGCGTTCGCCGACACGCTCAGAGGCCTGGTTGGCGGCCGCACCATGACCACCTACGCGGTGAACTACCCGGCCAGCTACGACTTCCTCGAGGCGGCAACGGGCGCCACTGACGCGGCCAACCGCATCGCGACGATGGCCGCGTCCTGCCCATCGACGAAGCTGGTCCTCGGCGGCTACTCGCAGGGCGCGGCCGTGGTCGACATGCTGGCGGGAGTGCCACCCCTTGGCAACAAGATCGGTGACATCGGGTCCGCGCCTCCGCTGGCGAGTAACTTGGTGCCGAACGTGGCCGCGGTCGCCGTGTTCGGCAACCCGGCGACGAAGTTCAGCAATCCGATCACCTCGTCGGTCTTCGGCGCCCGTGCAATCGACCTCTGTAAGGACGGCGACCCCATCTGCTCGCGCGGCCGGAACCCATTCGCACACAGCGATTACGTGACCGCGGGATTGACAGACCAAGCCGCCAATTTCGTCGCGGGCATCATTTAGCCTGCCTATTCGCTATCATTTGTTGTGCCTGTGAATCGAATTCGCCGCTTCGCCGTGGTTACGGCATCCGCTGTTCTGACAGCCTGCGCCGGTGTTCTCGCAACGACGTTGTTGCCCATGCCAATTGGCGTCGCTTCAGCCGACGACTGCCCCGACATCGAAGTTGTCTTCGCGCGTGGCACCAACGATGCACCCGGCCTCGGTAATGTCGGTGACGCATTCGTCTCTGCGTTGCGCGATGAGGTCGGCGGTCGATCGGTGGGCGCCTACGCGGTCAACTATCCCGCCAACTACGACTTCCTCGCGGCGGCCGACGGCGCCAACGACGCCAGCGCCCACATCCAGTACATGGTCAACAACTGCCCCAACACCCGGCTGGTGCTCGGCGGCTATTCGCAGGGCGCGGCCGTGATCGACGTGATCAGTGCGGTGCCGATGCCGGTGCTGGGTTTCAACAACCCGCTTCCGCAGGACGTGCCCGACCATGTCGCGGCCATTGCCGCCTTCGGCAACCCGTCGGCCAAACTCGGCCTTCCGCTTACCGTCAGCCCGACCTGGGGCGGCAGGGCCATCGACCTGTGCAATGCGAATGACCCGATCTGCCAGACCGACGGCCAAAGCGTCGCGGCGCATCGCGCCTACCCTGGCGGTCCGACCAACCAGGCGGCAAACTTCGTCGCGCGGTTGCTGTGAGCAACCGCTCATGAATTGACGTGAACGTGCCAACTCTCGGTTAGGATCGGCTAAGTGGGAATTGATCTTGACCCTCGCCGGTGGTTCCGACGAGGTCTAATGCTTTCCGGCGCAGTGATTGTCGCTGCCGCCGCCGTGGTCGCGCCGGCATCGGTGCCGATGCGTGGCGCCGTTCCGTCGGCGTCAGCGGCCTGTCCCGCGGTCGAGGTGGTCTTCGCTCGCGGCCGACTGGAGTCGCCGGGCGTCGGCGTCCTCGGAAACGCGTTCGTCAGCGCGCTGCGGGCCAAGGCCAACAAGAACATCGGCGTGTACGCGGTGCAGTATCCCGCCGACAACCAGATCGACGTCGGTGCCAACGACATGAGCGCCCACATCCAGTCGATGATGAACAACTGCCCGGACACCCGGTTGGTGTTGGGGGGCTACTCGCTCGGCGCGGCCGTCACGGACGTCATCCTCGCCGTGCCGTTCGACTTCTTCGGGTTCAAGAACCCACTGCCCCCCGGGGCGGATCAGCACATCGCCGCCGTCGCGCTGTTCGGCAACGGCGTCGCGTGGGTTGGGCCCATCACGAACTTCAATCCGATCTACCGCGACAGGACCATCGAGTTGTGCCACGGTGCCGACCCGATCTGCAATCCGGCCGACCCCAACACGTGGCAGGACAACTGGCCCGCCCACCTCGCCAACGCGTACATCGGCGCGGGCATGGCGAATCAAGCCGCGGATTTCGTCGCGGGCCGGATCTAGTCGATGACGCGCAGATCGCGCGTGATTGCCGTACGCGCTTCGAGTTGATCGTCCGACGGATAATCGACACCGATCAATGTCAGCCCGTGCGGCGGGGCCGCCGCGAAATCGCTGGAACGCTGTGTGGCGGTCAATAATCCTGCACACCAATCGGGTTCGCGCCGGTGTTCGCCGACGGCCAGCAGCGCGCCGACCACTGACCTCACCATCGACCAACAGAACGCGTCAGCGCTGACGTACGCAGTGATCCGGTCGCCGTCGCGGATCCAGTCAAGCCGCTGCAGGTCGCGGATTGTGGTGGCGCCCTCACGGTGACGGCAGAAGGCGGCGAAGTCGTGCAATCCCACCAAGTGTCGTGACGCCGCCGACATCGCCTCGACGTCGAGCGTTCGCGGCCATGCCGTCACGAACCGCGCTTCCTGCGGCTCAACGCCGAACGCGGCGGTCGAAAGCCGGTAGACGTAGTGGCGGCGCAGCGCCGAGAAACGGGCGTCGAAACCCGCTGCGGCACGGTTGATATCGAGTACCCGCACGTCGGACGGCAAGAATCGGGCAAGGCGACGCACCAGCGGAAGGAACTCGCTATCCCCCTCGCGCGTCGTTCGCGGGTACGCATTCGGCAACGCATCCGCTGGGATGTCAACGTGCGCCACCTGTCCTGTCGCGTGTACACCCGCATCCGTGCGGCCCGCCGCACGCAGTTGCACTGGAACGCGGAACACCGTAGACAACGCGTCGTCGAGCACGCCCGCCACCGTCCGCTGTCCGGCCTGAAGGGCCCAGCCGGCGAACTCGGTTCCATCGTAGGCGATGTCGAGCCGAAGACGAACAAACCCGCCACCGGTATCGATGGCGGGTTCGTTCACAGCGTCGTCAGGACTTGTCGTCATCCTTGTCGGCGTCGGCTTCCTCGGCGACCTCTTCGGCAGCCTCAGCGTCCTGCGCCTCCTCGATGGCGGAATCCTCGGCCTTCGCGTCCTCGATGGCCTCGTCGGTGGTTGTCTGCTCCTCGGCCGAGGCCTCGTCGGTGGTTGTCCGCTCCTCGGCCGAGGCCTCGTCGGTGGTCGGGCCTTCCGCAGCCTCCGGCTCGACCGCGGCCTGCGGCGCGGCGGCTGCCGCCAACTTCTGCTCGGACATCTTCGAACCGGCGGCCCTGCGGGCCCTGTTGGCCTCGTCAGTCACCGTCTTCTCCCGAACCAGCTCGATGACCGCCATGGGGGCATTGTCGCCCTTGCGGTTCTCGACCTTGATGATGCGGGTGTAGCCGCCGTTGCGGTCGGCGAAGAACGGCCCGATCTCGGCGAACAGCGCGTGCACCACGTCCTTGTCGCGGATCTTCTTCATCACCTCACGCCGGTTGTGCAGCGCACCCTTCTTGGCGTGCGTGATGAGCTTCTCCGCATAGGGCCGCAATGCCCTCGCCTTGGGCTCGGTCGTCTTGATCCGGCCGTGCTCGAACAGCGACGTGGCCAGGTTGGCCAGGATCGCCTTCTGGTGCGAGGACGACCCGCCGAGGCGAGGGCCCTTGGTGGGCTTGGGCATTGCGACTTCTCCTATATGGGGCCGGCCCCCGTATCAGGTAGGGCCGGGACGGATCGGGCGGGGCGGAGCTGGGTGGGAATGACTCCGCTTTAGAGCTGTTCGGTTTCGGCGTAGTCCTGGTTGTCGTCCAGGTCGTAGCCTGCATCGCTGTTCCAGGTGCCGGTGGCAACGTCGTAGCCGGCGACCTCGGACGGATCGAACGTGGCCGGGCTGTCCTTGAGCGAGAGACCCAGCTGGTGCAGCTTGATCTTCACCTCGTCGATGGACTTCTGGCCGAAGTTGCGGATGTCCAGCAGATCGGACTCCGTGCGGGCGACGAGCTCGCCCACCGTGTGCACACCCTCGCGCTTGAGGCAGTTGTACGACCGCACCGTGAGGTCCAGGTCGTCGATCGGCAGCGCGAAGCTGGCGATGTGATCGGCCTCGGCGGGTGACGGGCCGATCTCGATGCCTTCGGCCTCGACATTGAGTTCGCGTGCCAGACCGAACAATTCGACCAGCGTCTTACCTGCCGACGCCAGAGCATCGCGAGCGGTGATCGAATTCTTGGTCTCGACGTCGAGGATCAGCTTGTCGAAGTCGGTGCGTTGCTCGACACGGGTTGCCTCCACCTTGTAGGTCACCTTGAGCACCGGGCTGTAGATGGAATCGACCGGGATACGGCCGATTTCGGCACCCGAAGCCTTGTTCTGCACGGCAGGCACGTAACCGCGGCCGCGCTCGACGACGAGTTCGACCTCGAGCTTGCCCTTGTCGTTCAGCGTCGCGATGTGCATCTCGGGGTTGTGCACCGTCACACCGGCAGGCGGCACGATGTCACCCGCGGTGACCTCGCCCGGGCCCTGCTTACGCAGGTACATGGTGACCGGCTCGTCCTCTTCGGACGACACGACCAGACCCTTGAGGTTCAGGATGATGTCGGTGACGTCTTCCTTGACTCCGGGCACCGTCGTGAATTCGTGCAGCACACCGTCGATCCGGATGCTGGTGACCGCAGCGCCCGGGATGGACGACAGCAGCGTGCGCCGAAGCGAATTGCCAAGCGTGTAACCGAAACCGGGCTCCAGCGGCTCAATGACGAACTGGGACCGATTCTCCGACTTGACCTCTTCGGACAGAGTGGGTCGCTGAGAAATCAGCATTTTTCTTTCCTCCTTCACGGCACCCGCTATTTGATGCCGCACCCCCTGCCGTCATCCGGACGGCCGGGAAGCTTTTACTTCGAGTAGAACTCGACGATCAGCTGCTCGCTCAGCGGCACGTCGATCTGGGCGCGCTCAGGCAACTGGTGCACCAGCACACGCTGGCGCTCGCCGACGACCTGCAGCCAGCCCGGGATCGGACGATCGCCCGCGGTCTCCCGCGCCACCTCGAAAGGCAGTGTGTTGAGCGACTTGTCTTTGATGTCGATGATGTCGTACTGAGACACCCGGTAGCTAGGGATGTTCACCTTGACACCGTTGACGGTGAAGTGTCCGTGGCTGACCAGCTGACGCGCCATCCGGCGGGTCCTGGCCAGGCCCGCGCGGTACACGACGTTGTCGAGCCGGCTCTCGAGGATCTGCAGCAGCTCCTCACCGGTCTTACCCGGACGGCGCACGGCCTCTTCGTAGTACTTGCGGAACTGCTTCTCCATCACGCCGTAGGTGAAGCGAGCCTTCTGCTTTTCCTGCAGCTGCAGGCGGTACTCGCTCTCCTTGACCCGGGCACGGCCGTGCTGGCCGGGCGGGTAGGGGCGCTTCTCGAACGATTGATCTCCACCGACCAGGTCGGTGCCGAAACGGCGCGACTTGCGGGTCGCGGGTCCGGTGTAACGAGCCATGAGTTCTGTCTCCTCCTAGACCTAGACCCGGCGCCGCTTCGGCGGACGGCAACCGTTGTGCGGCTGCGGCGTGACGTCGGAAATGGCGCCGACTTCGAGGCCGGCGGCCTGCAGCGACCGGATGGCGGTCTCACGGCCCGAACCCGGGCCCTTCACGAACACGTCGACCTTCTTCACGCCGTGCTCCTGCGCCTTGCGGGCGGCGTTCTCGGCGGCCAGCTGTGCGGCGAACGGGGTCGACTTGCGCGATCCCTTGAAGCCGACGTGACCCGACGACGCCCAGGCGATGACGTTGCCCTGCGGATCGGTGATCGACACGATGGTGTTGTTGAACGTGCTCTTGATGTGCGCGGCGCCGTGCGGGACGTTCTTCTTTTCCCGGCGGCGGGTCTTGGCGGCACCCTTCTTGGGCGCGCCCTTCTTGGCTTGAGCCATCTCGGGTTACCTGGCCTTCTTCTTGCCGGCGATGGTGCGCTTCGGGCCCTTGCGGGTGCGCGCATTGGTCTTGGTCCGCTGGCCCCGCACCGGCAGGCCACGGCGGTGCCGGAGGCCTTGGTAGCAGCCGATCTCGATCTTGCGGCGAATGTCGGCCTGCACCTCGCGGCGCAGATCGCCCTCGACCTTGATGTTGGCTTCGATGTAGTCGCGCAGCTGGGTCACCTGATCGTCGGTCAGGTCCTTGGTGCGCTGGTTCCGGTCGATGCCGGTGGCTTCCAGGATTTCCTGGGAGCGGGTACGGCCGATGCCGTAGATGTAGGTCAGCGCGATCTCCATGCGCTTATCGCGCGGAAGATCGACGCCCACGAGGCGTGCCATCAGGCGGTGTTCCTTCTTCTATGCGGAGGTCTGGTCCCAGTCCGTTCCTGCTGCGCAGGGTCCGGCCTCCGTGCCGAACGTTGGATGATGCTCTTCGCGCGAGCGCTCATCGCTGTTGAGCAGCCAATCCGCTCAGTGGTACTGGGATTTCATCATTGAGTTGTCGGTCGCGATCCGAGCCCTGGCTCAGCCTTGCCTCTGCTTGTGGCGCGGATCTGAGCAGATCACCATGACCCGCCCATGCCGACGGATCACCCTGCACTTGTCGCAGATGGGCTTGACGCTCGGGTTCACCTTCACGGCTGTCGTCGATCCTTCTTGCTCTGTTGGTTACTTGTATCGGTAAACAATGCGGCCCCGGGACAGGTCGTAGGGAGACAACTCCACCACGACACGGTCCTCGGGCAGGATGCGGATGTAGTGCTGCCGCATCTTGCCGCTGATGTGGGCGAGCACCTTGTGTCCGTTCTCCAGCTCAATGCGGAACATCGCATTGGGCAGAGGTTCGACCACGCGGCCCTCGACCTCGATGGCACCGTCTTTCTTGGCCATTATCTTTCGGAGATCCTCCGTGTCCTGTAGATCGTTGGCGCCTGCGTCGCCGCGAGCGGCGACAAACTATCGAAGCGCAGCTATCGTCCGACTACAAAACGTGGGCCTGTAGCCAGAAATTCCAGCGTTCGAGGACAGAGAGCACGCAAGAGCCGGCGCGTGAACCGCACCGTCGATCTATGATACCCGTTCGGCGGCGTGCCCCAAAATCGCCGAAGGGCCAGGCCAGCGCCGCCATCCTAGTCCGATATCCGCTGGACGACGGGAGCATACTGATAACCGATGACTGCACCAGTCTCTGCTCCGCGTAAAACCGTAATACTGACCGTCGACGACGACCCCGCGGTCTCCCGCGCGGTCGCTCGCGACCTGCGCCGCCACTACGGCGACCGTTACCGCATCGTCCGGGCGGAATCGGGCCCGGACGCCCTGGAAACCCTCAACGAACTCAAGCTGCGCGGCGACACCGTCGCGGTGTTCGTCGCCGACTACCGGATGCCGCAGATGAGTGGCATCGAGTTCCTCGAAGAGGCGATGGACATCTACCCGCTGGCCCGCCGGGTGCTGCTCACTGCGTACGCCGATACCCATGCCGCGATCGACGCGATCAACGTCGTCGATCTGGACCATTACCTGCTCAAGCCGTGGGACCCGCCGGAGGAGAAGTTGTACCCGGTGATCGACGGCCTGCTGGAGGCCTGGCATGCCACCGGCGACCGCGCGATCCCGCACACCAAGGTGATCGGCCATCGCTGGAACGAGCGGTCGTGGGAAGTGCGCCAGTTCTTGGCCCGCAACCAGCACTCATTCCGCTCGTTCAACGCGGACGAGCCAAAGGGCAGACAACTCCTGGACGCGGCGGGTCTGGACGGCTTCCAGCTTCCCGTGGTGATCACCGAGCAGGGCGAGACGCTCGTCGAACCCACCGACGCCGAACTCGCAGGCATGCTCGGCCTGTCCACGACCCCGTCGCTGGAAATGTACGAACTGGCGGTCATCGGTGGCGGTCCCGCGGGCCTTGCCGCGGCCGTCTACGGCGCTTCCGAAGGCCTCAAGACCGTGCTGATCGAGGAGACGACCACGGGCGGGCAGGCCGGTCGCAGCTCGAGGATCGAGAACTACCTGGGCTTCGAGATGGGCATTTCGGGTGCGGAGCTGACTACTTCGGCGCGTCGCCAGGCCGAGCGCTTCGGAGCAGAAGTCATCACCACTCGCAAGGCGGTCAGGCTGCACGCCGGCGACAGCGGCACCGCGCGCACCATCGAGTTCGCCGACGGCAGCACGATCGCTGCGCAGGCGGTGATTCTTGCCACGGGCGTCTCCTACCGTCAGCTGCAGAACGTTCCCGGCTGCTGGGACGACCCCGACGACGACACCTGCAACTACATCGGCCGCGGGGTCTTCTACGGAGCATCGGTTTCCGATTCCTCGGAATGTGCCGGCGAGGACGTCTACATCGTCGGCGGGGCGAACTCGGCGGGACAGGCGGCGATGTTCATGTCCCGCTCGGCGAAACACGTGACGCTGCTGGTGCGCGGGCCATCACTGGAGGCGTCGATGTCCTACTACCTCATCCAACAGATCGAGAAGAACGACAAGATCTCCGTTCGCGTGTGCACCGAGGTCGTCGACACCATCGGCGAGGACGATCATCTGACCGGTCTGGTGCTGCACAACAAACAGAGCGGCGAGAACGAGACGGTCAACTGCGACCGGCTGTGCTGCTTCATCGGGGCCGAGCCGCGCACCGACTGGCTCGACGTGGTGGCCAAGGACGACCACGGTTTCATCCTGTCCGGCCCAGACCTCAAGGACGTCTCCGGTTGGTCACTCGATCGCCCGCCGCACCATCTGGAAACAAGTGTGCCCGGTGTGTTTGTTGCAGGGGACGTGCGAGCCGAATCCGCGAAACGGGTGGCAGCAGCCGTCGGCGAAGGGTCGATGGCGGTGATGTTGGTGCACCGCTACCTGGCGGAAGCATAGAGAGAAGCTGACATGGGCGAGAAATGCCTGCCTGACGAACTGCGGAGCCTTTTCCTGTTCGAGGCGCTGAACGACGAGCAGTTGCAGATGCTCTGCGAGAACGGCCATATCCAGTCCTTCGAGCCCGGCCCAATCGTCGTCGAAGGCGAGCCAGCCACGTGCTTCTACGTCCTTCTCGACGGCGAGTTGATCATGTCCAAGCGGTCAGCGGGCGTCGATATCGTCACCGGCCGAACCTCACAGCGCGGCGTCTATTGCGGTGCCTGGTCGGCATACGTCCCCTCGGAGGAGCACCTCTATGAGGCATCGGTACGAGTAACCAAGCCGTCGCGATTTTTCGTGCTCGATGCGGAGGCGTTCGCCACCTTCATGAAGACCCAGTTCCCCATGGCGGTGCATCTCCTCGAGGGCCACATGGTCGGTGGACTTCGACAGCGCCAGATCATCGGCCAGCGTGAAAAGTTGCTCGCGCTCGGCACCATCACGGCGGGACTGACACATCAGCTCAACAACCCGGCCGCCGCCATCTCGAGGGACGTCTCAGACCTACGTGAGAACGTCGGCAAGATGCGCCACAAGCTGTCGATGCTCGCCGACGGCAAGTTCACCCCGGAGGCATTGCGGGTGCTAATCAGCATCCAGGACGAGGTGGCGGAACAAGTCGCCAAGGCGAAGACGCACGAACTCAGTCCGCTGGAGACCTCGGACCGCGAAGACGAGATCGGCGAGTGGCTCGAAGATCACGGCATCGCCAGCGGATGGGATTACGCGCCGACATTCGTGGAAGCCGGCCTTGACATCGACTGGCTGGAGCGGGTCGAAGCGTCGATCGACGACGTCGACTGTTCTGCCACGCTGCAAAGCGCGATCGGCTGGCTGAAATACACCATTGACACCGAACTCTCGGTGAACCGGATCGCCGAGGCGAGCAAGCGGATCTCGGCGCTGCTGGCGGGCACCAAGCAGTACTCGCAGATGGACAGGGCGCCGTATCAGTCGGCCGACATCCACGATCTGTTGAAGAGCACGCTGATGATGTTCGGCGAGAAGATCAACAACAAAGAGGGCCCGATCAAATGCGTCAAGGACCTCGACAAGTCGCTGCCCGAATTGCTTTGCTACCCAGGCGATCTCAACCAGGTATGGACCAACATCATCGACAACGCGATCCAGGCGATGGACGGTAACGGCACGCTGACGCTGCGAACCGCGCGCGAGGGCGACGACATGATCCGCGTCGAGATCGGTGACGACGGCCCCGGCATCCCAGACGACATCATCGACCGGATTTTCACCCCGTTCTTCACCACGAAACCGTTCGGCGAAGGCACTGGCCTCGGCCTCGATCTGGCGTGGCGCATCGTGGTGGAGAAGCACCACGGCAATCTGCGAGTCGAGTCACGGCCCGGTGAGACGAAGTTCATCGTGACGCTGCCACTGCAGGCGCCCGCTCCCGAGCTGCCGACCCCCACCGAACTTCCTGCCGGCATGGAATTAGGCACGGCGTAGGTAGGAATACCCGCGACACAGGTCGGAGTTGACCGAACCATGACGAAACCCAGCCTCGGCCCCTACGGCGTATTCGGCCACCATTCGATGTGGCAACAACTGAGCCCACAGCAACTGCAAGACATCGAAGCCCTCGGCTACGGAGCGATCTGGGCTGGCGGATCGCCCGCAGCGGAATTGTCCTGGGTTGAGCCGCTTCTGGAGCCGACCAACACCCTGCAGGTCGCCACGGGCATCGTCAACATCTGGACGGCAGACGCCGGCCCGGTCGCGGACTCCTTCCACCGCATCGAGAAGGCCTATCCCGGACGCTTCCTGTTGGGCATCGGCGTCGGCCACCCCGAAGCGGGCCACGAGTACCGCAAGCCCTTCGATGCGTTGGCGGAGTACCTCGACAAGCTCGACGAGCATGGAGTGCCGAAAGACCGCCGGGTGGTCGCGGCACTGGGTCCGCGGGTGCTCAAGCTCTCCGCGCGTCGCGCCGCCGGACCGCACCCGTACCTGACGACGCCCGAGCACACCGCGCAGGCGCGCGAACTGCTGGGCCCCGACGCGTTCATCGCACCCGAGCACAAGGTGGTGCTGACCACCGACGCCGAGAAGGCGCGGGCGGTCGGGCGCAAGGCGCTGGAGATCTACCTCAACCTGACGAATTATCTCAACAGCTGGAAACGTCTGGGATTCAGTGATGAAGAGGTCGCCAAACCGGGTAGTGACCGTCTGGTGGACGCGGTCGTCGCGTACGGCACGGTCGACGCGATTGCGGCGCGACTGAAAGAACACCTCGATGCGGGAGCCGACCACGTTCCGGTGCAGGTGCTGACATCGCCGGACAAATTGGTGCCTGCTCTCACCGAACTGGCCGGGCCGCTCGGCCTGAAATAGACGCCGCAGCAGACATAAGGGGAATTCGCATGACGGAATTGAAGCCTGACCTCGGCCGCTACGGCGTCTGGACCTTCGGATCACCGGGGCCGGAACAAGCCGCCGAAATCGAGAAGCTCGGCTACGGCGCACTGTGGGTCGGCGGCTCCCCCGCGGCAGATCTGGCGTTCGTCGAGCCGATCCTCGAACAGACGGAGACGTTGCAGGTTGCCACCGGCATCGTCAACATCTGGACGGCCGACGCGAACGAGGTCGCCGACTCGTATCACCGCATCGAGAAGGCGTTCCCCGGCCGCTTCCTGCTCGGTGTCGGTGTCGGTCACCCGGAACACACGCAGGAGTACCGCAAGCCCTACGACGCGCTGGTGGAATACCTCGACGCGCTCGACGCCAAGAAGGTGCCGACCAGCCGACGCGTAGTCGCCGCGCTTGGCAAGAAGGTGCACGAGTTGGCGGCGCAACGCAGCGCGGGCGCGCATCCCTACCTGACGACGCCCGAGCACACCGCCCAGGCGCGCGGATGGATCGGTCCCACCGTGTATTTGGCACCTGAGCACAAAGTCGTGCTGACCACGGACGCGGAACAGGCCCGGGCGATCGGCCGCGAAACGGTGGACTTCTACCTGAATTTGAGCAACTACCTGAACAACTGGAAGCGACTGGGGTTCACCGACGAGGACATCGCGAAGCCCGGCAGCGACAAGCTGATCGACGCCGTAGTGGCCCACGGCAGCGCCGACGACGTCGCCAAGCGGCTCAACGAACACCTGGATGCGGGTGCCGATTCCGTGTTGATCCAGGTGCTCGGCGGGCCGGACAAGCTGTTGCCGTCGCTGACCGAACTGGCGGGTCCGCTCGGGCTGAAGGGCTGAGCGCAGGCGACCCGCCGCGAGCGCGGCGGTGTCGGCTCTCAATGCCGACACCTCCCTTGCCAAGACTTGGCGCTAGTGCTATCACAAATCTATAGCACCAGACAGAGATCCGAGATTTCGACCGCTGGAGGTGATGCACGCAGGAACACGTCATGTTCACCAAATCCGCTGTGCTAGAGGCCTTTGAACGATAGCGAGGTCGTCATCCGAAGAGACGGACGCGAGCCAGCGATAGTGGCACAGGCCTTGGCACGCGAGCTTCTCACTAGGCGAGGCCCCGGCCGCGCAACCATCGGCCGGGGCGCGCCCAACATGTCTTGGGTCAACTGCGTCAGCGCAAAAGAGTGACATCGTGGACGACAAGGCCTTTGATCCGTACGCGATCCTGAACGTGCCGGCCACGGCGAGCCGGGAACAGATCACTCATGCCTATCGCCGCAAGCTGCGCGCCCTGCATCCCGACACCAGGGACGCCGCAACGCCCCCGGATCCGGCCGCGGACGAAAAGCTCCGACGGATAATGGCCGCTTACGCGGCATTGCGGGATAAGGCGCGTGTGACTGATCCACCGTCGAGCCCTGGCCCTGTCCGCATTCCGGTCAGGCATGGCCGTCCCCGCTAGGCATCCGCGGCGGGCCCGCTAGGGTTCTATCCATGCGGTTGCTGGTCACCGGGGGCGCCGGCTTCATCGGCGCCAACTTCGTGCATGGTACCGCGCGTGAGAACCGCGTGACGGTGCTGGATGCGCTGACGTACGCGGGCAGCCGCGAATCGCTGGCCGCGGTCGAGGACCAGATCCGACTGGTACAGGGCGACATCACCGACGCTGATGTGGTGTCCAAGCTCGTCGCCGAGTCCGATGCCGTTGTGCATTTCGCCGCGGAGACCCACGTCGACAACGCGCTGGCCGATCCCGAGCCGTTCGTGCACACCAACGTCGTCGGCACCTTCACGATTCTCGAGGCAGTGCGGCGACACGGTGTGCGCCTGCACCACGTGTCGACCGACGAGGTGTACGGCGACCTAAAACTCGGTTCGGCACAACGGTTTACCGAGTCCACGCCGTACAACCCGTCCAGCCCGTACTCGTCGACCAAGGCTGGGGCCGACCTGTTGGTACGCGCCTGGGTCCGGTCATACGGCGTGGCCGCGACGATCTCGAACTGCTCCAACAACTACGGGCCATATCAGCACGTGGAGAAGTTCATCCCCCGACAGATCACCAACGTGCTGTCCGGGCGCAGACCAAAGCTCTACGGCGCTGGTGCCAACGTTCGCGACTGGATACACGTCGACGACCACAACAGCGCGGTATGGCGGATCCTCACCGATGGCCAGATCGGTCGGACGTATCTCATTGGCGCAGAAGGGGAACGGGACAACCTGTCCGTGATGCAGACGATTCTGCGGCTGATGGGCCGCGAACCCGACGACTTCGACCACGTCACCGATCGCGCCGGACACGATCTGCGGTACGCGATCGATCCGACGCCGCTGTACCAGGAACTGGGCTGGAGTCCGAAACACACCGACTTCGAAGAAGGCCTGCGCGCCACCATCAAGTGGTACCGCGATAACGAATCCTGGTGGCGCCCACTGAAAGATGCCGTTGAAGCCGGCTACGAGGAGCGGGGTCAATGAAGGTTCGCGAACTGTCCATCGCGGGCGCGTGGGAGATCACCCCGCAGATGCACACCGATTCGCGGGGGCTGTTCTTCGAGTGGTTCACCGACTCGGCGTTCACCGAGTTCGCAGGGCACCGCCTCGATTTGAGGCAGGCCAACTGTTCGGTGTCCGCCGCGGGCGTGCTGCGCGGAGTGCACTTCGCGCAACTACCGCCCAGCCAGGCCAAGTACGTCACCTGCCTATCGGGGTCGGTGTTCGACGTCGTGGTCGACATTCGGGTCGGGTCGCCGACGTTCGGCAAGTGGGACGCCGTGATGCTGGACCCGCGCGACCGTCGCTCGGTCTACCTGTCGGAGGGCCTTGGGCACGCCTTCCTCGCTCTCGACGATGACTCGACGGTGATGTATCTGTGCTCGGCGGACTACGCGCCGGGCCGCGAGCACACCATCAACGCCCTCGACCCGGCGTTGGACATCGCATGGCCCGCGGTGCACGGCGACCCGATCATGTCCGACCGCGACCGCGAGGCGCCCTCACTCGAGCAGGTGCAGGCACAGGGACTACTGCCCACCTGGGACGCGACCCAAGACTTCATCACTCGCCTGGAGTTCTAGCGGCGGGCAGGGCCACGTCTCTTGCCAAGCGCGTCGCCCAGTTACTAGGATATCCTAGTATTCAGCGATTCGGGCGAGGGACAGGCTCATGACCACACAGATTTCGCACTTCATCAACGGCAAGCGCACCGCGGGCCAATCCGCGCGCACCGCCGACGTGATGAATCCCAGTACCGGTGCCGTGCAGGCCAAGGTGCCGATGGCTTCGGCGGCCGATGTCGACGCCGCGGTCGCGGGCGCAGCCGAGGCGCAGAAGGAATGGGCGGCATGGAATCCGCAGCGCCGGGCGCGCGTGCTGATGCGCTTCATCGACCTGGTCAACCAGAACGTCGAAGAATTGGCCGAGATGCTGTCGCTCGAGCACGGCAAGACGGTCGCCGACTCCAAGGGTGACATCCAGCGCGGCATCGAGGTCATCGAGTTCGCGATCGGCATCCCGCACCTGAGCAAGGGCGAGTACACCGAGGGCGCGGGCCCCGGCATCGATGTGTACTCGATGCGTCAGCCGCTTGGCGTGGTCGCAGGCATCACGCCGTTCAACTTCCCGGCGATGATCCCGCTGTGGAAGGCAGGCCCCGCGCTGGCGTGTGGCAACGCGTTCATCCTCAAGCCCAGCGAGCGCGACCCGTCGGTGCCGGTGCGACTGGCCGAGTTGTTCCTCGAAGCGGGCCTGCCGCCGGGTGTATTCCAGGTGGTGCACGGCGACAAGGAAGCCGTCGACGCGATCCTCGAGCACCCGGTCATCCAGGCCGTCGGGTTCGTCGGCAGCTCCGATATCGCGCAGTACATCTACTCCGGCGCCGCGGCCAACGGCAAGCGCGCGCAGTGTTTCGGCGGCGCGAAGAACCACATGATCGTGATGCCCGACGCCGACATGGACAACGCGGTCGACGCGTTGATCGGCGCGGGCTACGGCAGCGCCGGTGAGCGGTGCATGGCGATCAGCGTTGCCGTTCCGGTCGGCGAGCAGACCGCAGACCGGCTGCGCGCCAGGCTGATCGAGCGCGTGAACGGTCTGCGCGTCGGTCACAGCCTCGACCCGAAGGCCGACTATGGCCCTCTGGTCACCGAGGCCGCCCTGGCCCGGGTCAAGGACTACATCGCCCAGGGCATCGAGGCCGGCGCCGAAGCGGTCGTCGACGGGCGCGAACGTGCCAGTGATGACCTGCAATTCGGCGACGACAGCCTCGAGGGCGGGTACTTCATCGGCCCTACCCTGTTCGACCACGTCACCCCCGACATGTCGATCTACACCGACGAGATCTTCGGACCGGTGCTGTGCATCGTTCGGGCAAAGGACTACGAGGAGGCCCTCGCGCTACCGACCGAACACGAGTACGGCAATGGTGTGGCGATCTTCACCCGCGACGGTGACACCGCGCGTGACTTCGTGTCCCGCGTCCAGGTCGGGATGGTCGGCGTGAACGTGCCGATTCCGGTTCCGGTGGCCTACCACACCTTCGGCGGCTGGAAGCGGTCCGGGTTCGGTGACCTCAACCAGCACGGCCCGGCGTCGATCATGTTCTACACCAAGACCAAGACGGTGACGCAGCGCTGGCCCGCGGGTAGCCACGGTGCGGAGTTCGTCATCCCGACCATGAAATAAATGGACTACTTCGGGCTCGACGACGACGAGCGCGTGATCGCCGAGACGGCGGCCGCGTTCGCCGAGAAGCGCCTCGCGCCTTTCGCATTGGAGTGGGACGAGAAGCACCACTTCCCCACCGACGCATTGCGTGAGGCCGCCGAACTCGGCATGGCCGCCATCTACTGCCGCGACGACGTCGGTGGCAGCGAGTTGCGGCGACTCGACGCCGTGCGCATCTTCGAGGAACTGGCGAAGGCCGATCCGACCATCGCGGCGTTCCTGTCGATCCACAACATGTGCGCGTGGATGATCGACACCTTCGGTACCGACGCGCAACGTAAATCGCTGGTACCGCGACTCGCGTCGATGGAGGCCATCGCGTCCTACTGCCTGACCGAACCGGGTGCCGGTTCCGACGCCGGTGCCTTGCGCACCAAGGCGGTCCGCGAAGGTGGCGACTACGTCATCGACGGGGTGAAGCAGTTCATCTCCGGCGCCGGGACGTCCGACGTCTACGTCGTGATGGCCCGCACCGGCGCCGAGGGGCCGCGCGGCATCTCGGCGTTCGTCGTCGAAAAAGGCACGCCCGGAGTCAGTTTCGGAGCCGACGAGCAAAAGATGGGATGGAACGCGCAACCCACGGCGCAGGTCGTCTTCGAAGGTGTCCGGGTCCCTGCCGACGCGATGCTCGGCGGTGCCGAGGGTGAAGGCACTGGATTCGGCATCGCGATGAACGGGCTCAACGGCGGCCGGATCAACATCGCCGCGTGTTCTCTCGGCGGTGCGCAGGCCGCCTATGACAAAGCGGTCAGCTATCTGGCGGACCGGCAGGCGTTCGGCGGTGCGTTGCTGGACGAACCCACCATCAGGTTCACCCTTGCCGACATGGCAACAGCGTTGCAGACGTCGCGAACGCTGTTGTGGCGCGCGGCAACCGCACTCGACAACAACCACCCCGACAAGGTTGAGTTGTGCGCGATGGCCAAGCGTTACGTCACCGACGCCTGCTTCGAGGTGGCCGATCAGGCGCTGCAGTTGCACGGCGGCTATGGCTATCTGCGTGAGTACGGGCTGGAGAAGATCGTCCGCGATCTGCGGGTGCACCGAATCCTCGAGGGAACCAACGAAATCATGCGCGTGGTGATCGGTCGGGCTGTGGCGGGCCGAGCTCGCATTTCAACAGCAGCAGCCCGCGCGTCCTAGGAGATCAGATGAATATTGCGTTCTTGGGGTTGGGCCACATGGGCGGTCCGATGGCGGCGAACCTCGTCGCGGCGGGGCACACGGTGCGTGCCTTCGATCCCGTTGCCGCGCTCAAGGACGCCGCCGCCAAGGCGGGCGCACAAGTCTTCGACAGTGGCGCCGAGGCGGTCACTGAAGCCGAGGCGGTGATCACCTCACTGCCCAACGGCGGCATCGTCAAGGCGGTGTACGCGGAGGTGGTGCCCGCGGCCCGAGAAGGCACACTGTTCATCGACACCTCGACCATCTCGGTCGACGATGCCCGCGAGATCCACGCGCAGGCGACCGAACGTGGATTGGCCCAACTCGACGCCCCGGTCTCCGGCGGCGTGAAGGGCGCGACAGCGGGGACGCTTGCGTTCATGGTCGGCGGTGAGGATGAGGCGGTCGAACGTGCGCGTCCTGTGCTGGAGCCCTTGGCAGGCAAGATCATTCACTGTGGCGCCTCAGGCACCGGGCAGGCCGCGAAACTGTGCAACAACATGGTGTTGGCTGTGCAGCAGATTGTGGCGGGCGAGGCGTTCGTACTCGCCGAGAAGTTGGGCTTGTCCGCGCAGTCGCTGTTCGATGTGATCACCGGAGCGACCGGGAACTGCTGGGCCATCCATACGAATTGCCCGGTACCGGGCCCTGTTCCGACGTCGCCGGCCAACAACGACTTCAAGCCCGGCTTTGCAACGGCGTTGATGAACAAGGACATCGGCCTGGCCATGGACGCCGTCAAGTCGACCGGATCATCGGCGCCGTTAGGCAGCCACGCCGCCGAGATCTACGCCAAGTTCGCCGCCGATCACGCCGACAAAGACTTCAGCGCGGTCATCGAATTGATCCGTAAGGGTTAGCCTGTGCGAGCGCTTCATTACGCGCGCGCTCGGCCCTGACCCATGCGGCGTGTTCGGCAGCGCGGGTGCGTCGTCGCCGGGGCATCATCAGGTCGCGATCGCCGGTAGTCGGCACCACGAGCGACGGCGGAGGAAGGTCGGCGGTAGTGGTGTCCCATGTTTCAAAGAACAGCCTGCTGCCAGGTTTGGTGATGTATCTCCTGCCGCTCGGCGAAATCCATATCACCGTGCCATCGGGCAACTGAATGTCATGCCATCCGCCGAACGTCTTCATCAGATGATTGGTTCGACACAGGCACTTGATGTTTGACGGATGGGTGGGCCCCATCGGATAGGGGATGGTGTGGTCGAGGTCGCAACGATCGGCTGGCACGTCGCAGCCGGGCGCGCGGCAGTACAGATCGCGCATCCGCACGAACTCGGCCAGCTCCGCCGACGGTCGATAGTGGGGTTCTGGCTCGTCGCTGGGCATGGTGATAGGGCGGACCTTGGCGCCGCCGCGGATCAGCTGTGCCAGCAACGGCGCCGGCACGACGCCTTCGCCGACGATCAGAGCCGGGGGCGGCGCCACCGCAGGCGTTGCGGTAGCGCCAGCGTCGGTGTCGACCGCCGTTGCAGCGTCGGTGGACCCAGTTGCCGCGTCAATCGTTGATTGATCCGCCAGGACCCTGATGACCACGTTGGAGGAAGTCGGTGGTTCGCCTGCTGGACACGTCTTTGAACCGCATTGGCACGCCAGATGGAAACTGCCTGTCACGATGGCGCCGACCGCATCCGAGCGGCGCTCGCCCATGAGGCGAGGATCGTTGTCGCAGACTCCCTGCACCATCTGCGCGACGCGACGCTTGAGCACGGCGGCGTGCGTGGCCAATAGCCGGCCCCACACCGAGGTGGTTTCCGCCGGATCGTCGAGGTCTCCGATCAAGAAGTCCCTACTGCGCGTGGAGGATTCAGAGCGGCGCACCGCCGCGGGGTCGAATCGGAAGATCCACGCGTCGATCACCTGACCGAGCCGCTCCTCCGAGAGCGGCCCCCAATTGGTCGCCCCCTCCGCAAGGGCGGCGTCGATGAGGGCCAGCGCGTCGGGGTCTTCCACGAGTTGCGTGCGCCAGGTGATGGCGGCGACCACCCGCGAGCTGAGCGCGCCCTGCCAGTACAGCGCCGCCACGCGGGGAAGACGGTCACGCAGCGCGACCGCGATCCGCATCTGCGCAGAGGCCCGACGCTGTCCCACCGTCATGGCGGCAGCCACCTCCGCGGCCGCCGAAGCCCAGCCGTCGAACGCCCAATTCGTCCGCTCGTCATCGTCATCCACCCGGCGACGGGCGAGCTCAGCGATGGCGGCCAGCCGACGAGCCCCGGCAGCGGCTTCTGCTCGCGCGCCCTCCTCGATGGCGGCGACGACCGTCGCGTCATCCGCCGTCGAGAACTCGGTGCCGAACATACGTGCGACTATGCCACCGACCATCGACCATCCGGGAAAGTTGTCCACAGTCACGTGTTCATCCACAGATTCTGTCCCTCAACATATTTGGGCTTGACAACGCCGGTTCGGAATAAATCGCGGTGAGCCTTGCTTGTCGCGTGTGTGACCTTTCCCGTGCGTGTTGCCGTCCAGATTCAGCCCGCAGATACCCCCGACTACGCCACCTGGCGGCAGGCTGTGCTGGATGCCGAAGCCATCGGGGTGGATGTCATCTTCGGCTATGACCACTTCCATGCGCCGTTCATCGAGTCGATCGCGGATGCGAAGCCAGTGTTAGCCGAGGTGCAGCCGGATGTGAACAACTTCGAGGGCTGGACCGCGCTGGCGTCCTGGGGCGAGATCACCACTCGTGCGGAAATCGGTCTTTTGGTGGCAGGCATCGGCTATCGCAACCCCGATCTGCTCGCGGACATGGCGCGCACCGTCGACCACATCAGCGGCGGCCGGACCATCCTCGGCGTCGGAGCCGGCTGGTACGAGAAGGACTACACCAGTTACGGTTTCGAATACGGAACGGTCAAATCGCGGGCAGACCTCTTCGACGACGGGTTGCTACGCATCGAGCGCCGGTTCGACCTGCTGCAACCGGCGCCGCTGCGCAAGATACCGATCCTGATCGGCGGATCGGGCCCCAAGCGGACCTTGCCCGCCGTCGCACGCCATGCCGACATCTGGCACACCTTCCTGCCCATCGACTCCTACCGCGAGGCCAGTGCTCGCCTCGGCGAGTTGGCCGCCGGATTCGGGCGTGCCGATAGCGATATCGAGCGTTCGACGTTGTGGGCCGATCCGCAGTCGGCCGACGCCTACCTGGCCGCAGGCGCCACCTTGTTCCATACCGAGGTGCGCGCGTCGGAGGGCAAGTACGACCTCAGCATGGTGGAGAAACTGGTCGACTGGCGCGACGCGAAGCGCTGAGTGCCCGCTTCAGCGCTGCGGCCGCGCGCCGAGCACGTCGCGGAAAAGTGCCTGACGCAGGGCCACGTGCCGTGGGTCGTCCAACAGGGCAAACCGCATGTTGTTCATGACGTATCCGAAGCCGATACCCGTGTCCGGATCGGCGAAGCCGAATGATCCACCGGCGCCCGGCCATCCGTACGCCTTGTCTGAGGAGCCGAACACGAATGTGGATGTGGGCTTACCGAACCCGAGCGAGTACGACGTGTCGAAGTGCATCACCTTGTCCCGCGCGCCCATCGTCGGTGGCACTGCGGGGCCTTCAAGCGCCTCACGGACGGCCGGGCTCAAGCCGAGTTCGGATCCACCGGTTGCGGCGACGCCATAGAGCCTGGCGATCGACCGCGCGGTCCCCATGCCGTTCACTCCTGGCATTTCGAGCGTCCGCAACTCGTGTCGGTTCAACTCACCCAAGTCCTTGACGTCGGCGGCAAGCGTCGACGAACGCCTGACCAGGCTCCGCGGGTTCACGAACCCAGCCGCGAGCCGGGGCGGCACAGCCCTGAGATGCCTCAGCGTGTCAAGGCTGTCGAACGGGTGCAACACCGCGACGCGGTTGCGGTCCACAGACGAGGGCAGCCCGATATGAAAGTCCAAGTCGAGTGGGGTTGCGAGCTCGTCGGCGAAGTACCGGCCCAGTGTGCGCCCCTGGGGATCCGCGTGTCGCACGAGTTCGGAC
Source organism: Mycobacterium sp. NPDC048908 (assembly GCF_043197955.1). Classification (NCBI taxonomy): domain Bacteria; kingdom Bacillati; phylum Actinomycetota; class Actinomycetes; order Mycobacteriales; family Mycobacteriaceae; genus Mycobacterium; species Mycobacterium sp. NPDC048908. Next base: position 358,680 of record NZ_JBICUE010000002.1, on the reverse strand, counting down.
TCATACCAGCCGAGCGTGATCGCGTGGTAGCCGTGCCGGGTGCCGGGCGGCCACAAAGGAGTCTGAGCCGCAATCCTTTTCGACAACCTCTCCGGTTCGGCGATGTCGGCAAGGGTCAGCGGCGGCGTGATGATGGGCAGCCCAGCCTGATGACCAAGCAACTGTCGCACGGTGATCGCACCCTTATCGGCCTGCGCGAACTCAGGCCAGTAGTCGGCCACCTTCGCGTCGTAGTCGATCACCCCACGCGATGCGGCGACCGCGATGGCAAGCGCGGCGACACCTTTCGTGGTGGAGAACACGGTGACGATGGTGTCCTGTTGCCACGGCGCCCGAATGCCACTGTCACGGTAGCCACCCCACAGATCGACGACCTTGCGGCCGTCGCGATAGACCGCGACAGCGGCACCGATCTCGGTGCCGCCGCTCAGATTGCGCCGAAACGCATCGGCAACCGGACCGTAGCCCTCCTCGACATCGCCGCCGATCAGGTCCGGCGAGATCGTGATTCGGCCGCCCATGCCCGGCGATGGTAGCTACACCGCGATCGCTGCGGGTGGGAATGACCAGCTCAGTGTTGCTCGCGCACGCCGAGCACATCGCGGAACAATGCCTGGCGCAGGGTCAGCTCACGCGGGTCGCTGAACGGGTACACATTCATCCGGTTCATCAGGTAGGCGAACCCGACTCCGGTGTCGGGATCGGCAAACGCGAAAGAGCCTCCCGCGCCGGGTGTTCCGAACGCGGTGCTCGACGACCCGAACACCCATTCGGACGTCGGCTTGTTGAAACCGAGCGAGTACGACGTCTCGGCGCGGCTCACGAAGTCACGCGCTCCCCCGGTGGGCATCACCGCCGGTGCCCTCAACGCATCGAGGACGCCAGCGGTCAACCCCAATTCCGCGCCGTCGGTCGCTGCGATGCCGTAGAGCTTGGCGAGAGACCGCGCGGTGCCGGTGCCGTTGCCCGCCGGGATCTCCAGCGCGCGTATCTCGTTGCTGTTGATGTCGACGTCCTCGTAGCCCTCCGCGAGCGCAATGGCTCGTTTACTCAAGCCGAACGGATTCACCAATGCGAGAACCTGACTCGGCGACAACTTGATCAGTTGTTTGAGCGCCGTGGCTTTGGTCGGCGTGACCATGTCTGCCACCCGGTCCCGACCGATGTCGGGCGGTAAGCCGATGTAAAAGTCCAACTCGTGAGGTTGCGCGATCTCCTGATCGAAGAACCGCGCGATCGTACGGCCACGCGGATCCGTCTGGCGAATCAGTTCCGACGCATACCACCCGAGGGTGAGCGCGTGGTAGCCATGCCGCGTGCCGGGTGACCACAGTGGGGCTTGTGCGGCGAGTTTGGCCGACATCGCCACGGGGTCGGTGAGGTCGGCAAACGTCAGCGGGGGGTCGATGACAACCAGACCGGCCTGGTGAGAAAGCAACTGCCGCACAGTGATTGCGCCCTTGCCGGCCTGTGCGAAGTCCGGCCAGTACTCGGCCACCTTGGCGTCGTAGTCGATCAGCCCACGCGATGCCGCGACCGCGATGGTCAGCGCGGAGACCCCCTTGGTGGCCGAGAACACCGTGACCAGCGTGTCGCGTTCCCATGGCGCCCGCGCGGTGGCGTCGCGGTAACCACCCCAGAGATCGACCACCTTGCGACCTTCGTGGTACACCGCGACGACCGCACCGAATTCTCGACCGCTGAGCAGATTGCGGCGGAACGCGTCGGCGACTTTTCCGTAGCCTTCGTCGGCGTCACCACCGATGAGTTCGGGCGAGATCTTGAGTCTTGCAGCCATGTCAGCGCGAATACTAATCGCGCCGACTGTGCGCGAAGTCAGGCGGCGGATCTCTTCTGGGCAGCCCACCAGCTGCCGTGAAGGCGTTGGCAATCGGCTATGCGCAATGGCGTGTCGCCGGCGTAGTCGCTACGGACGGCTACCGCCGCCGGGATGTCCGGGGTGCCGTCGCCGGTGACGACGACCGTGGCGAGGCCGGCACATGTCGCCGAGCGCAGCCCTGACGCGGACCCGGTGATCGCCAACGCGTTCTCCGGGGGTATCCCCAGCTCCCACAGCGCGCTCTGGAAGGCCTCGCGGTCCGGAACCGGCTTCTTCACGTCGTCAGTGGTCACCACCGTCTCCACCAACCCGTCGCCGACGAGTTGCCGGATCAGCGGCTCAGCCCAACGACGGGCTCCGTTGGCGACGACCCCCACCCAGATGCCTGCGGCGAACGCATCCATCACCAGGTCGACAAGGCCGGGCTGCGGCACCAGGTCGGCGTCGTGGATCAACTCGTCGAACATGATCGTCTTGGTCGAGCAGATCTCGTCGGCGAGCAGCGCGGTCAGCACATCGGATTCGGTGGCGATTCCGCGCTTGCGCAGTTCTGCTGAGACGCGCTGCCGCTCGTCGGGCAGGGCCAGAAGCTGACGGTAGCGGGCGAGTGTCCACTCGACGTCCAGGCCATGCGCTGCGAACGCGGCGTTGAACGCCACCCGGTGACCGTCGCACTCGATGTCGGTCAGCGCGTCGAGGTCAAAGATCACGGCGCGCAGCGGATACACCGCGCTTCGTGCCGGCGCGCTGGCATCCCACCAGAAGCGACCGGCACGCCACGATTTCTCCTGCGTCATAGGCATGCGGATAGGGTGTCGCACATCACAGCCGTCGGTCGTCCCCCAATTGGGGGATCGGGCAGGCCAAGTTGTTCTACCTCCGGAAATGCCAGCTCTAAGGTGGTGCCATGACTTCCATTGGGGCTCCAGTGCGGCTTGTGCTGGTTGACGACCACGAAATGGTCATCGAAGGCCTCAAGGCGATGCTTGCGGCGTTCTCCGACCGCGTCGAGGTGGTCGGCCATGCCGTCGGCGCTGAGCGGGCGCTCAGCGTGATCGAGGAGCTCGACCCGGACATCGTGTTGTGCGACGTACGCATGCAGGGCGCCAGCGGTTTGGATCTGTGCCTGAAGCTCCGCGAGACTGACCCGAAGCGCAAGGTCGTGATGCTGTCGGTGTACGACGACGAGCAGTACCTGTTCCAGGCGTTGCGGGTCGGCGCGTCGGGCTATCTGCTCAAGAGCATCAGCAGCGACGAACTCGTCCGCCAGCTGGAATTCGTGCACAGCGGTGAGACAGCGATCGATCCGGGGATGGCCGCGCGGGCCGTCGACACTGCGGCAAGGTTGCAGCGCGACGAGTTCTGGCCCGGCGCACGGCAGGGCCTCACCCAGCGTGAGAGCGAGATCCTGTCGTTCGTCGTCAACGGCCTGTCGAACCGGGCCATTGCCACCAAGCTGGTGATCGGCGACGAGACCGTGAAGTCTCATCTGCGATCGATCTACCGCAAGCTCGGCGTCAGCGACCGCACCGGCGCCGTCGCAACCGCGTTGCGGGAGGGGATCTATCAGTGATGAAGCCGCACCCACCCAGCACCGGCGCCAATGTTCGAGACCTCGTCGATGCCGACCGCGAGCTAGCCCTGCTGCGCGAGCTGATCCAGGCAGCCTCGAAGGGGCCCGGCGTCGAACCGCTGGCCGCGGCCGCCGCGCGAATGATCACCGCCGCCACCGCCAGCGACGTGTGCTTCGTGCACGTGCTCGACGACACCGAACGGTCGCTGACGCTGGCCGGGGCGACGCCGCCGTTCGACGCCGCGGTCGGCGAGGTGCGGCTGCCGCTGGGGCAGGGCATCTCGGGTTGGGTGGCCAGTCACCGGGAACCCGTGGTGATCAGTCACGACAAGGAAGCCGATCCGCGATACATGCCCTTCGAGTCGTTGCGCGGCAAGGATTTCACGTCGATGGTGTCGGTGCCGATGGAGACGGACCCCGGAGGCCTTGTCGGCGTGCTCAACGTCCACACGGTCGAGCGTCGTGAGTTCACCGATCGCGACGTCGAACTGTTGCTGGTGATCGGCAGGCTGATTGCGGGCGCGTTGCACCAAGCGCGGTTGCACCGGCAGTTGGTCGCCCGCGAACGCGCGCACGAGAATTTCGTCGAGCAGGTCATCGAGGCGCAGGAGATCGAGCGGCGCCGGCTCGCAGGCGACATTCACGACGGCATCTCGCAGCGTCTGGTCACCCTGTCGTACCGACTGGACGCGGCGACCCGGGCCGTCGACGATCCGGAGATGATGGCGGAACAACTGAGCAAGGCCCGCGAGTTGGTCGATCTGACCCTGCAGGAAGCCCGTGCGGCGATCAGCGGTCTGCGGCCGCCGGTGCTCGACGACCTGGGTCTGTCCGGCGGGCTGGCCAGCCTGGCCCGCTCCGTCCCGCAGCTCGACATCGAGGTCGACCTCGACGACACCCGGTTGCCCGACCACATCGAATTGGCGCTGTACCGCATCGCGCAGGAGTGCCTACAGAACGTCGTCAAGCACGCCAACGCCAAGCGGGCGCGGCTCACCTTCTTCGCCGGCAACGACGCGGCCCGCCTCGAGATCGTCGACGACGGCGTGGGTTTCGACACGTTCGAGCATCCGCTGGGCGGCGACGAAATGGGCGGCTACGGCCTGCTGTCGATGGCCGAACGCGCCGAGATCGTCGGCGGCCGGCTCAACATCCGCTCGCGGCCCGGCTCAGGGACCGCTGTGACGGCGACGATTCCGCTGCCGTCGTCACCGGACTAGAAATCGCCGGAATTGCGGCGCAACGTCTCGATCGATCTTGCAAGCGCCCGCGACTGCTCATCGGTCATCCCGATGTCGGCGAACACCTCGTTGTTCAGCGTGACGGTGGCGTCTTCGACAGTGGAGCGGCCGAGATCGGTGATCTGCACCAGTGTGGTGCGGCCGTCGGTCGGGTGCGGTATCCGCTCGACCAGCCCGTCGGCTTCCAGCCGTCGGATCGCGTGCGTGACGCTGGTGACGTGAACCTGCAAGCGGTCGGAGGCCTTGGTGATCGGCAACGCGCCGGAGCGGGTGAACGCCAGCAGTCGCAGCAGTTCATAGCGGGAGAAGCTCAAGTCGTACGGGCGCAGCGCCGTCTCGACGCGGGCCAACAGGATCTGGTGGGCCCGCATCACCGACGTCACCGCGACCATGCCGTCGGCGACGTCACCCCAGCCCGCCCGCTGCCAATTGGCGCGCGCCAGCGCGATCGGATCACGCTTATCGGATTCCGAGGGCACGCCTCTTCTTACCGCACGCGCAGGCCGGCGGTCGGCAAATGGCGCCGAGGTCGTCAGCCGGCGGCGGCCAGCGGTGCCACCGCGGCCAGCACTGCGCGGGTGGACTGTCGGTTGCCGACGCTGATCCGCACGCCGCCATCGGCGTAATGACGAACCTGTAAACCGGTCCCGTCGAACACCTCCCGCCACGGTTGTTGCCGACTGGGCAGGTAGACGAAGTTGGCGTGCGTGTCGGCGCTGTACACGCCCATCGCCCTCAGCCGCATGCGCAGATAGCGGCGTTCTGACGCGATCATCCGGATACGTTGGCGTAGTTGAATTTCCGCGTCGTAGGAGGCGGCCACCGCAACCAGACTGGTGATCCCGATGCCGAACGGCGGCTGCATGGTCCACAACGAACGCGCCAGGTCCGCCGCGCAGAAACCGTAACCGACCCGCAGTCCGGCCAAACCGTATGCCTTCGAAAATGTCCGCAGCACTACGACATTCGGATAGCGCTCGACGAGCGCGGGTGCATCGATCCGGCACTCGGGTGACAGGAACTCCACGTACGCCTCGTCCAGCAGCACCACCGTGCCTTGAGGGACTCGACGCAAGAACCGCTCTATCTCGGTGGCGTGCTCGAATGTGCCGGTCGGATTGTGCGGTCGGCAGATGACGACCACGCGCGCCTCCGTCGCGGCGTCGGCCATCGCGTCTAGGTCGTGATGGCCGTGCGCATCCAATGGCACAGTGACCGACTCCAAGCGCGCCATCTGAGCGAAGATCGGGTAACCGTCGAACGTCGGCGACGTCATCACCATCTTCTCGCCAGGGCTGCTGACCGCATGCAGCACTTGCAGGATCACGCCCGTCGCGCCCGCGCCGATCACCACCTGCTCATCGCTGACACCGACCCGTCCGGCGATCAACGAGCGCAACTTTTCTGGAAGGAACTCCGGATAACGGTTGGCCGCATCGATCGATGCGATCAGCGCCGAGCGCACCGTGGGCAGCGGCGGAAACGGATTCTCGTTCAGCGACAACGCCAGCGGGTTCAGTGCACTGGGCAGTGCGCCGACGGCTTCGGCCGCCTCGCGCTTGAGCGTGCCCATCAGCGGCCGCCCCACTTGACCGCGGCGGCCCCGGCGAAGTCGCCGGCGTGCGCGAACGCCGCCATCAACACCACGTCGCCCTTATTCAGCGTGCCGGTCGAGATGGCCCGGTCCAGGTTGACGGGAATGCCTGCGCCGAAGAGGTTTCCGCAGTTGTCGAACGTGTCGACATGGCGCTCCTTGGGCAACTCCAGCGCCTCGCGCCAGTTCCGCAGAAACACCCGGTTGGGCTGGTTGGTGACGAGCACGTCAAGGTCTTTGGGCTGCATCCCGATTCGGTCGCATACCGCGTACGCCACCTCAGGTACCTGACGGTTGCCCCTGGCGAGCACCTTGGTGATCTTGCTCTCGGTGAAGCCGATGTAGTGCTCACCGGGGCCCGCTTGCCACCACTTTCGCGGTGGGTCGTTCATGATCGTCATCTCGCCCGCGTACTCGCCGTAGGTCCGGCACTCGACGTCGAGGATCGGGGACTGGTCCGACAAGGTGACCAGGCCGACCGCCGCACCGTCGCCGGGCACCGCGGCCTGTGCTTTCGGGCGGACGGTTTGTTGGTCGAACACCTGGCCCGCGGCGTTCTGCGCGATCGCGATCAGTGCGGTCTTCCCGGCGCCCGACGACAGTAACTGCCGGGCCATCTGCAGGCCCAGCACGAATGCCGCGCATCCCCCGTTGTGGACGTCGAGCACCCAATTCGGTTTCATGCCAAGGCGATGAGCCATTCCCCCGCCGCCGCCGTAGAACGGCATATCGGGCACCTGGGTGTGGGTGATCAGCACGTCGACGTTCGCGATCACATCTTGACCGTGGCGTTCGACCAACCCAGCGGCGGCACGTTCCACCATGTCGATGGCCGTCTCATCCTCGGCCACGTGGTGGCGGAACTTGGGGGCCCGGAACATCAAGTTGTCGCGCAAATCGTCGGACTCGGCGAATTGGGCATAGTAGTCGGCGCTGATCGGCTCACCGGGCAGATAAGTCGAGACGTCTATCAGGCTTACGGTCACTGCATTCTCATTTCATCCAGGCCGGCGTGACCGGCAAACCGTTGAGGTGGCGGTATTCGGCGATCGCCTTGAGGTTCTTCAGTTCCAGCAGGTGGCCGGGACCGAACATGTCCCAGAAATCGCCGACCCACACGGGACGTTTTGGCGGCGCCGACTCCGGATAGGGGTTGCGGTCGTAGAACGGATGGTGGCAATTGGTCCACAACACGACCGAGCCTGGTTTGTCGAACACATTCTGCGCGTCCACGATTCGCATCAGGTAGATCATCCACAGGTGCTTGCCTTGGTCCCACGCGCAGTGATAGTCCACGGTCATCGCAGCCTTGTTCGCCACGGTGCGGGTGAAGATCTGTGTCTCCGAACCCAACCGGTCATAGGCCAGCCACAGCCCGGGCTCCTCGGTTGGGGTGAAACCGCGCAGGCTGTACGTCCATTCCTCCAGACACCGGGTGTCGGACATGTAGTCGAACAGTTCATCTGGCGGACACTCGATATAGCTGTTGACGGTGCAGAATTCGCCGAACACCTGGTCGTGCGGATACACCGAGCGCATCATCTCCATGATGATCGGGGTCGCTTTCTCACGCGGCGCGGTCTCGATCCTGATCACGTCGTCGAGCGGTTCCGCAGTCCCCCGGTGGGCGGTGATGTCGTCAAGGGCGGGTAGTGACATTGGGACGGTTCTCCTTCTGAGCGGTTTTGCTGAGAAATGCTGCAAATGGCGGTATTTCGTCGGGTGAGCATTCGATGCTGACCATCGAAGGGCCGTCGGCGCCGAGCGCATCGGGCAACGCGTTGACCAAGTTTTCGAGGTCGTCGACATCGACGGCGGGCAGGCCGGGGAACATCGCGGCCAGGCCCGCGCCGAACCGGCTAGGACCGAAGCGGTTGTAGCTGTAGCGGTCGCCGTAGAAGACTTGCTCGCGTGTCACACACATCGCGTGCGCGTGATTGTCGAAGATCAAGAATGTCACGGGCAGCCGATAGTGCAGCGCGGTGTGAACCTCCATGCCGTGCATCAGGAAGGATCCGTCGCCCGCGATGACCACCGTTCGGCGCCCGCGCCCGAAGGCCATGCCGAGGGCGGCGCCGAAGCTGTATCCCATGCCGCCCATACCGAGTGCGACCACGAACCGGCCGTCGCGCCGGGCAGGCAAGTAGTGAATCGCCGATGCGCCGATGTTTCCCGCGTCGACGACGATGTCTGTGCCGTTCGGCAGCGCCGAATCCAACACGGTCATCGCGTCGCGGTACCGAATCCCGGGGCCGTTGAACGGTGGCGGCTGCAGCTCCCGTCGCGGGGCATTGTCGGCCACTCGCACACTCAGCGGCTTCCCATTCTGCGACAAGCGAATTCCCAGTTGGGTCAGTGCGGCCCGCAGGTCGTCCGCGTGGGCGTGGGTGCACGGCACGTACGGCACCGCCGACCCGATGGACAGCACGGGAACCGAGGCCAGCGCATCGTCCAGGCCGGCGCGCGCTGTCGCGCTCATCCGCGTACCGACCAGCAGGCACACGCCGCTCTCGGCAATGGCGTCGGCGACTCCCGGGTGACCCATCACGCCGGTGACACCGAGGGCGGACGACGAGCCCATGCCCGGTGTGCCCGCGACGTCCTTGGCGTCGGGCACCGTGGCGATGCGTGCGCGCAACATCGCCCGTAGCTCTTCGAGCTCCGCGCGCGCGTCATCCCGAGCCACCTGCTCGCCTGCGATAATCGTGACCGAGCCGTCCGCGCTGCGCAGCGCGGACGCGATCACCTCGGGATCGCCCGACGCTATCGCGGCCGGTTCGCTCCCGGCACCGTTGGGACCCACAGCTGCTTGCTGAATATCCTTGGGCAGCAACAGGACCGCGGGCCCGCCGGTGCGCGCCGCGGCGATAGCCTCTGGCAACGCGGTCAAGATGTCTTCGGGCCGGGCGACGCGTCGGCAGGACACGGACACCGCCGAGAACAGCGCCTCCGCGTCCAGCGCGCCGTTTTGGCCGCTGGTGTCCTGGAATGAGCCGCGGCCGTCGAGGGCTGTCGGCGGCTGGCCGATGAGCGCCAGCAGCGGCACTCGGCTAGCGAACGCCTCGCCCAGGCCCGGCACAGTGTTCAGACAGCCACCGCCGGACGTCGCGGCAACCACACCGAGGCCGGCGCCACTGCGGCTGTAGCCGTCGGCCATTGTGGCAGCGGAGAATTCGTGCTTCGCCAGCACGGCGGTGATGTCGTCTCGGAAAAAGGCGGCGTCATAAAGGTCTTCGATGTTCGCGCCGTCGACACCGAAGATGTATCGGACGCCGCTCGCCGCCAATTGCGCAACGATGTGATCGACGACGCGATGCCTGCTGATCATCCTCACTCGCTTCTCCCCGACCTCCTAGTGACACGACTCCGAACGGAGTTGAGTTCACCGGGTGGCCGGATCACAGATGCTTCTCGAGAAGGACCTTTCCGTTTTCAGGCGAAACCAGTTGCACCGCAGCGATATCGTCCTTTTGCATCGGCGTGGTCGCACTCGGCAGCGCAGTCGCGCCCGATATGCCGAGCCATGTCGCCACCTGGGTATGGCTGCCGTCACGGCCCACCACGACCATGCCCAGGTTCTGCGGAGGGATGCTGGCGCTCTGGCCCCACTCGCCGTAGGAGCACGCCATGTCGATCCGCGTGCCCCACCCGTAGCCGGTGAGCGTGATCGAGGCATTGATCGGCGTATCGGCGACCTTGGCCATCTCCAACGCCTGGGTCACTGGCTGCGGTGTGGAGTTCTCCAGACCCACGATCTCCGGACGGATGGCGATCACCGCTCCGACCGCCAGCAGCGCGGCGGCGACTCCCACCGCGGCCGACGTCAACCACCGCGACCGCCTACGGCGCCACCGAACCTTGTCGAGTATCGACTCGAGTACCTGGGGCCGAAGTGGCGGGGTTTCCGGGGTTTCCTCGTCCAGCGCGCGCACATCCTCGAGATCCAGCATCGCAAGCAGCGCTGGGATGCCGCTGATCTCGGCGACCGCCGACCGGCACCGCTCACAGGTTTCCAGGTGGGCCTCGTATTCGCGGCGTTCGTTGCTCGTCAGCGAACCAAGGACGTAGGCCGCGTCCCAGGTCACGTAGCGATCGCCGCTCAACAGATCACCGCCTAGGGGAAAACCGAATTGTGTCATCGTGTCACCCCCACTTCCTGCAGATTGAGCCGCAATGCCCGAACCGCGTAGTGAAGCCGGGACTTCACCGTGCCCTCCGCGATCTGGAGATCGGCGGCGATCTGTGCTGTTGTCCACCCTTGGTAATAGGACCGGCGGATCACCGCGCGGTGTTCCTCTGACAGTTGGCTCAATGCGGTGCCCAGTAGCAGGCGGTCCAGCGCGGAGTCCACCTCGTCGGGTGCCGCGCGGTCGGCGACCTGCTCCAGGTCTGGTGTGCCCGCCTCGTTGCGGTATCGCGCGCTGCGACGCTCGTCGATGATGAGGTTTCGCGCCACCGTGAACAGCCATGCCCGTGCCGACCGCTCGACGTCGTCGGTCACCTCGGGATGACGCCATGCCCGCAGCAGCGTCTCCTGCACCACGTCTTCGGCGCGTGCCTGATCGCCGGTAAGCCGCAGGGCATATCGCCATAAAGCGGCGGCGTGCTCGTCATACAGCACCCGCATCATGGCGGCCTCTGGATCGTCCACTACCAACCTCCGTCTTAGACACGACGTCGGCGGCGATCGGGTTCATTACTACGCCGGTTGACGTGTGCCGGCGGCCGTTTGGCGAATGTGGCGTGGATACCCGCGATGGCGCGAAAAGTCAGAGGGTGAGGATTCGCGGTCCGTCGTCCGTGACGGCGACGGTGTGCTCCCAGTGCGCGGCGCGGGAACCGTCGGCGGTGACGACGGTCCATTCGTCGTCCAATACAACGGTCTTCGTGGTGCCCAGGGTCAGCATCGGTTCGATGGCCAGCACCGAGCCAGGCGCGAGGTAGGGCCCACGGCCAGGCGCACCCTCGTTGGGCAGGAACGGGTCCATGTGCATCTGTCGGCCGATGCCGTGCCCCCCGTAGCCTGCAACGATGCCGAACTTGCGGTCATAGCGAGCCTCGGCGGCGCGAGTACCGGCCTCGATGGCGTGGGAGATGTCGGTCAACCGGTTACCCGGCACCATCGCTGCGATCCCGGCCTCCATGGACTCCCGAGTCGCCTCGGACAACATTTCGTCGACGGGAATCAGTGCGCCGATGCCGAACGTGAGCGCGGAGTCACCGTGCCATCCGTCGAGGATCGCGCCGCAGTCGATCGAGACCAGGTCGCCCGCCGCGAGTATCTCGCTGGCCGACGGAATGCCGTGTACGACACGGTCGTTCACCGATGCGCAGATGCTGGCAGGGAAGCCGTGGTAGCCGAGGAACGACGGAATTCCGCCGCCGTCACGGATCACGGATTCCGCGATCTCGTCGAGCGCCAGCGTGGACACCCCGGGCGCGGCGGCCTGCCGAACGGCCAGTAGCGCGGAGGCGACCAGCGAACCCGCCGCTGCCATCGCGTCGAGTTCAGCGGCGGTGCGCTGCGCGACGACCTTTCGGTTGCGCAGCCCGGGAAGGCCAATCATCCGGTGCTACCGACCGAGCGCCCGCAGGGCTCGGGCGAACACCTCATCCAGTGCGCCCACGGCGTCGACGGTCTGCAGGTTGTTGTGGCGGTAGTACTCCAGCAGAGGTTCGGTCTCGTCCCGGTACACCTGCATCCGGTTGTGGATGACCTCTTCGGTGTCGTCGGCACGGCCACGTGCCTTCAGCCTTGCGAGCAGTTCCTCCTCGGAAACGGCGAACTCCAGCACCGCGTCCAGCTTGGTGTCGTGGTTCTTCAGCATCTCGTCGAGAGCCTTGGCCTGCTCCACCGAGCGGGGGTAGCCGTCGAGAATGAACCCGTCGGCGGCGTCGGGTTGCTCGATGCGGTCCTCGACCAGCTTGTTGGTCAACTCCGCGGGCACCAGGTCGCCCGCGTCGAGGTAGCGCTTGGCCTCGACACCGAGCGGTGTGCCCTCGCTGATGTTCTTGCGGAACAGGTCGCCGGTTGAGATCTGCGGGACGCCGAGCTTCTCGGACAGCTTCTGCGCCTGCGTGCCTTTGCCTGCACCTGGCGGCCCGAGTAGAACGAGTCTCACTTCAGGAACCCTTCGTAGTTGCGCTGCATCAGCTGGCTCTCGATCTGTTTGACCGTATCCAACCCGACGCCGATCATGATCAGCACCGCGGTGCCGCCGAACGGCAAGTTCTGCACGCCGCCGCCGTTTCCGATCTCGAGGAACAGGTTCGGCAGCACGGCGATCACGCCCAGGTAGATCGAGCCTGGCAGGGTGATTCGGCTCAGTACATAGCGCAGATAGTCGGCGGTCGGCTTGCCGGGGCGGATGCCAGGAATGAAGCCGCCGAACTTCTTCATTTCGTCGGCACGTTCGTCGGGGTTGAACGTGATGGACACGTAGAAGTACGTGAAGAAGATGATCAGCCCGAAGTAGATCGCGATGTAGACCGGGTCGGCGGGGTTGGTCAGGTAGTTGGCGACGAACCGCGACCACCAACCGTTGCTCGCATTCGGGTTTCCGCTCGTGATCAGCTGAGTGATCAGGTGCGGGATGTAGATCAGCGAGGACGCGAAGATCACCGGGATGACGCCGGCCTGGTTGACCTTCAGCGGCAGATAAGTCGACGTGCCGCCGTACATCCGCCTGCCCACCATGCGCTTGGCGTACTGCACGGGGATGCGGCGTTGGCCCTGTTCGACGAACACCACGCCGATGATGATCGCCAGTGCGGCCGCGCATACCGCGGTGAAGACCAGGCCGCCGCGGCTGTCCAGGATCGTCTTGCCCTCGACCGGGATGCGCGCCGCGATACCGGCGAAGATCAGCAGCGACATGCCGTTGCCGATGCCGCGCTCGGTGACCAGCTCGCCCATCCACATCACCAGGGCCGCGCCTGCGGTCATCACCAGCACGATGACGACGAGCGTGAAGATGTTCAGCCCCTCGCTCTGGCCCTGGATGATGTCGAGGGTGCAGCCCTGCAGCAGCCCGCCGTTCGCGGCCAGCGCCACGATGCTGGTGGCCTGCAGAATTGCCAGCGCGATCGCCAGATAACGCGTGTACTGCGTCATCTTCGCCTGACCCGACTGGCCTTCCTTGCGTAGCTGCTCGAAGCGCGGAATCACCACGGTCAGCAGCTGCACGATGATGCTTGCGGTGATGTAGGGCATTACGCCGACCGCGAACACCGTCAGGTGCAGCAGCGCACCACCGGAGAACAGGTTGATCAACGAATAGATCTGGGCCGAGTCCCCGCCACTGACCTGCGCGACGCATTTCTGCACGTTCGGGAAGTTGACGCCTGGCGACGGGATCGAGGCACCGAGCCGGTACAGGATCACGATGGCCAGGGTGAACAGGATCTTTCGCCTCAGGTCGACTGTCCTGAGCGAAGAGATGAAAGCCGAGAGCACTCTTCCTCCTGCGCAGCCGACCTGTAGATCCCGGCGTGCGAATGGGGCTGGTCTGACCAGCGTCTTGGTTTAAGTCCTGCGCGGACCATATACAGGCGCGCAGCCTGCGAAGTCACGCGTCAAACAGTCTACGAGACTAACAGTTGAGGTTCGCCCGGCCCGCATCGCTTGCGGGCAACCGCGTACAAGCGGGCATTCAGGATCGGAGCGTACAGTCGGCGCCTGGTCGTTACATCACCTAAGTAACGACTGTGGAACATGTCGATAGGGGTCGAGGGAATGGCACGTACGGACAACGACACGTGGGATTTGGCAACCAGCGTGGGCGCGACCGCCACCATGGTGGCAGCAGCCCGCGCGATGGCAACCGCGGCCGACAATCCGCTGATCAACGATCCGTTCGCCGATCCGCTGGTGCGCGCGGTCGGCGTGGATTTCTTCACCCGCCTCGTCACCGGTGAGCTTCGCCCGGAGCACCTCGACAGCGACAATGAGACGGTCGGCATGCAGCGGATGACCGACAACATGGCGGTACGGACCAAGTTCTTCGACGAGTTCTTCTTGACCGCTACCAAAACGGGCATCCGGCAGGCGGTGATTCTCGCCTCAGGGCTGGACGCCCGCGCCTACCGGCTGGCGTGGCCTGCGGGGACGACGGTATACGAGATCGACCAACCCGAGGTCATCGAGTTCAAGACGAAGACGCTCGCCGACTTGGGCGCCGAGCCGACCGCCAACCGCCGAACAGTCGCGATGGATCTGCGATACGACTGGCCGTCCGCACTGATCGAAGAGGGCTTCGACCCGAACCAACCGACGGCGTGGAGCGCCGAGGGCCTGCTCGGCTACCTGCCACCCGACGCGCAGGACCGACTGCTGGACACCATCACCGAACTCAGCGCACCCGGAAGCCGGGTAGCGGTGGAAAGTGTGCCGAACATCAACCCAGACGACCACGAAGCGGCCATCCAGCGCATGCAGGCCGCGTCCGCGCAGTGGCGCGACCACGGCTTCGACCTCGACTTCGCCGAATTGATCTACCTCGGCGATCGCAATGAGGCGGCCGCCTACCTGGCCGACCACGGCTGGCGGATCAGCCGGAGCAGCGTTGGGGAGTTGTTCGCCGCCAACGGCTTGCCGCCGATCGTCGCCGACAACGAGGACGCGGCCCACTTCGGCGAACTGCAGTACGTGAGCGGTGTGCTGAAGGAGGCCTGACGATGACGCGATCCGAGGCGGACAGCTGGGACCTGGCGTCCAGCGTCGGAGCCACCGCCACCATGGTCGCCGCGGCACGGGCGCTGGCCAGCCGGGAACCCGAACCGTTGGTCGTCGACCCGTTCGCGGCCGACTTGGTGCGCGCGGTCGGCGTCGAGTTCTTCACCCGGCTGGTCGACGGCGAGATCGCGCTGACCGACCTGGCCGGCGACGGCCCTCGACTGATGGCCACCGTGATCGCGGTGCGGACGAAGTTCTTCGATGACTTCTTCGTCGACTCGGCAGCGTCAGGAATCAAGCAAGCGGTGATCCTGGCGGCCGGGTTAGACGCGCGGGCCTACCGCTTGCCGTGGGCCGCGGGCACCACCGTCTACGAGATCGACCAGCCACAGGTGATCGAGTTCAAGACCAAGACAATGACGTCGATCGGCGCGAAGCCGACGGCCGAACGCCGCACCGTCGCCATCGACCTGCGCGACGACTGGCCTGCGGCGCTGCGCGCCAACGGGTTCGATGCGACGCAACCGACCGCCTGGAGCGCCGAAGGCCTGCTCATCTACCTGCCGCCGGACGCCCAGGACCGGTTGTTCGACAACATCACCGCCCTCAGCGCGCCCGGCAGCCGACTGGCCACCGAATACCACCCGGATTCCGGTGCCGCGGTGGCCGAGCGGACCAAGAAGTTGGGCGGCCAGTGGCGTGAGCACGGCTTCGACGTCGACCTGTCGCAACTGTTCTACGCCGGCGAGCGCGCCCACGTCGGCGAATATCTGAGCGCGCACGGTTGGCAGGTGTCCAGCAGGACGCGGCCTGAGGTGTTCGCGGGTTACGGCCGCGAGTTTCCCGTCACCGACGATGTGTTGCCGCTCAGCACATCGCTGGCCGTCATCGCGACACGAAAGTAGGAGAGCGCATGGCCCGAACTGATGGAGACACTTGGGATCTGGCGTCAAGCGTGGGTGCGACGGCGACGGGGGTGGCCGCATCGCGTGCGCTGGCATCCAAGCAACCCGATCCACTCATTTTCGATCCGTTCGCCGATGCCTTGGTCAAGGCGGTCGGTGTCGAGCACCTGAACCGACTGGCCGACGGCAAGCTCGAATACGGCGACGATCCGGTGCTCAACCGCCAACAGATGTGTGAGCAGATCGCGGTCCGCACACGGTTTTTCGACGACTTCTTCGTCGGCGCCACCTCGGCCGGGATACGACAGGCCGTCATTCTCGCGTCCGGACTGGACACGCGCGCCTACCGGCTAGCGTGGCCACGCGCAACGGTGGTGTACGAGATCGACCAGCCACAGGTTCTCGAATTCAAGACTGCAACACTGGCCGCGATGGGCGCCGAACCAACGGCCGAGCGCCGCACCGTCGCCATCGATCTGCGGGACGACTGGCCGACGGCGCTACGGGACAGCGGATTCGATCCGAGCCGCCCAACCGCGTGGATCGCCGAAGGGTTGCTCATCTACCTGCCGCCCGACGCGCAAGACCGATTGTTCGACAACATCACCGCGCTGAGCGCGCCCGGTAGCCGGCTGGCGACCGAGCACATGGATTTTGCGGGCTCGCCGAATGAGTGGACCGACAAGCTCAGCGAGCGGTCGCGTCGCATGGGATCAAATCTCGACCTCGCGGAGTTGTTCTACACAGATGACCGCACCCCGGCCGGCGTGTACTTGACGTCCAAGCAGTGGAAGGTGACCATCATTTCGTCACGAAAAGCGTTTGAAATCAACGGCTTCCAGTATCCCGAGGACGAACTCACCGAGCTGGCGGGCGACTCCGGTTATCTCTCGGCGATCCTCGACTGAAAGCACTGCTATCTGCAGCCAAGTGCTCGCCGACGCCGAACTCATCACCGCAACCCTGAAGTAGGAGACATGGCACGTACAGATGGTGATTCCTGGGACCTGGCCTCCAGCGTCGGCGCGACCGCCACGATGGTGGCCGCGCAGCGAGCGCTGTCCAACAGGGAGGGCCTGATCGACGATCCGTTCGCCGAACCACTGGTGCGCGCAGTCGGGGTGGACTTCTTCGTCCGCGCACTCGACGGTGACGTCGTGTTCGAGGACGTCGATCCGGAGTTCAACCTGCGCCGGGCCGCAGAAGGCATGACCGTGCGCACCCGCTGGTTCGACAAGCTGTTCACCGACGCCGCCGCGGCGGGCGTGCGCCAGGCGGTGATCCTCGCCGCCGGTCTGGACGCGCGGGCCTATCGGCTGGATTGGCCCGACGGGACGGCGGTGTACGAACTGGACCAGCCTGAGGTCATCGACTTCAAGACCCGGACGCTGGCCGAACTGGACGCCAAGCCGAAGGCGGATCGCCGCACGATCCCGATCGACCTACGCAACGACTGGCCAAAGGCACTGCTGGAGAATGGGTTCGATCCCAATGTTTCCACCGCGTGGATAGCCGAAGGGTTGCTCATCTACCTGCCGCCGGAGGCCCAAGATCTGCTGTTCGATCGGATCAACGAGCTCAGCGCGCCTGGCAGTCGCGTCGCGACCGAGCACATACCCGACATGACGATGTTCTCCGACGAACGGTCCGAGCAGATCGCCGAGCGGCTGAAGAAGTACGGCCAGGACATCGAGATGCGCGAGCTGATCTATCAGGGCGAACGCAACCACGTCACAGATTACCTGGCCGCACTTGGCTGGGAGGTGACCGTTCAGTCGATGCGGGAGGCGTACGCCGCCAACGGTTTCGAGTTCCCGGAGAACGAAACGATCGGGTTCTTCGCCAACCTCAACTATGTCAGTGCGGTGAAGCGCTGATTCAACCCCGCCTGCACATTTCGAGGAAGCGTACGTAGCGCTGCTGCACCGGGCCATCCCACAACGGGTCGGGTTCGACCACACGTTCCGTCGATGCCCACCCGGCGGCGCCGGTGATCGACGTCTCGAGTCCCGCCGCTACCCTCGCGATGAACGCAGCGCCCAACGCCGCGCCTTCGGGCACGGCGGCCACTTCGACGGGCAGGCCGGTAGCATCGGCCAGTGCCTGCATCCAGGGCACGATACGGGTGCCGCCGCCGGTCGCCACGATCCTCACGGGTGACGCGCCGCTGAGTTCGATCAGTTGGCGCACAACGAAGCCCGACGCCTCATAGCCCGCGCGGCGCACCGCGGCCCCGCCGTGAGTCAGGTCCAAGCCGGCAAGAACGGCACGCCGATCGGGGTCGTGGTACGGCACCCGCTCACCACGCACATGCGGCAACCAGACCGGAACATGCTGCGGACGCACAGCCGAACTGTCCTGTGCAACGATGTTGTTCACCCAATTGAGGAACAAGCCGCCGGCGTTGCTCGGTCCGCCGATCTGAAACTTGCCCGACGTACTGTGCGGCACGGTCCACAGGCCGGGCACGTCGCGGTACTCGGGGATGGTGATCCATACGATCAGCGTCGTGCCGCACAGCACGACCACATCGCCCTCCCGGTCCGCACCGGCGACAAGTTGTTCGCACAACGCGTCGACCGAGCCCGCAGCGAGCACGGCATCGGAGCCCGGCAGTCGACCGACGACCGCGCTCGGCGGCACAACCTCGGGCATGCGGTCGGCCGTCGCGCCACAGTCCGCGCACAGATCCTCGCTCCAAGCGGTGCCGTCGAACAACGGATACGCCGTGCTCGCTGTGGCCGCGTCGACGACCGCCTCGCCCGCGAGCGCGTGATTGGCCACCGCGGTCGCGGGCCAGTAGCCCTTTGCGGCGGGCGCCGCATGCGCGGTCCAGCGCAAGAACTCGACCGATTCGCCGGACAGGAATGACTCGGCGGCGACACCGGCCGCCCTGCCTCTGCTGTCGCCATACAGCAGTCCCGGAGTCAGCGGCGTGCCGACGTCGTCGACGGCGGTCAACGACGGCACCATCGCCGTGACCGCCACAGCCTTGGCGTCGGGCCTGTTCAGCTCTGCCAGTGCCGCCAGCGGTCCCCTGCGCCATGCCTCGTCGGCGTCGTGCTCGAGGCGGTCAGGCGCGGGAATCAACAGCCGATGCGGGACCCGTGTTCTTGCCACCACCCGGCCGAACTCGTCGGCGACAACGGCTTTGACGGCGGTGCTGCCGACGTCGATGCCGATTGTCACGTCTTTGGCTGACACGCGCGTCACCGTACGCCAGCATGATCAGTCGTGACGGAACTTCGAGCGCTTGTAACGGCCCCGCTGCGCGGTGATGGTTTCGCGAAGCTGCGGCAACTGGGCGAGGTGATCTACGACCCGTGGATCGACCAGACGCCGCTGCGGATATACAGCGCCGGGCAGTTGGCCGAACGCGCGTCGGCGGAGAACGCGAATGTGCTAGTGGTCGAAAGCGATTCGGTGTCCGGCCCGGTGTTCGATTTGCCCCTGCGTGCCGTGGCGTCGACCCGCGGGGACCCCAACAACGTCGACGTCGCGGGCGCCACGGCCGCGGGCGTGCCGGTGCTGTACACCCCTGGACGCAACGCCGACGCGGTCGCCGAGATGACGCTCGCGTTGCTGTTCGCGGCCACCCGGCACGTGCTCACCGCCGATGCAGACGTCAGGGCAGGTCAGGCGTTTCGCGACGGCACGATCCCCTACCAGCGGTTCCGGGCATGGGAGGTGGCCGGACGGACCGCGGGCCTGGTCGGCTTCGGCGCGGTCGCGAGGGCGTTGAAGTGGCGACTGGAAGGGCTGGGTGTCAACGTGATCGCCTACGACCCCTACAACGACGACGCCACCCACGATCTCGACGACCTGCTCGCCGGGGCGGACATCGTCTCGCTGCACGCGCCGGTGACCGACGAGACGGCCGGCTTGATCGGCGCCGCACAGTTCGACGCGATGCGGGACGGCGTGGTCTTCCTCAACACTGCACGGGCGCAGTTGCACGACACTGATGCGCTGGTCGACGCGTTGCGCAGCGGCAAGGTGGTCGCGGCCGGACTGGACCATTTCGCCGGGGAATGGTTGCCCACCGACCATCCGCTGGCCGGTATGCCGAACGTCGTGCTGACACCGCACATCGGCGGAGCGACGTGGAACACTGAGGCGCGACAGGCACAGATGGTCGCCGATGACCTCGATGCGCTGCTGTCAGGACGCACGCCGACCCATATCGTCAACCCGGAGGTGCTGCGATGAGGTTCGTCGAGAACGCAGCGGATGCCGTACTTGCCGCCGCTAAGGACATGTTGCGGCGCGGACTGGTCGAGGGCACGGCGGGCAACATCTCGGCCCGCAAGCAGGACGGCAACCTCGTCATCACCCCGTCGTCGGTGAACTATGCCGACATGGTGCTGGACGACCTGGTGGTGGTCGACCCCGACGGCACCGTGGTGCAGGCCAAGGACGGCAGGGCGCCGTCGTCGGAGATGCAGTTGCACCTGTCCTGTTACCACGCTTTCGACGACATCGGCAGCGTGATCCACAGCCATCCGGTGTGGGCCACCATGTTCGCGGTCGCCCACCAACCGATACCGGCCGCCGTCGACGAGTTCGCGGTCTATTGCGGGGGCGAGATCCGCTGCGCCGAATACGCCGCGTCGGGCACGCCGGACGTCGGCACCAACGCGGTCAAGGCGTTGGACGGCCGGGCCGCCGCGTTGATCGCCAATCACGGGTTGGTGGCGGTCGGGCCGCGGCCCGACAAGGTGCTGCACGTGACGGCGCTGGTCGAGCGGACCGCTCAGATCGTATGGGGGGCAAGGACTCTCGGCGGCGCGGTGCCGATCCCCGACGAGGTCAACCGCAACTTCGGCGCGGTGTACGGTTACCTGCGGCAGAACCCGCTATAGCTCGCCCACCTTCCGCGCGAGCGACCGTGTTTGCACGCGACACGCCGCGCATTTCTGTACAAAAGTGGTCGCTCGTGCGATGTCAGACCCCCGCAATAGCCTGCCTCTGACGCTCAAGAGAAGGGGCTTACGTTGTGCCAGCACAAGCATGGGTGACGCTGGTTGTCGGGCTCGTCGCTGCGATCGGGGTCATCGTCACCTGGCAGCAGAGGAATAACGCAGACCGGCGAAGTGAATTCTGGCGACGAACCACTTGGGCATACGAGCGCACGTTCAGCGCTGGCGACGCCGAAGCCGAAGTCGGCTGGAGGATGCTCGACATACTGATGGGTTCTAGACTGGCAACGCGGAGCGATTCCGAAATCGTGCAGGTGGTGGCCGAGCATGTAGCACTCGGCGACTCCGATGATGAGGAGAGTGCATGACGGCGGCACCGAAGCGCAGTTCGAGCCTCGAAACGACGACGATCGTGCGCAGCCTCGCCGTCCGCAAAGCCGCAGCCCGGGCTGCCGTTACCGCGAGCAGGAAGACCGGTCGCGCGGTCGACGACCGAGTCAGGAAGCTCGCCGAGTCGCGTTAAGTGCCCTGGATCGGGCGGACGCCGCGGTAGAAGGTCAGCCTGCCGACGAAGGGGTGCGGTCGCGAGGCCACCACGCTGGCGTCGAATCCGACCGAGCGCAGCAGCCTCGGGATCGCATCGCCGAGGCTGCCCGCCAGGTGCTGGCTGCGCAGCATGCGCCGCGCCGCGAAGCCGTCGCCGGCGGTCATCGCGCCGCCGACATCGAGCACGTGCACGGAGCCACCGGCGCGCAACACCCGGAAGGACTCTGCTGCCGCGGCGGCCTTCGTGTCGTCGTCGAGGTGGTGCAGCATCATCGACGACAGCACCCGGTCGAATTCGCCGTCCGCGAACGGAAGCTGCTGGGCATACGCGCGCTCGAATCGGATACCGCTGAGGCGACGCGCTTTTCGTTGCGACCTGGCCAGCGCAAGGGGGTCTGGGTCGGTGCCGACGACGTCGGCGCCAGGCGCGGCCCGCTTGATGCGGGTAGTGACGCTTCCGGTTCCGCAGCCGATCTCGAGCACGCGTAGCCCGTCGACGACGTCGGCCTGGGCGACCAGCGCGTCGTAGTTGCGGCCCATACGCAACGTCATGGTCAACAGGTCGTAGAACGGGAGCAGCGCATCTTTGCCGAACGCGGGGATGTAGTCATGTTGGCGACTCGCCGTATGTGGACGATGTTGTGTCATGGTCTTGATCATTGTCCGCTGCGGCACAGCGGTGTTGGGTGATCGTCGACAAAAAAGGGACTATCTTTGGCTACATGCTTCCACCTTCCCGGTTGGTGCGTCTGCGCGACGGGGTGCCGGTCTACCAGTACCTGGCCGACTCCGACACACCCCCGGTGTCGGTGATCAGAGCCGATGGCATCCTCGAGGATCGAGTGCACATCCACGAATTCCCGGTGCTGTGGTACGCGCAAGCGGCCGGTGTGGTGTACGTGGTCGCGCCGGGTGCGGCCGTCAACCCGAACCAGGTACCTGAACGAGACAGCGGGCTGGGCGTGTTCTTCGATCCGGCGGCGCTCGACGACGGGCGCTCGCCATGGCCGTCGTGGCGCGCGCACCCATTGCTGTTCCCGTTCATGCATGGCAAATCGAGTGGACTGTTGCAGCTGACGGTGCCTGCCGCACGCCAACCGCTGTGGTCCGCGGCCATCGCATCGATCGAAACCGAACTGGCGGAACGCAAGGACGGCTACCGTCAGGCCGCGCTCGCGCATCTCACCCTGCTGCTGATCGACGTCGCACGCCTGGCAGATGATGTGGTCGGTGATTTGCGGCGCAGCGGCGAACCACTGCTGGCCGAGGTGTTTTCAGCGATCGACCGGCACCGCGGCGAGCCGCTGTCGCTGCGCGACGTCGCAAGCGAACTCGGCGTCACGCCTGGACATCTGACCACTGTCGTGCGCCGCCGCACCGGGCGCACCGTGCAGGGGTGGATCATCGAACGCCGGATGGCGGAGGCCCGCAGCTTGCTGACCGATACAGACCTTTCCGTGGCGGAAATCGCTCGACGCCTCGGCATGTCGGATCCCGGCTATTTCAGCAGGCAGTTCCGCCGCGCGCACGGTACGTCGCCGCGGGACTGGCGCGGTCGGTCGGCTTAGCGCAGCAGGACGAAATCAGCGACTCCTAGCGGAAGTCGAAGGCCACCTTCACGGCGCCGGACTCCCCCTGATCTGCTATCGCCAGGAACGCATCGCGCCACTGGTCGAGCCGGAATGAGTGAGTCAGCATGGGGCGCAGGCTGATTCGTCCGTCGATGACCAGGTCGAGATAGTGCTGGATGGCATGTTGGCGGCGGCCATCGACCTCTTCGACGCCGAACGCGTTGGAGCCCACCCAGTTGATCTCTTTGAAGTACAGCGGACTCCACTCCCACCTCCCCGGCGCATGCACACCGGCCTTCACCAGTGTCCCGCGCGCCTTGAGTACGCGCACGCCGACCTCGAATGTCTCCGGCTTACCGACGGTGTCGTAGACGACGTCGACCGCGCCGGGATACGCCATCGGCAGGCCCTGCAGCGGGTGCCGAAGCCGTCCGCCGCCCCACGCCACGAGTTCCTCGATGACCGCCAACCGAGGCTCGTGGCGCAGCACGAGATCGGCACCGAAGCGTCGGGCTAACTCCGCCTGAGCGTCGAACCGCGCGACCACGGCGACCGCGACTTGCGGATACAGCGCCCGTAGCACCGAAAGTGCACACAGGCCAAGCGAGCCCGCCCCGTACACCACGACTCGGCCCGACGCCGGCGGCGGATGCCTGGTGACTGCGTGCAGCGACACCGAGAAGGGGTCGGCGAACACCGCGACTTCGTCAGGCACCGCGTCCGGCACCGCGAACAGCATGCTGTCGTGAGCAGGCATCAACTCGGCGTAGCCACCGGTCACGTCTGCCGACACACCCGTGTGAATGCCCGGCTTGATGTCACCGTCGGTGAAATTCCAGCACAGGCTGTAGTCCCCGACTTCGCATGCCGGACAGGCGGGTTGGATCCCGCGAGGACCACACGACAGCCACGGGTTGAGCGCGACCCGCTGCCCGACCTCGAGGCCGCGCGCGCAAGGCCCCAGCGAAACCACGTCGGCGACGACCTCGTGACCCATCACTTGCGGAAACGAACAGAAGGCGGCCATCGCGTTGTCGACATCGTCCTCACCGAAGTCAAGCAGGATCTGCTTGGAGTCCGAACCGCAGATACCGGTCAGCCGGGGCTTTGCGATCACCCAATCTTCGTGCAACGGAACAGGATCGGCAACATCGCGCAGGGCGACAGGCGATCGGGACAGCGCATCGGGCACCTCGACGGGTTCGGGCGGCACACCAAAGACCAACGCCCTCATGCCATCCCCGCCGCTCCGTCGATGTAGGTGTCGATGTCTGCGTTTTTGAGGTCGACCACGGCCTTCATGTCGGGCACGTAATGTTCGAAGCCGTCGCTGCTCAACGCCGCGATGATGCCTTCGGCGACTTCCTCCGCGCTGAACTTCGGACCGTCGTAGACGGGATCATCGTTGTCGGGCTGGTTCCAGATCTCGGTGTCGACGGGCCCGGGTTCGATGAGCTTCACCGATACTCCCGTACCGTGCAAATCGACGGCCATCGACTCACTCCATCCACACAGGGCGAATTTGCTTGCACAGTAAGCACCTTCGTGGACGATCCCCAGCCTGCCGCCGACGCTGGACACGTTGACGATGAGGCCCTCGCCTCGGTCCACCATGCGAGGCAGCAGCGCAAGTGCCAACCGCATCGGCGCGAAGAAGTTCACCCGCATGATGGCTTCCACCTCATCGGGGGTCAACGCCGTCACAGCCCGGCGCTTGGGCACTGCCGCATTGTTGACCAGGACATCGATGCCGCCCATGGCGTCCCAGACCTGTAGTCCTAGTGGGCCTGCGTCGTCGGCGAGGTCGGCCACCCACATCTTCGAGTCCGGGGACGTCGTCCGGCAGTCCGCCAGCACTTCGGCGAGCCGGTCACGCCTGCGGGCGATCAACCCGACCACCGCCCCGTCACCCGCCAGTGCGCGAGCCAGCGCGGCGCCGATCCCAGACGAGGCACCGGTGATCAACACCCGTTTGCCCGCCGCTACGAAAGCCACAACTCAAGGCTGGCCCGACAGGCCCGTCATGGCACGCGTTTCGCCGGAA
This sequence comes from Mycobacterium sp. NPDC048908, assembly GCF_043197955.1. Lineage (NCBI taxonomy): Bacteria > Bacillati > Actinomycetota > Actinomycetes > Mycobacteriales > Mycobacteriaceae > Mycobacterium > Mycobacterium sp. NPDC048908. Next base: position 333,773 of record NZ_JBICUE010000002.1, on the reverse strand, counting down.
TCAGTCGCGGCGACTGAAACTCAATGTCTCGCCGCGCACACCGCCCATCCACAGGTCCTGACAAGCCGCGGCCATATCGTCGAGTCCCTCGACGACCTCGCCGAACACATTCCCTGGCACCCAGCCTTGATCACCGTTGATCAGCAGATTGTTGCGGCCGTAGAACAGGGCGAGATCGATGATCGCGCCTGTGGTCCCGGTGCCCGTGGTGTTCTCGTACCCGTACGCGGGATTGCCGAGGTCGTCCGAGTCGAAGGAGAACCAGCACAAATCGCCGGGAATCGGCGTGATCGTGGTGTTCTCCTTGCCCGGGTCGAGGGGCGCGAAAACCGGTAACAGCGTGTAGATCTCGTTGCGGGCGTACTTACCGTGGAACACGGGCGCCGAAAGCGGCAGCGCGTCCCACACGGCCGCGCAGGTGCGCGGCGCCTGGTCGTCGAGCATCCGGGCCACACAGCTCACGCTGCGCTTGTCCAACGAAACAGTGATCAGTCTGCTCATCGAGCCTCCTCGTCAAGAAGTGTCGGTATCCGTCGGTGCCAATCGGTGGCGGACTCGTAGGCTTGGCCGACGCGCAGCACCATCGCATCGGCGTGCCGGGGGCCGACGATCTGCAGCCCGATCGGCAGTCCGGCGGAGGTGAAGCCGCACGGCACGCTGAGGCCGGGCTGCTGGGTCAGATTGAACGGATAGGTGTACGGCGTCCAGCTCGTCCAGTCCGGCGACGGCCAGCCGTCCGGCACGTCACCGCCCACCGGGAAAGCGGCCAGCGGAAGCGTCGGGGTGACCAACACGTCGTAGGTCTGGTGGAACCGCCCCATCCTCGACCCCAGCTCCATCCGCACCGCGGTCGCGTCGAGGTAGTCCGACGCCGAATAGCTCGCGCCGATCGCCGCGGTCCGTCGCAACCCGGCGTCCACCCGGTCAGCCCACGCTTCCCGGATATCGCCGTAGGCCTGCAGCACCTTGGCCTCACCCGAGAACCACAGCACGTGGAACGCCTCCACCGGATCGGCGAACCCCGGATCGACTTCGTCCACTTCGGCGCCGAGACCGGCAAGGGTGTCCACGGCGGCGCGCACCGCGGCCGACACCTCGGGATCGTTGCGTACGAAGCCCAAATCGGGTGAGTAGCCGATGCGCAGCCCCGCGACACCGTCGTCGAGGCCGTGCAGAAACGACGTCGGCGGTGTCGGCATCGCCGACCAGTCGCGGGCGTCGAATCCACATATCACGTCGAGCAGCGCTGCGGCATCGCGCACGGTTCTCGTCATCGGGCCGGCATGCGACAACGTCCCGAAAGGGCTTGGTGGATATAGCGGTATCAATCCATATGTCGGCTTGAGCGCGACCGTGCCCGTGAACGCTGCCGGGATCCGCACCGAACCACCGCCATCGGTCCCCACCGACCACGGGCCCATGCCGAGGCCGACGGCCGACGCGCTACCGCCGCTGGATCCGCCCGATGTTTTCGTGGGATCCCACGGATTGCCGGTCGCCCCGTAGCGGGGCGAATCGGTGACGCCCTTCCACGAGTACTCCGGTGTCGTGGTCTTGCCGAGGAGAACCGCGCCGGTCTCGCGCAGCCTCGCCACGCACGGCGCGTCCTCCTCCCACGGTCCCGCGGCGTCGATCAGGGTGCTGCCCCGCAGCGTTGGCCAACCGCGGGTCCACAGCGCGTCCTTGATCGACGTCGGCACGCCGTCGCCGGGGCCGAGCGGCTCGCCCGCATGCCAACGCGCCTCCGACTGCTTGGCGGCCGCGAGCGCACCCTCGGAATCCACCAACACGAACGCATTCACTTCAGCGTCGTACGCATCGATCGCAGCCAGCGCGGCCGCAGTGACCTCCACCGGCGACAGGGTTTTGCGCCGATAGCCTTCGACGAGTTCGACGGCCTCCGGGATCATCGGCTCACGCCTGTCGAGATGTAGCCCAGCTTCTTGTCCACCACGTTGAGCAGCGGTTCGCCGGCGAGCCAGCGGCGGACGTTGATCGCAAACTGGGCCGCCAGCGTGTCCCGCCAGCCGACCACGTCGGCGGACATGTGCGCGGTGATGGTCACATTGGGCGCATCCCACAGCGGATGCTCCGGCGGCAGCGGCTCGGTGTCGAAGACGTCGAGCGTCGCGCCGCCGATGCGTCGTTCGGTCAACGCGGAAAGCAGCGCCGCCTCGTCGACCATCGGGCCGCGGGCGATGTTGACCAGGTGTGCATCGGGTTTCATCGCATCCAGCACAGCGGCGTTCACCAGGCCGCGAGTCTGCGCCGTCAGCGGCGCGGCGAGGATGAGGTGGTCGCACCAGCCGGCCTCGGCGGCCAGGTTGTCGCTGCAGATCACGTCGCCGAAGTCGGGGTCGTCGGCAACGGCGCGGCGGCCGGCGCCGCGGACTACCAGCCCGGCCGCGCGCAGCAGCTTCGCGATCTCACGGCCGATCCCTCCCGTGCCGACGATCAAGGCGGTGGCGCCGGTGATGCGTCGCGTCTCGCGGTGCCGCCACTGGTGTCGACGCTGGAGGTCGAAGCTGGTGCGGCTGTCCTTCGCGTGGGCGATCACCGCGCCGAGCACATACTCGGCAAGGGGCCTGTCGAAGACGCCCCGCGCGTTGGTGACCACCACGTCGGACTCCCTGAGCTCATCGAAGAGCAGGGTGTCGACGCCCGCGGAGGTGATGTGAATCCACTCGAGGCTGTCCGCGTTGTCCCATACAGAGGAGACGGCGGTGGAGAAGAAGTCCCACAGCAGCAACCCGCGGGCGCCCCGAATGGCGTCGGCGAGGCCTTCGGCGGCGCAGTAGCGGAAGTCGACGTCGAGGTCGTCGAGCCCGGGCGGCCTGTCGGTGGCCTGTTCGCACAGCACGGCCACAACTGGGCGGGTCATCGGCACACGTTCGAGGCTAGGAATCGAACCGTCCGATTGTCAACAATCGGCTTGCCTTCGGCGGGATGCGCACCCAGACTGGGGCCATGGACGACTCCCCGCCGCTCGACCAGACCGGGATCGCTGTTGTTGCCCCTTTCGATCTGGCACTCGATCGCGAACTGTGGCGCTGGGTGCCCGATGACGTCAGCCTGCACATCACCCGCATGCCCTATGCCCCGTTGGCCGTGACCACGGAGATGGCGGTGCACATTTCCGATCCCGACGTGGTCGCGGTCGGCGTCACCGACACCATCGCCGTGTCGCCGCTGGTGGCCGCCTACGCGTGCACGTCTGGCAGCTTCGTGGGCGGGCTCGCGGGCGAGGCGGCACTGGTGTCCGCGATGATCGCCGCCGGCGCGCCTGCCGCGGTCACCACCAGCGGTGCGCTGCTCGCCGCGCTCCGGCATCTCGACGTCACCAGGATCGCCACCGTCACGCCCTACACCGCCGACCTGACCGCGGGCCTTACCGTCTTTCTCGCCGAGGCGGGTGTTCAGGTTGTCTCGGCCTCGGGGCTCGGGTTGACCTCCGACATCTGGACGGTGCCCTACGACGTCACCGCCGCCCTGGTCCGTGACACCGATACCGATGACGCCCAAGCCGTCTTCATCAGCTGCACCAACCTGCCGACCTACGACGTCATCGCACCGCTGGAGGCCGAGCTCGGCAAGCCGGTGCTGACGGCCAATCAGGTCACCATGTGGTCGGCGCTGGCCGTCATCGGCCGCAAGGCGGTCGGTCCGGGTCAACGGCTGCTGAACTCATGACCGGGGCCACCGCCGCGGAGTACGCGGGCCGACTGCAACGAGTCCAGGAAGCCATGGCGCAGAAGGCATTTGGCGCGCTCGTCGTGTCCGATCCGGCGAACCTGTTCTATCTGGCCGGCTACAACGCGTGGTCGTTCTACACGCCGCAGTGCCTGCTGGTCCCCGCCGACGGCCAACCGCACCTGTTCGCACGGGCGCAGGATGCCGCGGGGGCCGGCTACACCTGCAATCTGCCCGACGACCGGATCCACGGTTACCCGGAGGATCTGGTGCACCGCCGGGACGTGCACCCGTTCGACTGGGTCGCCTCCGCGATCCGGTCGATCGTGCCCGACGCTGAACTGATCGGCGTGGAAGCTGACGCACACTTCTTTTCTCCCCGTGCTTATTTCGCGTTGGAGCGTGGGCTGCCCGACAGCCATCTCGTCGACTCGGCGGAGCTGGTGAACTGGGTACGGGTGATCAAATCGCCCTACGAGGTCGAACAGATGCGGATCGCGGGCACCATCGTCGAACACGCGATGCGCACCGCATGCGAAAGCGTGCGGCCAGGCCGCCGCCAGTGCGATGTGGTCGCCGAAATCATGGCGGCACAGGCCAGCGGCACCGGAGAATACGGCGGCGACTACCCCGCCATCGTGCCGATGCTGCCGACGGGCGCCGCCGCCGGAGCCCCGCATCTGACGTGGACCGACCGGCCCTTCCAGACTGGCGAAGCCACCACCATCGAACTGGCGGGCGCTTATGGCCGCTACCACGCACCGCTGGCCAGGACGGTGATGCTCGGCGACCCGCCGCAACCGCTCACCGAAACCGCGAAAGTCATCGCCGAGGCAATGAACGCCACCCTGGCCGCGATCCGCCCCGGCGTCGACGGCCACACCGTGCACGCAGCGTTCGATGCGGTCATCCGCTCGCACGGCATGGAAAAGGGTTCGCGCCTTGGGTATTCGATCGGCATCGGCTATCCCCCCGACTGGGGCGAGCACACCATCAGCCTGCGACCGGGCGAGACCACCGTGCTGGCCGCAGGGATGGCGCTGCACATCATCCCTGGCATGTGGACCGACGGCTTCGGGTACGAGATGTCCGAGTCGGTGGTGGTCACCGAGACCAGCGTGGAACGGTTGACGAATCTGCCTGCAGAACTCACGGTTTGGAGATAAGTCAGTGACGCTGTCGACACTTCCCTATGCCGCGCGTGCGGCGGGCCTCGTCGGGTCGGTCATCGACTCCAGCACCTCGCTGCTGCACAAGCAGAGCCACGACGTGGTGCGGCTGGCGATGGGTTCACCGGCAGCCGAGGCGGTGCCGTCGGAGATCCTCGCGGGGATCGCGTCGCTCGAGCTGAGCGCCCCCGACGCCTATGACTATGCCGCGACTGAGGGCGATCCACCTCTACACGCCGCACTGCTCGAGATGCTGCGCGGTACCAGCGACGAAACCACCGCGGACAGGCTGACCATCACCGCCGGAGGCATGCAGGGCCTCGACCTGTTCTGCAAGGTCTTCGTGGATCCCGGCGATCTCGTGACGGTTGAGTCCCCGACGTACACCAACGGCAGTGCGACCGCGTTGTCGTACGGAGCGCAACTTCTGGAGATCCCCGTCGACGACGACGGCATGGACGTCGACGCGCTCGAGCGTCTGGTCGGCGAAGCCGGCCGGAAACCCAAGGCCATCTACACCATTCCGACGTTTCAGAACCCGTCCGGCGTCACGCTGTCGCTGCCACGCCGGTTACGGCTGCTGGAGCTCGCCAGGTCGTGGGGCGCAATGGTGATCGACGACGACCCATACGGGATGCTGCGCTTCGCGGGTGAGCCGCTGCCGACGCTGCGGGAGCTCGGCGGGGGCGACCCGCTGGTGTTCTCGGTGCGCACCTTCTCCAAGATCGTCGCGCCGGGCCTGCGCGTCGGCTGGGTCGACACGGTGCCGGAGTTGCAGCCGCTACTGATCAACGCCAAACAAGCCATGGACACCTGCACCAACCTGCCCGCGCAACGGCTGCTGACAGGCTTCCTTGTCGGCGGCCATCTGGACGATCACCTGGTGACACAACAGGCGGAGTACAAACGACGCAAGGAGGCCATGCATGCTGCGTTGCGCGAGCATCTCGGCGACATGGCACGCTGGACCGACCCCGAGGGCGGCTTCTTCTGTTGGATCACCCTCGACAACGTCGACACCACAGCCCTTTTCGAGCCCGCGCTGGCCGAAGGCGTTGCGTTCATTCCCGGCTCGGCGTTCTCACCGTCGGGACGATTCACCGACGCGCTGCGGATGTGCTTCGCCTCCACGCCGCCCGACCGCATCCACGAGGGGGTCGCCCGACTCCGTCGGGCCGTCGACGCTCTGACCAAGGGCTGACCGCGGTGTCCGTGTCGAGCGCCGAACGTGCCGTACTGGACAAGATCGACGAGGCCGCACTGGTAACGCTGACCCGATCACTGGTACAGGCGGCAGGCGAGAATCCGCCCGGTGAAGAGGCGGCGACAGTCGCGGTGCTGGCTGCGGCGGCCGCCGAACTCGGGCTCGAGGTGTGTCAGGTGCCGGTCCAAGCTGGCCGGGACAATCTCCAGATCACCCTCACCGGCGGACCGGGTCCGGGCTTGCTGCTGCTCGGCCACACCGACGTCGTGCCGGTCGGCGAAGGTTGGACGAAGGATCCGTTCGGTGGCGCCGTCGAGAACGGCCGCATCTATGGCCGCGGCGCATCCGACATGAAAGGCGGACTGGCTGCGGCACTTTGCGCGATGGCGGCGTTGCGCGGGGCCGCATTGACCGGCCCCGTCGAACTGACCGCACTGATCGACGAGGAAGAGATCGGCGCGGGCATCCGTGCGTACATCGGATCGGCATCGACTCGGTTCCTCGGCTGCATCACTGCGGAGCCCACGGACCTTCAGACCGTGATCGGCGCCCGCGGTGCCTGCTACCTGCGGATCCAGATTCACGGAACAGCCTGTCACGCAGGCAATCCCGCTGACGGCGCGAACGCGATCTACGGCGCGGCCGCCGTGGTCGCAGAGATTGAACGCATGCACCGCGAACTCGCGCAGCGGCCGCACCCGCTGCTTGGGCCCGCGACCTGGAGTGTCGGGCAGATCAACGGCGGCACCAGCGGGTCGATCGTGCCCGCCGAATGTGTGGTGGTCGCCGATCGCAGGCTACTGCCCGGCGAATCGATCGCCACCGTGCTGGCCGACGTGCGCGACCGGCTGTCCGGCCTAGGACTGCCCGAACGGGGCCTGACCGTCGACGTCACGATGCCGATGGAGATGCCTGCCTTCGAGACACCCGCCGACTGCGCGCTGGCCGCGACCGTTGACACCGCGCTCGCCGACGCCGGCGGGCCAGGACTTCCGCCGGGCGGCTGGACGGCCGCGTGCGACGGCGGATTCGTCGCTCGCGATCTCGGCGTGCCCGTGGTGGTGTTCGGGCCGGGGTCGGTCAGTGAACAGGCCCACCGCCCCGACGAATCCGTGGCGATCGAGGAGTTGATGGTCGCCGCGCGCGCCTATGTGCTGTCGGCGCTACGGCTTCTCGGCTAGTCCGTCGGCGAGCAACTGGGCCAAATGCACGGCGCGCCGCGGCGTGCCCTGCGCGATCTGGGTCCGGCAGCTGAAACCATCGGCGACGATCGCCGTGTCGGGCGCGGCCGCCCGAACGGCAGGCAGCAGCACCCGCTCACCCACCGCAAGGGAAACCTCGTAGTGTCCACGTTCGAAGCCGAAATTGCCTGCTAGCCCGCAACATCCAGAATCGGGCACGGCGGCGTTGATGCCCGCCTTCGCCATCAGCGCGCGGTCGGCGTCGAAACCGAGCACGGCGTGCTGATGACAGTGGGTCTGCACCAGGGCGTCCGTACCGACCTGCGGCGGTTGCCAATCCGAACGATTGAGGAACTCCGCGAAGGTGAACGCCAAGGCCGCCAACGCGGCCGCGCGCGAGTCGTCGGGCAGAAGCTCGGGCGCGTCACGGCGCAGCACGGCCAGGCAGCTCGGCTCCAATCCCACGATCGGCACACCGGCGGTCAGGTGTGGCGCCAGCCGCGCAAGTGACCGCGTGAGCCGTCGCTTCGCCACACCCAGTTGCCCGGTGGAGATCCACGTCAGCCCGCAGCACACCGGTCCGTCGGGAAGCACCACCCGATAGCCGGCCGCCTCCAGCACCTCGACTGCCGCACGACCCACCTCGGGCGCAAGGTGATTGGTGAAGGTATCCGGCCACAGCACCACGCTGCCCCGCGTGGCGGGCGCGCTGACGGCGCGCCCGGCGAACCACGACGTGAAGGTCTGCGCGGCGAAGACCGGAATCTCACGTTCGTCGGCGATGCCGCCCAACCGTTTCGTCAGCGGCATCCGCGCCACCCGGTTGACCAGCCGGGGTGCCATCGACGCGAGCCGCGACGATGCCGGCAGCCAGCCCATCGACCAGTGCGACAGCGGCCGTGCCCACGGCCGGCCCGCGTAGTGGTGGTGGGTGAATTCGGCCTTGTACGTGGCCATGTCGACGTTCACCGGGCAATCCGACAGGCAGCCCTTGCACGACAGGCACAGATCCAGGGCGTCGCGCACTTCGGTCGAGCGCCACCCGTCGGTCACCAGATCGCCCTCCAGCATCTCCCAGAGCAGATGCGCGCGTCCGCGCGTGGAATGCATCTCCTCGCGGGTGGCCTGGTAGCTCGGGCACATCACACCGCCGGAGGACTGCCTGCACTTGCCGATGCCGACGCAGCGCCGCTGCGCCTGGGCGAAATCGTGGTTGTCGTCGGGATAAGCGAACAGCGTCAACAATTTTCGGTCCTTCGCCGCACCCTGATGCCTGATCGCAGCGTCGAACGGGGGTGGATCGACGATGATGCCGGGATTCATCACCCGGCCCGGATCCCAGATGCCTTTCATCTCGGCGAGCAGTGCCAGCCCGTCGGTGCCATACATCCGGCCGAGCAACTCGGAGCGGGCGCGGCCGTCACCGTGCTCGCCCGACACCGAACCGCCAAGCGACACAACGAGGTCGGTGGCCTGCTCGACGAACGTACGGTAGACCGTCAGGCCCGTGCTGCTCAGGAGATCGAAGTCGATCCGCATGTGCATGCAGCCTTCGCCGAAATGGCCGTAGTACGCGCCGGCCAGTCCGTGCCGCCCCATCAGGTCGTCAAGGCCGCGCAGATAGTCGGCGAGCAGTTCGGGCGGAACCGCCGCGTCCTCCCAGCCGCCCCATGCCTCGGCGCCGTCGGCGCGGCGGGTGGCAAGCCCGGCGGCATCAGTGCGGCAACGCCACAGCACGGCCTGTGCGCCGGGGTCGGTGACCAGCGCTGCGGTCGCCGGTGAGCCCGAATCACGCAGCGCCTCAAGCATTTTCTCAGCGGCTAGTACCGCGCCCGCTCGGTCCTCGCCACCCATCTCCACCAGCAGCCACGCCCGCCCGGCAGGCAGCCCTGCCGCGGTGGCGGCGCGGCGGACGTCGCCGGGTAACCGGTCGATCAGGTCGACGTTGATCGACTCCATGGTCAGCGGACTGTGCGCGAGAATTACCGGGACACATTCCGCGGACGTGATGGAGTCACCGAAGCCGAGCACGCACAACACTCGCGCCGTCGGTGTCGGGGTCAGCGCGACCGTCGCCTGCAGAGTGGCAGCGAAACCGCCTTCGCTGCCGCACAACAACCCGGCGACGTCGTAGCCGTGCTCGGGCAACAACCGGTGCAACGCGTAGCCGGAGATCTGCCGGGTGAACCTGCCGAACCGGCGGCGGATGACCAGTTCGTGCGCATCGACGAAGGCCTGTAGCTGTCGATGCACTTCGCCCTCGCGGCCCGGCCTGCGCGCGAGATCCTCGCGAGCACCGGTCGAGTCGACCGTGCACCGCGTGCCGTCCGCGAGCAGCAGATCCAGTGACCTCATGTTGTCGGCAGTGGTTCCCCACGCCACAGAGTGAGCGCCGCACGCGTTGTTCGCGATCATCCCGCCGATCGTCGCCCGGCTGGCCGACGAGGGGTCGGCCCCGAACGCGAGGCCGTGCGGGCGGGCGGCGGCCAGCAGGTCGGTCAGCACGACGCCGGGCTCCACGACCGCGGTCCCGGCGGCCGCGTCGAAATCGAGAATGCGGTTGACGTGGCGTGAGGCGTCGATCACTACACCGCCGATCGCATTGCCCGCCATCGAGGTACCGCCGCCCCGCAGCGTCACGGGTGCGCCCGACGCCGCGGTCAGCGCCACCGCCACAGCAAGGTCTTCCTGGTCGGCAGGCACCACCACCAGGTCCGGCACCACGCGGTAGTTGGATCCGTCGACCGCGTACAGGCCTCTGCTGCCCGCGTCATCGCTCACCGAGCCGCGAACCTGTTTGCGGAGCTCCGTGGCAACCCGCCTGACGTCGTACTCCGCGCGCGTTAACATTGTTGACAATCTACCGATATGGGTGACGATCAGCCAGGGAGATATTCATGGTGACAGTGGGCTTGCTGTACCCCGGCCACAGCGCTGAAGACGACTTCCCCGCGCTCGAGGCCCGGATCGATGGCGCGGTCCGGCTACCGGTGGTGATCACCTCGGTCGGCGAGGACGCACACCGCGTCGACGCTCTACTCGACCTTGGCAGCGACACCCGACTGGCCAACGGCGCGGCCCAACTCGCCGGCGAAAAGCCGGACGCCGTGATGTGGGCATGCACCTCGGGCAGCTTCGTCTTCGGCCCGCAGGGCGCCAGAGACCAGGCTTCGGCCGTCGCCGCGGCGGCGGGCGTGCCGGCATCCTCCACCTCGATCGCGTTCGTCGACGCCCTTCGCCACCTCGGCATCCGGCGGGTGGCGATTGCGGCGTCCTATCCCGACGACGTGGCCCAGCATTTCGTCGCGTTCCTCACTGCGGGAGGCGCGGAGGTGGTGTCGATGGGCAGCCATGGCATCTACACCGCCGCCGAAGTGGGCACGCTGGAGCCTGACCGCGTGGTGGCGATGGTGACCGCGGCCGATCACCCCGATGCCGAGGCCGTACTCGTTCCGGACACCGCGATGCACACGCTGGCGATCGTCGACAAACTCGAAGCGGCAGTGGGCAAACCGGTTCTCACCGCCAACCAGGTCACGGTCTGGAAAGGCCTCGAACTGCTCGGGCCCGTGCCGCCACTGCCCACATTGGGCGCGTTGTTCGGAGACCGAAAATGACGGGCTTCATCGGGCTGCTTGCGCAGGAGTCGACGCCTGCGATCATCGCCGACAAACTGCGCCAGGCCATCGGCCACGGTGAACTCAAACCCGGTGCCCAGCTAGGCGAGGCGGAGCTCGCGCGCAAATTCGGGGTGAGTCGGGGACCGGTACGCGAGGCGATGTCGCGCCTCACCCAGGAGGGGCTGCTGCTGTCCATCCGCAACCGCGGGCTCTTCGTCATCCACATGACCGCCGACGACATCCGCGACATGTATCTGGCGCGCGAGGCGATCGAACGCGCCGCGGCTCGCAAGATCATCGACGGCGACCACGTCGCCGCGGGCGACGCACTGTTGGTGATCGTCGAACAGATGATGGCCGCCAAATCACCCGCCGAGGTGAGCGAACTCGACATCGCGTTCCACGAGCGCCTTCTGCAACTGGCCCGTAGCCCGCGGCTGTCGCGCATGCACCAGACCTTCATCACCGAGACGCGGATGTGCATCCACTGCCTCGACGAGACCTACGCCATCTCCGAGGTCCGCGGCGAGGAACACCGCGCCCTGGCGAATGCGATCCGCGCAGGCGATCGCGAACTCACCGATCGGCTCTTGATCGCGCACATGGACGATGCCGTCGCGCGGCTGAGCGCCAGTGGGCCGCTGGTCGACGGTGTCGAACAGCCGGGCAGGTAATCAATCACCTCATCGCGATGCCGATGTACTTGGTCTCGAGGAACTCGTCGATGCCAACGGCACCGCCTTCGCGGCCGAGGCCGGACTCCTTGACACCGCCGAACGGCGCCGCGGGATTTGACACGACGCCCTGATTGAGCCCGACCATCCCGGTCTCCAGCGCCTCGGCCACCCGAAGTGCGCGACGCAGGTCGTTGGTGAAAACGTAAGAGACAAGCCCGTATTCGGTGTCGTTGGCCGCGGCGATCACCTCGGCCTCCGATTCGAACGGCGTGAGCGGGGCGACAGGACCGAAGATCTCCTGATCGGCCATCTTCGCGTCGCGCGGCACCCCGGTCAGCACCGTGGGCGGATAGAAGTAGCCGTCGCCGCCCGGCGCCCTTCCCCCGGTCAACACGGTGGCGCCGCGTTCGACGGCGTCGGCGACCAGTGACTCGACTTTCCGCAGCCCGGCCTCATCGATCAGCGGCCCGACATTCACGCCGGGTTCGGTGCCGCGACCGACCGACAGCACCGCCATGCGCTTGGCCAGGCGCTGGCCGAACTCGTCGATCACCGAGGACTGCACATACATTCGGTTGGCGGCCGTGCAGGCCTCGCCCATGTTGCGCATCTTGGCGGCGATCGCTCCCTCGACCGCCTCATCCAGATCGGCGTCCTCGAACACGATGAACGGCGCATTACCGCCCAACTCGAGTGAGGTCCGCAGGACTCTTTGCGCGCACTGCTCGAGCAGCAACCGGCCGACATTGGTGGACCCGGTGAACGACAGCTTGCGGGCCAGGCCAGAGCGGATCAGCGGCTCCATCACCGCGCCGGCATTCGTGGCGGTGATGCAGTTGACCGCGCCCGCAGGCACGCCCGCCTCAACCAAGATGTCCATCAAAGCCAGCATTGAAAGCGGTGTCTGTGGAGCCGGCTTGATGACGCTGGTGCATCCCGCGGCGATTGCAGGACCGAGCTTGCGGGTGCCCATCGCCATCGGGAAGTTCCACGGTGTGATCAGCAGACACGGCCCCACCGGCTGCCGGGTGACCAGGAAGCGTGCGCCACCGGCGGGGGCGGTCTGGTAGCCGCCGTCTATCCGCACGGCCTCGCCGGCGAAATGCCGGAAAAACTCTGCAGCATAAGTAATTTCGCCTCGGGCTTCGGCGAGCGGCTTACCCATCTCCAGCGTCATCAACAGGGCCAGGTCGTCGATTCGTTCGTGCAGCAACTCGAATGCCCTGGTGAGCATGTCGGCGCGGGCGCGGGGCGTGGTCGCGGCGAATGCTGGCTGCGCGGCGACGGCGGCATCGAGTGCGGCCCGACCGTCCTCAGGCGTGGCGTCCGCCACCGCGCACAACGTCTTGCCGGTCGCGGGGTCGACGACATCAAAGGTGCGCCCGTTTTCCGCGTCCGTCCACTTGCCGTCGATGAACAGTCGCTTTTCGACGGTGTCGACGACCCTTGCCTCGTTGCGCTCGTTCACGAATACCCCTTCGTCGGCCCTAGGCTGTGCCTGCGCAGTCGGATAACCTGATTGTTGACAATCTACCCGTCGACAGGCAAGGGGAAGGGCGTGGCTGAGCTTTCACAGGTCCTCAAACAAGCAACCGGGGTACTCGCCGCTCGCGGCGAAGGAGTTCTGCTCTACGACGAGGACGACCGCCGATACCTCGATTTCACGGCGGGCATCGGGGTGACCAGCACCGGCCACTGCCACCCGCGGGTGGTCGAAGCCGCGCAGCGGCAAGTCGGCACGCTGATCCACGCGCAGTACACCACCGTCATGCACCGCCCGCTGCTCACGCTCGTCGAGCGGTTGGGCGAGGTGCTCCCACCCGGGCTGGACAGGATGTTCTTCGCCAACTCCGGCAGCGAGGCGATCGAGGCCGCGCTTCGGCTCAGCCGCCAGGCCACCGGCAGGCCCAATGTCATCGTGTTCCACGGCGGCTTCCACGGTCGCACCGTCGCGGCCGGTTCGATGACCACGTCCGGCACCAAGTTCCGTTCGGGCTTCTCACCATTGATGGCGGGAGTGCAGGTCGCGCCGTTCCCGGATCCGACGCACTACGGGTGGCCGGTGGAGCAAGCGACCGATTTCGCGCTCGCCCAGTTGGATTACGTCCTGCAGACCCTCAGCGCACCGGCCGACACCGCGGCGTTCTTCGTCGAACCGGTGCTCGGCGAAGGCGGTTACGTGCCCGCCAACGAGCGTTTCCTCGCGGGGCTGCGTCAACGTGCCGACGAGTACGGCATCGTGCTCGTGCTCGACGAGGTGCAGACGGGCTTCGGCCGGACCGGAAAGTTCTGGGGACACGATCATTTCAACGTGCGGCCTGACATCCTGGTGACGGCCAAGGGATTGGCATCGGGGTTCCCACTGTCCGGGATCGCGGCGTCGGCCGAACTGATGGCCAAGGCGTGGCCGGGATCGCAGGGTGGCACCTACGGCGCCAACGCGGTGGCATGTGCGGCCGCGGTGGCGACACTGGACGTCATCCAGGACGAGGGCCTCGTTGAGAACTCCGCGGAGCGCGGCGCACAGCTCAAGGACGCCCTGCAGACGGTTGCGGACAAGCACGACCGGATCACCGACGTGCGTGGCCTCGGCCTGATGATCGGCAACGAGTTTCGCGACGCCGACGGCCGACCCGATCCGGTGACAGCCACCGCCGCCCAGCAGGAGGCGGCGCGTCGCGGACTCTTGCTCTTGACGTGCGGAGCCTGGGGCCAGGTTGTGCGGTTCATCCCGGCGCTCGTGGTTGATCCGGATCAGATCGACGAGGCAGTCGGCATCTGGGCCGACGCGGTCAGCGCGGTGGTCCCGAACTGAGCGCGAAAGCCCGGCCTCCTTGAAATATCAAGGGAGGCCGGACTTTTCGCTGTGTCAGGCGGGGGTTGGCTGTTGTGCCACGTAATCGAGCTGTGGCGGCGCCTTTGCGGTGCCGGGGGTCTCGCGTCCGTTGATCGGGCATCTCGTGGTCTCGGGGACCTTTATCAGGGCGAGCGCGCCGATCACGCACGCACCCATCATGTAATAGGCGGGTATCAGCCCATCGCCGGTCTTACCGATCAACCACTCGTTGACGGCGGGCGCGGTGCCGCCGAAGAGCGAAGTGGAAACGTTGTACGCGATCGCCATGCCCGCGTACCGCACATGGGTCGGGAACATGGCCGGGAACGTCGCCGAGATCGTCGCCAACTGCGGTAGGTAGAGCAGGCCGAGTACGGCGAAGCCGATCACCGCGCCGGCCAGGCCCGTGCCCATCAGCAGAAACATCGGCACGCCCGCGACGAACAACCCGGCCAGCGAGAACCACCACACAGGTTTGCGCCCGATCCGATCGGAGTGATGTCCCGCAAGGGGCAGGAACACCATCATCGTGAGCATGCCGATGATCGGCACCACCAGCGACTGATTGGCCGAAAGGCCGATCTCGTTCTCCAGGTACGTCGGCATATACGCCAACAGCGTGTAGTTCACCACGTTGAGCGCTACGACCAGACCACCGAGCTGCAAGATCGGTCGCCAGTAGCGGGCGAGCAGGTCCCTGAACTGGGTTCCGGTTTGCTCCTCCTTTTCGCCTTTCGCCTCCAACTCGCGGAAGATCGGGGTGTCCTCCAGCCGGGTCCGTAGGTAGACGCCGACAAGGCCGAGCGGGGCGGCCACCAGGAAGGGCAGCCGCCAGCCCCAGGCATGCATCTGGTCGTCGCCGAGCAGAAGCGAAAAGCCGAGCATCAGCAACGCACCGAGCGAGAAGCCTGCAAGCGTGCCGACCTCGAGGAAGCTGCCGAGGAAACCGCGCCTGCGGCATGGCGCGTACTCCGCCATAAACGTTGCCGCGCCGCCATATTCGCCTCCAGTGGAGAAGCCTTGAATCATCCGCAGCAACACGAGCAGGATCGGCGCCCAGATGCCGATCGCGGCATACGTCGGCACCAAGCCGACGCAGAGCGTGGCGCCCGCCATCATCAGGATGGTCAGCGCCAGCACACGCTTGCGGCCGATCCGGTCACCGAGCGGGCCCCAGACCAGGCCACCGAGCGGCCGGACCAAAAACGAGATGGCGAACGTCGCGAGGGCCAGCTGCGTCGCGGCCTCCCCCGTGAAGATCGCCGCGGATATGTAGGTCACGCCATATGCGTAGATACCGTAGTCGAACCATTCGGTCGCGTTGCCGATCGCGGACGCGGCTATCGCCTTTCGCACCACTTCAGGGGGTGGATCGACGGTCGCGACGGCGGCGGGTTGTTCGGAAGCCATTGGGGTGCTCCTCGTACCAGTCGACACTGCCCCGCCCGGCGCTCACGTCATATGCAGGATCAGGTCGTAGTTTTGTTGACAATCCGAAGATTAACCAGGGTATAGAGGAACAGCAAGGGTCTGTTGCACCCAAATCCCCGCATGCGCGGGGCGAAACGAATTCCTGCGGTGGTTAGAAGCGGTATTCGCCGAGCCAGAGCGCGCTGACGCCGGTCGCCGAACGCTCGGCCTGGTTGAGCATGCCTGCGACGGAGCGCCCCACGAGCGCACCGACCGCCTCCGGCAGCGACGCCGCAGCAGGCTGCGACGACGCCTTGGGCCGCAACATGTCCATCAGCGAGGAACCCGGGTAGCTGACCACCCGGACCTCTGCATCCGGCTCGAGCCCGGCCAGCACCTTGGCCCGGGTGACGGCGGCGCGAAGCCCGCCGAGTTCGTCGACGAGGCCGCGCTCCAACGCATCGACACCCGTCCACACCCGGCCGCGGGCGATCGCATCGACCGCCTCGACCGTCATCTTCCTGCCCTTGGCAACCCGCTCGACGAAGTCGGTGTAGAACAAGTCGGCCTCGGCCGTGACATGCGCGTGCTGCTCGTCGGTGAACGGCTGGTTGATCGACCACGCATCGGCGTTGGCGTTGGTGCGCACCGCATCGGACCCGACGCCGAGACGGTCCTTGAGCTCGCGGGCGACCAGCTTGCCGGTCACCACACCGATCGAACCGGTGATGGTGCCGGGATTCGCGACGATCGCATCGGCCGACATCGACACGTAATAGCCACCGGACGCCGCCACCGCACCCATCGACGCGACGATTGGCTTACCGCTGTCGCGAACCCGATTCACTTGGCGCCAAACGGTTTCCGAACCGGTCACCGAACCACCGGGGCTGTCCACCCGCAGCACGATCGCCGACACGTCATCGGCGGCGGCCGCCTCACGCAACGCCGCGGCAATCGTGTCGCCTCCGGCGCTGGAACTGCCGAGCGGTAGTACGTGCGGGCCGCCGCGCCCGCTGACGATCGGACCGTGCAGCGTGACAACCGCGATCTTGGGTTTCGGCTTGCGGCCGGGGATCGGCGGCGTAGGCGGTGTGGGCCGCGCCGCCGTGGCCCGTGCATACCGCGACAGGTACAGCCTCGGCGGCGCGTCGTCGGAATCGGCGTCCCCCGTCTCCGGCGAGATGCCCGGCGCGCCAACGAGTTCGCCGATGCGCGCGTAGGCCTCGTCGCGGAAGCCGATGCGGTCGACCAGACGTCCCGTGACCGCGTCGTCGCGCAGCAGCGGCGCCCTGTCGGCGAGCGCGTCGACTTCGGCCGCGTCAAGGTGCCGCGCGTCGGCGACTGCCTTCAGCACCTGGCCGTGCAGGCTCTCGATCAGCCTGCTGTCGGCTTCGCGGTGTGCGTCGGTGTAGCGGTCCTGCGTGAAAAGGTTTGCCGCCGACTTGTATTCGCCACGCGCGATGAATTGCGCCTCGATGCCCGCTTTGTCGAGTGCATCGCGCAAGAACAGCGCATTGGTGGCGAAACCGACCAGACCGACCGTGCCCGACGGCTGCATCCACACCTCGCGAAAGGCCGACGCCAGGTAGTACGACAGCGTGCCGGGGTACGTCTCCGCCCACGCCAACGACGGTTTCACATCGCTGAACGCGACGATGGCGTCACGCAACTCCTGCACCGGACCAGGGGCGGCCGCCGGGATCTGCACCCGCGCGATCAGACCCACGACACGGGGGTCATCGGCCGCGCGATGGATGGCCGCGACGGCTTCGCGCAACACCAACGGCTTGCCGCCGCTGACAATCATCGCGAACGGATCGAAACCACCGGTCTCCTGGGGCATCGCCTGTAGATCGAGTTCGAGCACACATCCGCTCGGCACACCGTGGTGCCTCGCGGTGTCCACCCGCTTGACCAGGTTGCGCAGATCGTCGGCGCCGGGAATACCGGACAGGAAGGCAAACATGTTTCGAGCGTACCGACGCACGGCGCCCAGTCATCGGGGTCATCGGACATCCGCCGAGTCGTGTGACAATTCCGCCACCCGCCTACGGTAGACACGTGAAGTTTTCGATCTCGATCCCTCAGCGGGCAGCCGACGGCTTCGACGCCGAGGGCACAAGCGATTTTTTGAAGCGGGCCGAAGAGCTCGGGTTCGAGGGCGGCTGGACGCTCGAGCAAATCGTCGGGCCCGCACCGTCTCTCGCTCCCCTGCAGTTGCTGTCGTGGGCCGCGGCGCACACCACCCGGTTACGGCTCGGTGTCGCCGTGCTCATCACCTCCGTGCACGATCCACTCCAACTTGCGGCGGCCATCACCGCCGCCGACCAGCTCAGCCACGGCCGGTTGGACGTGGGTGTCGGGCACGGCGGGAACTCCAGGCCGTTCCCCGCGTTCGGCGTGGCGAAGGACACATTCGTCAGCTACTTCTCCGAGGGTCTCGAGCTGATGAAGGCGGCCTGGTCCGAGGAGCCAACCGTGACGTTTCACGGCCGGTTCCGCGATGTCGATGGCCTGGTGATCCAACCGAAGCCGGTGCAGCGGCCGCATCCGCCACTTTGGTTCGGTGGCGGCGCTCCCAAGGCGTTGGCCCGCGGGGTGCGCCTGGGTGACGCGTTCATGGGCGCCGGCTCGTCGACCACCGCGAGTTTCACCGAGGCTGTCAGAGTCGTCCGCCGGGAACTCGACGAACAACACAAGGACCCAACACGGTTCAGGATCGCCAAGCGCGTCTATCTGACCGTCGACGACGACGCGGCCCGCGCACGGCAGCGGGTGCTCGCAGGTCTGCACCGCATCTACGGTGACGCCCTCGCCTCCCGACTCGGGGACGTTCCGGTGTCCGGCACCGTCGACGACGTGGTCCGTGGGCTACGCGAGGTCATCGACGCCGGGGCCGAGATGATCCTGTTGAACCCGGTCGGCGAGAACGTCGTTGAAGATCGTGAGCAGCTGGAACGGCTTGCTGCGGAAGTGATTCCGCAGCTCAGCTGATGCACAGCTTTTGCTGAAAATTAGCTGTTTTAAGTTTGTGATCTTGGTGGTAAACCGGAGGCATGATGGCGAAACTGAAATTTCTCGCCCCGCTGGTCATGGCGGGTGCGGCCGCGACGGCGATCGCCGCCGCACCGGTGGCTGCCGCAGAGTCCATCGCGGCGTTGACAAGCACATCGATCACGCAGTTCGCGCCCGAAAGCCCTGGCGGCGACGGCTGCTACAACGGGGTCTGCGGTAGCGGCGACGCAGGCGGTGGCAGTGGATGCACCGCCGACGGCACGTGCGGCGGTGGTGGGCCGCTTGGCGGCGGCGGGTGCACTGCCGCAGGCGCGTGCGGCCACGGTGGACCGTCAGGTGGCGGCGGCTGCGTCCCCGGTGTCGGCTGCTTCAACTGGGGCCAGTAACGCAAAAGGCCCCCGCGTGCGGGGGCCTTCGCGTTCGTTCGCGAAACTACAGTTCGGTCGCGGATCCGCCTGCAGAGGTGATCTTCTCGCGAGCTCTGCCGCTGAACTTGTGCGCGGTGAGATTGACCTTGACGGTCAGCTTGCCGTCACCGAGAACCTTCACCAACGAGTTCTTGCGCACCGCACCGGCGGCCACCAACTCGTCCACACCGACGTCGCCGCCGTTGGGGAACAGCTTGTTGATGTCGCCTACGTTGACGACCTCATAGGAGGTGCGGAACCGGTTGCGGAAGCCCTTCAGCTTCGGCAACCGCATGTGGATCGGCATCTGGCCACCCTCGAACGTCGCGGGAACGTTCTTGCGGGCCTTGGTGCCCTTGGTGCCGCGACCGGCGGTCTTGCCCTTGGAGCCCTCACCACGACCCACGCGGGTCTTGGCGGTCTTCGAGCCGGGCGCCGGCTTCAGGTCATGGAGTTTGATAGTCATCGCTAAACCTCTTCAACCTCGACGAGGTGATGCACGGCCTTGATCAGACCGCGCGTCTGCGCGTTGTCCTCACGGACGACTGACTGACGGATCTTCCGCAGCCCCAGCGTCCGCAGGCTTTCGCGGGCCTTCCAGCGCGCACCGATTGTGCTGCGCACCTGGGTGATCTTGAGCTCTGCCATGGTTATCCCGACCCTTCACGTGCGGCCGCCGCGGCAAGCGCGTCGGCTTCGCGCCGCTGCCGCAGCATGCTCGGAGGCGCGACGTCTTCGATCGGCAGGCCGCGCCGGGCAGCGACCTCTTCGGGGCGCTGCAACATCTTGAGCGCGGCAACGGTGGCGTGCACCACGTTGATCGCGTTGTCACTACCCAACGACTTGGCCAAAATGTCATGGACGCCAGCGCATTCCAGCACCGCACGGGCCGCGCCACCGGCGATCACACCGGTACCGGGGCTCGCCGGGCGCAGCATGACCACACCCGCGGCAGCCTCACCCTGCACCGGGTGCGTGATGGTGCCGCCGATCAGCGGGACCCGGAAGAAGCCCTTGCGAGCCTCTTCGACTCCCTTGGCGATGGCGGCCGGAACTTCCTTGGCCTTGCCGTAGCCGACACCGACCATGCCGTTGCCGTCACCGACGATCACCAGCGCGGTGAAGCTGAACCGCCGACCGCCCTTGACGACCTTGGAGACGCGGTTGATCGCGACGACGCGCTCGAGGTAGTTGCTCTTCTCGCCGCCGTCGCGGCCGCCACGGCCACCACGGTCGTCACGACGACCCCGGCCGTCACGATCGCCGCGCTGTCCGCGGCCGTCCGTCGGCCCGCCGGCGTTTGCCTGCTCGGCCATCATGCAATCCTTCCGTTGAACGTCATTAGAACTTCAGCCCGCCTTCTCGCGCCGCGTCGGCGAGCGCCGCGATGCGGCCACCGTAGGTGTAACCACCGCGGTCGAACACGACCTGCTCGATGCCCTTGGCCTTCGCGCGCTCGGCGATCAGCTGACCGACCCGCACACTGTGCGCCTTCTTGTCACCTTCGACAGCGCGCACATCGGCCTCGATCGACGACGCCGCGGCCACCGTGGTGCCGGTGAGGTCGTCCACCAATTGGACGTGGATGTGCCGCGCCGAGCGGTTGACCACCAGACGCGGCGTGGTGGCCGTGCCCTCGATCTTCTTGCGGAGCCGGGCGTGCCGACGCAGCCGCGCGACCCGCCGAGTCGCAGAAACGTTCTGGCCCACCGGCTTACGGACCGTGCCCTCAGTCTTAGCAGCCATGTCTACTTACCTGTCTTTCCGACCTTGCGGCGGATCTGCTCACCCTCGTAGCGGATGCCCTTGCCCTTGTAGGGGTCGCTCTTCCGCAGGCGGCGGATGTTGGCCGCGATCTGGCCGACCTTCTGCTTGTCGATACCTGAGATCGAGAACTTCGTCGGCGTCTCCACCGCGAAGGTGACGCCCTCAGGAGCGTTGATCAGCACCGGGTGGCTGTAGCCCAGGGCGAACTCGAGGTCACTACCCTTGGCCACCACGCGGTAGCCGACGCCGAAGATCTCCATCTTGATGGTGTAGCCCTCGGTCACACCGGTCACCAGGTTGGCCACCAGCGTGCGGGACAGCCCGTGCAGCGACCGGCTACGCCGCTCGTCGTCGGGCCGGTTCACCACGATGGCGCCATCGTCGTTGCGCGACACCGTGATCGGCTCGGCGACCGCCATCTCCAACGTGCCCTTCGGGCCCTTGACCGACACGTTCTGGCCGTCAATCGTTACGTCGACCCCGGACGGCACCGGGACCGGTTGCTTTCCAATACGCGACATCTCTATGACTCCCCTACCAGACGTAAGCGAGGACTTCGCCGCCCACGCCCTGTCGTGCTGCCTGACGGTCGGTGAGCAGACCCGACGACGTGGAGATGATCGCCACGCCGAGGCCACCCAACACCCGGGGCAGGTTGGTGGATTTCGCGTAGACCCGCAGACCGGGCTTGGACACCCGGCGCAGACCCGCGATGCTGCGTTCACGGCTGGGGCCGTACTTCAGTTGCACCACAAGCGACTTGCCAACGCGGGCATCCTCGGTGTGGTAGTCCGAGATGTAGCCCTCCGCCTTGAGGATCTCGGCGATGTTGGCCTTGATCTTGCTGTGCGGCAGGGTCACCTCGTCGTGGTACGCCGAATTGGCGTTGCGCAGACGTGTCAAGAAGTCTGCGATCGGGTCCGTCATAGTCATCGGGCGCTGCTCCTCCTCGTCGCTGCGCTCGGCATCGTCGTCATCGCGGTCATGACAGCCGGTTCACCTTCCTCGCGGCGGTTCCCACTGTGTCCATTCCTGGGGGGGCCTACCGCAACTTTGTTGGTAGTAGTGCTGGATTACCAGCTGGACTTCTGGACGCCGGGCAGTTCGCCCGCATGCGCCATCTCGCGCAGGCAGATGCGGCACAGCCCGAACTTGCGGTAAACCGCGTGCGGACGACCGCACTTGCTGCAGCGCGTGTACGCGCGCACCTTGAACTTGGGCTTCTTGTTGGCCTTGTTGACCAGAGCCTTCTTTGCCATCTGTTCAGTTCTCCTTGAAGGGGAAGCCGAGTGCCCGCAGCAGCGCTCGTCCTTCGTCGTCGTTGGTCGCCGAGGTGACGACGGTGATGTCCATGCCGCGGGGGCGGTCGATGGAGTCCACATCGATCTCGTGGAACATCGACTGCTCGTTGAGGCCGAAGGTGTAGTTGCCGGTGCCGTCGAACTGCTTGGGCGACAGGCCGCGGAAGTCGCGGATACGCGGCAGTGCGATCGAGATCAGCCGGTCGAGGAACTCCCACATCCGGTCGCCGCGCAGCGTGACCCGCGCGCCGATCGGCATGCCCTCACGAAGCTTGAACTGCGCGATGGACTTGCGGGCCTTGCGGATCTCCGGCTTCTGGCCGGTGATCAGCGCGAGATCGTTGACTGCGCCGTTGATCAGCTTGGCGTCGCGGGCGGCGTCGCCGACACCCATGTTCACGACGACCTTGACCACGCCGGGGATCTGCATGACGTTGGCGTAGTCGAACTCTTTTGCCAGTGCGTCGCGGATCTCTTCGCGGTAGCGCTGCTTCAGCCGGGGAAGGGTCTTCTCAGCCGTGGTCATCAGATGTCCTTGCCATTGGTCTTGGCGACGCGGACCTTCTTGCCGGTCTCTTCGTCGCGGCGAAAGCCGACGCGGGTGGGCTTGCCGTCGGAGTCGAGCAGCATCACGTTGGACACGTGAATCGGCGCCTCCTGAGTGACGATGCCGCCGGAGGAGGCTCCGCGCTCGGTGCGGGAAACGGGGGTGTGCTTCTTGATCCGGTTCACACCTTCAACGAGCACCTTCTCGCGATCGGGGTAGGCCACCAGGACCTTGCCCTTGGCGCCCTTGTCCTTGCCCGAGATGACGAGCACCGTGTCGCCCTTGTGGACGTTCATCTACAACACCTCCGGGGCGAGCGAGACGATCTTCATGAAGCGCTTCTCGCGCAGTTCGCGGCCGACCGGGCCGAAGATGCGCGTGCCACGCGGGTCGTTGTCGGCCTTGATGATGACGGCGGCGTTCTCGTCGAACTTGATGTAGCTGCCGTCGGCGCGGCGGCGCTCCTTGACGGTGCGCACGACCACGGCCTTGACCACCTCACCGCGCTTGACGTTGCCACCGGGGATGGCGTCCTTGACGGTGGCCACGATGATGTCGCCGATGCCGGCGTAGCGCCGCGACGAGCCGCCGAGCACGCGGATGCACAAGATCTCCTTGGCGCCCGTGTTGTCGGCGACCTTCAGCCGCGATTCCTGCTGAATCACTCGATCTCCTCGACCTGGTTATTGTGTGCACGGCAGATGCCGACCTGACGTGCGCGGTCTTGCCGTCACCTAAGGGCACGCAGGGACTTCCTGATGGAGATCCGAGGTCTGCCCAAGGCAACCGTTTGATTCTAGGTGACGGCCTGCGAGGAACCAAATCGCCGCTGGTCACCTGGCCGCGCTCGCCCGGTTCGGCCGTCAGCCCGGGATCCGTACGCCGGAGGTGTGCGGGCCAGGAATTGCAGCCTAGTTGGCAGAGACTTCCGCCACGCAGCGGAACCCGATGTGCGTGGTCGCGCTGTCCTGGGTCTGCGGTGACCGCGCCGCCGCCCGGTACCTGTGGCAGTACTCCGGTGCGCACAGGTGCGACCCGCCCTTGAGTGTCTGGGCCACCGTCGGGTCAGGACTCGTTGGGCCACAACACGATTCCACGGGCCTGTCCAGCCGGTGATGCACCGAGAATTGGGTCGTGGTCCACTCCCACACATTGCCGATCATGTCGACCAAGCCGAACGCGTTCGGCGGGAATGTGCCGACCGGCGACGTGCCGACCCAGCCCAGCGCCCCGTCGTTTCGATACGGGAACCGGCCCTGCCATGTGTTGGCCATCAGCTGACCCTGGGGCGCGGCGACGTCACCCCACGGGTACGTCGTTGAGGTGCCACCGCGCGCGGCGTACTCCCATTCGGCTTCGGTCGGCAGCCGGCGGCCCGCCCAGCGGGCGTAGGCGGCCGCGTCGGGATAGGCGATCTGCACGACCGGGTGCTCGAGTCGGTCCTCGATGTCGCTGTCGGGGCCGAACGGATGCCGCCAGTCGGCGCCGGGCACCCAGTGCCACCACTGCCGCCAATCGCGCAGGTCCACCGGGCCGCTGGTCGGGCGGAACACCAGCGAACCGGGGATGAGGTCGTGCGGCGAGGCCCCCGGATAACACGCCGGGTCGGGGGTCTGCTCGGCGACGGTGACGTAACCGGTTTCGGCGACGAACACCGCGAACTGGGCGTTGGTCACCAGATGGCGTTCGACGGCGAAGGCGCCGACGGTCGCGGTGTGCACCGGCGCCTCTTCCGGATAGAACTGTGTCGAGCCCATCCGGAATGACCCGCCCGGAAGCGCGACGAGCCCGGTGAGCGGTGCTGTCACGGTATGAGGATCTCGAAGTCCTCGGTGAGCAGCGCCGCGGCCGAATCGAAGCCCGGCGTTCCCGGCGGCGCCTGCACGTGCACGGCGACCAGATAGTCGTTGTTCCCGTTGGTCCAGATGTGGGCGATGCGGTCCTCGTACACGAGGGCGTTCTGCGTCGTTTCCGACCACGCGCCCATCAGTTTCTGACCGCTGTAACCGCACAGATCGCCCGGGATCACGCTGACGGAGCTGACGGACGATTCGGCCATCAGGTCGTCGGCGTACTTCCTGAAGGCCTCGCCCGGTTCCAGTTGGGTGGCCGCGATCGTGACCGTCGCCTCCATCCCACCGGGACCACGCAACTCGCCGCCGACATCGCCGGTGCCCGCGGCCATGGACCACTTGTCGGGGACGCCCACGGTGATCCTCGGCGCGTGCGGGTCGTCGACTTCGGCGGTCATCCGAACACTCGGTTCGATCGTCTGGGAGCACACGACGCTGTTGGCAGGTACGGGTACGCGCGTGGTGGGCACCACGCCGAAGGAGGATTCCGTCTGCGGGGTCGGCGCGGTCGTGGTGGACGGTGACGACGGCACCACCGCTGCCGGGCCACCCGGTTCGGCAACGGGCACACCGTCGGCGGTCCGCGCGCACGCCGCCAACAGGCAGGCCAGCGCCAGCGTCGTCAGTCCGATGCGCTTCATCAGTCTTTCGCGAAAGCCCGCGCGAACTCGCGTTCCAAGTCCACGTACGGCTTGCCGGAGACGTCAACATTCACCTGTGTGATGCTGCCACCTGTGATCGGGAACGGCGCCTTGTAGGTCCGCGAAACGGGCGATCCGGTGTTCTTCCCGACGCTGAGGCTGGCACCTGCCAGCCCGAACGTTCCCGGATGGATCTTCATGCCGGACATCGACGCGACTTCGGCGTTGTCGATGTAGAGCCCGACATCGCCAAGCGGCGTGTGACTACCGTCCACGGTCCCGGTGCGGGTGAACGCGACGCCGAACGTGTGCCTGCCCATTGGCACCGCGTCCGCCGACGACACCGTCTGCTCCTGTTCGCCGAGGAAGTTGTAGATGTAGTGCAGCCGCCCGTCCTGGATCAACAGCACGTGTCCGCCGTGCGCGCCGCCGTGTTTGATGATCACCCCCTCGGCGCCGGTGGTGTCGACGGTCACCTCGGCGATGATCGCGAATGACCGCCCTTGTATCTCGACGGCGGCACCCATGCCGACGTCGGCCGTGCCGGGGTAGTACGTGTACGACTCACGGGTGCCCGACAGGTAGGGCCGATACCGGGTCATCGTCTCGATGATGTTCAGGTCTGCCAGCGGCAGGCCGTTGTACTTGTCGGCCTCGCTGAACCACAGTTTTTGGAGTTCTTCCAACTTCTCCGGGTTTTCGGCGGCCAGATCATGGCACTGGCTGCGGTCCTCCTCGATGTGGAACAGCTCCCAGCGGTCCTTGTCGAAGTTCGACCAACCGGCAGGCGATGCCGCGTGGACGGTGTTCGCAAACCAGCCCTTGTGCCAGATGCCGCGGGTACCCAGCATCGCGTAGAACTGCGTTTCTTTACCGGTCGGCGCCATCGGATCTTCCAGCGCCAGTTTGAAACTCGCTCCGTCCAACGGCTTCTGCGGAATTCCGCGGACCGTCGCCGGAGGCGTGATGTTGAGCAGGTCGTACACCGTCGGCGTGATGTCACAGACGTTGATGTAGTTGTCCCGCACATCTCCGTGTGCCGCTATTCCCTTGGGCCACGAGATGATTGCGGTGTCGGCGATGCCCCCTTCGTGCGAGGCGTACCGCTTGAACAGTTTGTACGGCGTGTTGAACGCCATCGCCCAACCGATCGGATAGTGGTTGTACGTCTCCGGCCCGCCGAGGTTGTCGATCAACTTCAGGCTCTCCTCGACGCTGTCGATGTAGCCGTTGAAGAACTTGACCTCGTTCACTGAGCCGTTGGGACCGCCCTCGCCGCTGGCGCCGTTGTCGGAGATGACAACGATGATGGTGTTGTCCAGTTGGCCCGACTCCTCCAGATAATCGAGGATGCGCCCGATCTGTGCGTCGGTGTAGGACAGGAAGCCCGCGAACACCTCGGCCATCCGCGCGAACAACCGCTTCTCGTCATCGGTCAGTGAATCCCACGGCCGGACGGTGTCCTGCGGCGGCCACGCTTCACCGTTGGGGCCCTTGACATCCAGATACGGGTTGATCGGTGAAAGCTCGGTGTCGGGCGGAACGATGCCCAACCTCTTCTGGTTGTCCAGGACCACTTCGCGGTAGCGCTCGTAACCCATGTCGAACTTGCCCGCGTACTTGTCGGCCCATTCCTTGAAAACGTGGTGCGGAGCGTGGCCGGCCCCCGGGCACACGTAGGAGAACCACGGCTTGTCGGGTGCGATCACCTTGCTGTCGCGGATGAACTCGATTGTCTTGTCGGCGAGGTCTTTGGACAGGTGGTAGCCGTCTGCCGGGGTTCCGGGCGGTGCGACGGGATGGTTGTCGTAGACGAGCTCGGGATACCACTGATCGGTCTCGCCGCCCATGAACCCGTAGAACCGCTCGAACCCCCGGGACAGGGGCCAATGTCGTTTGGTGGCAGCCAGATTGGACTCTTCCAGCGGAGTGAGATGCCACTTGCCGACGCAGTAGGTGTTGTATCCGTTTTCGACGAGAACCTCGGACAGCAATGCGGTGTCGTCGGGAATCCGCCCGTTGCATCCGGGGAAGCCGTCGGTGAACTCCTCGATGGTGGCCATGCCGACGGTGGTCGGGTTGCGCCCGGTGAGCAGCGACGCCCTCGTCGGCGAGCACAGTGCCGTGGTGTGGAACTGCGACAGCCGCACACCGCGCTGCGCGATGCGGGCCATCGTCGGCATCTCGACAAGCCCGCCGAAGCAGTCCCATGTCGCGATGCCGGTGTCATCCCACACCAGGTACAGCACGTTGGGTGCATCTTTCGGCGCCGTCGGCGCCGCGTACGGGCCCCAGTCCGGCTCGGAATCCCGGATGTCGAGTTCGATTCTGCCGTTGAATTCCGTCGCCACGCCCGGAGATTACACCCGCCGCGCGTCCGTTAACTCGGGAATTGACGACCGCGCCGTTACCGATTGCCGGTGCAACCACCGCTGCACTACGAAGAGCGGAATCGACCAGCCCAGCCACGCCCCCACGCCCGCCGTGAACCACACGAAGTGTTGTTCGTCGCCACCAAACACACTGTCCCGCAACGGTTGACATGCGATCACCAGCGCCGGCGTCCAGATCCGGTTGGTGATGACCGACAACGCCAGAGTCGCGCTGCGGATCATGTCTCGCCGATGCTGCGCGAACCGGCGTTGTCGCGCAGCGACGTAGCCGTTGACCGTGAACCAAAGCCACAGCGACGCCAACACCACATTGCTGACGGCGAGGAACGGGCCGAACGGGGTGGCCGCCCCGATCACCGTGGCGCACAGCGCCGCCGGGACCGCGGTGTACACGTAGATCCGTCCGACCCGGCGGTGCAGCACGGGTCTGGCGGCGCGCAGTCCCGGCCAGATCTGGGCCGGCGCGCACACCATTGCGACGCCGGCCAGCATCACGTGTGCAACCAGCAACGGGTAATGCAGCACGAATGTCGCGGGTACCCGGGTGCCACCGGTGACATAGGGCGGCAGCGAATACGCCAGAAAAACGACGACAAGCACGGCCAAGGCGCGTGATGCGTATGTCATACGCAAAAGCGTACTGCATACGCACATCGCGCCTGCAGCGTTTAGGCTGGGGTGCGATGACGACCGACGAGCCGCTGCCGAGGGCGCTGGAGATCCTCTGGCGTGAAGCGCCATCGAGGCGCCGCGGTCGCGGCTTGAACCGGGAGACCATCGTCGCGGCCGCGATCGAGTTGGTCGAGCAAGAGGGTTTGGCTGCGTTGTCGATGGCCAGGCTGGCCGAGAGGCTGGGATGCGGAACCATGTCGCTGTACCGCCACGTCGCCAACAAGGACGAGTTGTTGACGTTCATGTTGTCGACCGCTCCGGATGCCCCACCGACGCCCGCCGATCCGTCGGATTGGCATGGTGCGCTTGATGATTGGGCCAGCGGACTGTGGGACGTATACCATCGCCATCCGTGGGTGCTGCAGACCGCGGCGGCGGGCCCTCCTCTGGATCCAGGACAACTGGCATGGCTGGATGCGGGGCTGGCCGCACTGGCCGCCACTGGGCTCACCGAACGGGACAAGCTGGCGGCAGTGCTGGCCGTCCTGCACTACGTCCGCGGCGCCGCGGCGTTGGACATCGAAGCGGCCGAACAAGGCCCGGACTACTCCACCCTGCTTCGACGCCTGTTGAGCGGCGACCGGTTCCCTGCGCTGGCGGCCGCTGTCGCCGCGGACGTGTTCGCCGACCCCGACGCCGACCACCTCGCCGAGTTCCGGTCGGGCCTCGGAATGCTTCTCGACGGCATCGCGGCCAGACTCACCGATCAGAGGTGAACTGCGCGCCGTTAGCACGTGACCCACTTGTCATGTCTGGCTGCCGTGATGCGTCATAGATGTATGGACAGTGAACCGATCACGCTGATCAACATCTTCGAGATCCGTCGCGATGAGGTCGACGAATTCGTCAGGGGCTGGCAGGAGCGCGCCGCCTTTTTGAGCAGACAACCCGGTTTCCGGTCACTGCGACTTCACAGCGCGCTGAGCCCGGACACTCGATATCAACTGGTTAATGTCGCCGAGTGGGAAAGTGCAGAAGCGTTACACGCGGCGACCTCGCAGGAGTACTTCCAGCAGAGCGCGCAGCGTTCCGTGCGTGAGTTCGCCGTCGCCGCTCATCCCGCGATCTACCGAGTCGCCCTGGAAGTCAGCGCGGAATAACCGCGGAATAACAATGCCAAAACCGTACCGCGTCAACATCTTTGTCCGATTCAACAACGCCGTGATGCGCACGCTTGTCCGTGCCGGCGTCAGCATCGGGACGTTCGCCGTGTTGACCGTGCGCGGCCGAAGGACCGGCCGACCCGTGAGCGTTCCTCTGGTCGTGTTCCCGCACGCCGGCGACGAGTATCTGGTCGCGTCCTACGGTGAGGTCAATTGGGTACGCAACCTTCGCGCCGCCGATGGGCGCGCGGAATTGCGCCGCAGCGAGCGCACCGACCAGATTCGCGCCATCGAACTGGCCGCCGAAGAAGCCGGGCCGATCCTTCGCGTCAGCTTGCAGGCAGGCCCACCCGGCATTCCGCGGCCGATCGTCCGGGTGTTCCGGCACTTCTTCGTCCTGCCGTACCTCGACGTCGACATGGATTCAAGCGACGCCGAGTTCGTCCGAGCAGCGCAAAGGCATCCCGTGTTTAGGCTGCGGCACGTCGTGCAAAGTTAGGGTTGAGACAAGCGTGCAACGACAGCGCGGCGGTGGGAGTATGCCCAAAGTGACGACCAGCAAGCCACAGACCATCTCCTACCCCGCGCCGGGCTCGCGCCCGTATCGGCACGAGGACGTTGCGGTCGATCCGCACGTGGTCGTTCTTTTCGGCGCGACAGGCGATCTGGCGAGACGAAAGCTGATCCCCGGCCTGGCGTATCTGGACCAGTCCGAGTTGGCGCCTCACATCGAGATCGTCGCCACCTCGCTGGAAGACCTCACCCTGGACGAGTTCCTCGAGGTGGCCAAGTCGGCAATCGAACAGTTCGGCACCCACAAGCTCAGCGACCAGCAGTGGGGCCGGTTCGCCGAAACGGTCACCTACGTACCGCAGAGCGCGGGCCCTGAGGCGCTGGCCCTCGCGGTCGAGAAGGCCGAGGGGAAACTCGGCCACGGGGTGCGTCGCCTGCACTACCTGTCCGTGCCGCCGAAGGCCGCGCACGCGGTGATCGAGACGCTGCGGGACGCGAATCTGGTCGACCGATCGCGCGTGGTGATGGAGAAACCGTTCGGCACCGACCTTGCCAGCGCCGTGGCGCTCAACGACTTCGTGCACGAAACGTTTCGCGAGGATCAGATTTTCCGCATCGACCACTTCCTCGGCAAAGAAGCGGCACTGAACATTTTGGCGTTCCGTTTCGCGAACGGTCTGTTCGAGCCGATCTGGAATCGCAACTTCATCGACCACATCCAGATCGACATCCCCGAGACGCTCGGCCTCGACGAACGGGCGCACTTCTACGAGAGCACAGGCGCATACAAGGACATGGTCGTCACTCATCTGTTTCAGGTGATGGCCTTCGTCGTGATGGAGCCGCCGACCGCGTTGGAGCCGCGCGCCATCAGCGAGGAGAAGAACAAAGTGTTTCGGTCGATGCTGCCGGTCGACCCGAAGAACGTGGTTCGCGGACAGTTCATGGGTTACCGCGAATTAGACGGTGTGGCAAGGGATTCCGATACCGAGACGTTCATCGCGCTGAAAGTGTGCATTGACAACTGGCGCTGGGCCGGCGTGCCGATCTACCTGCGCACGGGCAAGCGGATGGCCGAGGGCATGCGCATCATCTCCGTTGCCTTCAAGGAGGCGCCACGCACGATGTTCGCGCCGGGTTCCGGCGTCGGCGCGCAGGGCCCCGACCACCTCACCTTCGACCTCGCCGAGGACTCGAAGGTATCGCTGTCGTTCTACGGCAAGCGCCCGGGCCCCGGTATGAAACTGGACAAGCTGTCCATGCAGTTCTCGACGCAGGAGGTCGACTCCATCACCGATGTGTTGGAGGCCTACGAACGGCTGATGCTCGACGCGATGCGCGGCGACCACACCCTGTTCACCACCGCCGAGGGCATCGAGTCGCTGTGGGAGCGGTCGGCGGACCTGCTCGCCGACCCGCCGCCGGCCAAGTCATACCAGCCGGGCACATGGGGGCCCAACGCAATTCACCAACTGATCGCGCCGAATGCGTGGCGACTCCCGTTCGAGCGGGGATGGCGCGAGGCGAGGAACGATCACTGAGGCCGAACGAGAGAAGCCCCCGGCCAAGCCAGGGGCTTCGATCTCGCGAGCGAGAAATTACTTGGCCCGTTCGAGGATCTCGACCAGCCGCCAGCGCTTGGTGGCCGACAGTGGACGGGTCTCCATCAGCGAGACGCGGTCGCCGACACCGGCTTCACCGTTTTCGTCGTGCGCCTTGACCTTCGAAGTGGTGCGGATGATCTTGCCATAGAGCGGATGGCTCTTACGGTCTTCCAGCTCAACCACGATGGTCTTCTGCATCTTGTCCGACACCACGTAGCCGATTGCGGTCTTGCGTCGACCGCGCGGCTTCTCCTGACGCGGAGTGTGCTTGGGGCCTGGCTCTTTTCCAGTGCTATCTGCCATTTTTACGATTCCTCACCCGCGGGCCCGGAAGCCAGGCCCAACTCACGTTCGCGCAGCACTGTGTACACGCGCGCAATTTCCTGACGCACCGTCCGAAGCCGACGGTTGTTGGCGAGCTGACCGGTCGCCATCTGGAAGCGCAGATTGAACAGCTCTTCCTTGGACTCGCGCAGCTTGTCCTTCAACTCGTCGTCAGTCAGTTCGCGAAGTTCGCCAGGAGTCACTCCCACTGCCATCAGAAATGATCCTCTCGAGTCACGATGCGTGCCTTGATCGGCAACTTGTGGATCGCGCGGGTCAACGCATCCCGCGCGGTCTTCTCATCGGGGTAGCTCAGCTCGAACAGCACCCGGCCGGGCTTCACGTTGGCGACCCACCACTCCGGCGAACCCTTACCCGAACCCATACGGGTCTCGGCGGGCTTCTTGGTCAGCGGACGGTCAGGGAAGATGTTGATCCACACCTTGCCGCCACGCTTGATGTGCCGGTTGATGGCGATACGAGCGGACTCGATCTGCCGGTTGGTGATGTAGGCATGCTCCAGCGCCTGGATGCCGTAGTCACCGAAGCTCACCGACGTCCCGCCGCTGGCGATGCCACGCTGCCGGGGGTGGTGTTGCTTACGGTGCTTGACCTTGCGGGGAATCAACATGATTCAGCTCTCCGTATTCTCCGTGGTCGGTGCGGCTTCTGCAGCAGCGGCCTCGGTCGCGCCGGTCGCCTCGGCGACGGCAGGCGCATCTTCGGTGCCCGTGGCGGCGCGGCCCGCTTCGTCGCCGGAGGCGGCACGACCGGCATCGGTGCTCGTCGCGGTGGTACCCGACGCGCCGCTACGACGCGGACGGGTGCCCGACGGGCGCTCGCGGCGGGGACGATCGGCGCCCGACGGCACTGTCGCAGTCGCCTCACGCTTGCCGCCGACGATGTCGCCCTTGTAGATCCAGACCTTCACACCGATGCGGCCAAAGGTCGTCTTCGCCTCGTAGAGGCCGTAGTCGATGTCTGCGCGCAGCGTGTGCAGCGGCACCCGGCCCTCGCGGTAGAACTCCGAACGGCTCATCTCGGCGCCGCCGAGGCGGCCCGAGCACTGCACCCGGATGCCCTTCACGTTGGGCTGACGCATCGCCGACTGGATGGCCTTGCGCATCGCGCGACGGAACGCCACGCGGTTCGAAAGCTGTTCTGCCACACCCTGAGCCACCAACTGCGCCTGCGACTCGGGATTCTTCACCTCGAGGATGTTCAGCTGAACCTGCTTACCGGTCAACTTCTCCAGGTCGGCACGGATACGGTCGGCCTCGGTGCCGCGGCGGCCGATCACGATGCCGGGACGCGCGGTGTGGATATCAACACGGACTCTGTCGCGAGTCCTTTCGATCTCCACGTCGGCGATGCCGGCGCGCTCCAGACCCGTTGCCAGCAGTCGGCGGATCGCCACGTCTTCCTTGACGTAGTCCTTGTACTGCTTGTCGGCGTACCACCGGGACTTCCAGTCGGTGGTAATACCGAGTCGGAAGCCGTGGGGATTGATTTTCTGGCCCACTACTCCGAGCCCTCCTTCGCTTCGGCAGAAGCTTCTGCGGTCTTCTTGGCGGGCGCCTTCGTGGCGGCCTTCTTGGCCGGAGCCTTCTTGGCGGGCGCCTCGGCAGCTGCCTTGGTTGCCGGTGCCTTCTTGGCGGCGGCCTTACTGCCCTCGGCGCGACGGGCGCGGGCTGCGCTCGCCGACCGGCCACCCCGGTCCTCGCGCGACGGCCTGCTTTCCACGATCACCGTGATGTGGCTGGTGCGCTTGCGGATTCGGAACGCACGCCCCTGCGCCCGCGGCCGGATGCGCTTGGCGGTCGGGCCTTCGTCGGCATAGACGGTGGCGACCACCAGGGTGGACGGATCCAGCCCCTCGTTGTTCTGCGCGTTGGCCGCAGCGCTGGCGATCACCTTGGCGACCGGCTCGCTGGCGGCCTGCGGCGCCCACCGCAGGATGTCGAGAGCTTGCTCGACGCTCTTGCCGCGCACCAGGTCGATGACCCGGCGCGCCTTGGTCGCCGAGACACGCACGAAGCGCGCCTTCGCAACCGCAGACGGATAAGTTTCAACGGAAGTCATTAGCTTCTACCTCTGCTCTTCGCGCAAGCGCTCATCGCCGCTTCGCTTTCCGGTCGTCCTTGATGTGACCCTTGAACGTACGGGTGGGCGCGAACTCGCCGAGCTTGTGCCCGACCATCGCCTCGGTGACGAACACCGGGACATGCTTGCGGCCGTCGTGCACCGCGAAGGTGTGCCCGATGAAGTCGGGGATGATGGTCGAACGCCGCGACCAGGTCTTGATGACCTGCTTGGTGTTCTTCTCGTTCTGGACGTCGACCTTCTTGAGCAGATGGTCGTCGACGAACGGACCCTTCTTGAGACTGCGTGGCATCGGCTTATCTCCTACCGGTGGTGCTTCTTGCCGGTGCGCCGGCGTCGGACGATGAGCTTGTCGCTTGGCTTGTTGGCCTTGCGGGTACGGCCCTCGGGCTTACCCCATGGGCTGACCGGGTGACGGCCACCGGAGGTCTTGCCCTCGCCGCCGCCGTGCGGGTGGTCGACGGGGTTCATCACCACACCACGAACGGTGGGGCGCTTGCCCTTCCACCGCATCCGGCCGGCTTTACCCCAGTTGATGTTGGCCTGCTCGGCATTGCCGACCTCGCCGACGGTGGCGCGGCAGCGCACGTCGACGCGACGGATCTCACCGGAGGGCATACGCAGCGACGCGTACGTGCCTTCCTTGCCGAGCAACTGGATGCTGGATCCGGCCGACCGGGCCAGCTTCGCACCGCCGCCGGGCCGCAGCTCCACAGCGTGGATCACGGTGCCGGACGGGATGTTGCGCAGCGGCAGGTTGTTGCCGGGCTTGATGTCGGCGTTGGCGCCGGACTCCACCACATCACCCTGCGAAAGGCCTTGCGGAGCAATGATGTACCGCTTCTCGCCGTCCAGGTAATGCAGCAGCGCGATGTTCGCGGTGCGGTTCGGGTCGTACTCGATGTGTGCGACCTTGGCGTCGACGCCGTCCTTATCGTGCCGACGGAAGTCGATCACGCGGTAGGCACGCTTGTGGCCACCGCCCTTGTGCCGGGTGGTGATCCGACCGTGCGCGTTGCGGCCACCCTTGCCGTGCAGCGGCCGAACCAGCGACTTCTCCGGATGGTCGCGAGTGATCTCCGCGAAATCGGAGACGCTGGCACCGCGACGACCCGGGGTCGTCGGCTTGTACTTGCGAATTCCCATGATTCTCTAGGTCTCTCTAGCTTCCAGGCGGCCCCGAGATCAGGCCGGTGCTCCGAACAGGTCGATCGGCTTGCTTCCCGCGGCCAACGTCACGATGGCGCGCTTGGTGTCCTTGCGCTTACCGAAGCCGGCGCGGGTGCGCTTGCGCTTGCCCTGCCGGTTCGCGGTGTTCACCGACGCGACCTTGACCTTGAAGATCTTCTCGATTGCGATCTTGATCTGCGTCTTGTTCGAGTCGGGGTGCACGACGAACGTGTACACGTTGTCCTCGATCAGCCCGTACGACTTCTCGGAGATGACCGGAGCCAGGATGATGTCGCGGGGGTCAGTCACGGTCGCCATTAGGCCGAAACCTCCTCGGCAGTCTTGGAGTTCGCGCGGATGTAAGCATTCAGCGCCTCGACGCTGAACACCACGTCGTCGGCCTTCAGCACGTCGTAGGTGTTGAGTTGACCGGGTTCGAGCACATGGACACCGGGCAGGTTGCGCACGCTCAGCGTGCCGGTCTGGTCGGCGCGGCCGATCACCACCAGCACCTGCTTGTTCTCGGTCAGAGTGGCCAGGAACGCCTTGGCGCTCTTGGTCGACGGGGTCTGACCCTCGACGAGTTCGGTGACGGCGTGAATGCGGCCGTTACGAGCCCGGTCAGACAGCGCCCCGCGCAGTGCGGCGGCGATCATCTTCTTGGGCGTGCGCTGGCTGTAGTCACGCGGCTGCGGACCGTGCACGGTGCCACCGCCGGTGAACTGCGGTGCACGCGTCGAACCCTGGCGGGCGCGACCGGTGCCCTTCTGGCGGTACGGCTTCTTGCCGCCGCCGCGGACGTCGCCGCGCGTCTTGGTCGCGTGGGTGCCCTGCCGCTTGGCGGCCAGCTGCGCCTCGACAACCTGATGCATCAGCGCGATGTTCGGCTCGACGTCGAACAGCTCGGCGGGCAGCTCGATCGAGCCGTCCTTCTTGCCAGCCGGGGTGTGGACGTCAATTTTACTGGTAGCCATTACTTTTCGCCTCGCTTGATTGCGCTGCGGACCACGACCAGTCCACCGGTACGACCGGGGATAGCGCCCTTGATCAGCAGCACGCCGTTCTCGGCATCGACCTTGTGCACCAACAGGTTCTGCGTCGTCACGCGGTCGTTACCCATCCGGCCCGACATGCGCGTGCCCTTGAACACCCGGCCCGGGGTGGCGCAGCCACCGATGGAACCCGGACGGCGGTGCACCGCCTGGGCGCCGTGGCTGGCGCCCTGGCCGCGGAAACCGTGACGCTTCATGGTGCCCGCGTAACCCTTGCCCTTGCTGGTGCCCGTCACGTCGACGTAAGTGCCGTCGGCGAAGATCTCGGCGGTCAGTTCCTGACCAACCTCGTATTCGCTTGCGGCGGCCTCGTCGTCGAGCCGCAACTCGGCGAGGTGGCGGCGGGGGTTGACGCCCGCTGCGGCGTACTGACCGGTGACCGGCTTGTTCACCTTGCGCGGGCTGATCTCGCCGTAGGCCAGTTGCACAGCGGAGTAACCGTCGCGCTCGGGCGTACGGATGCGGGTCACGACGTTGGGCCCAGCCTTGACGACTGTGACCGGAACGACCCGGTTGTTCTCGTCGAACACCTGCGTCATGCCCAGCTTGGTGCCCAGAATGCCTTTTCTAGCCATCGTTCGGGTTTCTCCTACTGGATATTGACGTCGACGCTGGCCGGCAGATCGATGCGCATCAGCGCGTCAACGGTCTTCGGCGTCGGGTCGAGGATGTCGATCAGTCGCTTGTGCGTACGCATCTCGAAGTGCTCCCGCGAGTCCTTGTACTTATGCGGGGACCGGATGACGCAGTACACGTTCTTCTCAGTCGGCAGCGGCACAGGACCGACCACGCTGGCGCCGGTACGGGTGACCGTCTCCACGATCTTGCGCGCCGAGGCGTCGATCGCCTCGTGGTCGTAGGCCTTGAGCCTGATGCGGATCTTCTGTCCCGCCACGCTTCTCCTACCTCACTCCTACAGGGCCCCTGTCGGGGCCGTGTTCACAGGGCCCCTGTCGGGGCCGCTTCCGTCCGGCGCACTCGCTTCGCGCTGGTATGCCGCCGCTGTTTATCTGTCTGTGGTCCACCGGTCCCCGCGGTCGGGTGTGTCGCCCTCACGCACACTCAGCCGCGGCGGAAATCGTCGCGATCGAGGTGGGTACCGGATGCGCCCGTTCGGGCGCTGGTCGTATGCCCCCGGCCAGGCGAACCCGGCTCAAGGCAACCCGAACAGTATGCCCTAAAACGCGACGTCAGCCAAATCCCTGGCCACGCCAAACGGGCGGCCTTCTTACTGCAGAGTAAGGTAGCCGGGCATAGCCGCGTCGACCACCACCGATCGGCCGTCGAACGTCGGGCCGCAGCCCGATGGCGACACCCGCCGAAACTGCGCACAGATCGCGATTCGCCTCAGAAACGCGATCTCCCCGCAGTCTCGGCGGACGCGAACGCCGCCGCCGCGACATCCAGCGGGCTAACCCAGATATGTGCCGTGGCCTTCGCGGACGAAGCCGTCATCGTCGAAGGTCAACACCTCGTTGACCAGTTCACCACGATGGTTGCGGTAGTTGATCACCAACGTCGACTCGCCGCGATACACGCCGACCACCTCGAACGAGAGGTCCGGCTGCATGGCCAACGCCGCCGTCCAGTACTCCCGTAGTGCCGACTTGCCGCGCACCACTCCCCTGCTGTCGGGCACGACGCGCGCCGCCACCGGCGAGGTGAACACCACGTCGTCGCGAAAGTGCGCGAGCACCGCTTCGATGTCATGCGCGTTCCAGGCCCGCACCCACGCTTCGGCGTAGCCATTCGGGTCCGGAGTCGGCATGGCGGTCAACCTTTCACGCTTGCCCAGAACGCGCACTGGTGAGCGTCGTCGAAGTCGGCGGTCACGGTGCTTGTGCCCGCCTGAAACGACAACCGCTTTTTGTCGCCGCCGAACGCGGGCCATTGCCCACCGGGTTCGCCGGTGCGGACGAAATGTGCCCAGTAGTCGATCATCTGGTCGGACAGCGCCTGCTGGGCGGCGTTCAGCGGCGGGGCGCCGCCGACGTCGAACAGATACCGCAATTCCAGCGAATGGCTCGCCCCCACCGGGAACGGCAGCTTGCGCATCGGCTCGGGCGTCGGCGCATCTCGGTCGTTGAACTCGTACGCGTATACCGATCCCGTCCGTGCCAGCGCGTCGCTCATCCGAGCGGTCGGACAGGCGAACACCCCGTCGGTGACGGCCGCCGAATAGGCAAGGGGCACAGAGTTGTATCGCTGAAGCGGATAGCGGGCTTCGACCGCGGCGGCGGCTGCACCGAACGTCTCACCGAGCAGTTGCGGATACTGGCCCGCGCTGTATTCCCCCTTCCGCAGGTACTGCAGCGCGACGAACAACGTGAACTCATCGCGGTTGCTGCCGATCAACACCGGCACTCGGGCGGCACGACCCTCAGCGAGGGCGGCCATCGGGTCGATCGGCAACCGCGAGGTACCGATCACCGGGCCGCTTAGCGCGTCGGCACCGATGCGGTAGTACCAGACCGGTTCCCGGAGCTTGCCCGCAGGCAACGCGCGTAGGCACTGCGCGGCCAATTGCATGTCGCCACAACCCAGTTGGGCCGCGTAGTCGATGCTGGCCTGCTCCGCGGCGGGCAGCGCAAGCTGGGCCTGACAGGGCGCACTCTGGATGATCGCCGCCCGAAACAATCCTGCCGAATCCGGGGCCACCAGGTGGTCGCAGACCGACATACCGCCCGCCGACTCGCCCGACAGCGTCACCTTCTCCGGATCACCGCCGAAGTCGGCGACGTTGTCGCGCACCCACCGCAGCGCCGCCTGCTGGTCCGCAAGGCCGTAGTTGCCGACGTCGCCTGCGGCCCCGAGCGCCGGATGCGCCAAAAAGCCCATCGCGCCCAGCCGGTAGTTCACGGTGACCACGATCATGTCGCCGCGGTCGGCCAGCCAGCGCGAGTCGTAGACGCCGGCGCTTCCGTTGATGAACGCACCGCCGTGGATCCACACCATTACCGGCAGCTTCTCGTCGCCCCTGTTCGCCGGCGGTGTCCACACGTTGAGCGTCAGACAGTCCTCGTCGGTCTGCCGCCCGAATTCCGGATCGCCGCCGGGGTCCTGCAGACATCTCGGGCCGAAGCGGGTGGCGTCGCGCACACCTTGCCAAGCGTGGGCCGGCGCAGGCGGTCGCCATCGCAACGCACCGGTGGGCGGAGCGGCGTAAGGAATTCCGGCGAACAGCCGATGATCGGGAGCGACGACACCGCGCACCGCGCCCGCGGCCGTCTGCACCACCGCCGGATCCGATGGCTGAGCGATCTTCGGCGGCTCAGTCTCGCCGCGGCCGCATCCGACCGCAAGCATCACGCTGAAGGCGAGCGCCAACAGGCGATGAAACGATCCGGGGGCCACAGAATTGAAGCCTAGTGGCGGCGGAAGACCACCCCCCTTCCCACAGGTGGTCCGCGTCACATAGACTCCGAACTTGACACCCGTCAAGTTCCGCCGCAGCACGGCAGTGAGGAGCCCGAATGAGCACGCCGACGATGGATGACGCCGCGAAGGTACTAGCCGATCCCAAGGGCTATGCCGACGACGCGCGACTGCACGCGGCGCTGACCCATCTGCGGGCGAACAATCCGGTCGCCTGGGTGGACAACCCGCCCTACCGGCCGTTCTGGGCGATCACCAAGCACGCCGACATCATGGCCATCGAGCGCGACAACGAACTCTGGCTGTCCGAGCCTCGACCCCTGCTCGCAAGGGCCGAGGCCGACGATGTGCTCAAAGCACAACAGGAAGCCGGCATGGGCATCCGCACGCTGATCCACATGGACGACCCTCACCATCGCAAAGTCCGCGCCATCGGCGCCGACTGGTTTCGCCCGAAGGCGATGCGGGACCTGAAGGTTCGGGTGGATGAACTGGCGAAGCGCTATGTCGACACCATGCGCGACATCGGGCAAGAATGCGACTTCGTCGAGGATGTCGCGGTCAACTTCCCTCTGTACGTGATACTTTCGCTCCTCGGCCTGCCCGAGGACGACTTCCCCCGCATGATGAAGCTGACCCAGGAGATGTTCGGCGGCGACGACGAGGAACATCAGCGCGGCGGTTCGACGGAGGACCTGCTGGCCGTGCTCGCCGATTTCTTCAATTACTTCTCGGCGCTGACGGCCTCGCGCCGGGCCAATCCCACAGAAGACCTGGCGTCGGCGATCGCCAACGGCCGCATCGACGGTGACTACATGTCCGACATGGACACACTGTCCTACTACGTGATCATCGCGAGCGCCGGTCACGACACCACCAAGGACGCGATGTCAGGAGGGCTGCTTGCGCTGATCGAGAATCCCGGCGAACTCGACCGGTTGCGGGAGAACATGGACCTGATGCCGACCGCGGTCGAGGAAATGATCCGCTGGGCCACCCCGGTCAAGGAATTCATGCGGACGGCGGCCCGAGACACGGTCGTTCGTGGAGTGCCGATCGCGAAAGGGGAATCCGTCTACCTGGCTTACGTTTCGGGCAATCGGGACGAGGAGGTGTTCTCCGATCCGTTCCGCTTCGACGTCGGCCGCGACCCGAACCGACACGTGTCATTCGGCTATGGTGTGCACTTCTGCCTGGGGGCGGCGTTGGCGCGGATGGAAATGAACAGCCTCTTCACCGAACTGATTCCCCGGCTGGAGTCCATCGAATTGGCAGGCAAGCCAGAGCTTTCCGCGACCACGTTCGTCGGCGGTCTAAAACACCTGCCGATTCGCTACTCGGTCAAGTGATTTCGCCGTTTCTTGGTGTGGGTGGCCAGGAACCCGTCGACAGCCGCCTCGGCACAGCGGCGGTAGTCGAAGTCGGCGAACGTGGAGAGTCGGCCGAGGACCAGCGGTCCGATCAACAGCGCGATCGCTTGAACCAGGTCCACCTCCTCGAGTTCCGCGGCGGCCTGCGGGCTGTCGAACAGCGCTTGAAACGGCGCTGAATACAACTGGATGATCCGCGAGCGCAGGGTGCCGACGGCCTCGGAGTCGACTTGACCCACATCGGTCGAGACGGCGTCCGGCCCTGACGCAAGCCATGTCATCGCGGTGAGCATCGCGGGCACCTCGGCGATGGAGTCCGCCCACCCCACCACCACCGCGATCAGGTCATCGCGCAGGGTGCCCTCAGCAGGCGGCATCGGCGCGGGCTGCAGCAGGCTCACGAACGCCGCCGCCAAAAGATCGTTGGCACTACCGAAGTGGCGATACAGCGTCGCCCTCGCTACGTTGGCGCTACGGGTGACGGCGTCGATCGTGACCGCGCTCGGGCCTCCCGCCCGCAACAGAGCGGTCGCGGCGTCGAGTAACCGCGCGCGCGATCGCGCGGGCCGAGGATCACTGCTTGTCGCCGTCATCTCGTTTACAACACCTCCGAAGGGGAAGACAAGACTATCGGTCTCGTAACGAGACTGTTAGTCTCAAAAACATTCCACCAAAGGAGACGACCCATATGGTCGACACCCTCGCTCGATCCGACCAGGATATCCCCGGTAGCGTCGCCTCCCTGTCCCACCGCGCGCGCATCTGGCTGTTGACGGTCGCCGCCCTCGACGTGTTGTTGGTGATCGCGTCGATGGTTGCGCTCAATGCCGCGTTGCCGGATATCGCGGTGCAGACTTCGGCTACCCAGACACAGCTGACGTGGATTGTCGACGGCTACACCTTGGTGCTCGCCTGCGTGCTGCTGCCCGCCGGCGCTATCGGCGATCGATACGGCAGGCGCGGCGCGCTGCTGGCGGGGCTGACCATCTTCGCCATCGCCTCGCTGTCACCGACCATCTTCGACAGTCCCGTCCAAATCATCGTGGCGCGGGCGGCCGCGGGTGCCGGGGCGGCGTTCATCATGCCCGCGACGTTGTCACTATTGACCGCCGCATTCCCGAAGTCCGAGCGCAACAAGGCCGTTGGCATCTGGGCGGGCGTCGCAAGCTCGGGCGCCGTCTTCGGTTTCATGGGCACCGGGCTGCTACTGAAGTTCTTTTCGTGGGAGTCGATCTTCTACGGCTTCACCGCGGCCAGCGTCGTTCTGTTCATCTGCACGTGCAGTATCGCCTCGTCGCGAGACGAGACCGCGACACCAATCGACTGGGTGGGCGCCGCTCTGATCGGCGGTGCCGTCGCGGTGTTCGTGTTCGGAGTCGTGGAGGCGCCGGTGCGCGGTTGGACGCACCCGATCGTGTGGGGCTGCATGGGTGCAGGGGTGGCGTTGGCCGCCGTCTTCGCGGTGGTCGAACTACGGCGTGGACATCCACTGCTCGACGTTCGACTGTTCCGCAGACCCGATTTCGCCGTCGGCGCGATCGGCATCACCTTTCTCTTCTTCGCCAACTTCGGATTCTTCTTCGTCGAAATGCAATTCATGCAGTTGATTCTCGGCTACAGCGCGCTGCAGACCGCATTCGCTCTCACGCCGTTGGCGGTGCCGATCATGGCGCTTGGCGCCACGCTGCATCTCTACCTGCCGAAGATCGGACTGCGGGTGGCGGTGGCTTCGGGGTTGTTCCTGATCGGAATCGGGCTTTTCAGCATGCGCTTCCTCGATGCCGGATCGAGTTATCTGGATCTCGCTTGGCCCTTGTTGATCACCAGCACCGGAATCGGGTTATGCGTCGCGCCAACGACTTCGGCGATCATGAACGCGGTGCCCAACGAGAAGCAGGGCGTCGCTTCGGCGGTCAACGACACCACCCGCGAGGTCGGCGCCGCCGTAGGGATCGCAGTCGCTGGTTCCGTTCTTGCGGCGCAATATCACAACGTTCTTGCGCCAGGGCTGACCGGATTTCCCGAACAGGTTCGTGATCAGGCGCTCGAGTCACTGGCCAATGCATTGGCCGTCGCGGACCGACTGGGTCCGCAGGGAGCACGGCTGGCGAATCTCGCAGAGTCCGCATTCATACAGTCGATGGACCTCTCGCTGCTGGTGATGTCGATCAGCTTGTGGGTGGCGGCCGCCTTCGTCGCCGTGTGGTCGCCGGGCCGTGACGGTCAACAGTTCCAGTTCCTCAGGCGGCAGCGGCGATGAACTCGGCCGCGCGGTGACCAAGCATCACAATCGTTGCGTGCGGTCCCCGGCTGGTGATCGCAGGCAGCACCGATCCGTCGACCACCCATAAGTTGTCGATGCCGTGGACTCGGCACCGCGGGTCGACGACGGAATCCTCATCGACGCCCATAGGTGC
Source organism: Mycobacterium sp. NPDC048908 (assembly GCF_043197955.1). Lineage (NCBI taxonomy): Bacteria > Bacillati > Actinomycetota > Actinomycetes > Mycobacteriales > Mycobacteriaceae > Mycobacterium > Mycobacterium sp. NPDC048908. Next base: position 290,356 of record NZ_JBICUE010000002.1, on the reverse strand, counting down.
GGTTCTCGCCAGATGCTGGGAAGTGGACCACGAAAACCGGCCCACCTTGGCTGTGGCCCTTGCTAGTTCGCGAGCCAGCTCCGCGCCCGTTTCCAGCTTGGCGACGTCTGCCGGTTCACTGTCGTAGCGATGCTCGATGACGGGTGGCGTGTCCGGGTCGGCGGAGGCCAGCGCAACACGGCCACGGGACTGCGGTTGCATCAACGCGACGCCGATGTGCGGTCGGTCGGCGGGATCGTTCTTGCGGCCGCTGATCATCGCGCCGAAACCGGCTGTGTAAGGCCGGATCTCGAGACAGTCGGTGGTCAGGACGGCCTCCAGCGGCGGCAGTCCGTGGGTCCCCGACCAGTGCACAGGCAGCACGAGTTCCGGATGGTCCACGCACGCCAGGCCGACGGGAAGATCTGCGACCACCGGTATCCCCGCCACCTGCAGCACCGGCTGCGACCCCACACCGGACAGCATCAGCAATTGGGCTGAACCGATCGCACCGGCCGACAGCACGACTCGGTCAGCGGTCAGCTGAAATGCGCCCTCCGGTCCGACACACTCCACACCGACGGCCCTGCCGCCGGCCATTCGCACCCGCCTGGCGCGCGTGTTGGTCAACAGCGTGAGGTTCGTCCGGCCCATCGCAGGCTTCAGATAGGCACCACCTGGGCCGACTCGGGTCCCGCCGTTGATGTTCAGAGGCACTGCCCCGACGCCTGTCGGCAACGACTCCTCAGCCGTAGCACCGTTCAGATCGGGGAGCCACCGAAACCCCGCGTCACTCGTGGCCTGCACGAAAGCCGCTGTGCAGCCGTCGAATTCGGATACACGTCGAACGAGGATCGGCCCTTCCGAACCGTGCAACGCGGTGTTGAAATCGAGGTCGGTTTCAATCGTGCGGAAGTGCGGCAGCACGTCGGACCAGGTCCAGCCGGGAAGCCGCCAGCCGTCGAAATCCGTCGGCAGCCCCCGACAGAAATAGCCACCGTTCACCGCGCCTGATCCGCCGACCACCGCTCCGCGCATGATCTGGGCATGGCGTTTGGGCGCATCGGTCAGGGTGGTCGGGTAGCGGCGCACCACCGAACTGGCGTGTCCGATCGGCAGTCGCAGGCCGTCGCTGATCTGGGTGGAGACTTGCGGGTCCGAAGGTCCAGGGCCGGCTTCGACAACGGTTACCCGGCATCGCTCGTCGGCGGAAAGGCGCTCGGCGAGAACGGATCCAGCGCTGCCGGCACCGATGACGAGAACATCGCTGTGGACGCGTGGAACAGAAGAGTTCAGGTGCAACGGCGCGTCAGGTCCGGATCTGCGGTTTCAGGGCGCCTGCGTGCCGTTCGCGGACCACCCCGGTCCACAGTCCGACGCCATAGGCGATATCGTCAAGGCGCTTGAGCAGGACGTAGGTCAGCAGGCTGATCCGCTTGGTGTCGTCATCGACGTTGCCGTTGCGGGTGATCCAATCGACGACGCCGTCGATGACGGCCGCCACGAGCACCACCTGCCGACACCGCCGGGACAGGAGCGCGGCGATCATCGCGAGGGGCCAGTAGTGTCGACAGATCGCAGAAGCCAACTGCAAAGCGGCGGACCACAGGCCGTGCGCGGCGACCACCGCGACTTCCCTTGGTTCGGTCTCGACGGTGCTCAGTGAGTTGGCGATGCGACGGCCGGTGATCGCCGCGACGATCAACGACGCCAGGTACCCGACTCCCGAACCCATCGCGAGCAGGATCCACACCACCAGCGTCCATCCGGAAATCACCAGCGGCGCCGTCTTGCCGGGGTGTCGGATCGACAGCGGTGCGGCCGATTCACCATAGAACGCCTTGCGTATGAACCAGTCTCGTACCTGCGTGCGGTGATCGTGCGCGACGAGCGCGATCGGTTCGTAGCGCAGCCTGGCACCTGCTTCGATGAAACGCCAGCACAGGTCGACGTCTTCACCTGACTTGAGTGTCTCGTCGAAGCCGCCCAATTCCTTCAGCACCGAGCGCCGGCAGATGATGGCAGCGCTCGGCACATAGGACACGGTCCCGTAGGGCACCACCGGAGCCTCACGCAATCCCAGGTCGAGCGACGAACGAACCGCCTCGTAACGCGCGACCAGGTTGTCGGCTTGTCGCAGGCTCACGATTCGCGGTGCGACGAGAGCGACGGCGGGATCACAGAAGTGCCCGAGGAGCGCTTCGAGCCACCCACGTCGGGGCACCACGTCAGAGTCCAGGAACGCCACGAAGTCAGTGCTGCATGCGGCCAGGCCGGTGTTACGCGCCGCGGCGGGCCCCTTGCTGCGGGTGTGTCGCAGCACTTGGATGTCGCAGTGCATGTCGGCGAAGTCGCTCTGCTGCACCGGCGTCATGGACCCGTCGTCCACTACCACCACGCGCATTCCACGCAGCGTGCCGACCAGGCGCAGTAAGCCAGATGTGTTGTTCCGCACGGGGATAACCACTGTCACATCGCGGTGCGATGGGCCGCTTGCCGGCCGCGGATGGGCGACGGTCGCGTCGAGCAAAGTGCGCGCGAGTTGTGCGCTGACCGCGTCATGGACCTCTAGCCTGCCGCCGTTGAGCATCGTCTGCGCGGCCGGCGCGAGCCGCAGCAGTCTGGTGGGTGAGCCGCCGAGAAGTGCGGAGCCCTCACCGAGCACCTTCACCCGGCGATCGACCTGGACGGCGAAGCCGTCGGGCAAGCGCGGCCCTGTCATGTCAACATCCCGTCGCGGCCCGGCGCCCACCGGATGATGCGCTGCAAACACGCGTCCACCATCTCGGTGAGGATCCGTTCACCTTCCTGCGCCGTGGCGGTCGTCGGGTCGCCGAGCACACCGAGTTCGCTGACGGCAGCGACACCGCCCTGCCGTAGTTGCGGCATCAACTGAGCCAGCGGCTCGCGGTTGCCGGCGAGCAGCTCTTCGGCCCGCACGTCGGCTGGCGAAATATGTAGCATTACAGAGGTTTCGGTGTGGCCCGCGTGCGCGTCCGCGTTCTTCGATGTACACGAGCACCAGGCCGCGTCGCGACCCTCGTATCGGAGCAAAGCCACCGCGGCCGCGAGCGCCTCGACGTTTCCGCCGTGGCCGTTGACGAACACCAGCCGCGAGGCCCATTGCGAGGCGGAACGGCCGAACTCCACCAGCAGCAATCGCAGTGCTGACGTGCCGATGGACACCGTGCCTGCGAAGCCTTGATGCTCTCCGCTCGCCCCGTAACCGATCGCGGGAGCCAACGCCCAGTTGCATTCATCCGTTCGGGGTAGTTGGCCAGCAACCGAACGAGCGACGGCGGTGGCGATGCGCGTATCGGTGTCCAGCGGGAGGTGGGGTCCATGCTGTTCCACCGAACCGACCGGGATGATCAACGCGGGCAACGTGCCCTGAAGCTGCCTCGACGCTGAGTTCGCGAGCTCGGTGAGGAAAGCCACCCGCCGATGGTAGGCCGAATTCAACTGGCGTGCGCCAATTGTTGGCGCATGCGCAGCAATTGATTTCCGTGGATTTTCCCCCGACGGCGAAGCCCAGCCCCGCCAGTCCCCTGCGCCACGCCTGTACCAGGCCATTTGACCCCGAACCGATTTTGCCCGCTCAGGAGTCGGACGTCGGGGGGACACCGAGCGTTCGAGCGAACTCCGGCGGGACCAGCACGTCGCCGGCAACAAGATCGTGGACCGACGCGCGGCCCAGACCCATCAGTGCCGAATCGATGCCGCCCCGCAGGACGTCGAGCACGTTCTCAACCCCGGCTTGACCGTTGGCAGCCAGGCCCCACAGGTATGCCCGCCCGATCATGACGGCCCGCGCACCGAGCGCCAGTGCCTTGACCACGTCGCTGCCACGGCGGATACCGCCGTCCAGCAGCACCTCCACCTCGTCGCCGACCGCTTCGGCGATCGCAGGCAGTGCCCGAATTGACGCAGGCGTGCCGTCCAGGTTGTTACCACCGTGGTTGGACACCGAGATCGACGAAACCCCAGCGTCCACAGCGCGTTTGGCGTCATCGACGCGCATCACACCCTTGAGCATGAACGGCCCACCCCACAATTCACGAAGCCACGCGATGTCCTCCCAGGTGGGCGGGGGCGTTCCCATCCACTCGCCGTATGCAGCGAAGAACGGCGGCCCGGCCTCTCCCCTGGCCGCCTGGTTGGGCACCCGCAGGTTCGGCGGCCGCATGGTCTTGGCCCACTGGTAGAACCAGCGCGGACGGGTCAAACCCTCCGGCAGCATGCGCACGGTGGTCCGCAGGTCCATCTCCTCGGGGATCTTGGGGCTACCCCAGTCCCGGCCGTGCGAGAAACTCCAGTCGGTGGTCACGATCAGACCGACGGCACCCGCCTCCCGCGCACGCTGAACCCGCGCCGCGATCGCGTCACGACCGCCGAGCCAATACACCTGGAAGAACAACTTCGGGTTGGCGGCGATCACCTCTTCGATCGGCTTGCTGGCGAACGACGAAAGGCCCATCGCGGTGCCGCGCGCCGCAGCGGCACGTGCGACGGCGACCTCACCGTCTGGATGGACCGCTTGCACACCGGTCGGCGAGATCAGTACGGGCAGCGAAATCTCTTGTCCCATCACGGTTGTGGCGAGATCTCGCTTCTCGAGCGCACCGATCACGTGAGGCGCGAAACCGAGCTCGGCGAACGCGTCGACGTTGTCGGCGACCGTCACTCCTCGCTCACTGGCCGCCACCAGTGAGCTGTACACCGATTTCGGTAGCCGCTTCTTCGCTGCCTGCTGGCAGAACGCCACCGTTTCGAACCATTGGTCGCGCGCCATGACTCACACCGGACTTTCGTTGCAGAGGCGCGCCGGTGGTTTGGTCAGCAGTTTCAACATCACCGGTGCGCTTCGTGAATGGTCGACACTGGACTTGGGCTTCACCCGGTCTCGGGCGAGCGCAGGCGCGCCGTAGCCCTGCACGCATTCGGGGTCCGGCCCGTCGAGTGGCAGACCGGTGAAGAACTTGGCGGCCATGCAGCCGCCCCGGCAGCTGTCATAGTGCCCGCAGCTGCTGCACGCACCCGCCGACTGCGGCTCACGCAGCTCGCGGAACAGCGGCGCGTCTTTCCAGACATTCTGAAAACCGCCATCCACCAAGATGTTTCCGGCCAAGAACCGATCATGAATGGCGAACGGACAGGCGTACACGTCACCGACCGGATCAATCAGACAGACCACCCGGCCGGCGCCGCAGAGGTTGAGTCCGGCGAGCGCTCCCGGCTCACCAAGGCCCGACAGGTGGAAGAACGAGTCGCCGGTGAGCACCCGGTCACCCTTGGCGACCAGCCAGTCGTACAGCTGCACCTGTTGTTCAGCGGTCGGATGCAGTTCATCCCACACGTCGGCGCCGCGGCCGGACGGACGCAACCGAGTGATCCGCAGCGTCGCGCCGTAACGTGCTGCCAGAGCGGCGAAGTCGTCAAGCTGGTCGACATTCTGTCGTGTGACGACAACCGAAATCTTGGCGTCGGTGAAACCGGCATCGGCAAGGTTCTGCAGCGCGCGGGTGGCCATTGCGAACGAACCACGGCCACGCACAGCGTCGTTGACCTCAGCGGTGGCACCGTCCAGGGAGATCTGCACATCGACGTAATCGCTTGCGGCAAGCCGCTTTGCCACCTCGGGGGTGATCCGCACGCCGTTGGTGGAGAACTTCACACCGACGTGATGCGCGGTGGCGTAGTCGACGAGCTCCCAGAAGTCGGACCGCACAGTCGGCTCGCCGCCGCCGATGTTGACATAGAACACCTGCATCCGCTCGAGCTCGTCGATGATGTCCTTGCACTGCTGGGTGGTCAGTTCGCGGGGGTCGCGTTTACCCGACGAGGACAGGCAGTGCACACACGCCAGATTGCAGGCGTAGGTGAGCTCCCACGTCAGGCAGATCGGCGCGTCGAGCCCACGTTCGAACTGTTCGACCAAGCGCGGCACAGGCGCGACAGACGTCATGCTTCTCCCGATACGAGCATCTTGGACTCGGCCAGTACGCCGAGCGCGTGCAGATAGGGCGCCTGTTGCGAGTCATCGATCCCCGCAGCCCGGCACGCCGAACGAGCGTCGGGATGGTCGTCAAGAGAGTTGACCACCTCGACGATCGTCCGGTTCTTCAGAAACGACAGCTTGCGCGTGCCGAAGTGATAGAGCAGCGCACCGAACGACTCGGGCCGCACCGCCACCTGACGATGCAGGCGCCAGCGCAGATCCGGATCGAACGCCGCGGCAGGCGTCGCCACGGTCAGTAGACCCCGCACATCCCGTCGATCGACACCTCTTCGACCAGCGTCTCGGTGACGAGCTCTTCGGCCTCAACCTGCTGATTCGGTTCCATCAACCGCACCTTTCCAGTCACAGTGGTCGACAATTGTGATCGAGATCGCAAGAATATGGCATCGAGTGCCGAAATGGAAGGGCGGGGTGGTGGCGAGGCGGAGTTCGGGACACCGGGTGGGCCGACGGCGCTCCACGACCACCGACCACATCTCCAACGTGGCCATCGATCTGTTCGCTGCCCGCGGGTTCGACGACGTGAGCGTGGACGACGTCGCCGAAGCCTCCGGTATCGCCCGACGCACGCTGTTTCGCTACTACCCGTCGAAGAACGCGTTGCCATGGGGCGACTTCGATGCCCACCTGGACCACATGCGCGATCTGCTCAACGAACTGGAGCCAGGTGTTCCGATCGGCGAGGCACTGCGCACCGCGCTCCTGGCGTTCAACAGCTTCGACGAGCAGGAGACCGCAAGGCACCGACAACGGATGCGGGTCATCCTGGAAACCGCTGCCCTGCAGGCATATTCGATGACAATGTACGCCGGCTGGCGAGCCGTCGTCGCCACGTTCGTCGCGCAGCGTACCGGCGCCAAGGCGGCAGACATCGTGCCGCAGACGGTGGCGTGGACCATGCTCGGCGTTGCGCTGTCCGCGTATGAGAACTGGCTGGCCGACGAGTCGGTTTCGCTGCCGGAGGCGCTTGGCCGTGCGTTCGATACCGTCAGCGCCGGGTTGTCCGCGCTCGACGACATCGGCCGCGGAAAGAATTCTTGAATTCCCGCGTCGGAGTTGGCGCCCGCGCGGCGACGATACGGGTGTGAGCGCCGAACCGAGTGGCACCGACGCTGCGCATGCCCTGCTGGCGTTGTACGACGATGCGCTGCCGGTGGTGTACGGCTACTTCGTCAGACGCTGCGGCGACCGCGGAACGGCCGAAGATCTGACATCCGAGACGTTCCTGGCGGCGGTGGATGCCGCGCGCAGGACGACGCCGCAGGCGATCAGCGTGCCGTGGCTGCTCGGCGTCGCGCGGCACAAGCTTGCCGACCATTACCGGCGCAGGCAGGACCGGTTCAGCGTGCCGGTGGCCGAACTGCCCGAGCCCGTCCCGGCCGATGACTGGGACGCTGCCCTTGACCGCATCGTCGCCGAAGGCGTGTTGGCCAGGCTTTCCGAGCAACACCGCACGGTATTGGCGCTGCGCTACATGGACGACTGCTCGGTGCCAGAGTGCGCCGAGCTGATCGGCCGCACCGTGCACGCCACCGAGGCGCTGTTGGTGCGGGCACGGCGGGCGTTCAGATCGCATTACCCAGAGGCGGAAGGAGGGCAGTCATGAACAACAGCCACGATCCGCTGACTGTGCTCCACGGCGACGAGCTTCCGGTTGCGCCCGATCCGGCGTTCGCGGCCCGGCTGCGCGCCCGACTGGAATCCGCGATGAGTTTCTTTGAGGCCCAACCCGATCAGATGCAAGGAGTTGTCATGAGCGGCACCGACACCGCCATCGCCGAGCTCAACGAACCCGCTGTCAAGCCCGCTCCTCCGCGGCCCGCAGCACTGCCGTACCTGTCTGTCGCCGATGCCAGGGCGGCCATCGCCTGGTACATCGACGTATTCGAGGCGGCGGTCGCCGGTGAACCGTTCGAAATGGCGGACGGCCGCATCGGGCATGCCGAGTTGAACATCGGCGACGGCGTGCTCTACCTCGCCGACGAATACCCCGAACTGGGGCTGAAAGCGCCAACTCCGCAAGCCACTTCAGTGAGCCTGATGCTGCACATCGCTGATACCGACGCGACACTGGAACGTGCCCGCGAGCGTGGGGCGCAGGTGCAGCGCGAGCCCTACGAGAACCACGGCGCGCGCAACGCGACCATCGTCGATCCGTTCGGGCATCGATGGATGCTCAGTGGGCCGGTCACCGGCGTGCCGGTGCAGATCCAGCACGGCGACGCAGGCTATGTGTCGGTGTGGACACCGGATGCCGATCGCGCCGCGGCGTTCTACGGCCACGTGCTTGGCTGGAGCTACGACCCGCAGACTCATCAGGTCACCAACACCACGCAGCGCATCGGGATCTACTCCGTCGACGTCGCGCCGACCCTGTTTTGCGCCTACGCGGTGGCCGACCTCGCGGGCGCTCGGCAGGCGATCGTCGACGGCGGCGGCACGGTCGACGAACTCGAGCAGTTCGACTTCGGCACGCTGTGCGGTGCCACCGATTCGCAGGGCGCCTCGTTCGCCGTCTTCCAACCGAACCCTGGGGTCCCCCGTCCTGCGCTGAATGGTTCTGGGCCAGGCGAACTTTCGTACATCACCTACGAGGTGCCCGATTCGACGTCCTTCAGGGCGTTCTACAGCCGGGTGCTGCACTGGACGTTCGAGCCCGGCCGCATCGAGGACGGTTGGGGCGTTTCGCAGACCCATCCGATGGCGGGCGTCGCAGGCGGTAGCGCCGCTGCGGTGACGGTGCCGATGTGGACGGTCGACGACGTCGACGCCGCCGTGGCCCGGGTTCGCGAGGCGGGCGGCACCGTCATCGACGAACCGTCGCAGCAGCCGTACGGCAAGTCCGCGCAGTGCGCCGACGACCAGGGCTCGCGCTTCTACCTCGGCGAGTTCTAGCCGAGCACGTCGGCGATCGGCGCGCCACCGGCGATCTTGGAACGCACCTTCATCACCTTGCCCGGCATGCCGCCGCCGACGACACCCGCGACCACACCGTCGCGCTCATAGAAGGCCAGGAACTTGCGGCCGTCGTCCTCGACGACGTGCACGATGTCGGTGGCCTCCGGTTCGCCGAGACATTGGATCTTGACGTCGTACTGATCGCTCCAGAAGTACGGCACCGAGACAGCCGACGGCGCATCCTGACCCAGCATCGCAGGCACCAGAACACGGGCTTGATCGGCGACATTGCTCCAATGCTCAACGCGCACTTGATGTCCGACCGGATGGCGCCAGGAGGCCACGTCGCCGATCGCCCACACGTGCGGCGCGCTGGCGCGCCCCTTCTCGTCGCAGACGACACCGTTGTCGACCTCGATGCCGGTACCCTCCAGCCACGAGGTTGCGGGCTGTGAGCCGATGCCGACGACGACGATGTCCGCATCGAGTTCGGCGCCGTCGCTGAGCCTGACTTTCTCGACCTTCTCGGTACCGCGCACATCGGCCACCCCGACGCCGCAGCGCACGTCGACACCCTCAGCGCGGTGCAGCCGCGCCACCAGCTCACCGATCTGCTCGCCGAGCACCGACGCCAACGGCGCGGGTTGCGGCTCCACCAGGACGACGTCAACGCCGAGCTTACGCAGGCTGGCCGCCACCTCGCAGCCGATGAAGCCCGCACCGACCACGACGGCAGTGCGGGCGGTGTCGGCCTCCTTGCGAAGCTTCAGGCTCTCATCGAAGTTACGTAGCACATGGATGCCGGCAAGGTCGGGAAACGACGGAATCCGCTTGGGCACCAACCCCGTAGCGATGACCACCTCGTCATAGGGCAACGTGCTGCCGTCGGCGAGCGTCACCGTTTTCGCTTCTGTGTCCACCGAACGGGCACCGTTGCCGAGTAGCAGCGTGATGTTCTGCTCGGCGTAGAACTCAGCAGGCTTGAGGGTGACGTCATCGGTCTCGGCGCGCAGCACTTCCTTGGACAGCGGCGGCCGGTCGTAGGGCAGGTGGTCCTCGTCGCTGACGATGGTGATGGGCCCCGTGTACTGCGAGCGGCGCAACTGCTCGGCGGTGCGCGCGGCGGCCAACCCGCCGCCGATGATCACGATGCCGCCACTGATGCTCATAGCTCGACTCCCCCTCGTCCCCTGCCCTGCGGGCGTGGGCCCACCGGTCCCCGCCCGGTCCTCGCTGCGATCCTCACGCGGGATCGTCCTCGGGTAGTCATGCGCAGTTCTTACACGATGCCCGTACCGTTGTGTCCGCCACCCTGCGATTGAGCTCTTAGCCCCGCATCCTGTCGATGATGTTGGTGAGCACCACGATGCTTTCGCTGCGCTCGACGTCGGCTGCGGAGCGGATCCGCTCGAGCGCCTCCTCGAGATGGCGCATATCGCGGGCCAGCACGTGCAGGATCGCGTCGGCGGTGCCGGTGACCGTGGCGGCACTGACCACCTCGGGTATGTCGATCCATGCCTTCCGCAACTCGTCGGGGGCGATGGTGCCGTGCCGGAACACCTGCACGTAGGCCTCGGTGTTCCAGCCGAGGGCGTTGCGGTCCACGACAGTGGTGAAGCCGCGGATGACCCCGTTGTCCAGCATGCGGTCGACCCGCCGCTTCACGGCGGGCGCGGACAGGTTCACGCGCTGACCGATTTCGGCGTAGGTGGCACGGGCATCCTCGGCCAATTCAGCGAGAATGCGCTCGTCGGTGTCGTCCAACCGTTCCACACTCACCACCTCCGCACAACAAACTGACGCCCTTTCGAGTTTCACACAATAGATCGCTGGTCAACACGCAATGGACGGCGATTGATTGCAAAATCGCGAACTCATACCGTTTAATCATGACGATTTCGCGCAGGGCGCGCCCTCGCCACTACGCCATGACGGCGCCGACCTTCTTCGCCGTCGACTACGCCATCAACCCATGGATGGACACCTCGACAGCCGTCGACACCCATGTCGCGCTGAATCAATGGGAGACGCTGCGGCAGACGTACAAGGAACTCGGCCACACGGTGGAGTTGGTCGAGCCGGTCCCCGGCCTACCCGACATGGTCTACGCCGCCAACGGCGGTCTGTTGGTGAACGGCAGGGCCGTGGTCGCCAGGTTCGCCTACCCGCAGCGCGCAGGTGAGTCGGCCGCCTACGCCGAGTGGATGACACGCCACGGCTTCCAGCCCGCCGAAACGCGCCACGTCAATGAAGGCCAAGGTGACCTGCTCGTCGTCGGCTCGATCGTGTTGGCGGGGTATGGCTTCCGCACCGAACCCGAGGCCCACGCCGAGATCGCGGCGCACGTGCAGATGCCGGTCGTGAGCCTGGAATTGGTCGATCCGCGGTTCTACCATCTCGACACTGCGCTGGCCGTGCTCGACGACACCACCATCGCGTACTACCCGCGGGCGTTCAGCGCCGAGGCGCGCACGACGCTGCTCGAATTGTTTCCCGACGCAATCGAAGTCGCCGACATCGACGCCGATGTGCTTGGTCTGAACGTCGTGTCCGACGGACTGAATGTGGTGATGCCCTCCGCAGCAACCGGGTTCGCCGAGCAACTGCGCTCAGCCGGGTTCCGGCCTGTCGGTGTCGATCTGTCCGAACTGCTCAAGGGTGGGGGTTCCGTCAAATGTTGCACCCTGGAGGTACATCCGTGACGATCCTGGATTCCGCGACGGCCACCGACGCGGCCATCGCCCTCGACGATCACTATGTCGCCCATAACTATTCGCCACTTCTGGTGGTGGCCGCCAGCGCCGAAGGCGCATGGATCACCGACGTGGAAGGCCGCCGCTACCTGGACTGCCTTGCCGCGTACTCGGCAGTGAACTTCGGACATCGCCACCCAGAGATCGTCGCCGCGGCGCACGCGCAACTCGACGCCGTGACCCTGGTCAGCCGAGCCTTTTTCTCCGACCGGCTCGGGCCGTTCTGCGAGGCGCTGGCCGCGCTGTGCGGCAAGCAGATGGTACTCCCGATGAACAGCGGCGCCGAGGCCGTCGAAAGCGGTATCAAGGTGGCCCGCAAATGGGGTCACGACGTCAAGGGCGTGCCGGCCGACAAAGGCAATATCGTCGTCGCTCGCAACAACTTCCACGGCCGCACCACCACCATCATCAGCTTCTCCGATGACGAGACCGCGCGCCGCGGCTTCGGCCCCTACACGCCCGGCTTTCGTGCGGTGCCGTTCGGTGACGCCGACTCGCTGGCCGCGGCCATCGACAACGACACGGTCGCGGTGCTGATCGAACCCATCCAGGGTGAGGCGGGCATCATCGTGCCACCCGACGACTACCTGCCGCGCGTGCGCGCCTTGTGCACCGAGCGCAATGTGCTGATGATCGCTGATGAGATCCAGTCCGGGTTGGCCCGCACCGGACGGACGTTCGCCTGCGACCACTGGGCAGTGGTGCCCGACATGTATCTGCTCGGCAAGGCCCTTGGCGGCGGCGTGGTTCCGGTATCGGCGGTGGTGGCGAACCGCGACATCCTCGGGGTGCTGCACCCTGGCGAACACGGCTCGACCTTCGGCGGCAACCCGTTGGCCGCGGCAGTCGCGACGACTGTGGTCGGAATGCTGGCGCGTGGCGAATTCCAGTCCCGCGCAGCCGAACTCGGTGAACGGCTGCACACCCGGCTGCGCGCGCTGATTGGGCACGGCGTGGTCGCGGTGCGCGGAAAGGGCCTGTGGGCGGGCGTCGACATCGATCCGTCGCTGGCCACAGGCAAACAGATCAGCAAGAGACTGGCTGACCGCTTCGTATTGGTCAAGGACACCCATGGGTCGACGCTGCGGTTCGCTCCGCCGCTGGTCATCACCGCCGAGGAAATCGATTGGGCGATTGCTCAGTTCGCCGATGTTTTGGCCGAGTCGGGTTCACACTTGACCGGTAGTTCAATGTAAGCACCACAGGAGGCGCCATGACCGCTCCATCACAGAGCCTCTCCGAACAACTACTGCGCCGCAGGCCTGTTGCAGGCGCGCCGGTCGCACACGGCGCCTCCGATCACCTGAAACGAAGTATCGGCACCTTCCAGCTGACGATGTTCGGCGTTGGCGCGACGGTGGGCACCGGCATCTTCTTCGTGCTGTCGGCGGCGGTGCCCGAGGCGGGACCCGCGGTGCTCATCTCGTTCCTCATCGCCGCGATCGCCGCCGGGCTGTCGGCACTCTGTTATGCCGAGATGGCGTCCTCGGTACCGGTATCGGGCTCGACCTATTCCTACGCGTACACGACACTCGGCGAGTTCGTCGCGATGGGTGTCGCGGCGTGCCTGCTCCTTGAATACGGCGTTTCGATCTCGGCGGTCGCCGTGGGCTGGAGCGGCTATGTCAACAAGTTGATGGACAACCTGTTCGGCTGGCAGTTGCCGCAGGCGCTCACGGCGGCGCCGTGGGACTCGGCCCCCGGCGTCGTGAACCTGCCTGCCGTGCTGCTGATCTTCATGTGCGCGCTACTGCTGATCCGCGGTGCCAGCGAGTCGGCGCTCGTCAACAGCATCATGGTGATCATCAAGCTGGGCGTGCTGGCGATGTTCATCGTCATCGCGCTGACCGCGTTCAATGCCGACCACTTCCACGGGTTCTGGGACAAGGGCTTCACGGGTGTGACCGCGGCGGCAAGCATGATCTTCTTCTCGTTCATCGGCCTCGACGCGGTATCGACGGCCGGCGACGAAGTCAAGAATCCGCAGAAGACCATGCCGCGCGCCATCATCGCCGCGCTCATCATCGTCACCAGCTTCTACATCCTGGTGGCGTTCGCAGGCCTCGGCACCCAGGATGCCGCCGAGTTCGGTTCGGACGCGCAGGCCGAAGCCGGGCTGTCGGTGATTCTCGAGAACATCACCGGTGGCACCTGGGCGAGCACGATTCTGGCTGCGGGCGCGGTGATTTCGATCTTTTCCGTGACGCTGGTCGTGCTGTACGGCCAGACCCGGATCTTGTTCGCGATGGGCCGCGACGGGCTGCTGCCCTCGATGTTCGCCAAGGTGAATCCGCGGACGATGACCCCGGTGAACAACACGATCATCGTCGCGGTCGTCACGGCGATCCTCGCCGGGTTCATCCCGTTGAACTGGCTGCTGGATGCGGTATCGATCGGCACGCTGGTCGCCTTCAGCGTGGTGTCGATCGGCGTGATCATCCTGCGGGTGCGCGAGCCGAATCTGGAGCGGCCGTTCAAGGTTCCTGGCTATCCCGTGACGCCGGTTCTGGCCGTCGCCGCGTGCGTGTGGATACTGTCCGGGCTGCGTTGGGAGACGTGGTTGGTATTCGGTGGCTGTGTCGGCGCCGTGCTGCTGTTCTACTTGATCTGGGGCCGCCACCACAGCGCGCTCAATGCCGGTGGGGCAGACGGCTATATCCCGACCGCCGTGCCGGGTGACGACGACGTCATGTTCGTCGATGCGCCGAAGGATCACCACTTCGTCTCGCCGCCGAAGGAACACCAATGACTGTCGTGGTCGGCTATCTGGCAGGCAAAGGCGGCCGCGCGCCGCTGTGTTTGGCTGCCGAAGCCGCCAAGACACTCAACACGACTCTGGTGATCGTCACTGTCGTACCGCGACCGTGGATGACCCCGTCGCTGGGCCGCATCGACGCCGAATATGCGCAATATGCCGAACAATTGGCCGCCAACTCGGCCAAGCAGGCCCAGGAGTACATCGGTGCCATCGCCGATGGCGTCGACGTCGCCTACCACAAGGTGGCCCACCGGTCCGCGTCGGGCGGACTGTTGGAGGCGGCGGCCGAACTTACACCAGAGGTACTCGTGCTTGGCTCTGCGTCCGGCGGCAGTCTCGGCCAGGTGGTGGTCGGATCGACGGCCGACCGACTGCTGCACTCGTCACCGGTGCCCATGGCCATCGCCCCCCGAGGCTACCGTGGCGCAAAAAACGGCAGTCTGAGCAGGATCACGGCGGCGTATCCCGGCACGCCGGAAACTTTGCACGTGGTCAAACGCGTTGCCGCGTTGGGTGAGCGGCTCAACGTACCGATGCGGGTCATCACATTCGCAATACGCGGCCGCACCATGTACCCGCCGGAAGTCGGGCTGAGCGCCGAAGAGTCGATCCTGGAGCAGTTGGCGTCACACGCTCGAGAAACCCTGGCGCAGTTGAAAACCGACCGCGTGGTCGGTGCGGATGTGGATTTGCAAGTGGTTACCGGCAACGGTTGGGACGAGGCGCTGGACGCGGCCGACTGGCAGGACGGTGATCTACTCGCGATCGGCACGTCGCCCGTTGGCGGAATTGCGAGGGTGTTCCTGGGTTCGCGCGGCTCGAAGATCCTGCGGCACAGCCCTGTTCCGGTGCTTGTGCTGCCCGGCTGACGACGATGCTGGCCGGCACGGCCAGATGAGGAGTCGGCCGCTACAACACCGCTAGTACTTCATGGTGCCGCGATCGACGGCGATCTGACTGCCCGAGATGGTCCTGGAGCCGTCACCGGCCAGCCACGCCACGACGTCCGACACCTCCTCGGCCGTCATGAATTCCTGCAACCCCTTCTTGCCCTCGTGATTCACCGGGTGGTAAGGCATCGGCGCGAAGCTGTGCAGGTACTGCGGATACTTGGCGAAGATCGCCATCATCGCTTCCTTCTCGACCATCGGCGTGTCGATCGAGTACGGATGAATGGAGTTGACTCGAATCCCGTACTCCCCCACTTCGATCGCCAACGCGTTCGTCAGCGCCACCAAGCCGTGCTTCGACGCCGAGTAGTGTCCGTTGCCGGGAGTTGCCTTCAGGCCCGCCGACGAACTGACCACGATGATCGATCCGCCGTTGCCCGCTTCGATCATCGCGGGCACCGCCGCCCTGATGGTCCGCCACGTGCCGTTGAGGTTGACGTCGATGACGGTGTCCCACTGCTCTTCGGACATCTCGAACATCCGGCCCCAGCTCAGCACCCCGGCGTTGGGGACGACGATATCGAGGCGGCCGAACTGCTCGACACCGTCGGCGACGGCCTGCTGTAGCGCGGGCAGGTCGCGGATGTCGACCTCGCGGGCCAGCACCTTACGGCCGGTGGCTTCCACCGCAGCCACTGTTTCGGCCAATTCGTCCGACGTGGCCAGCGGATAGCTGATGGTCTCCGAGATCGGGCCGCAGACGTCGATCGCGATGATGTCGGCGCCCTCGGTGGCCAACCGAATCGCATGCGCCCGGCCCTGGCCGCGCGCCGCCCCCGTGATGAAGGCCACTCGTCCTTCCAGGCCGCCGTTCGCTCCTGTCACCGCTGCTCCTTTCACGAGCCCGCGGACCAGGCTAACAGCGAACTGGAACGTGTTCTAGTACGGCTGTCAGGCGGGGTCCCGGATCAGCGGACAGGTCATGCAATGGCCGCCGCCGCGCCCGCGTCCGAGTTCGGCGCCCACGATGGTGACCACCTCGATCCCCGCCCTGCGCAGCAGCGTGTTGGTATGGGTGTTGCGGTCGTAGGCGAACACCACGCCCGGTTCGACGGCGACCAGGTTGTTGCCGCTGTCCCACTGTTGGCGCTCCGAGTCGTACGCGGTCCCGCCGGTTTCGACCACCCGTAACTTGCCGAAGCCGAGCGCGGCGGCCACGACTTCGACGAACGGTTTGGTGGCCTCGACCACCTCGACGCTGATGTCGTTGTCACTGGGGTGCAGCGTGAAGGTCTGAAGCGCATCCACAATGCCGGGATAGATGGTCACGACATCGCGGTCGGCGAAGGTGAAGATGGTGTCGAGATGCATCGCCGCCCTCAGCTTCGGCATACCCGCGACAATCACCTGCGTCGCCGCCTCCTCGGCGAACAGCCTCGATGCCACTTGCGTGATCGCCTGGCGCGACGTGCGTTCGCTCATCCCGATGATGACCACACCGTTGCCGGGGACCAGCACGTCGCCGCCTTCGAAGGTGGCCATGCCCCACTGCTTTTCGGGATCACCCCACCACACCTTCGAACCGACAAAGTCGGGATGGAACTCATAGATCGTCTTCATCAGCAGCGTCTCGTCGTGTCGCGCAGGCCAGAACAACGGGTTGAGCGTCAGGCCCCCGTATATCCAGCAGGTGGTGTCCCTGGTGTACAGCGTGTTGGGCAGCGGCGGCATCAAATACTCTGTGACACCGGTGCTTTCGCGCGCCAACGATCGGTAACCCGACCGCAGTTCGGCGGGCAGGTCGCGGGTCGACATTCCGCCGATCAGCAGCTCCGCGAGCTGGCGGGGCGCAAGTGAGTCCAGGTAGCCGCGGGTGTCGTCGACAAGCCCGAGCCCCACCTCGTTCGGTACGATCTTGCGATCGAGCAGCCATGCCTTAGCGGCGGGATCCTGCATCGTCTCGGTGAGCACATCGTGCAGTTCAACGACCTCGACATCGCGTTCGCGCATCTTGTCGATGAAATCGAAGTGGTCTCGACGGGCGTTCTGCACCCAGAGCACGTCGTCGAACAACAGGTCGTCACAATTGGTCGGGGTGAGCCGTTCATGCGCGAGCCCTGGTGAGCACACCAGGACCTTGCGTAGCTTGCCGACTTCAGAGTGAACGCCATAGGCCGCAGAGGTATTCGTCACCGTCGTTCCTTCCTCAGTCAGCACCACTAGATTTCGATCGCCCCAGTTGCCAGGGACACCACACCCGCGATGGCGCCGATGACGATCAGGACGAACAGCACCGCCTCGGCGGGCCTGAACACCCGTAGTCCGCGTTCCCGGCGCGCCTTGAAGTACAGCGCGGCCGCCGGTGCGTACAAGATGCACGACAACAAGAGCTTGTCCATACCGGCCGCGTAGACCAGAAACACCGTGTATGCCGTCGCCACACCGGCGACGATCATGTCTGGTACAAGCGACTTTCCGTCGTCGTAGGTGTCCCGAGTGATTGTCAGCTTCAGCGCGTAGGCGGCCGCCAGGAAGTACGGGATCAGCGCCAGCGCGGCGGTCAGGTCCAGCATGAAGTTGAGCGCGTCAGCCGAAAACAACAGAGCGATGAGCAACAGAGTGACGAAGCCGCCAGCCATGATGAGTGCGGTCGCAGGCGCGCCGTGCCGGTTGTTGCGAGCCAGGAATCGCGGCATGTCATCGGTCTTGGCGGGGATGTACAGAACCTCGGCGGCCATCAATGTCCATGCGAGGTAGGCGCCCAGCACCGACACGATGACACCGACACGGATGAAGATCGACCCCCAGGGGCCCACCACGGATTCGAGGACGGACGCCATGGAAGGTTGGCTGATACCGGCCAGTTCGCCCTGGCCCATTACGCCGTATGACACCAATGTCACCAACGCGAAGACGCTGAGAACACCCAGAAAACCGATGACCGTTGCCCGGCCTACGTCCTCTCGCTTGCGCGCCATCCGCGAGTACACGCTCGCGCCCTCGATGCCTTGAAACACGAATACCGTGATCAGCATCGTGCCGACGGCTTGGTCCCACACCGAGGAAGAGGTGTATTCCTTGTCGCCCCAGAAGTTGTCGGCAAATGTGCCGGCCTGGAACGCGACGATCGCGATCACGATGAACACCAGAATCGGCACGACCTTGGCAATAGTGACGATGTAATTGATCACCGCGGCGTCCTTGACGCCCCGCATCACGAGCAGGGCGAACAGCCACACGCCCACCGCGGAAACGATCACCGCGAGTACGGTGTCGCCGTCGCCGAATCCTGGCACCAGCGCGCTCATGGTCGCCGTGATCAGCACCCAGTAGAAGGTGTTACCCGCGCAGGCCGACGCCCAGTAGCCGATCGCCGAGTTGAAGCCGATGTAGTCGCCGAATCCAGCCTTGGCGTAGGCGAAGATGCCCGCGTCGAGGTTCGGCTTGCGCATCGCCAACCGCTGAAACACGAAGGCAAGCATCAACATTCCAGTGCCCGCGATGGTCCAAGCGATGACCGCACCGAGGACGCCGGTCACCACACCGAACCGGTGAGGCAGCAGGAACACTCCGGCTCCGACCATCGAGCCGACGACCATCGCGGTCAGTGTGGGGAGACTGACCTTCTCAGTTACCTTTTCGGGTTGCTCCGTAGCCGTCACGTCGCAAGAAGCCTATGCGACGGCGGGTGGGCCGCATTGCGAATTCCGGTTAAAGGTCGGACAGGATCTGCTGACGTTTCGCGTTGTACTCGTCGTCGGAGATGGCACCGGTGGCCCGCAGCGTTTCCAGTTCCTGAAGGCGCTGCGCCGTGGTCGGCTCGGGCGCAGCGGCATACGAGGGCGCCCCGGCAGGCGCGGGTGCCTGCGCCGCGGGCGCTTGTTGGGGTTCGGCAGCACGCCGGACCACGGCCTGCACCTGCGCGCGGGCCGCAGGGTTCGCGCGAAGATCGATCATGTTGTTGAGCCCGATACCGTTGGCCTTGAGGATCTGCAGGATTTCCATCAGCGGACCGGCCTGGCCACTGAGGTCGTAGGTCGTGTTGTCCTCGGCGATCGTGAAGTTCGCTGGCATCACACCGGCCACCAATGCGCTTCGCTCCCAATCGATTTGGTATTCGTTGGTGGCGGGATCGACGAGTGCGACCAACTTGCGGCTGGTGATCATCGGCAGCCGAGCGATCGACGCGATCACCCGGTCCTGGGTCGCGAACGGCGCGATGCCGGGACCGGAGATCTGCAGGTCGATCTTCACCAACGGCTGCTCGTTGATGCGGGTGCCGGTCTCATGGATGCCGACGACCTGCGCCAGCGCCAGCACGCCGCTCTGTTCGAGGGCCGCAGTCTTGGCGGCGGACTTTGCGCCGAAATTCGCCAGCGCCAACGCGATGAGCACGTCGGCGGCGGTGATCAGCAGCCCGACCCAGAACATCCACTTCAAGTAGACGCTTTGGCCCGTGGCGAAGTAGACGGCCAAAAAGATGGGGCCGACGAGGCCGCCGCAGATGAGCACCATGATCTGGGACTTGATGTACCGCGCCAACATCTGCCACGCTCCTGTCGTTTGCCAGCCTCGCGTGTCAGATTAGCGCCATTCGGGTCGTTGCGAGCCGTATCGTCGGGCCGTGACCGCGACGGAAGCACCTGTGCGTTACCGGTGGATCCTCGCGGCGGTGTCGATGGCGCTCTTCTGCGTGCAAATCGATTACTTCACCATGAATCTTGCGTTGCCGCGAATGGCGCTCGACCTCAACACCACCGCATCGGATCTGCAATGGGTGATCAGCGTTTACATGCTGGCCCTTGGCGCGTTCATGGTACCCGCAGGCCGGATCGGCGACATCTTCGGCCGCCACCGCGACGCTGGTGATCGCGTTCCGCGCGCTGCAGGGAATCGGCGCGGCGCTGATATTTCCGGTGTCTGTGAGCGTGCTGACGAACGCCTTCCCGTCGGCGCGCGCCAGCCACGCGATCGGGTTGGCTTATGGCATAGCGGGTTTGGGCCTGCGGCGGGTCCGCTGATCGGTGGGCTGCTCACCGAGACGGCCGGCTGGCGGTGGATTTTCTGGCTGAATGTGCCGCTGAGTTTCGTTGTGCTGGCGATCGGCTCGCGTTCGATCACCGAATCCTTCGACGAGGCGGCGCCGCGTCGTATCGATCTTGCCGGGTTGGCGCTCATCACCGTCGGAATCGGCTTGTTCACGTTGACATTTGATCGGAGCTCCGACGTGGGGTTGGCTGTCGGCGTCGACGATCGTGGCCTTCGGTTGTGCTGTTGCGGCGCTGGTCGTGTTCGTTGTCGTCGAGACCCGGGTTCGGTGGCCACTGGTCGATCTGTCGCTCATGCGCACTGCGCGGTTCACCACCCTTGTCGTCGCGGGCACCGTGGCCAACATCGCCTACGGCGTGACGATCTTCTTGTCAACGATGTATCTGCAACAGATGCGCGGACTCGATCCGCTGACCGCGGGTTTCGCGTTCCTCGGGCCGTCTGTGTGAGCCGCGCTGGGCGGTGTGCTGGCCGGGCGGCTCGCTGCGAACAGGCCACCGGTAGTCGTGATGGGCGTGACGACGGTTGCCGCGGCCGTGACGTTGACTGGCCTATGCGTTCGCGGCGGTCGCAACCCAGGCGGTCGTGCGACCTGAGCGCGCGGGTGAGGCCGCAGGCGTGACGCTCACCGCTTTGGTGACGCTGGCGGAGTCGGCGTCGCGGTGTCAGGAACGGTGCTCGAAATGCTTCAGCGCGCAGGGATGTCGCCAGCAGGCGCCGTCGACGCCATCGTGGTGGTACTCGCGGCGCTGTTGCTGCCCGCCGGGGTGGTGGTGTTGTTGACCGCGCGAGTATCCGGGACAACAGAAGTCGCCGGTTGAGGGGCAGGCCCGAGCAGGAAGTACAGCGGACCGGTCCACGGCAGGTCCTGGGTCTGACCGACTCCATAGCTGGTGTGCACCGCGACCCGCCGGGCGTATGCCGGTGCCGAGTCGTCGGCGTCTTCGGTGTAGTCGCAGACCGCGTCGTTCAAATTGCAGACGCTGATGGTGCGGGCGCCGATTTCTGGTGCCAGCGGTGCGGGTGCATGCGCGAGAATCGGCCAATCCTGCGCGACACCCTTGCCGCGCTCCGGGATGCCGCTGGCGGTGCCCAAGTTGAGGGTCGGGTCGTCCGGTCGGCGGTCGCCGTCGGCGATCAGCAGCACCGCTGCCAAGTTCGGGCTTGCGGTCAGCGCCTGCAGGTTCCGGTGGACGACCATCGCGCCCTGCGAGTAGCCGGCCAGCACGACTTTCGAGGCTGGGCACTGCGCGACGAAACTCGCGTACTGGTCGCCGAGCGCCTTCGCGCCAGTGTCGACACTGCCCATGAAGCCGAGCCAGGCACCGACGCCACCGTTCTCGTCGGGCACCGGCACCGCCGGATAATCGACCGCCTCAGCGGTCATGGTCCGGCCGTCGTGTTGGAGTCGCGTCGACAGGTCATTGAGCGATTCGTTGACCACTCTGCCCATGCCGTTGTAGGTGGTCAGGTCGGTACCCGTGCGTTCGCCGGATCCGGCGGCGCCGATCCAGTGCACGTCGGGGCACGCGGGATCCGCGGAGGCGGCGGCAGTCGACAGACCGACGAACGCAGCACCGGCGACCGCGGTGGCGCAGGCAACAGTCGTGACACGACGAAACATGAACCCCAACCCTTCTCGGCCCCTGCCAGGGCCTACGCGCAATTCATCGCCTCGTTCGCCGCGTTCGTTACACGCCCCCAGATGGGGCGGTGGGCCGCCGACGGTACGGTCGACGGCCCAGCGCGGACTATGGATCCCTTTCTTGTCGGCTCCCCGCCGCTGTTGCTGCTGCCGTCGTTGGTCCCGCCGGTGCTGGTGCTGCCGGAGTTGCCGTTGCCGCTCGAGGTGTTCGTGCTCAAGTGGTTGTTCGACAGATTGCCGGATCCGACGCCTGACACGCTGGTGGTGGCATTGCCACCGATGGCCGTGCCGCCGGTTGCGCGCCCGCTGGTGGCGCTACCGGTGGACCTGCCGCTGGTGACACTGCCGCTTCTGGCGTCGCCGCCTGCGCCGCCGAGGGCGCTCGCATTGCCGCCGTCCTGGTCGGTCGTCGCCCCACCGCCAGTGGCCGTTCCAGTGGTGCCGCCGCCGGCGGAATTCGGGCCGCCCGCAGCGACGTTGCCCGTCGGCCCCAGGTTGGCCGCGTCGACGGCCGCCGCCACCTCGGTCGCTATGCCACCGACCGCGACCGGAATCGCCGACCCACCTGCGGTCGCTCCGTTGAGGTTCGGACCACCGAGAGCGGCACCGAGGCCTCCGATGCCACCAAGCGCCGGATTGACGCCGACGGCCGGATTGACCGCCGCGCCTCCGACCGCCAACCCACCGATCGGGACACCCGCTTCTACGGCCGTGCTCACGCCGCTGCCACCGACCGCTGCTCCTGCGAGTGCCGGAGCGGCGTTGACGACCGTGGCCACGCCGAGGCTCAGTTGTTAACTCACGATGTCCAGTAAGGTGGCGCACCCGTCTCCGGCGGTCAGCATGTGCGCATACGAAAGCGGCGCCCACCCGAAGGTGAGCGCCGCTTCGCAGCAGAATCTCAGATCACTTGATGATCTTCGTGACCCGGCCGGCGCCGACGGTACGGCCGCCCTCGCGGATCGCGAAGCGCAGGCCCTCGTCCATGGCGACGGGCTGGATCAGCTTGACGGAGATGTCGGTGTTGTCACCGGGCATCACCATCTCGGTGCCCTCCGGCAGTGTCACCACACCCGTCACGTCGGTGGTGCGGAAGTAGAACTGCGGACGGTAGTTGTTGAAGAACGGCGTGTGCCGGCCACCCTCGTCCTTGGACAGGATGTAGACCTGACCCTCGAAGTCGGTGTGCGGCGTGGTGGTGCCGGGCTTCACGACGACCTGGCCGCGCTCGACGTCCTCACGCTTGATACCGCGCAGCAGCAGACCGACGTTGTCACCGGCCTGACCCTGGTCGAGCAGCTTGCGGAACATCTCGACACCGGTGACCGTGGTCTTGGTGGTGTCGGGGCGGATGCCGACGATCTCGACTTCCTCGTTCACGTTGATCACGCCGCGCTCGACACGACCGGTGACCACGGTGCCGCGGCCGGTGATCGTGAAGACATCCTCGACGGGCATCAGGAACGGCTTGTCGGTCTCGCGAACCGGGTCCGGGATCGACTCGTCGACGGCGTCCATCAGCTCCTCGACGGACTTGACCCACTTCTCGTCACCCTCGAGCGCCTTGAGCGCCGAAACGCGGATGACCGGAGCCTCCTCGTCGAACTCCTGGGCGGCCAGCAGCTCGCGGACCTCCATCTCGACGAGCTCGATGAGCTCCTCGTCGTCGACCGCGTCGGCCTTGTTCAGGGCGACCAGGATGTAGGGCACACCGACCTGGCGAGCCAGCAGCACGTGCTCGCGGGTCTGCGGCATCGGGCCATCGGTCGCGGCAACCACCAGGATGGCGCCGTCCATCTGGGCGGCACCGGTGATCATGTTCTTGATGTAGTCGGCGTGACCGGGGGCGTCGACGTGCGCGTAGTGACGCTTCTCGGTCTGGTACTCCACGTGGGAGATATTGATCGTGATGCCGCGCTGACGCTCCTCAGGCGCATTGTCGATCTGGTCGAATGCGCGCGACTCGTTCAACTCCGGGTACTTGTCGTGCAGAACCTTGGTGATTGCTGCGGTCAGCGTCGTCTTGCCGTGGTCAACGTGACCAATGGTCCCGATGTTGACGTGCGGCTTCGTCCGCTCGAACTTCGCCTTCGCCACTGTGTTGTCCTCCTGGACTGTGTTGGTGCTTGTTGTAAAGCAGTGTTGATCTTTGCAGTTGTGGTTCGCCGCGGTGACGACGGGTCAGATTACTGACCTGTCGCCTTTGCGATGATCTCCTTCGACACGTTCGCTGGAACTTCGGCGTACGAGTCGAACACCATGGAGTAGTTCGCCCGGCCCTGGGTCTTCGACCGAAGGTCTCCGACGTAGCCGAACATCTCCGACAGCGGCACATGCGCCTTGACGACGCGTGCACCTGCCCGCTCCTCCATGGCCTGGATCTGACCACGGCGGGAGTTCAGGTCGCCGATCACATCGCCCATGTAGTCCTCGGGCGTGGTCACCTCGACGGCCATGATCGGCTCCAGGATCACCGGTTGTGCTTGTCCCGCAGCCTTTTTCAGGACCTGCGAGCCGGCGACCTTGAACGCCATCTCCGACGAGTCGACCTCGTGGTAGGCACCGTCGAGCAGTGTCACCTTCAAGTTCACCAGCGGGTAGCCGGCGAGCACGCCGTACTGCATGGCGTCCTGCGCACCGGCATCCACCGACGGGATGTACTCGCGCGGGATACGGCCACCGGTGACCTTGTTCTCGAACTCGTAGGTGGCACCGTCCTCGCCGGTGAAGGGGTCGAGGTTGATGATGACCTTCGCGAACTGACCAGAACCACCCGTCTGCTTCTTGTGGGTGTACTCAACGTTCTGCACCGGCCGCTTGATGGTTTCCTTGTAGGCCACCTGCGGCTTGCCGACGTTGGCCTCGACCTTGAATTCGCGCTTCATGCGGTCCACCAGGATGTCCAGGTGAAGCTCGCCCATGCCGCCGATGACGGTCTGGCCGGTCTCCTGGTCCAGGTGCACCTTGAAGGTCGGGTCCTCCTCGGCCAGTTTCTGGATCGCGGTGCCCAGCTTCTCCTGGTCGCTCTTGGTCTTGGGCTCGATGGCCACCTCGATCACCGGATCCGGGAAGGTCATCGACTCGAGCACAACCTGCTGGTTCGAATCCGACAGGGTGTCACCGGTAGTGGTGTCCTTCAGGCCGATGACCGCGTAGATGTGCCCCGCTGAGGCCCTCTCAACCGGGTTCTCCTTGTTGGAGTGCATCTGGAACAGCTTGCCGAGCCGCTCCTTCTTGCCCTTGGTCGCGTTGATGACCTGCGAGCCGGAATCGACCGTGCCCGAGTACACCCGGATGTAGGTCAGCTTGCCGAAGAACGGGTGCGTGGCGATCTTGAACGCCAGCGCCGCGAACGGCTCGTCGGTGGTGGCGTGACGCACCACCTCGTCGTCCTCCTTGCCCGGCAGATGACCGGTGGCAGCCGGCACGTCCAGCGGCGACGGCAGGTAGTCGACAACCGCATCGAGCATCGGCTGCACGCCTTTGTTCTTGAATGCGCTGCCGCACAGCACGGGATAGATCTCGCTGGCAATCGTCAGCTTGCGAATTGCGCCCTTGATCTCCTCGATCGAAAGCTCTTCTCCGCCAAGGTACTTCTCCAGCAGCGCCTCATCGGTCTCGGCCACCGTCTCGAGCAGCTTGGTGCGGTACTCGTCGGCCTGCTCCTGCAGATCGGCCGGGATCTCGATGGTCTCGTAGGTCTCACCGAGCTTGGTCTCGCCCCGCCACACCTTGGCGTTCATCTCGACCAGGTCAACGATGCCCTCGAAGTCGCCCTCTGCACCGATCGGCAACTGGATCGGAACCGCGTTGGCGCCAAGGCGTTCCTCCATGGTGCGCACGGAGAAGTAGAAGTCGGCGCCGATCTTGTCCATCTTGTTGACGAAGCAGATGCGTGGGACGTCGTACTTGTCGGCCTGGCGCCACACCTGCTCGGACTGCGGCTCGACGCCCTCCTTGCCGTCGAACACGGCAACGGCTCCGTCGAGCACGCGCAGGTTGCGCTCCACCTCGACGGTGAAGTCCACGTGTCCCGGGGTGTCGATGATGTTGAGCTGGTTGTCTTTCCAGAACGTCGTCGTCGCAGCGGAGGTGATGGTGATACCACGCTCCTGCTCCTGCTCCATCCAGTCCATGGTGGCGGCGCCGTCGTGGACTTCACCGATCTTGTACGTGATGCCGGTGTAGTAGAGGATGCGCTCGGTCGTGGTGGTCTTGCCGGCATCGATGTGGGCCATGATGCCGAAGTTGCGGACCTTGCTCAGGTCGGTAAGCACGTCCTTCTGTGCCACAGAAGTCTTCTCTTTCGCTTGATCGTTGCTGTTGTCTTTACGCCAGCGGCTGCATTGCCGCGGGCGACTGAATCACCAGCGGTAGTGCGCGAAGGCGCGGTTTGCCTCGGCCATCTTGTGGGTGTCCTCACGCCGCTTGACGGAGGCGCCCAGGCCGTTGCTGGCGTCGAGGATCTCGTTCGCCAGGCGCTCGACCATGGTCTTCTCCCGGCGCTGCCGCGAGAAGCTGACCAGCCAACGCAGGGCCAGCGTGGTGGAACGGTCGGCGCGCACCTCGACGGGAACCTGGTAGGTCGCACCGCCGACGCGGCGGCTGCGGACCTCGAGTGCGGGCTTGACGTTGTCGAGAGCGCGCTTCAACGTGACCACAGGATCGGTGCCGGTCTTGTCCCGAGCCTGTTCGAGCGCACCATAAACAATGCGTTCGGCCAGCGATTTCTTCCCTTGCAGGAGAACTTTGTTGACCAGTTGGGTGACCAACTGCGACCCGTAGACAGGATCGTTGACCAACGGACGCTTGGGTGCGGGGCCCTTGCGCGGCATCAGCTCTTCTCCTTCTTGGCGCCGTAGCGGCTGCGGGCTTGCTTGCGGTTCTTCACACCCTGGGTGTCGAGCGAACCGCGGATGATCTTGTAACGCACACCTGGCAGGTCCTTCACACGACCGCCGCGCACCAGCACCATCGAGTGCTCCTGCAGGTTGTGCCCCTCGCCGGGGATGTAGGCGGTGACCTCAACCTGGCTGGTCAGCTTGACGCGCGCGACCTTGCGAAGCGCCGAGTTCGGCTTCTTCGGGGTGGTGGTGTACACGCGGGTGCACACTCCGCGACGCTGCGGGCTGCCCTTGAGGGCCGCGGTCTTGACCTTGGCGATCTTGTCGCGGCGACCCTTGCGGACCAGCTGCTGAATGGTTGGCATCTACCGGCTTTCTGTGTTGCTTCTTCTTCTTTAAGTCTCTGTACTGCTGTTATGTCCCGTTCACGTACCCCGCGATCGGGTGTGTCGCATGCGCCCGCCGCGTAGATTTTCTCTAGGCTTCGTGGACACGCGAATTGGCCCGGCGTGCAGGCATGCTTGTGAGTTTCACGTCGACAAGCGCCTTATCTGCCAGGCACGATCGTCCACGATACCAGGATTGGCGCAGCCCATCCAAACCGCCGACGGGCGCTCGCGCGAGAAGCGGACCAATACCGCTAGACCACCTAACCGCAGGTCAGGTCCCCTGCCCTACGCGCCTCTTCGCACAAGCGCTCTTCGCGCAAGCGCTCATCGTTGCCTTTCGCTCTTCGCGCAAGCGCTCATCGTTGCCTTTCGCTCTTCGCGCAAGCGCTCATCGCCTTTCCATGCCTGCCGCCAACCGCATCACCATGT
This sequence comes from Mycobacterium sp. NPDC048908, assembly GCF_043197955.1. Lineage (NCBI taxonomy): Bacteria > Bacillati > Actinomycetota > Actinomycetes > Mycobacteriales > Mycobacteriaceae > Mycobacterium > Mycobacterium sp. NPDC048908. Next base: position 262,703 of record NZ_JBICUE010000002.1, on the reverse strand, counting down.
CGGTGAACACGGCGTCCGTGTCGATCCCGCTCATCGCGCCGGTCATCTCCAGTAGCACGAACCCGTGCATCGCCGACCAGAACTCGAGCGCTGCGTAGAACGCCGCCTCGCCGTCCAGGCCGTAGGAGGCCAGCACCGAGATGACCGGGGCGGCGGCCGCCCTCGTCGCGTCGGTGAACTCCGGATCGTCCCCGCCCAGCGGCATCCGGGTGAACGCCGAATAGCGGCCAGGATGGTGATGGGCGTAGCTGCGGTAGGCGCTGGCCATCACCGTCACCGCATCATCGCGGGTCCGACCCTCGCCGACGGTGTTGAGCATCTCGATGATGTCGCCGACCACCCGCATCCGCACCGAGCGACGCAGATCCTCCAGGCTCTGGACGTGGTTGTACAGCGACGGGCCCTTGGTGCCCAACTGGGTGGCCAGCGCGTTGATGGTCAGCGCGTCCCAGCCCTCACGGTCGAGGAACGTCAGCGCTGCGTTGACGATCGAGTCGCGGCTGAGCCGGGCGTGGCGTCGGCCGCTCGCTGCCTGCGGAGCCGCCATGCCGCCATCCTTCCGTCGAACTGATCAGGCAAAACTAACACCTCTAGTTTCCCGGGGTTCAGTTGACGCGCTCTTGACTGAGCTCGGCGAGTTGGCCAGTGATCGTGCACAGATCGGGCAGCATCGCCGGATTCATCGTCTGGATCGACCAGGTGATGACATCGCCGCCTTTGGCGACATAGATACTGCAGGCGTTGTCGTCGTAGGCCTTGAAACCCTTGTTGCCGTCGACGGACAACTCGGTCAGCGTGCGACCCGCCTGCTGCTCCAGCGTCCGCTCGGTGTCCATGTCACTGCCGCGATACCACCACGTCGAAATGCCCATGCCCTGGCCGAAGGTGCCGAGCACGGTGTTCTCCTGCCAGAAGCATCCGGCATCGCTGACCACCGCCTTGGTGAACATCGAGGAGCCGACGGCCTTGGTGACGTCGGCGTCGGTGACGCCGTTGCAGTCCGCGCTGCGGAACCCACCGCTGGGCGGCGGTGCCGATGGCGGGGCGGACGCCGCGGGCGGATCCGCCGGACCGCAACCGACCGCCAGCGCCGCGACGGCTAGCGCGGCAACGCACGCCGAGAACTGCCTTCCAGCGGTCACGATCACAAGTCCGACTGCAGCGTGGCGGTGAGCAGTTTTTCGGCGTCCGTGCACGGGTCGCCGCTGTGTTCGCCGCGGAACTGGACCCACCAACTGAGCACCCCGGTGCCTGCCGCCGCGGTGGCCGAGCACGCTGCCCCGACGGTGTCGCGACGGGCAAGGAATGCCTGATGCCGTTCGACGACCTTGTCGGTGAGGGTGGCGCCGCGCTGTAAGGCCAGCGCCCGTTCGCGGTCGAGGGTGCCGGTCTCGTACCACGAGAACGTGACGTCGACGATTCTCGATCCGCGCGCGAGCACGTACTGGCAGACCGCTCCGCTGTACGGCCGCACGATGTGGTCGGCGCCGAGCGTCTGCTGAATGGAACCGTCGACCAACAGGCCGCACCGGTCGTCGACATACCCGTAGCTGCGGTTGGGATCAGGCACGTCGGCGTGCGCCCGAAGCGCGCTTCCGTTGACGGTCTGCGAACACCCCGCGACGGCCACCACCGCTGTGACCGCGGCAACGGCGACCGCGGCAAAATAACGGGCACGCCAACGCATCGGCCATCACGCTACCCAGCAGCGTCAACGAAGGCGACTCATGCGAACCACTGTCCCGAGCGCCGACGCCCGTCGTAGGCTCCGTGCATGACATCGAAGGTGGTGGGTCGGTCACTGGCGGCATGTGCGCTGACGTTCCCGGTCGCGGTCGGCCTCGGCGCGCCAGCGGCCCAAGCAGCGAACGACACGCACATCACCGGACAGGGCATCAACCAGACCATCGACTGCAATCAGTCGACGCTGTTCGTCAACGGCACGTCCAACACCATCTACGCACTCGGCAGCTGCTGGGCGGTGACGATGCAAGGTTCCTCGAACGTCGTCATCGCCGACAACATCGTCGACAACGTGATCGTGTACGGCAGCGAGCAGACAGTGTTCTACAAGAGCGGGGATCCGGTCGTGTGGGACCGCGGCCGGGAACTGGGCATGGTCAACCGCATCGATCGGGTGCCTGCCTGACATGCGCGTCGCGCCCGTCATCGCCTGTTGCGCTTTCGCCGCGGCCGCATTCGGCCTGACGGCCTGCGGGTCGGAAAGCAAGGACACCACCTCACCGACGGCGACCGCGGGCTCATCGGGCGCGCAGGTCGAGATCGGCAACACCATCAACTACGGGTCATTCGGGACCACCGGCGAACTCGACTGCGCCGACGGAAAGTCGCTGAACGTCGGGGGCTCGAACAACACCCTGACGGTCAAAGGCACCTGCGCCAACGTGAACATCGGCGGCGCCGACAACAAGATCACCTTCGAGAAGGTCGACAAGGAGTTGTCCGTCGTCGGCCTCAACAACATCGTCACCTACTCCGACGGCGACCCGAAGATCAACGACACGGGGTCGAACAACAAGATCAGCAAGGGCTGAGAAGGCTGATAAGGCTAGGCTTTCGCGCCGTGCCGTCCGGCGCCATCTGCGAATCGTGCTGCGCCGGCTAAGGATTCGGCCGCCACGCGCGAGATGCTTGCGAATTCGAAATCCATGGCGTCTGCTTCTGAGGAACCCCATTGGTTCAATGCCGACAGCCGGTCGGACCGCATGCACTGCTGGGGCAAGTTGGCGAGTTCGGCGGCGAGCTCCTCGGCGCGTTGGCGCGCTTCACCTTTGGGCACCACGCGGTTGGCGAGACCCATCACCAAGGCCTCCTGCGCATCCACTGCGCGGCCTGTGAGGATCATGTCCATCGCCCTGCTGTGGCCGATCAGTCGCGGCAGTCGAACTGTTCCCCCGTCGATCAGTGGCACGCCCCACCGCCGGCAGAACACGCCGAAGACGGCGTCCTCCTCGACGACACGCAAGTCACACCAGATCGCCAACTCGAGCCCGCCCGCGACGGCGTAGCCGCTCACCGCGGCGATCACCGGCTTCGACAGCACCATCCGGCTCGGACCCATCGGACCCGGGCCGGTTCGATGCACCTGGTTGGCCTCTGGCGTGCCCATCGCCTTGAGATCGGCTCCGGCGCAGAATGTTCCGTTGTCACCCCACAGCACCGCGACCGACGCCGAATCGTCCCTGTCGAACGCGTTGAACGCCTCGTACAACTCTGCCGCGGCGGCGCCGTTGACGGCGTTACGCGCCTCCGGCCGGTTCATGATCACCGTGGTGACGGGCCCACTGCGTTCGACCCGTACGCCACCTGAGCCCGCCGCACCACTCGTCACGTCGCCTCCATCAATTCGATACCGTCGCGCCGCGCGACCAGTTCGGCGGCGAAATTCATGTAGGCCGTCCGCAGGGCGTGACCGGGCCAGTGTTGAGGCAAGAGCTCCTGGGGTAGCACCGGATCCGTCAGCAGGTGACGCACCATGGCGGCCGCAGCGACGAATCGGCCGGGAATGTCCGCGGTGCCTGCCATTTCGTCCAACAGCTCCCTGCCGATGCGCACCCATCGCGGAAGGTCCCACAACTGGGCGGCAAGCTCGGCGGGTGCGTCATCGCGAGACTGCAGCACCCGCACCCGGTCCAGCACCTCGGCTCCCAACTCGATGTCCAGATTGTTGGGCCGCAGCCAGACCCCCTCCCGCAGTTCGGCAAACCGCTTGTCCTGCAGTGTGGTCCGCAGCGTCGCGCGGGTTTTGGCGTCGATGCCGATGCTGGTGATCACCAGCGTGGTCCAGGTACCGTCCCAGGTGCGCGGCCGCGGATTGATCGCGTCGTCCTGGCGGCGTTGGCGCGCCAGCAGTCGATCGGACAACCGGTAACCATCCTGGGATCGCACCAGGTCACCGGCGCTCACCATCCTGGTCAACGCGACCCGCACCGTCGGCTCGCGGATGTCGAAATCAGCTGTCAGCCTGATGAGCTCGCTCGCGGTAGCCCAGGCCGGGTGCGCGCCGAGCAGCACGCTCAATACCACCGACCGGGCCGTCATCCGCGAAAGGCTGGGCATCGCCTTAGACTCCCGACGCCTTCCGGCCGTGATCGCCGAACGGTTCGTCGCGCTGGCGGACCGCCTCCCTGAATCCGTGCGCACGGGACTGCGCGACGAACGCGTGTCCCTCGGGCGTGTGCCGAGCGATGCCGTCGAAGACCGTGGAGATCATCGCGCTGTTGGCCGTGCCCTGGTTGTACAGCGCCGAGTTCATCGCCAGCTTGACCATGATGAGCTGGTTGATCGGGACCGCCGCGATGCGTTCGACCAGTCGCTCCGTGCGCTCGTCGAGGTGTTTCGGATCCGGCGCCTCGACCGCGAGTCCCCATTCGGCGGCCTGCGCGCCGGTGATGCTATCACCGGTCAGCAGAAGGCGTTTGGCCCGCTGATCGCCGAGACGATGCGCCCACATGCCCGCCGCTGGCACACCCCAGACGCGTGTCGGCGGATAGCCGATCTTGGCGTCTGCGGCCGCGATGACCTGGTCGGCGTGCAATGCGATGTCGGTGCCGCCTGCGACGCAGTAACCGTGGATCTTCACGACCGTGGGTTTGTCGGCGTGCATCAAACTGGAGAAGCCGCGGACGAATCGACTCATCATCTGGTAGTCGATCATCGGGTCCCATGGCTGATCGGGCAGATGGTTGATCGCTTGCGTCTTACCGGAAAGCACGGTGTCCTTGTACGGGCTGCCGCCGCCCGCCGACGACGAGCCCTCGGCGTACGCCGACAGGTCGAATCCCGCGCAAAAGCCTTCGCCGCGACCGGAAACCAGGATCACGTGCACGTTGGGGTCCAGGTCGGCGCGTTCGACGAGCGCCGACAGTTCCAGCGGTGTGTCGGCGACTATCGCGTTGCCCTTCTCGGGCCGGTTGAAGGTGATGCGCGCAACCCGATCGGTGACCTCGTAGGTCATAGTCTTCAAGTTGTCGAAATCGACCGGCCTGATGGCGTGCGTCATAGCGTGGTCCTCTTCCCTCGCGAGCAGACGCAAACCTGCCCAAAAATCCCGAAAAAGAGGCAGTTTTGCGTCTGCTCGCCGAGAGAAATCATCCCTTGACCATCGCACGCTCGAGGATCGGCGCGAGATCCAGCCCCGTCGGCATGGTCCCGAACGCGCCGCCCCACGCCCCGCCCATCCGGGTGGCCAAAAACGCCTCCGCGACGGCGGGGTGGCCGTGGCGCACCAGCAGCGAGCCCTGCAGCGCCAGGCTGATGTCCTCGGCGATCTTGCGGGCGCGGTATTGAATTGTCTCGAGATCAGCCAAGGCGGGCTTCAGCGCGGCCGCATGAGCATCCAGGCGCGGATCCTGCCCTGCTGTCCTGGCCAGCTCGTCGAACAGCACGTCCACGCACTCGGGCCGAGTTGCCATGGCGCGCAACGTGTCCAGCGCGCTGACGTTGCCGGAGCCCTCCCAGATTCCCATCAACGGCGCCTCCCGGTACAGGCGCGGCATGCCGGACTCTTCGACGTAGCCGTTTCCGCCGAGGCATTCCATCGCTTCGGCGGCATGCGGGGTGGCGCGCTTGCACACCCAGTACTTGCTGGCCGCCAGGCCGATGCGACGCAGCAGCGTCTCGCGTTGATCGCCTCGCACCGCGGCGTCGGTGGCACCCGCCATCCGCATCGCGACGATGGTCGCGGCCTCCGCCTCTACCGCGAGGTCGGCCAGCACATTACGCATCAACGGCTGGTCAATCAGGTACTCGCCGAACACCTTTCGATGTTGCGTGTGGTGGATGGCGCGGGTCAGGCCGCTGCGCATGCTGGTGGCGCTGCCCAGCGTGCAGTCGAGTCGGGTGAGGTTGACCATCTCGATGATGGTCGGCACGCCGCGGCCCTCCTCGCCGACGAGCCATGCAGTGGCGCCGTCGTATTCGACCTCGCTGGAGGCGTTTGCGTGGTTGCCGAGCTTGTCCTTGAGCCGCTGCAGGAACATCCGGTTGCGGCTGCCGTCGGGCAGGATCCGCGGCAGGAAGAAGCACGAAAGGCCGCCGGGAGCTTGCGCCAGTACCAGGAAGATGTCGCACATCGGCGCCGACGTGAACCACTTGTGCCCGCGCAGCGAGTAGCTGCCGTCGCCATTCGGCGTGGCCTGCGTGGTGCCGGCGCGCACGTCGGATCCGCCCTGCTTCTCGGTCATCGACATGCCCGCGGTGATGCCCACCTTGGTGGCGGGCACCTTCAACTCGGGGTCGTATTCGCGACTGGTGAGCAGTGGTTCGTACACCGCGGCCAGTTCCGGGTTGTGGCGCAGCGCGGGCACGACGGCGTACGTCATCGAGATCGGGCATACGTGGCCGGGTTCCGGCGTCCACGCCGACATCTTGGCGGCGCGCACGACATGGGCGCCCGGCCGCTCGTCGGCCCACGGCGCACCGTGCAGGCCATGGCGAATCGCCGCCCCCATCAGTTCGTGGTACGCGGGGTCGAACTCGACCTCGTCGACGCGGTAACCGTAGCCGTCATGGGTGTGCAGGATCGGCTGGTTGCGGTCGGCCAGTTCGCCCCACCGCACCGCCTGCGTGCTGCCGGAGAGCGCCCCGAGCTCGGTGACTTCCTCGAGGCCCCACTCGCCGCCCTCGCGGATCAGCGCTTCGGTGAGGACCGGTGATGTCGCGGGGTTGTGGTTCTCCAGGGTCGGGACCTGGTTGGTGACGACGTGCGTGTCTGGCATGCCTTCATATTACAGTTTCACGACAGTCGCACAAGAGTTGTAACACTCATCGGCGGGGGGCCCGTCGGCCGACCGTCTTCGCCACGATTCGTACCACCGCAGCAGGGCCACCACCACGGCGGCCAGCAGCCAGCCGAGCAGGATGTCGACCACATAGTGCTCGGCGGTGTACACCAGCGTGAACGCCATCACCAGGACGTAGGCCACGAGAAGTAGACGCCACGTGCGCGCGACTCTGGTCCACAGGAACGCCGCGATCGCGGCGGTCAAACCGGCGTGCAGCGACGGAATCGCCGCCACCAGGTTGACGCTGGCCTGGCCCTGGTCGATCAACGCGCTGGCCGTCTGCAGGTTGAGCTTGCCCCAGCCTCGGCCGACGATTCGCTCGACCCAATCGTTGGCGCCGTTCTGCGTCGTGTGCATCGCGCCGAGCAGCCCTCCGTCGGGAACGCCTCGGGCCGGGCGGAACATGCACTGGGGCCCTGCCGGCCCGCCGTCGACGTCGGATGCGGTGCACCTGGCCGCCGCCCACGGCGGCGCCGCGGGCAGCAGCGCATAGATCAGCAGCGCCGTGAACGACAACCCGACGAACAAGCGGACGAACGCCTTCCATTCATCGCGGTCACGTAGCCACAGCACCGCGGCGACGATGTACGGAAGGATGAAGAACGACATGTAGACCGTGCTGATCACGATCTCCCACCAGGGCGGCAAGGGCTGCTTGAGGCGCTCCTGCAGCCACACCGTCGGCACGGTCCCGAAGAACAGCCAGCGATCCGCATCGACCTGCCAGTGCCACATCGTTGGCCGTCCGAGCAGCGTCGCCGCTCCCCTGCTCAGGTCATACGCGACGAGCACCAGCGCGAATGGCAGCCAGTCGCGGATGACCAGCAGCATGCGACGGCCCTGACCGATGCTGGCTGCCAGCAGACCGGTGCAGATGTAGAGCAGCACCAGTTCGCGGTTGAACGCGAAACCCGTTGTGATCGTTCGATAGACGATGAAGACGGCCCATGCCGCAACGGCGGTGCGGCGGAGGATGGTCAGCCGGCGGTTGCGCGAACGGTCCGCTTCCTGTGGGCGGACCAAGTCAATTGGCGAGTCATCGACTGCCGACACTCAATCGAGCGTAGTTCACCAAGACGACACCGCAGGTTAGGTGACCGTTCGGTAACCGAAACGTGCCTTTGGAAACAATCAGTCCAGGTGTTCGCGCAGAAACGCGATGTCGTCCTTGCGTCCCTCGTCAGCGGTTTCGCAGATGACCGGTGCGTCGGCGGCCTTGACGACTGCGACCAACAGCTCAGGATCGATCTGTCCGGAGCCGAAGTTCGCGTGCCGGTCGGCGCCCGAACCGGCGGCGTCGCGAGAGTCATTGCAGTGCACCAGGTCGATTCGGCCGGTGATGCTCATGATTCGCTCGACCGCGTCGATGAGTTTTTCGCCTGCGGCCCATGCGTGGCAGGTGTCGAGGCAGAAGCCGATGCCCTTGTCGCCGATGTGGTCCCAGAGCCGGGCGATGGTATCGAAGTGCCTGGCCATCGCATGGTCACCGCCCGCGGTGTTCTCCAGATAAACCGGCACATCCGTTTCGAGATAGTCCAGCGCCTTGCGCCAGCGCTCGAAGCCCGCCTCCCAGTCGTTGTCGTCGGCATGCCCGCCGTGCACGATCACCGCGGTCGCGTTGATCTGGGAGGCCGCATCACAGGTGGCCTGCAGGATCTTGCGCGACGGGATGCGCACCCGGTTGTTGGCCGAGGCCACGTTGATCAGGTAGGGCGCATGAACGTATAACGGCATGCTCGATGCCTTCAAGACTTCGGCGTCCTCGCGCGGTTTGGGCTTCTTCCAGCTCTGCGGGTTGCCGAGGAAGAACTGCACCACTTCCGCACCGTCGGCCGCGGCGTCGGCCAAGGGGTCATCTCCGTGAACATGCGAACCGATAAGCACGGTTCGAGTCTAGTGAGGACGTCCGACGTCGGCGGGGCCCACTTGGGTCGAGGGTGACCTCACCGAAGGGCGTCGTCGATCAATTGCGCGGCCGCCGATCGAGCGTGCAGCAGCGCGGCGGTGTCGTTGAGCGACGTCGCCAATGCCGTCGCGCCTTCGAACAGGACCATCAACTGGTTGCCGAGCGCGTAGGGGTCGCGGGCGCCGGCTTCGTCGGCCACCGCGATCAGCCGCTCGGTGAACCGCCGCTTGTGCGCGCGGACCAAATCGTCGATGGTGGCCCACGCGCCCGCCGACTCGACCGCGGCGTTGTGGAACGGGCAGCCACGGAATCGTTCCAGCGGCGGCACGTCGAAGATGGCCAACAATCGCTCGCGGGGGCTCAGGTCCGAACGGCCCAGTGGGCGCTCCATCGGTGTGCCCGACTCGTCAAGTGCCCGCAAATAGTTTTCGACGAGCTCGGTCTTACTCGAGAAATGTTGATAGAGGGTCCTTTTCGACACGTTCGCGTGTTGGATGACCGCCTCGACTCCGGTGGCGTTGATGCCGTTGCGATAGAACAGCTTGGCGGCGGCAGACGCCAGACGCTCCCGCGCTCCCCTACCCCCGCCGCGCGTCGAGGCCTCGCTGGTCATGGCCGTAAGTATACCGATCGGTACATTCCCAAATATGGGTAAATACACTCGGTCTAGCACTATGGATACCGATCGGTGTACTTTGAGCGTGGCATCCAAGCAGGGAGGGTCCTATGCGCCATCTTGTCCTGACCGAGTTCGGGCAGCCCGACAAATCCGTCCACCTAGCGGACAGCAGCGAAGCGGCGCCTGGGCCCGGCGAAGTATCGGTCCGTCTGGAGGCCGCCGCCATCAACCCTTCCGATCTACTGCTCATCGAAGGCAGATACCTCGTACGCCCGCACCTGCCTGCGACCGTCGGCGCGGAGGGCGTCGGCATCGTGACGGCCGCCGGAACCGAAGTCGACAGCGGCATCATCGGTAAGCGGGTGATCCTGCTTCCCACATACGAATACGGCACCTGGTCGGAGCAGGTCGTGGTCAACGAGAACGACGTCGTCGAGGCACCCGACGCCGATCCGCTGCAGTTGGCGATGGTGACCATCAACCCGCCCACCGCGCATCTGCTGCTGGAGCGCGCCGATCTGAAGGTCGGCGACTGGGTCGGACAAACCGCGGCCAACTCGGCCGTCGGTCGCCTGGTGGTGGCGCTGGCCAAGCGGCGCGGACTGAAGACACTGAACGTGGTGCGCCGTGATGAGGCCGCAGCCGAAATCCGCCGCGCCGGCGGCGACGTCGTCCTCGTCAGTGGTCCGACGCTGGCCGCCGACATCGACCGCGAACTCGACGGCCGACAACTCGGGCTGGTCCTGGATCCGCTCGGCGGCACCCTGGCCTCCGATCTGATCGGCGCGCTGAAGTTCGGCGGCACCGCCGTGACGTATGGCTCGTTGACAGCCGCGCCGACCGGGCCGTCGTCGGCCGCCCTCTTCACCAAAGAGGTTCACTTCACCGGCTTCTGGCTCGGCAACTGGTACGCGCAAGCGCCGCGACACGAAGTGGTCGAGACGCTTTCCTATCTCACCGGTTTGGTGGCCGATGGCGCGCTGACGGTGCCGGTTGAGGCGACTTATCAGCTGAGTGACTACCGCAAGGCCTTCGAGCACGCCCAAACCACCCAACGGGGCGGCAAGGTTCTGTTCACGTTCGACTGACACGGAGACGAGATACATGGCAGACAACCCGATTCTGTTAACCGGCGCGACGGGGCGCCACGGCAACACAGGCGAGTACTTGGTGCGGCGGCTGCGAGAGCACGGCCAACCGGTGCGGGTACTGGCACGGACCCTCAGCGAGCGCACCGACCGGCTCGCCGGGCTCGGTGCCGAGATCGTCATCGGGGATCTGCACGACCGCCGAATGCTGTTGCCCGCGTTGGCCGATGTAGACCTCGCGTACTTCACGTATCCGATCGACGCCGGCGTCATCCCGGCGGCGGCCAACTACGCCTCGGCCGTCCGTGAGTTGGGATGGCAACCCCGCACGGTCGTGATGTCGATGGGTCCAGCCCAACCCACGAGCCTCAGCGGTCTGGGTCGCGCGCAGTGGCTGGCGGAGGAGATTCTGCAGTGGGCAGGCCTCGATCTGCGGATCCTGCGCGTCGCGGCGTTGTTCCACGAGAATCTCGCCGTCCTGCACGGCAATTCCATTCGAGAGCACGGGCTCATCCGCAACTCGTTCGGCCCCGGCGAAGTCGCATGGATCAGTGGCCGCGACGCCGCCGAGTTGGGGCTTGCGGCGCTGCTGCATCCCGAGCGATTCGCCGAATCCGTTTACTACGCGAAGGGGTCCCAGTCGTACAGCCATGGTGACATCACCGACTTGCTCACCGAACTCACCGGTGCGCGTGTTCGCTTCCAACCCGTCACGCAGGAGCAATGGCGCTACGACCTCGAGCAGTTGGCCCGGTCGGCCGGCCAAGACGTGGTCAATGTCGCCATGGCACAACACATATCCGCTGTCGGGCACACGGTTGCGACGGCTGGGCGTACGCTGCCCGCCGATCCTGACGCGCTCGCCGCGCTCATCGGCCGCGAGCCGGTCACCATGCGCGAGTTCCTCGAAGCCAACCTCGACAGCTTCAAAGCTCGCGAACGTCAACCCATCTAGCGGCCTTGGCCGTCACATCTGCGTCACGAGCAGGAAAACCAGGAACGCCACATACCCACACACCATCGCGCCGCCCTCGAAACGGTTGACCCGCCGTCCCGATACGAAAAGCGGAACGCAGACGAAGGCAACCGCCACCATGATCGGGATGTCGACGCGCACCATTTCACGTGGCAGCGTCAGACCGTGCGCAGGCACCAGGCAGGTGACGCCGAGGATCAACAGAATGTTGTAGATGCTGCTGCCGAGTAGATTTCCGACGGCGATGTCACGCTCACCGCGCAGTGTGGACACCACGGTGGTGGCCGACTCGGGAGCGGAGGTCCCGATGGCGACCACTGTGAGCCCGATCAACGCATCCGATACCCCGAACCCGCGTGCGAGGCCGACGGCCGCGTCGACAAGTCGTTCGGCGCCCAACACGATGATCACAATGCCTACCACCGTCATGCCGACGTGTAACCCGGTGCGTTGCGCCGGCCTCGATGTCGGATAGGCCTCGATGAATTCGGTTGTGGCAATGCGACTCTCCCGCCGGGCGGCCCGCACCACCGCGATCGTGTAGACGACCGCGCCGACAGTCATCACGAGGCCGTCGAATCGCGAAAGCACACCGTCGGCCGCCAGCAGCCACAGCAGCGCGGCCGCGGCGGCTATCACCGGCAACTCGAACCGCAGCGTGCGGATCTGCAGGCTCAGCGGCACGAGCAACGCACTCAGCCCGAGCACGAGCAACAGGTTGACGACGTTGGTACCCGTGATGTTGCCGACCGCCAGCGCACCGTTGTCTTCGAGCGCCGCGACCACGCCCACGGCAAGCTCGGGCATACTCGTGCCGATCGACACCACGGTCAGGCCGATGACGATCGGGCTGATGCCGAAGCGCGCGGCGACACGTGCGCCGCCGCGCACCATTGTCTCCGCGCCGACGACCAGCGCGGCCAACCCCACAAGGAACCACGCCGCATTCGCCCACACCTCGTCGAGTGTGGACTTATATCACGCATTTCGCGCGCGGACGTGTCATAAGTCCACACTCGCCAACGAAAAAGCCCCCGCACGAGGCGGGGGCTTCTTCGTATTGCTTACCGATAGTCCGAGTAGCCGTAGTCGTCCAACGGCACCGCGGCACCGGTGGCCTGGCCGAAGTCGGGGCTGTAGTACTGATCCTCGTAGGACGGGATCGTGTACGCGGCGGCCCGCGCCTCTTCGGTCGGCTGCACCTGGATGTTGCGGTAGCGGTTGATGCCGGTGCCTGCCGGGATCAACTTGCCGATGATCACGTTCTCCTTCAGACCCTGCAGCTTGTCGCTGCGGCAGTTGATCGCCGCATCGGTCAGCACGCGAGTGGTCTCCTGGAACGACGCCGCCGACAGCCACGAGTCGGTGGCCAGCGACGCCTTCGTGATACCCATCAGCACCGGACGACCCGCCGCGGGCTCACCGCCCTCGGCAACCACCCGACGGTTCTCGGTCTCGAACTCGCCACGTTCGGTCAGCGAGCCGGGCAGGAACTCCGTCGAGCCCGAGTCGATGATCGTGACGCGACGCAGCATCTGCCGGACGATCACCTCGATGTGCTTGTCGTGGATCGACACGCCCTGAGCGCGGTAGACCTCCTGAACCTCCTTGACGAGGTGGATCTGCACCTCGCGGGGGCCCTGGACACGCAGCACCTCGTGCGGGTCCGCGGAGCCTTCCATCAACTGCTGGCCGACCTCGACGTGGTCGCCGTCGGACAGCAGCCGCTCGGTGCCGTCCTCGTGCTTGAACACCTTCAGGCGCTGACGACGAGACAGCTTGTCGTACACCACTTCTTCGCCGCCATCGTCGGGGACGATGGTGATCTTGTAGAAGCGTTCGCCCTCTTCGAGGCGCACCCGACCGGTGACGTCGGCGATCGGCGCCTTGTCGCGCGGCACGCGGGCCTCGAACAGTTCCTGCACGCGCGGCAGACCACCGACGATGTCGCCACCGCCGGTGACGCCACCCTGGTGGAACGTACGCATGGTCAGCTGCGTGCCGGGCTCACCGATGGACTGCGCGGCGACGATGCCGACCGCCTCGCCGATGTCGACGAGCTTGCCCGTCGCCATCGAACGGCCGTAGCACATCGCGCACACACCGGTGCCCGTGGCGCAGGTCAGCACGGAGCGGACCTTGACGTCGGTAATGCCCGCGGCCAGCAGTGCCTCGATGGCCGGGTCACCCAGGTCGTGACCACGCTCGACGATCACGTTGCCCTTGGCGTCGACGGCATCGGTGGCCAACGTGCGCGCGTAGGCAGACGTCTCGATGTGCTGATCGCGCACCAATCCGTCGGCGCCCAACTCGGCCAGGGTGACCGTGATGCCGCGCTCGGTCTCGCAGTCGGTCTCGCGAACGATGACGTCCTGCGACACGTCGACGAGACGACGGGTCAGGTAGCCCGAGTCGGCGGTACGAAGTGCGGTGTCCGCCAGACCCTTTCGGGCGCCGTGGGTGTTGATGAAGTACTCCAGCACCGTCAGGCCCTCACGGAACGAGGACTTGATCGGGCGCGGGATGAACTCACCCTTCGGGTTGGTCACCAGACCCTTCATGCCTGCGAGCGTTCGCGTCTGGGTGAAGTTACCCGTCGCGCCGGAGTCCACGATCGTGATGATCGGGTTGTCTGCCGGGTAGTGCGACCGCAGCGCCTCACCGACCTCTTCGGTGGCCTTCTGCCAGATCTTCACCAGCTCACCGTTGCGCTCCTCATGGTTGAGAGCACCACGCTGGTACTGCTTTTCGATCCGGTCGGCTTCGGCCTCGTAGCGCTCGAGGATCTCCTGCTTCTCCGGCGGCACGATGACGTCGGCCATCGAGACCGTGACACCCGAACGGGTGGCCCAGTAGAAGCCGGCGTCCTTCAGCTTGTCGACGGTCTGCGCGACCACGATCATCGGGTAGCGCTCGGCAAGATCGTTGACGATCCGGGCCTGCACCTTCTTGTGCATCTGCTCGTTGACGAACGGATACCCAACCGGGAGCAACTCGTTGAACAGCACCCGGCCCAGCGTGGTCTCGGCAGTCCACGCGTCACCCGGCTTCCAACCCTCGTCGCCGAACAACTCGGCCTCGATGTCGGCGGGCGGACGCAACTGGGTCAGCCGCACCCGGATCTTGGAGCGCACCGAAAGCGCGCCGCGGTCCATCGCCATGATGGCCTCGGCGGGCGAGCTGTACACGCCCGTCTCCGGCTGATCCTTTGCGGCAGGGGTGAATTCGCCGGTGTCGCCGTCGATCATGGTGGTCAGGTAGTACAACCCGGTCACCATGTCCAGACGCGGCATGGCCAGCGGACGACCCGACGCAGGCGACAGGATGTTGTTCGAGGACAGCATCAAGATGCGAGCCTCGGCCTGCGCCTCCGCACTCAGCGGAAGGTGCACGGCCATCTGGTCACCGTCGAAGTCGGCGTTGAACGCTTCACACACCAGCGGGTGCAGCTGAATTGCCTTGCCCTCCACCAGCTGCGGCTCGAAGGCCTGGATGCCCAGGCGGTGCAGCGTCGGTGCGCGGTTCAGCAGCACCGGGTGCTCGCCGATGACCTCTTCCAGCACATCCCACACCTGCGGACGCTGACGCTCCACCATCCGCTTGGCGCTCTTGATGTTCTGCGCGTGGTTCAAATCGACAAGACGCTTCATCACGAACGGCTTGAACAGCTCGAGCGCCATCAGCTTGGGCAGACCGCACTGGTGCAGCTTGAGCTGCGGGCCGACCACGATGACCGAACGGCCGGAGTAGTCGACACGCTTGCCGAGCAGGTTCTGACGGAACCGGCCCTGCTTTCCCTTCAGCAGATCGGACAGCGACTTCAGCGGACGGTTGCCCGGCCCGGTGACCGGACGGCCGCGACGGCCGTTGTCGAACAGCGCGTCCACCGACTCCTGAAGCATGCGCTTCTCGTTGTTGACGATGATCTCGGGCGCGCCGAGGTCGATCAGCCTCTTGAGCCGGTTGTTGCGGTTGATGACGCGGCGGTACAGGTCGTTGAGGTCGCTGGTGGCGAAGCGGCCACCGTCGAGCTGCACCATGGGGCGAAGCTCCGGCGGGATCACCGGAACCGCGTCGAGCACCATGCCCAGCGGCGAGTTGCTCGACTGCTGGAAGGCCGCGACGACCTTGAGCCGCTTGAGAGCACGAAGCTTCTTCTGGCCCTTGCCGTTACGGATGGTGTCGCGCAGCGACTCGGCCTCGGCGTCGATGTCGAAGGTCTCGATGAGCTTCTTGATCGACTCCGCGCCCATGGCGCCGGTGAAGTACTCGCCGTAGCGGTCGACGAGCTCGCGGTAGAGCACCTCGTCGACGATCAGCTGCTTGGGAGCCAGCTTGGTGAAGGTGTTCCAGATCTCCTCGAGCCGGTCCAGCTCGCGCTGGGCCCGGTCGCGGAGCTGACGCATCTCGCGCTCGCCGCCGTCACGCACCTTGCGCTTGACGTCGGACTTGGCGCCCTCGTCCTCGAGCTCCTTCATGTCGGCTTCGAGCTTCTGCGCCCGAGCCTCCAGGTCGGCGTCGCGCTGATCCTCAACGGCCTTGCGCTCCACGGCCATCTCGGCCTCGAGCGTGGACAGCTCGTTGTGGCGCATCTCCTCGTCCACGGACGTGATCACGTACGCGGCGAAGTAGATGATCTTCTCGAGATCCTTCGGCGCCAGGTCCAGCAGGTAACCCAGGCGCGACGGAACGCCCTTGAAGTACCAGATGTGGGTGACCGGCGCGGCCAGCTCGATGTGACCCATCCGCTCGCGACGCACCTTGGCACGCGTCACCTCGACGCCGCAGCGCTCGCAGATGATGCCCTTGAAGCGGACGCGCTTGTACTTGCCGCAGTAGCACTCCCAGTCGCGAGTCGGTCCGAAGATCTTCTCGCAGAACAGGCCGTCCTTCTCCGGCTTCAGTGTGCGGTAGTTGATGGTTTCCGGCTTCTTGACCTCACCGAACGACCAGTTACGGATGTCGTCGGCGGTGGCAAGACCGATCCGGAGCTCATCGAAGAAGTTGACGTCTAGCACGTAACTCCCTTTCCCCTTTCGGGATTAGAAACCAATAACAGCAAGGAGGAGTTCACCCAAAATCAAGCAAGATCCTCAACAGACGCAGATTCGTTGCGCGACAGGTTGATTCCCAGGTTCGCGGCAGCGCGCTCCAGGTCCTCGTCGTCGCCGTCACGCATCTCGATCGCGGCACCATCCGAAGACAGCACCTCGACGTTCAGGCACAGCGACTGCAACTCCTTGAGAAGCACCTTGAACGACTCCGGAATGCCCGGCTCGGGGATGTTCTCGCCCTTGACGATCGCCTCGTACACCTTGACCCGGCCGACGGTGTCGTCGGACTTGATGGTCAACAGCTCCTGCAGCGTGTACGCCGCGCCGTAGGCCTGCATGGCCCAGCACTCCATCTCCCCGAACCGCTGGCCACCGAACTGCGCCTTACCGCCCAGCGGCTGCTGGGTGATCATCGAGTACGGGCCAGTGGAGCGGGCGTGGATCTTGTCGTCCACCAGGTGGTGCAGCTTGAGGATGTACATGTAGCCAACCGTCACCGGGTACGGGAACGGCTCGCCACTGCGACCGTCGAACAGCTTCGCCTTGCCGTCCTCGTCGACCAGCGTCTCGCCGTCGCGGCTCGGCAACGTCGACGCCAGCAGACCCTGAAGCTCGGCTTCGCGCGCACCGTCGAACACCGGCGTCGAGACGATGCTGTTCGGCTCGACCTCCAGCATCTCCTCGGGCAGGTTGGCAGCCCACTCCGGCGAACCGTCGATCTTCCAGCCGGCCTTGGCGGCCCACCCGAGGTGGGTCTCCAAGATCTGGCCGATGTTCATCCGTCGCGGCACACCGTGGGTGTTCAGGATGATGTCGACCGGCGTGCCGTCGGGAAGGAACGGCATGTCCTCGACGGGCAGGATCTTGCCGATGACGCCCTTGTTGCCGTGGCGTCCGGCCAGCTTGTCGCCGTCGGAGATCTTGCGCTTCTGCGCGACGTAGACGCGCACCAACTCGTTGACGCCGGCCGGCAGCTCGTCGTCGTCCTCGCGGGAGAACACCCGGATGCCGATGACCTTGCCGGACTCACCGTGCGGCACCTTCAGCGACGTGTCGCGGACCTCGCGGGCCTTCTCACCGAAGATCGCGCGGAGCAGCCGCTCCTCAGGGGTCAGCTCGGTCTCACCCTTCGGGGTGACCTTGCCGACCAGGATGTCGCCGTCGCGGACCTCGGCACCGATGCGGACGATGCCGCGCTCGTCGAGATCGGCCAGCACCTCATCGGAGACGTTCGGGATGTCCCTGGTGATCTCCTCGGCGCCCAGCTTGGTGTCGCGGGCATCGATCTCGTGCTCCTCGATGTGAATCGAGGTGAGCACGTCCTCCTCAACCAGGCGGTTGGACAGGATGATCGCGTCCTCGTAGTTGTGGCCCTCCCACGGCATGATCGCCACGAGCAGGTTCTTGCCGAGCGCCATCTCACCGTTCTCGGTGCAGGGGCCGTCGGCGATGACCTGGCCCGCCTCGACACGCTGCCCGGCGTCCACGATCGGACGCTGGTTGGCGCAGGTGCCGTGGTTGGACCGGGCGAACTTGCGCATCCGGTAGGTGTGCCGGGTGCCGTCGTCGGCCATCACGGTGACGTAGTCGGCGGACACCTCTTCGATGACGCCTGCCTTGTCGGCGACCACGACATCGCCCGCGTCGATCGCGGCGCGCAACTCCATACCGGTGCCGACCAGCGGGGCCTCGCTGCGCACCAGCGGAACCGCCTGGCGCTGCATGTTGGCACCCATCAGGGCACGGTTGGCGTCGTCGTGCTCGAGGAACGGAATCATCGCCGTCGCGACCGACACCATCTGGCGCGGCGAGACGTCCATGTAGTCGACCTCGGTCGCCGAGACGAACTCGACCTCGCCACCCTTCCGGCGCACCAGCACGCGATCCTCGACGAATCGGCCTGAAGCGTCGGTCGGCGAGTTGGCCTGCGCCACGACGTGGCGGTCCTCCTCGTCGGCAGTCAGATAGTCGATCTGGTCGGTGATCACACCGTCGACCACCTTGCGGTATGGCGTCTCGATGAACCCGAACGGGTTCACCCGCGCGTACGTCGCCAACGAACCGATAAGGCCGATGTTCGGGCCTTCCGGCGTCTCGATCGGGCACATCCGGCCGTAGTGGCTCGAGTGCACGTCGCGGACCTCCAGGCCGGCGCGCTCACGGGACAGACCGCCCGGGCCCAGCGCCGACAGGCGACGCTTGTGGGTCAGACCCGACAGCGGGTTGTTCTGGTCCATGAACTGGCTCAGCTGGCTGGTGCCGAAGAACTCCTTGATGGCCGCCACGACGGGACGGATGTTGATCAAGGTCTGCGGCGTGATCGCCTCGACGTCCTGAGTGGTCATCCGCTCGCGCACGACGCGTTCCATACGCGAAAGGCCGACCCGGATCTGGTTCTGGATCAGCTCGCCGACGGTACGCAGGCGACGATTGCCGAAGTGGTCGATGTCGTCGGTCTCCACCGGGACCTCGACGCCGCCGGGGACGGTCATCGTGGTCTGACCTTCGTGCAGGCGCACCAGGTACTCGATGGTGGCGACGACGTCCTCTTCAGTGAGCGTCGACGACGTGATGGGCTTGTCGGTGTTCAGGCCGAGCTTCTTGTTGACCTTGTAGCGACCCACCCTGGCCAGGTCGTAGCGCTTCTCCTTGAAGAACAGGTTCTCCAGCAGGGTCTGCGCAGACTCCTTGGTGGGCGGTTCGCCCGGCCGCAGCTTGCGGTAGATGTCCAGCAGCGCCTCGTCGGTGCCTGCGGTGTTGTCCTTCTCCAGCGTGCCCATCATGATCTCGGAGAAGCCGAACCGCTCCGTGATCTGCTCGTTGGTCCAGCCGAGCGCCTTGAGCAGCACGGTGACCGGCTGACGGCGCTTGCGGTCGATGCGGACACCGACGGTGTCGCGCTTGTCGACGTCGAACTCCAGCCACGCACCGCGGCCGGGGATCACCTTGACGCTGTGCAGCGTCTTCTCGGTGGACTTGTCGATGGTCTCGTCGAAGTACACACCGGGCGAGCGGACCAGCTGAGACACGACGACACGCTCGGTGCCGTTGATGATGAAGGTGCCCTTCTCGGTCATCATCGGGAAGTCGCCCATGAAGACCGTCTGGCTCTTGATCTCACCGGTGTTGTTGTTGATGAACTCGGCCGTGACGAACAGCGGAGCCGCGTACGTCATGTCCTTGTCTTTGCACTCGTCGACCGGGGCCTTCACCTCGTCGAAGCGCGGATCGGAGAACGACAGCGACATCGAGCCGGAGAAGTCCTCGATCGGCGACAACTCCGCCAGCACCTCTTCGAGGCCGCCGACGGGGCTGACGTCCCCGCGCGCCTTGGCCTTCTCGCGCCAGGAGTCCGAGCCGACCAACCAGTCGAAGGACTCGGTCTGGATGTCGAGCAGCCCTGGAACCTCAAGTGGTTCACGGAGCTTTGCGAAAGAGACTCGGTTTGGTGCGCCTGGGACGGAGTTATTGGGATTAGCTACAGCTGACTTGGATTGGCGGGACCCTGCCAAGATGCATCCTTCCAGCACCTCATGCGACGGTTCGGTGACCACAAGGGATTGAGTGGCCTGTCCTTGGTCGCTATCTGCGTCGGTTCGGCTGGCCTCTCACGACCACAAACTCCCGAACAAACGGCACGCGACTAGATCACTGAGCGGGGCTCAGGCTAGGACATCGGTGTCAGGTGCGGGTTTAGGTGGGCAGGATGCAGCCAGCGCAACGTCCAACAGTACCGCAGGACGGCATATTCCTCAACCACTGCATGCAGAAGTCACCGGGCGCTGGCTGGCGACTCGATACCTCTAACCCATCCATACATTGCTGCCCAACAGATTGGCTCGTTTGCCTCCTTCCGTCAAGAGATAACGCCGTGTTGGTGTGGAGTTTTCCGTTAAATCCGGCTTTGCGCGGGGACGTCGGCGACGCCGGTCGACGTGCCGTTGCCCATTGACGCCGTGAAGAAATCGACGAGTGCAGACAGCAGCACCTGGAAAGGCGACGGCCGATGGTAGGTGTCGGGCAGCGCGTACGCCGTCGCGGTTCCCGCGGGAGTGTCGATGTCAAACACGTCGCCGGGCGCGGCGTAGGCGCCGTGTTGCGTGCCCGCGAACATGTCGCTGATCCAGCCCGAAGCGAGTGTCTGGGCGGCCGCGACGTTCTCCGCCCTAGGCACGCCGGTGGCCACCTTCAATATCAGCTGGATCAGGGGATTCCCACCCTGCGAGGCGTCTCCGTGTGAGCCGCCGTCCAGGATCACCCCGACGAATTCGCCCGGCCGTGCGGCCACCAAGGCGTTGGCCGCCGCCCCCAACTCGTTCCAGGAGGATGGGGGTGAACCGATGAGCAATACCGGCAGGTCGTCGGGCAGGTCCCCAAAGGCCGTGGCCAGCACGCCGTCTTGACCTGCGGGTGCCACGGGGTCGAACAGGATGACACCGGCCAGATCTTGGGCCGCCTTGTCGCCGGCGAGATCGGCCGCAGTGGCGGTGACGAAGCCGCCGCCGAGGGAGTGTCCGGCGAGCACGAACTGCTGGGGCAGCGTCACCGGATGGCCGGCGGCGGCACTTGCGCTCGCCGTCAACGCATCGCGGTCCCCTTCGAACAGGTCGGCAACGGCCATTTGCAGCGGGGCGCCACCCAGCCACATGCCGTCGGGTGCGTATCCGTTGGTCGACATCGTGGGAGCGACGACGATGCTGTTCGTCTGCTCGGCGAGGTCCGCCGCGGTGTAGCTGTACATGGAACCGACGGCGAAGGCGCCGTGCTGTAAATAGATGAGCCCGGTCGCCGGCTCGGACTCGTTCGGGAAGTACCAGTCCGCGGTCACCGTTTTGCCACCGACGTCGAGTGTCGAGCGACGTACGGTGACCGTGCTGCCCGGCGGGAGGACCGGCGGTCCGGCGGCCAGATTGGTCACCAGCGCCAGCACGTTGAAGACCAGGTTGCCGACGGCGTTGATCACGTTCGTGATCCCGGACGTGAGGGTGGGCTGGGTCGGCGCCGCCACGGGTGTCGTCGAAACCGGCGATTGCTTGGCCGTCGGCTCTGCGACAGTTGTCTGCACCGGCACGGCCGCTGCGGCGGTCAACACCGTCGACGCCTCCTGCGCAGGAGTGTCGGCAACCTCGGCATCGGCGTTGTCGAGTGTCTTCTTCGCGTCTGCCGCGACAGCAGCGGGCCTGTCCCGCTGATCTGACTTCTTGGACTTCTGTAATTCGGTGGCGTCGTTATCGCGCTTCTTCTTGGGTGTCGCCTGGTCGGTCGATGTCGGGTCGGGCGTTGGGTCCGCGCTCGCACCATGGGCTGCGCCGGCCGACGAGTTGTCATCGTCGGCGGGCTTCGTGGACGGTTGGTCGCCGCCACGTGCCTTTTCGACGTGGTTCCTGCGAGGCTTCTTCGTGCTGTCCGTTTTCGAATCCCGTTGCCTCACAGTCGGATTCGATGGCTCAGCGGACGTCTGCTTGGTGGCGCCCGACGTCGTCGCGTCGTCGGCAACCGCGATACCCGCCCCGGCCACCGTCGCCGTCAGCAGACCCGCACCGAGAATGCCCGCCGCCATCCAGGGCAACAACCGATCGATCATGCTGTCTCCCGTCGCGACCTCAGCAAACTCTAGCCCACGCGGCGGCCGCACCGGACTGTTTATCCGAAGCGCTTAGGTTGTCACGCGGCCAGCGATCCCGGACAGTTGGTGGCGGGCACCGACCGCGCGGCGCAGGTCGGCTCGAAGGTGAAAAAAACATCTCCCAGCGGCACGAATACCTGCAGCGGGTTCAAGATGAACGGCTTGGTGAGCGAGTTGGGCAGGTCGACCAACGTGGCCCGCCCCGCCGGTGTGTCGAGGACCAACCGTTCGCCGCGGTCGAGATAAACGCCTTCTTCCCAATTTCCAGCGAACATGTCATTGACCCAGCCGACCATCAGGATCTGGGCCGCCGCCACGTTCTTGGGCTTGGAGAACCCCGAGACGAGTTGTTGCGAGAACTGGATGAGCGGGTTGCCGCCACGCATCGAATCGACGTGTGACCCGCCGACCAGTGTGACGCCGATGAATTCGCCCGGCCGCGCCTGCAGCAGGGCGTCGGTACCGACGCCGAACTGGTTCCAGAAGTACCTGGGCGCGGCGAGTTGATAGATCGGAATGTCGTCGGGGACTTTGTCAAGCGACGCCGCCATCGAATCGTCGAGGCCGACGCCGTCGAGCATCACCACCCCGGCCAGCGGGTCGATGGTCTCGTTGTCGACCATGGAGCCGGCGGTCCCTGCGACGAGCCCACCTCCGAGGGAGTGACCGACAAGCACGACCCGATCCGGAATCGGGCCGGTATAGCCGGCCGCGAGCGCGCTGTCGGCCAGCGCGGTGTTGTCGACCTCGAACAGATTCGCCACCGCTTCCTGCATCGGCGGCGCACCGAGCCAGCAGGCGTCGGACGCGAAGAAGTTCGACGTGATCGACGGCGTGACCACAATGCTGTTGGTCTGCTCGGCGAGGGTGGCGGCGGTGTGGCTGTACCACGGCCCCGCGGCGAGGAAGCCGTGCTGCAGATAGATCAGTCGCGTCGGCGGCGTGGCGGTGTCAGGCACATACCAGTCGGCGGGCACTTCCATCGAGTCGTCGCGGCCGCACCCGCAGTCGAGCCGCAGCGTCGAACTGCGCACCGTGACTGTGCTGTTCACCGGAAGGATCGGTGGCCCGCCGAACAGCCGGATCGCGGCGCCGTACAGGTTGAACACGATCGTGCCGATCGCGCTGATCAGCCCGGACAGCGGCGAAGCGTCCGCGGTCGAGGTGATCTGCGCGGCGACCGGTGCCGCCAGCGCCACCGCGCTGGTCGCGGGCGCGCGGGTCTTCGGCTCGATGCGCGCGACCGGCACGACAGCGGGCGCCTCGTCGGCCGCGGGCCCGGCCACCACGGCCGGCTCCTCGGTCTCGGCCTTCTCGATCGCCGGTTCCTGCGCCGCCTTTTCGGCAGCCGTCGGCTTGGCCGGCTTCCGCACCGATTTCTTCGCGGCGCCGGATTCTGTCGCCTTCTTGTTGGCTGGCGACTTTGCCCCGGACCGTGGCGCCGACGACTCGTCGATGGGCTCTGGGTCATCGCCGTGCTCGGTAACGTCGGGCGCTTCGTCGTCCTTCTTCGGCTTCTCCGCTACCGGGTCCGATTTGAGGCTGCCGCTGGAGGTATCCGAACCCGCTTCGCTCTCTTTCGGTTTCGTCGACTCCGACGATGTGGTCCCCGCGGCGTCCGAACCAGTCGTGTCGTCGGCGGACGCCACGCCGGCGCCCGCGGCCATTGCCGCAACCACCCCTGCGCTGATCATCACCGCGACCAACCACGCCCAGAACTGCTTCACCGCGCAAAAGGTAACGGGTGTTGTCAGGTGACGGGCCCGTTTATTCGAGATCCGGTTGGGCCATCGGCCGACACTCATCCGCGTTCGGGCCGGGTCGGATCGGTTTATGCTCAGCTCAGAGGCCATGGCGACGTCATGGCGCCGGCGATACCGAGACGACCGATGGTCACCAGCGACCCGCTGCCGACGCAGGGGGATGTGCACGCCGGAGTGCCGGCGGAGTTGACGGCTGCCGGTTTCTCCGATCCCCAGGAGATCGGCCGCGGCGGGTTCGGCGTCGTTTACCGGTGCAGTCAGCCCGAACTCGATCGCATCGTCGCGGTCAAGGTGCTCACCGCAGATCTCGAGTCCGACAACCTGGAGCGGTTCGTGCGCGAACAGGTCGCGATGGGCAAGCTGTCCGGGCATCCGCACATCGTGACCATCTTCCAGGTCGGGACCACCGCCACCGGCAGGCCGTTCATCGTGATGCAGTACCACCCGCACGGTTCGCTGGAGGACAAGATCCACGACAACGGACCGCTGGGGTGGGCCGACGCACTGCACCTCGGCGTGAAGGTCGCGGGTGCACTGGAAACCGCCCACCGGCGCGAAACCCTGCACCGCGACGTCAAACCCGCCAACATTCTGCTCAGCGAGTACGGCGAACCGGCGCTGACGGATTTCGGAATCGCCCGCATCGTCGGCGGATTCCAGACCGGTGACGGCGCGGTGATGGGATCGCCGGCGTACACGGCGCCGGAGGTGCTGCTCGGCGAGCAACCCGATGCCACCTCCGATGTGTACAGCTTGGCCGCGACCTTGTTCTGCGCGGGCACGGGTCACGCGGTGTTCGAGCGCCGCAAGGGCGAGCAGATGGTCGCCCAGTTCCTCCGGATCACCCGACACCCGATGCCGAGCCTGCGTGACTCCGGTCTGCCCATCGACGTATGCGCGGTGATCGAGCAGGCCATGTCGCGGAAGATCGAGGACCGACCTCCGACAGCCGAAGCCTTCGGGGAGCAGTTGCGAGAGGTGCAGCGGCGACACGGCTTACCCGTCGACGACATGCCGGTGCCTGCACCCGCCCCGACCATCCGGTACAACCCGGCGCGGTCGCCGCGCACGCCGAGCTATCCGGCGCGCGCACTGACCCCGCCCGCACCGGCCACCCGGTTTCAGCTGCCGGTGTCGACGAAGGAGTTGGTTCAACGGGCCCGGCTGATCGACGTGTTGCGGGCCGGCCGGCACAAGAAGCTCACGGTGATCCACGGCCCGACCGGCTTCGGCAAGAGCACACTGGCCGCACAGTGGGCCAAGCAACTGGCCGCCGAGGGCGTGGCCGTGGCATGGCTGACCGTGGACCATGACGACAACAACGTGGTCTGGTTCCTGTCACATCTGATCGAGGCCATCCGCACGGTAACGCCAACGCTGGCAAGCGAATTGGGCGAAGTGCTGGAAGAGCACGGCGACGAAGCCGAACGCTACGTGCTGACCTCGCTGATCAACGAGATCCATCAGGGCGGCACCCCGATGACACTGGTGATCGACGACTGGCACAGGGTCACCGACCCGGCCACCATCGCGGCCCTGCTGTATCTGCTCGTCTACGCCCCCGATGACCTGTCCGTCGTGGTAACCAGCCGCAGTCAGAGCGGCCTGCCCATGAGCCGGATGCGGATGAAGGACGAGCTGGTCGAAATCGACGCCACCGCACTGCGTTTCGACGTGACCGAATCGGAGAACTTCCTGATCGAGCTTGGTGGGCTGGATCTCGACCGCACCGACGTCGAGGAACTCACGGCGAAGACCGACGGCTGGGTCGCCGCGCTGCAGCTGGCGACGCTGTCGCTGCGCGGCCGCGACGATCCGGTCCAACTGATCGGCACGATGACCGGCCGCCACCACGCGATCAGCGAGTTCCTCGCCGAAAACGTGCTCGACACCCTCGAACCGTCGATGCTCGACTTCCTGCTCGCCACGTCGGTCACCGAGCGGATCTGCGGGGACCTGGCGGCGGCGTTGTCCGGCGTGCCGGACGGGCAAGCGATGCTGGAGCAAGTCGAGGAGCGAGACCTGTTCCTGCGTCGGCTCGACGACCAATGGTTCCGCTACCACCAGCTGTTCGGTGACTTCCTGCGGCACCGACTGGGTCGCGATGATCCGAGACGGATGGCCCGCCTGCACCAGGTGGCGTCGACGTGGTTCGCCGAGCACCACTTGGTCAGTGAGGCAGTCGATCACGCGCTGGCGGCCGGTGACGATGCGCGGGCGGTGCAGCTGGTCGAAAACGACGGCATCGATCTGGTGGCGAAATCACAGATGTCGACGCTGATCGGGTTGGTCGGCAAGCTGCCTGCCGCCGTCGTGCGAACCGATCCGCGGCTGCAGCTCGCGCTGGCATGGGCCAACATCGTGCTGCACCGGGTGCCTGCGGCCAACCAGGCACTCGAACTGATGGATGCCGGGCTGACCAAGTCCGGCTTCGGTGACGACGAGATCGCGGATCTGCGGGCGGAGGCCGGTGTGGTGCGCGGGGTGGCCGATCTGCGCTCCGACCGGCTTGCCGGCATCGACGAGCACATCGCGCCGTGCTTGGCGCGACGAGACAGTCAGCGCCCCTTCGCCGTCGGCGTGGCCGCCACCGTCTCGACCTTCGCCGCGGCATATCACTACAACCTCGACGAAGTGAACCGGATCCAGGCGTGGGCCGCGCCGTACGCCGAGCGTAAGGGCGACAGTTTCAACCTGGTTCACGGCCTGTGCTACACCGGGCTCGCGCACCGGTTGATGCTCGACATTCCCACCGCGGAAGCCTGTTTCCGCAAGGCGCTCAAGATCGCGAAACGGTCCGGCGGAAGTCATTCCTACACGGCGCGGTTGGCGAGCTCGGCGCTCGGCGAATTGCTCTACGAGCGTGGCGATCTCGAGGAAGCCGACCGGCTGCTGGAGGAAGGCTACAAACTCGGCCCCGAGGGCGGCTCGGTCGACTTCAAGATCGCGCGCTACGTCATCGCGGCCAGGATCAAGACGCTACAAGGTGACCGGCACGCGGCGGCGCAACGTCTGGACGAGGCCGTCCGTATCGCGCGGACGCTTTCGCTACCCCGACTGCGGGCGATGGCCGAACACGAGCGCACCCGACTCGGCCTTGCGCCGCTGCCCGACGCCGACCCGTGGCCGCCAACCTCCTACGAGCACCGCCGCCGGCCCGTCGACGCCATCGACGAGATCACCGTCCAGTTCGAAGAGGCGTCTGCGATCCGGGTACTGATGGCCGCCGACGATCAGGACTCCAAGCAGCGGGCCTGCCGGTGGGCGCAGGAGTGGGTCGATCGGACGTCATCACCCAACCGGCCGCAGGCGCTGCTGCGCGCGCGCCGCCTGCTGGGTGCGAGCTTGTCGGCGGCGGGCCGCGTCGACGAAGCGAAGGCCACCATCGCGGCCGTCGCTGCGCAGTGCGCACAGTTGCGGATGCTGCGCTACCTGGTCGACGGCGGCCCGTACGTAGCGACCACGCTGTCCGAACTGCAGACCGATCAGCGGTCCGGCCGGTGGCGGACCGAATGGCAGGACGTCCCACCGGACTTCCTCGACCGGGCCGTCGAAGCAGCTGTCGCCCAACGCATCTGACAGTTACTGCGCGAGGTACCCGCCGTCGACCGGCAGCACCACGCCAGTGATGAACGAGGCGTCGTCGGAGGCCAGGAAGACAATGGCGCTGGCGACCTCTGCTGGCTCGCCGATGCGGCCCATCGGGTGCATCCGCTCGATCTGCGCGAGATATTGCGCGCCGCCCGGTTCGTCACGGAGTTGCTTGACGCGCTCGGTGCGGATCGTCCCGGGGGCAACGGCGTTGACCCTGATACCGCGGTCGGCCCATTCGACCGCCAGATGTTTGGTCAGCCCGGCGGCGACGAACTTGGCGGGGCCGTAGGCCGCCTGCCGCTTCTGCCCGGCCACTCCGGAAATCGACGAAAGGCAGACGATGGCGCCACCGCCCGCTGCTGTCATCGCCTCGATGGTGAACTTACAGGTGAGGAACATGCCGCGGCCGTCGACGGCCATCACGTTGTCCCAGTCGGCGCTCGTCATCTCGGTCACGTCCCCCAGCGGGATGATTCCCGCGTTGGCGACCACCACGTCGAGGCGGCCGAAGCGATCGACCGCGGCGCCGATCATCCGCCGCGCATCCGCCTCGACCGAGACATCCCCGACGACCGTCTCGACTTCCGCGCCGTGGCCGCGCAACTCGTCGGCGAGGGCCAGCAGCGGCCGCTCCTGAAGATCGGTCACCACCAGGCGTGCGCCCTCGCGGGCGAAGGCCTCGGCGGTCGCCCGGCCGATGCCGAACGCCGCACCCGTGACCACCGTGGATTTTCCGTCAAGACGTCCGGCGGCCATGGCTACGCGCGATCGACCCGCACCGGGACGCCGGTCAGCCGGGCCATACCCGCGAGCTTCTCCAAATCCTCTGGCGCGCTGGACATCAGCTGATTGACGTTGGCGCCGCCCGCACCGTTGGCGAGCTGCCAGCCGCCGGTGCCCTTGTGGCCCCAGCCGTGGGGTACGGCGACGACGCCCGCGACGATGTCCTTGGTGACGACGACGGGCAGTTCGATCTCGCCGTGCGGCGACGCGATCCGCACCCGGTCGCCGTCGGCGATGTCGGCCGCGACGGCGTCGTCGACGTGCATGCGCGCCGCCTGGGTGCGCTCGCCGCGCATCAGCAGCGGCGAGTTGTGCATCCACGAGTTCTCCGAACGTGTTTCGCGCATACCGATCAGTCGCATGGGATAGCCGTCAGGGACCCGTCTGCTCGACAGCGCCGCGACCTCAGTTGCGATCGCGTCGTGCTGCAGTCGCACCCGAGAACCGCGGTACACGACAACCCTGCGCAGCATGCCGTCGCGCAGGTTGCGCGCCAGCACCTTGCCGTGCGGATACTCGGCCGCCAGCCTGGTGAAGGTCAGCCCACCACGGCGCAGCCCGAAGAGGTCCCCACCTTCGCCAAGCCGGATGACGATGTCCACCAGCAGCCTGGGTGCGAGTTGAACACCGAACAGCGCCAACACTTTTCGTGCTGCGGCCATCGCAACCAAGCCCGGGGTGCGACGCCACATCCGTTGGGTCAGGTCATCGATCACCTGCCATTCGGTGCGGGCCTGCCCCACCGGGGCGACGACGGCCTCGGTGGCCTGGCGGAACGGTGTCGGCTGCAACGTCTGGAACGGCAGCGGGAAGTCGTCGCGTTCGTACATCGTCGCGGCGGGCAACACGTAATCACAATGCGCAAGTGTCTCGTTGACGTAGAGGTCGATCCCGACCATCAACTCCAAGGACTCCAGCGCTGTCTCCAGTTCGTTGCCGTTGGGCACCGACAGCACGGGATTGCCTGCGCTGACGAACAATGCCCGTACCTGGCCGCGGCCCGGCGTGGTGATCTCCTTGGCCATCACGCCGGCAGGTTCGGACAGCAGCACCGAAGGGAAGCCACCGATCCGCGACCGCCTGCGGGTGTACATCGTTCGCAGCAGCGCGCCAACGGCCTTCATCGCCCACCGCTCCCCCGGCATACCGAAGGTGCCGAACATGCTGCCACCCGGACGGTCCATGTTGCCTGCGGCCAGATTCACCGCATCGAGCAAATACGTTGTGAGCGTGCCGCTTTCGCCGGTGCTGGTGCCGACTCGGCCGTACACCGCGGCCCGCGGCGTGCTGGCCAGATCGCGGGCCAGTGAGCGTGCGGTGTCGGGGTCGATGCCGGTGCGCGATGCGGTGGCCTCGGGACTGAACTCTGCGGCCAACTGCTCGAGCCACGCCACCCCGTCGGCCTGCCGGTCCAGCGCCGCGCGGTCGACGAGATTCTCGTCGAACAGCACATGTAGCAGCGACAGCAGCAGGAAGGCGTCGCCGTCGGGAACGATGCCCAACCACTCGAACTGCGCCGCGGTCTCAGTCTTGCGCGGATCGATCACGACGACCCGGCCGCCGCGCTTGACGATGTCGTGCATTCGGTCCTTGATCCGCGGCACTGTCAGCACGCTGCCGTGCGAGACAACCGGATTCGCGCCGATGACCACGAGCAGATCCGTGCGCAGGATGTCGGGCACCGGCAGCGCCAGCGGAGAGCCGTACAACATCTGACTGGCCACGAAGCGGTTGTTGACGTCCTGCGATCCTGCCGTGAAGACATGGAGTCGAGAGCCGAAGGCGAGCATGAACACGTTCAGGCCCAGGGTGTGCGAATAGCTGAACGCCCCGGGATTACCGTAATACCAGCCGATGCTGCCCGCGCCGTGCCTGCTGTGGATGTCGGTCAGCCTGGCGGCGATGTCGGTCATCGCCTCGTCCCAGGTGACGGGTTCGAAGCCGCCGCCGGGCTTTCGGCGCAGCGGCGTCGTGACGCGGTCGGGATCATTGACGACGTCGGTGAACGCGATGCCCTTCTGGCAGGCGAATCCGGCGGAGAGCGGGTGGTCCTTGTCGGGGCGCAGCGCCACCAACCGGCCGTCGTCGACGGTCGCGATCATGCCGCACAGCGGCTCGCAGATACGGCAGAACGTGGTTCGTTGCTCTGCCGTCAACGGTTACCTCTCGACCCGCGGAATCG
This sequence comes from Mycobacterium sp. NPDC048908, assembly GCF_043197955.1. Taxonomy (NCBI): domain Bacteria; kingdom Bacillati; phylum Actinomycetota; class Actinomycetes; order Mycobacteriales; family Mycobacteriaceae; genus Mycobacterium; species Mycobacterium sp. NPDC048908. The sequence continues at coordinate 232,306 of NZ_JBICUE010000002.1, read as the reverse complement.
CGCCGGTGGGAGCGTCGTCGTCGATGTTGCGGTGCCGCGCCGTCGGCTCGTTGCCGAACTCGGACGTCGAGTATTTGTGGGTGCCCTCGAGGTCGTCGCGGATCGCCTCCTGCGCCTTGGGCGGCAGGGTGTTCATCAGCTCGCGCACCCGTGCCTGCCTGCGGGCCACGGCCTGACGTTCCGGCATACCGGGTGTCGCCTGGATCTGCGGCGGCACGCCCTCGATCTCCTCGACACCGCCGTCGTGATGGCCGGCGTCGACCATGGCCTGCTCTTCGGCCATCGTCGACTCGTCCTTCTCCTCGGACATCCCGATCGGGCCGATGCGGCGGCCGTTGAGGAACTGCCGGACGACGGGCTCGTCACTGGTCAGCAGCACCTCGCGGGGACCGAACATGACCAGGTGCTTGCGGAACAGCATGCCCATGTTGTCCGGGACTGTGCGGGCGATGTTGATGTTGTGCGTGACGATCAGAATCGTGCAGTCGATCTGCGCATTGATGTCGATCAACAGCTGGCTCAGATACGCCGTACGCACCGGATCCAGACCCGAGTCCGGCTCGTCGCAGAGGATGATCTGCGGGTCGAGCACCAGCGAGCGGGCCAGGCCGGCGCGCTTGCGCATACCGCCGGAGATCTCGCCGGGGAACTTGTTCTCGTCACCGCCCAAGCCGACCAGCTCGAGCTTCTCCATGACGATGTTGCGGATTTCGCTTTCCTTCTTCTTGGTGTGCTCACGCAAGGGGAAAGCGGTGTTGTCGTACAGGCTCATCGAGCCGAACAGCGCGCCGTCCTGAAACATGACGCCGAACAGCGTGCGGATCTCGTAAAGCTCCTTGGCCGAGCACTCGATGATGTTGGTGCCGTCGACGATGATCTTGCCGCGTTCCGGACGCAGCAGGCCGATCAGGGACTTCAAGAACACGGACTTACCGGTACCCGACGGCCCGAGGAGGACGCTGACCTCACCGGCCGGAATCTCCATCGTGACGTCTTCCCAAATTCGCTGGGCTCCGAAGGACTTGGTGAGTCCCTCAACTTGAATTCCGATGCCCACGCGCAATCCTTCCGCCAAGTATCCAGCCGCCCAGCCACACGGCTCCGGCCTGTGGCTTGAGTCACTGTAGCTTACGCCTTTTGACCACGACACTCGTCTGTCGTCACATTGTGACCGTCCCTAGACAAACACTAGATGTGGCCTGAACACGGATGTGGGGCGGACCTGTTTGCCAGATCCGCCCCACATCTGACGGTTTTCGTCGGTTCAGCCGACGGGGTTTGCCCTACTTGACGGTGACCGTCGCGCCAGCGGCCTCGAGCTTGGCCTTCGCCTCCTCGGCAGCCTCCTTGGCGACCTTCTCGAGCAGCGGCTTGGGAGCGCTGTCGACCAGGTCCTTGGCCTCCTTGAGGCCAAGGCCGGAAACGATCTCGCGGACAACCTTGATGACGCCGATCTTCTTGTCGCCGGCACCCTCGAGGATGACGTCGAACTCCGACTGCTCCTCGGCGGCCTCGGCGGCAGCGCCACCGGCGGCGGGAGCGGCGGCCGCGACGGCGACCGGCGCGGCGGCGGTGACATCGAAGGTCTCCTCGAACTTCTTGACGAACTCAGAAAGCTCGAGCAGCGTCAGCTCCTTGAACGCATCGAGCAGGTCATCGGTGGACAGCTTGGCCATGATTGGTCCTTCCTTACTTACTTACGTATGGGTTGGTGGTCGGTCTATTCGGCAGCGTCGTCGGACGGCGCCGTGCTCTCGGGTGCGGCTTCGGCGGGCGCCTCGGCGGCCTTCTTCTCTTGCAGCGCCGCGAACAGCCGGGCTGCCTGCGCCTGCTGGGCGGTGAACAGGCCAGCCGCCTTCGACAGGTTCGCCTTCATCGCGCCGGCCAGCTTGGCCAACAGCACCTCACGCGACTCCAGGTCGGCGATCTCCTCGACCTCGGAAACGGACAGCGCGCGGCCGTCCATGTAGCCGCCCTTGATGACCAGCGCCTTGTTGTCCTTGGCGAAGGTCTTCAGCGCCTTGGCGGCGTCGACGGCCTCGCCCTTGACGAACGCGATCGCGGTCGGACCGACGAACAGTTCGTCGAGCCCGTCGATGCCCGCTTCCGCCGCGGCACGCTTGACCAGCGTGTTCTTGGCAACCGTGTAGGTAGCGGAGTCACCGAGCGAGCGGCGCAGGTCTTTGAGGTTGGCGACGGTCAGCCCGCGGTACTCGGTGACCAGGGTGGCCGTCGAGTCCTTGAACTGCTCGGCGATGTCGGCGACCGCGGTGGCCTTGTCAGCCTTGGCCATGCATTGCCTCCTCGTGGTGGGTATCGGGTTGTCCCGCCTGAGACCGGAGGTGGCCAGGAAACGACGAACGCCCCGACGCAGACAGGTCGGGGCGCACCAATAGCACTAGCCTCGTCCTCCTGCGTGGGCCGCCGGGAAATCCCGGACCTTCAACCAATTGCTTGGTGACCGACGGTCTCTGGTGGAACCGGTCAAGAATAGCCTGCTACCCGCCGATCAGCCAAAACGATGCTGCCCAGCCGCCCAGCCGCCCCCAACTTCCCGCGAGTGACCGTGTCTGTACGCAACACGCCGGCGCTGTGCGGCATTTAGCGGTCGCTCGCGAGGCCTCGGGCCGCGCGAAGATCACGTTTTGGTAACGAAAAGGAATTATGGACTGGCCATAAGACCCTTCTCCGAGTTAGGTCGGTGTGGTCTACGCCACATCCAACGAAGGGTGCTCAACGATGTCGGTTTTCCACTTCGCCGCCGCACGATTCAAGATCTGCGCGGCGGTCGTCGGCGGCGGTGCTGTGCTGACGCTTGCCGTGCTGACCGCCACCTCGGGCGGGGTGAGCACACATCCGGCGACGGTCGTGTCCAAAGGCGGCATGACGACCGGGGAAACCGCGACGGTCCAATACTCGGCGACTCTGTCGACGCCCGAGGCGGTGCCCGGCGACAAGGCTCCGCCGTTCGGCGGGTCAGGCAGCTAGTCCGCCGGAGGCGTCGAACAGCGCCGCCGCGCCGACCAGGCCCGCCTCGCCGCCCAGTTCGGCGGGCAGCACGCGCAGTTCGCGGATGAAGTCGAGGCGGGCCAGGCTGGCCAGCTTTTCGCGCACCGAGTCGAAGAGAAGTCCGCCGGACTTGGCCACGCCGCCTCCGATCACCACCAGATCGAGGTCGCACACCGCTCCGACCGACGCGATCATCGCCGCCAGGGCTGTCGCGCCACGCAGGAACGCCTGCAGAGCCACCGGGTCGCCTGCATTGGCGGCGTCTGCGAGTTCCTTCGCGTCGGCCTCCGGTGGTGCCTGCCAACCGTTTTCGCGGGCCCACTGCGCCATCCGCGGGCCCCCGGCGATGGTTTCGACGCAGCCCCTGCCCCCGCAGGAACACAGTGCACCGTCGGGTTCGACGACGACGTGGCCGACGTGGCCGGCATTACCGGTGCGCCCGTCATATGGCGCGCCGTCGAGGACGAGGCCGCCGCCGACGCCGGTGGACACCACCATGCCGAGCAGGAACTGGGCACCGCGGCCCGCGCCACGCCACCGCTCCCCCAACGCCATGCACAGTCCGTCGCCGCCGAGCCTGACGGGCGCTCCGGTCAGGGCCGTCACCCGCTCGACGATCGGAAACCGTTGCCACTCAACGATGTTGATTGGGCTGACGGTCCCCGTCGGCAAGTCGATCGGGCCGGCCGACGAGATACCGACGCCCCGCACCGTTCCGCCGGCCTGGGCAAGGGCCTCGGTGACCAGCGTGTCGACTAACGTCCACACCGCTTCGGCGTCCCCGTCCGGCGTCGGCAGCTTGGCGTGATGCAGCAGCGTCCCTGCCCGGTCGACGAGCCCGGCGGCGATTTTGGTGCCACCGATGTCGAGCGCAAGCGTGACGTCCATCAGTGCCTGTGGGTGTTGTCGGGTTGACGTGGGTCGCCGGGATGCTCGTAACCAGCTGCAAGCGTTACCAATTCGGCGCACCGGGCATCCAGCCACAACCGGAACGCACGGCGCCTGGCGGCGCCGAGCAGGTGCGCGGCGATCTCGGCGTCGTTGTCGAAACGCCGCGGGTTGCGCTTTCGGTAGTCGCCCACTTGCGCCTCGGTGACGTCGACGTCCGCGGTCACGCTGACGAACAAGGCACGCGCCAGCGGATCGACCAGCACCGCGGCCGCCACGCTGCCCATCTCCAGCCGCGCCGTGGTGTCCGGCAGCACTTCGCTTTCCACCGGCGCGTCGTCGGCGGTCAGCCCCCGCGCCGTCGCCTCCGCCGCGGCCACCCGCTCGGTGACCATCAGTTGCGTCAGCCAGCGGCGCAACTGTCTTCCCTCACTTGTGCCACGGCGTGGCAGCGCCGAGGAGATTCGCGACCCGCGCAGCGTTTCCTCGCGGACGTCGACCTCGTCGACCGTGACCGGCACGCCGCCAACGGTCGCGGCGATTGCGGTGCTTCTGGTCGGGCTCACCGCACCGCCACCTTCACCGCAGGCGAATAGAGCAGCTGTCCCGCGCAGCTCAACCGGATCAGCGCCCACCACTCGCCGGGTTCCGTCCACGCAGCCGGGGCGACGTCGAAGCCGAGTTCGAGCGTTCCGCGGGCAGGCAATTCGCGGCCGACGGCCGCGGGTCTGATCCACTCCCACGTTCCCCACGGGCTGATCAGATGCGCCTCGACCGCCAGGTCGGCATGCGCGTCGGTGCCGACGGTGACCGCCAACCGCCCGGTCTGCCCCGCCGACAACTCCACCGACTCCGGACCGCTGACCAGCTTCAGGAGATGGTCGTCTCCGGCGTCGACGGACACCACGCACACATCCTCGACCATCTGGCGCCAGGACGGCGGTATCGACGCCGCGTCGCTTCCCGTCACGGCCAGTTCGGCCCGCACCGGCAGTAATCCGTGCGGTGCGTCCGGCGACACCGTCAGCACAACGTCGGTGTTGAGGTGCTCACCCGGTGGCAGCACGAAGGGCAGTTCCGTCGGCTCCACGCGGCATCCGGTCGGACACAGCAGCCGCACCTTGCCGTGCAGCGCCGCGTCGCTGCTGTCGCTTGCCACTGTGAGGCGAAGCGGCACTCGTGCATTCGGCGCGACGGCCACATGTTGCGGGTGCAGATGCGCGACGGCGGGCAGACCGCCGAGGGCTGCGGGACCCCGATTGTGCAGCCAGTAGCGTGCGTACAGCGGCTGCGCGGCTTCAGCCTCCGGCGCGAGCTGCGTGTGGTCCGCGTCGAGCACCTGCGGCATGTTGAGCCGAGCCAGCACGGTGGCAATCTCATAGCCATGCAGCGTCAACGTTTCCGAGGCCATCCCCTGCAGCCGGGGCTGCTCGAGGAGATCGACCCGCGCCGCTGCGGTGATCCGCCGCAGTCCCGAGCGAACCACCACATCGGCAGTCCCCCCGCACGTTTCGACGAGTCTGATCGCCACGCCGTCTGCAGGGTCGACATGCTGTCCGCTCCCCGCGGCCAACGGATTGCCCGCCGCCTTCAGCGCACCAAGTGCCACCTTGCCGGCAGGCTCGATCTCCAGTAGCGATCCCCACGCCGGCAGACCGCCTGCTGCCCTGTGGTTTTCGGCCACCGTCAGCAGCGGGCGAGAGAATTCCGCGCTGCGAGCCGGGACGTCCGCCTGCCGCCAGTCACCGTCCCCGGAGAGCACCGCGTAGTCGAACGTGTGCGTCCAGTGCTGCAACTGGAAGTTCGAACCGTCCGGTGCGGTACGTCGCGGCGGGTCGATCCATGTGCCGGACGGCCACCCGGTGCACGAGCGCATCAACGACATGTGCAGCGTGCCATCGGGGTCGACCGAGAAGCCGGGCATCCCGCGGTTGACCACCGCGACGGTGCGGGACTCGAAGTGCTCGATCGCCGATGGCGCGGACTGGCCCACCTCGATCTCGAAGTCCGCGAGATCTTCGACGACTGCGCCGACGGCCTCCTCGAGGTCCGCACCCGCGACGATCAACACCGGCAGCGCGCGCACGCCGCGAAGGTCTGCGCCGGGCACCCATTGGTCCGTCAGAGGCGATACAGCCGGTACCCACACCCTGGCGACCCCTCGCCTATCGAGCTGACGCTTGAAGTCTTCGGCGTAGAGCGGCTCGGCATCGGCGAGAACCGCTGCGGTGAACTCGTTTTGCTCCGGGCCGCCGAGCGCGATCCGCGCATCGGGCAGATTCGAGTCGACGGCCAGGTCGCCGTAGCGCGGCTTGTCCGCACTGCTGCAGGTGGCGGTGACGCCGGCACGGACCAGCGCGACCATCAAGCCGCGCGCCAGCGGCGCCGACGCCGTTTCCGCGGGCGACACCACCTCCGCGACCGACACCGCACGCACCTGATCACCGACGCGCACGCGTGCCGCCGACGACAACCCGAACCAACCGAACGCGGGGTTGTCCAGCGTCCAGGGATGCTGCGCGGAGTCGACGGCCGCAGCGGCGCCGCGCTCATGCATCAGGCCGAAACCGCGGCCGATCACCGCGTCGCCGACCTCGCTCACCGGCACCGCACCGGGCACCGGACACGGCCAGCGCAGCCGCAACAGTTTGTCGGCACCGGTGAATCCGTCGACGGTGGTGCGGCAGTCCACACGTGCGACACCCCGCCACAACGTGACAATCTGTTTGTAGCGCAACACGTCTGCGATGCGGCCCCGAATCACCAACCGCTCACCGAGCGGCCCGCGGTAGGCCTGCACCGACGCCGGCTCCGCGGACGAGGCGACAACGGGCCCCTTGGGTAGCAGGTGCCACGGCCCCTCGCCGGCCTCGGGATGCGCTGGGTATTCGTCGTACACGGCCAACTCGTTGCCGACTCGGCCGTCGGCGATCAGCTCGCGACCTGAGGTGACTTCGACCAGCGAGAGGACTCCGCCGCCGCGCGACGGATCGACCGACAATCGATAGCTGTCGTTGCCGATAGCAGTGCCGCTCAACGGTTCCCAGCGCGGCGACTGGCCGCCGGCGAGCAGCCGGTAGGACTGCCAGCCGACGGACGGCACATCTAGGGCCAGCCAGCTCACCGACGTGCCGCCGTGTTCGACGTGCGCGGGGATCTCGGCACCGTCGGCGCCCAGCACCCGTACCTGCTCGCCGAGCGGATGGGACAGCCGCGCCGTCACCACATCGGACCGCTTGTGCGCCAACGGGTTCCATACCACCACCGAAGCATCGACGGCGCTCGAGAGTAGCCGCAGTGCGTTGTCGCGGGCGGTAACCCCCAGCTGCCATGCGTCACGCCACCCGGTGAGCAGGTCGAGGTACACCTGGTCGGACTCCGACCCGGTGATCGCGTCGTGGTGGGCGCCGTAGGCCAACTGCACCCAGGCTTTCGCCATCGCCGCCTGCGGATACGTCGCCCCGCCGAGCAACCCGGCGAACACCGCGAACCGTTCGGCGTCCAGCACCGCGTCTTCGGCGGCGCGGTTGGCCTGTTTGGTGTCGATATAGGACACGTGACATCCGGTGTAGATCGGGTTCATGTCCCGGGTCTGCGGCGACGCCTCGACGCCGCGCTGCGCGAGTTCGGCTCGCACGGCGGCGAAGAACTCGCGAGGCAGCGCGCAGACGAACCGGGGCCAGGTGTAGCGCGCGTTCCAGTCGCGGTGGATGTCGGTGACCCACTTGTTGGGTGGGGTGTAGTCGGTGCCGACGGGCAGCAGCACATTGCGGGTCAGCGCCACCGTCTTCAGCGTCGTGAACAACTCGTAGGTCGCCTGCTCGGCCTCGGCAAGCGTCGCCGACGAGTCCATCCACCAGCCCGCCGAATAATGCGCGGGCATGTAATGCGTCAACAGTCCACGCCCGGACGGCGCGATCCACTCGAACTCACTGGAGAACTGCATGCGCCGCGGATCGCCGCCGCCCGCGACCGGGCCCCATTGGTGGTGCGGGCCGCGGGCCCACGAACTGGACGTCAACCCGACGTCCGCGGCCATCCCTGGAAACTGTGGGTCATGCCCGAAGACGTCCAGCTGCCACGCGGTATCGGGGGCGACCCCCATGATGTCGCGCTGAAAACCCATACCGTGCACAAAGTTTCGGATCGTCGTCTCGGCACTCGTCAGGTTGGTGTTCGGCTCGTTGTACGCGCCGCCCATCACCTCGACACGACCGTCGGCGAGGAACCGACGCAGATCCTCGCGGTCTTGGGGGTGAGTGTCCCAGTACGGCTTGAGGTAGTCGACCTCGGCCAGCACGAACTTGTACTCCGGCTCGCGACGCGCCATCTCAAGATGTGCGCGCACCAACGCGAACCCGTTGGTCTGACGGCAGCGGCCCGGCGGGTCCTCGGTCCACACGCTGGTGTAGGCCGCCTGCGTGTTCCACCAGACGGGGTCGTAGTGGAAGTGGCTGATCATGTACAGCGTCCAGCCAGGCTCCGCGACGGTGAACACGAACGGCATGCCACCGGCCCGAGCGGTCCGCTGCTCGCCGGGCGCCGGCGAGTCGACTCGGACGGCGAACTCGACGCTGCCGTCACCCGCCGCAACGCGGGCCGATCCGGCGAGACCATCGCCGCTGACCGTGATTTCGCCGCCGTCACCGGTGTAGCCGACGCGCACTAGTTGCAGCGGATTGTCGGCGGGCCCGACGAAAAGCTCCGTCGACTCCGCGGAGGTGACGTGCACGCCCAAACCCTACGGCGGTCGCAGACCGTTGCGGCGGGCGATGATCAGATCACCCGCGAGAGATATCGACCACGAGCGCGCGGTGATCGGAGATCGGCAGCCGCGGCGCCGAGCACCCCTCGACGCGTATCTCACGGTCCTCGGTCAGGATGTGGTCGAGCTGATTACACGGCTCGTCGGCAGGAAAGGTCGTCGCCTCCCCCAGCGGACGCAATGCGGTCCAGCGGCGCGGCGTCGGCGGCGTCATGTTCAAGTCGCCCATCAGGAACCGCGGGCCCGGGAAGCCACGCAGGTCCCGCACCAACCGTCGCAACTGCACCCGGTTCCACCCCGGCACGAACGACAGGTGGGTGTTGGCGACGGTCAGCGGGCCCAGCGGCGTGTCGAGGCGGGCGATCATCGCCGCCCGCGGCTCCTCGTGCACGATCTGCACGCGGCCCGGCCCGGGCAGGTACATCGGGAACCGCACCGGAATGCGCGGTAGACGCACGACCTGCCAGCTCTCAGCGAGGAACCGCGACAGCAAGGCGATGCCGTAGGCCGCGGTGCCGGGTTGTTCACGGCCGGTGGCAGCCATCCACGTGGCTCCGGGCGTACCGGAGATCGCCGCGACAAACCGGTGACTGACAGCGCCCATGGCCTCAGCGGCAACCGCGGTGAGGTCGGCCCTTCCCGACCGCGGTTGGTCACAGTCGACCTCCTGCAGCGCCAGAATGTCCGGGTCCAGTTCCTTGATCGAGGCCGCGAGTCTGTCGAGATGTACTGCCCCGTCGTGCACGCTGCGCCCATGCAAGATGTTGAAGGTGGCCATTCGGATGCCCATGGGTACTCCATACCCACGATGACGGCTTCCGATGTGCTCGGCCGAAATGACGAGTTGCGCGACGCGCTCAAGCGCGCCGCGTCGGCGCTCAAGGCCCAGGGCCCCGAGTTCGCGCTCGCGGGCAGCTATGCGCTGTGGGTGCACGGCGGGCCCGAACCCGTGCACGACGTGGATTTCGTCGTCGCAGAGGACGACGCCGAGACCGCGGCGAAGACCCTCGAGGAGGCCGGCTTCAGGATCGATCGCCCACCGGAAGACTGGCTGTTCAAGGCCTGCGCTGGCGACGTCGTGGTGGACGTCCTGCATCGGCTCAACGACGTGCAGGTCACCCCAGCCACGATCAGCGGCGCAGAAGTCATCGAGGTGCTGGCGATCGCGATGCCGGTGCTTGCGCCGACACTGGTGGTGTCCGAGAAGCTGTCCTCGCTGAACGAGCACCATTGCGACTTCGCGGCGCTGCTGCCGGGCGTGCGCGCCGTCCGCGAACGGGTGAATTGGAATCAGGTCCGCGAAAGCACCGCCGACAACGACTTCGCCGTCGCGTTCCTGGTCCTCACCGACCGACTCGGCATCACCGTCTAACCCGCCGCGTGGCGTAACCGCTCGGCCAACGAGCCCACCGCCCTGATCACTTCCGGTGGTTCGAGCACTTCGAACTCGCAGCCCGGTAGCGCGAGGTAGAACACCATGCGCTCGGGATCATCCGCACCGGCGGTGAGGATGCAGGCATCGGGACCGTCCGATTCGATGGTCACCGACGACGGCGAAAAGTGCTGCGCCACAACGTGTTCAGGCGCGTAATAGCGCACGCGGGCGATATAGCGGTACGGCGAGGAGCTGATCGATCGCCGCACGTAGGTCGCCGCGTCGGGCGCCTGTCGCGGGGTGAATGTGCTGCCGAGCGCGTGCACGTCGGCCATCCGGTCCAGCCGCAGGCTTCGCCAGTCCTGCCGGTCGCGGTCGTAAGCCAGCAGGTACCACCGTCTACCGGTCGTCACCAGCTGATAGGGCTCGAGTCGTCGATCGGTGGCGTTGCCTCTGATGTCCACGTAGCCGCAGTTGACATGTTCGTGGTCGCGGCAGGCCCGCGCCAGCGTCATCAGCACGTCGGGTTCGACAGGCGAATCCGGCGAGTTCGACGGGAGTGTGACAGTTGCCTGCTGCACGGCCGCGACCTGAATGCGCAACCGCGCCGGCATCACCTGATCGAGCTTGCTCAGTGCACGCAGCGCCGACTCGCCGACACCTGCCACGCTGCCGCCGGCGGCCAGTCGCAGGCACACCGCCATCGCGACCGCCTCGTCGGGATCGAGCAGTAGCGGTGGCAATGACGTGCCTGCGGCGAGTTGATAGCCGCCGCCGTGGCCCTTGCTGGCATGTATCGGATAGCCGAGGTCGCGCAGCCGTTCCACATCGCGGCGCACGCTGCGCGTTGTCACGGCCAGTCGCTGCGCCAGCTCCTCACCGGTCCACACCCGGCGCGACTGCAGTAACCCGAGCATCTGCAGCAGTCGGCTCGTCGTCTCGGACACCCCATCAGATTGACACAGTCATAGGACAGAACCTGTCCTATATCTCTGTCAGGCTGTACTGCATGAGCGATGTGACGGCCGAACTGGCCGACCAACTGGACTATCACTGGGCGCACCAACTGCGCCCTCGGCTCGATGGACTCACCGACGACGAATACTTCTGGCAACCGGTTCCCGACTGCTGGACCGTGCATCCCGACGGCTCGATCGACTTCGCCTTCCCCGAGCCACAGCCCACGCCATTCACCACCATCGCGTGGCGGCTGGCTCACGTCATCGTCGGCGTGTTCGCGATGCGCAACCACTCCCATTTCGGCGGCCCCGCCGCCGACTACCAGTCATGGAGCTATGCCACCGACGCGCAAACCGCGCTGCGGCAACTCGATGACGCATACCAGAACTGGATCTCAGGAGTGCGCGGGCTGGACGCGCAGAGTCTTGCGCGCCCGGTCGGCCCCGCCGAAGGCCCGTGGGCGGAACATTCGATGGCCGAACTCGTGCTGCACATCAATCGCGAAGCCATCCATCACGGCGCCGAAATTGCTTGTATCAGGGACCTTTACGTTCACACCATCAACAGAGAGGGAAAGTGACGATGCCAGGAATGCCCCCGCCCGCCTCCGATGAGCGGCAGACGTTGCTCGAATTCCTGAAGTTCAACCAGAACGCATTCTTCTCGGTGGCTTTCGGGCTGACCGATGAACAAGCCCGGTCGACACCGTCGGTCAGTTCGCTGTCGATCGGCGGTCTGATCAAACACGCGGCGGGCGTCCAGAAGGGCTGGGCGCAACGCGCCGCCGCAGCGCCGGACTTCCCGCCACGCGACGAGCGGCCGATGGACGAGATCATGGCGGAATACGCCGACCAGTACGTGATGCGTGACGACGAGACCCTCGCCGATCTGCTTGACGAACTGCAGAAGCGCAGCGAACAAACCCTGCGGGTGATCGCCGAGGTCGACCTCGACACCCAGGTGCCGGTGCCGCACGAAGTGCCTTGGTTCCCGAAGGACGTCGAGCACTGGTCGGTGCGCTGGGTCGCACTGCATCTGATAGAGGAGTTGACTCGGCACGCGGGGCACGCCGACATCATCCGCGAATCGATCGACCGTGCAACGATGTACGAGTTGATGGCCGCCTACGAGCAATGGCCGGAGACCGATTTCATCAAGCGATGGAAGCCTGCCGCCGACGTCAGCGGTCGGTGATCGTCGCCCTGTCCTGAATGCCTCTCGCCGACAGCGTGAGTCGCACCGCCGCTGTGACGAAGGTCACTGCATCGGGTTTGAACGCTCGCACCCGCTGTCGGGGTTGACCCCTGCATGACGACGACGATCGAACGCGGGACAGGGCCGACACAATCCGAACTGGTGGATCGGGCCGCGAAATTGCAGCCGCTGTTGCGAAAGCACCACGCCGACAGCGAAGTTCAGCGTAAGCAATCAGACGAGGTGGTCGAAGCGCTCACCACCGCCGGGTTATTCAAACTCAACAAGCCGCGCAAGTTCGGCGGGTATCCGATCGATCTTCGGACCACCTTGCGGATCACCGAAACCCTCGCCGAGGCCGACGGCTCCGCGGGATGGGTGGTCGGGCTTGCCACCACATCGTCGTGGGCGGCCACCCACGGTTCGGACCGGTTGCAGCAGGAGATCTTCGCCGACCCCGACGCTCGGTTCGCGGGCAGCGGCATGCCGAACCCGGCCCGCCGCGAAAACGGCGGTCTGCGGCTGACCGGGCGCTGGGGCTACGCATCGGGGTCACCCCATGCCACCTGGGCGGCCTTGGCCGCGACCGTGGCCGACGACGACGCCCAGCCGCCCGATGCATATTTCTGCATCGTGCCGACCGCGGAGCTTGTGCTCGAAGACACGTGGCACACCGTGGGGATGCGGGGCACCGGCAGCAATACATACGTAGCCGACGACGTTTTCGTCCCCGAACACCGGATGATCCCGGTGTCCCCGCTGAGCGATGGATCGGGCGGCAAGCTGCCGTTCGGGCAGGTCGCGATCTTCCCCCTGATCGGCACACTGCTGGGCTTGGGGCGGGCCGCCTTGACGCTGGCCGTCGAACAGGCCCCGGCGAAGTCGATGCACCACACCTCCTTTGCCCGGCAGAGCGATTCGGTCGGCGTGCAGATCCAAGTCGCGCAGGCGGCGCTGAAGTTGCGCACCGCGGAGTTGCATGCCTACCGGATCGCCGATGATCTCGATAGCGCGGTGGCCAATCGATCCGAAGTCTCCTACGGATACCGGGCGCAGGCGCGGGCCGAGTGCGGCTACGCGGCACAGCAGGTGTTGGACGGCATGCAGACCCTGCTGAACGTTCACGGCGCCGCCGCGTTCGCCGAAAGCAGCCTCATGCACCAGTACTGGCGAGACGCCAACACCGCTGCGCGCCACGCCGGGCTGAACGAATACGTCGGCTACGAGGTACTCGGGAAGGCGCTACTCGGCGTTGACGAGCGCATCAGCTCGATGATGTGACACCGGGTCAGGCGTCCGCTCGCCTGGCTACCGCAACACGAAGCCGAGCGCGAAGTCGACGACGCGATCCAGGTCATCGCCGAGCTGCCCGGCGAGCCACTGCTGGGCAAGCTCGGCCATCGCGCCGGTGTACATCGCCGCGCCGACGTGAGCCGCGACAGGGTCCGAACCCGGTTTGAGCCGCCACCCCTCGGTCAGCACGCTTTCGCGCAACAGGTCCTGCGTCGCTGCCCGGCGGGCCTGCAGCACCGGGTTGGCCCTGGCGTCGGTGAACAGGACGCGCCCGCGGCGCGGGTCGGCCGACGAAAACCCGAGCACCGCCGCGATGCCCGCCCGTGTGCGCGCCCGCAGCGACTTCCCGGCCTTCTCGATCGCCGCTTCGACCTGCGCGCCGAGCTGCGCACTCACGTCGTCGTAGACGGCGCCGAGCAGATCGTCTGTGTCCGCGAAACTCTCGTAGAAATACCGGCTGTTGAGTCCGGATTCGCGGCACACCGAGCGCACCGACACCGCAGCCTCGCCACCGTCGCCGAACAACCGGAACGCCGCCTCGACCAGCAGCACACGCCGTTCGGCACGGCGGTCCTCGATGGGCACGCCCGCCCACCGGGTCGGACTCGACATCCCCACAGCCTAGATCTGGTGACACCCGTACCCAAAATGTATTCTGGTCACAACCGTAACCAGAACAGAAGGGCTTGGACGTGTTCCTTCCGCACCAGTTCGTCGGACACCTGCTGAACGACCGGTTCGACCAGACCGTGCGCAAGAACTTCTTCCGCGGCATGGAGTTCGCGGCTCCGGTCGGCGACCCGGGCTGGTTCGGGCCGGGCAGCGCCGTCTGGCACGTGCACTCGCACATGCACGCGCTGATCTTCGGGTTGCAGTGCGCGGCGTACATGGAACGGCTCGACCCGTCGATCTATTGGATGGGCATGCATCATTCGCGGCTGGTGAAGCGCGACGACGATGGAACCGCGATCCCAGAGATCGATCCCAAGGGTGCCGCGGTGCGCCTCGGCCATTCGGTCGCGTTCTTCATCGGCACGGCGTACGGGTCGACGGAGACCGCCGAGCGCCTTGCCCAGACCGTGCGCGCCATGCACCACACCATCAAGGGCACCCGGCCCGACGGCGCGCGCTACGATGCCGACGATCCCGAGTGGCTGCGCTGGAACTACGCGACGGTGGTGTGGGGGCTGGCCACCGCGCACGAGCTGTATCACCCGAACCCGTTGCGAGGCAAGCCCCTTGACCGGTATTACGGCGAATTCGTCAGGGTGGGCCACGCACTCGGCGGTACCGATCTGCCTGCCACCAAAGCCGAGACGCTGGACTGCCTGAAGTCCTATCTGCCTCGACTGGCGGTCACGCACGGCACAGCGATGGCCACCGGGCCGAATCTGCCGACGCCGCAAAGCGCTGTCGATTGGGCGATCCGCGACACCATGCCGCGGTGGGCCAAGCAGCTCATCCAGCATCGCGACCCCAATGTCGTCGAGCGGACCGCGCGGCGGGCGGCGGTGTGGTCGGTGATCAACGGCTTGAGCGCGGTGTCCGGTCCGGCGCCAGAGTTCGTGCAGGCCAAGGCCAGAGTCAAGGCGGGCACCATCGCTGCCCACACCGTGCCGACGTATGTCCCCGGCACCGACCCGGAACTCAGCCGCGACGAAGTCGAGCTCACCTTCGCCCGATAGCCGAATGCACTGAACCCCTTCTCGATACATCGAGAAGGGGTTCAGTGCGCGATAGGGAGGTCGCATCAGCCGCCGTGCCGCCACCCGAAGTGGTCCCGGTGGTGGTGCCAGCCCCAGAAATCCCAGAAGAACGGATGGAACTCGCGATACGAGTCGTGGCTCGGCCGGAACTCCGAAGAGTAGCTGCCGCTGACGTGGTCCGAAGGGCCGGTGTCCGCATTGGCGGCCGCGGCCAATCCCATTGCGGCGCCACCGAGAATGCCTGCGGTGGCAACAGGCGCGGTAATGAACCTGGTGAAGAACCGGGACTTGTTGGTGTTCATGTGAATTCTCCTGTGTGAGTTGGTGTTTGGTTGTTTATGACGTTGTCACAGCACCGAAACTACGGATCCGTGTTCGCTGTGTCGCGGTTGTGCTCGCAAGTCGCGCTCTGGGCGATCTCTGCGTTTTGCACATTGTGCTCGCTACCTCTGCAGGGCAACGCCTTTCGTTTCAGGTAGGGCGACGGTGCACACCAGGCTGACCACCACGACGCCGGCCATCATGGCGCCCACCGCGGGCACACCCCACGCCGCCTGAAGGGGCGCGGCGGCGACGGTCGGCACTGCGCCGCCGACCAACCCGGCCAGGTTGAGCGAAAACCCCGCACCGCTGTAGCGATACCGAGTGCCGAAGATTTCCGGGATGAATGCCGCCATCGGACCGTAGGAGCTCGCGGCGATCGCGTAGGTGCCGAACATGGCCAGGGCGAACAACGCCGCATCGCCCGTGTCGATCAGGGGGAGCACCACAAACGTCCACGGGACTCCGATGGCCAACGCCGCCACGATCACCCTGCGGCGGCCGAAGGTGTCGCTCAGCACGGCGCTCAACGCGTTGAACACCACCACGATCACACCGCCGAGCAGCCCGACCGCCAAGATCAGATCGGGCGAAAAACCAACGCGGGTATGGGCGTAGCTCATCAGGTAGGCATTGGCCATGTAGCCGAGCGCGAAGAAGCCGACCATGCTGCCCGCGGCGAGGATCACCTCACGCCGCTGATTGCCCCACAGCGCCGCCAACGGCGTGCCCTGCGGTGTCTCACGCGTCTTCTGCTCGACGAACACCGGTGTCTCCGCGACGTGCAAGCGCACGTACAGCGCGATGGCGATCAGTACCGCGCTGAACAGGAACGGGATTCGCCAACCCCAATGGATGAACGCGGGACTCGATTCTCCGATCGTCTTGTTCACTGCCAGGAACAGCAGGCTGCTCATCACGAGGCCGCTGCCGACGCCCATCTGCGTGAACATCCCGTAGCGGCCACGGGCCTTTGCCGGTGCGTACTCCGCGGACAACAGCGCGGCGCCCGCCCACTCGCCGCCGACCGCGAAGCCCTGCACGAGGCGCAACGTCAACAGGATCAGCGGCGCGGCCATGCCGATGGTCGCCGCGCCGGGGACAAGACCCACGGTCAGCGTCGACAGGCCCATGATCAACAAGGTGGCGATCAGCGTCGATTTGCGGCCGAGGCGGTCGCCGAAGTGGCCGAAAAAAGCCGCCCCAAGTGGCCGGGACACAAACGCCGCGGCGAAGGTCGCCATCGACGCGATCGTCGCCATGGTGGCGCCAAGATGCGGGAAGAACACCTTCGGGAACACCAGCGCGGCGGCGGTGCCGTAGATGTAGAAGTCGTAGTACTCGATGGCAGACCCGACGAAGCTGGCCGCCGCAACGCGCCTCAGGGTGGGTTCCGTCAGCGTGGCCATAGTCGCTCCTCACACGTGGTTTTCGTGCGAAAGCTACGGCGCGGCGACAGTCATGTCGTGGTTGTCCGCATCAGCCGGGATAACCAGCGATGTTCACGTTCTGCGCATAGTGCTCAGGCGGCGGCCCGCCCTTCGCCGAAACGGTATTCCAGCGGAGAAATGTCGAGTAGCGGCCTGCCGGAATACAGTTTCGGCGTAGCCAGGCACTGTGACCGGGTGCACACGATTTAGACTCGTGCACCCGCCGTTTGAGACACTGCAACCATGAGTACGACTAAACACCGCGAGGTGGCCAAGCTGGACCGGGTTCCGTTGCCGGTCGAGGTCGCCCGGATCGGCGCGACGGGTTGGCAGATAACCCGCACCGGCGCGCGAGTCGTCACCAAGCTCGCCGGTAAGGGTTCGCTGCAACAGAAGGTCATCAAGGAGATCCCGCAAGCGTTCGCCGACCTTGGCCCCACGTATGTCAAATTCGGCCAGATAATCGCCTCGAGTCCTGGCGCCTTCGGCGAACATTTGAGCCGCGAGTTCCGCGGCCTGCTCGACGCGGTCCCGCCCGCGGACGCCGACGAAGTCCACAAGCTGTTCAGGGAGGAACTAGGCGACGAGCCGAGCAAGCTGTTCAAGACCTTCGAGGAAAAGCCGTTCGCATCGGCCTCGATCGCGCAAGTGCACTACGCGACGCTGCACAGCGGCGAGGAGGTCGTGGTCAAAATTCAGCGGCCGGGTATCCGCCGCCGCGTCGCCGCGGATCTGCAGATCCTCAAGCGCGGCGCGCAGATCGTCGAGCTTGCCAAGCTCGGCCGGCGACTCTCAGCGCAGGACGTTGTTGCCGACTTCTCCGACAACCTGGCCGAGGAGCTGGACTTCCGGCTCGAAGCACAGTCGATGGACGCGTGGGTTTCGCATATGCACGCCTCGCCGCTCGGCAAGAACATCCGTGTGCCGCAGGTGTATTGGGATCTGACGAGCGAGCGGGTGCTGACGATGGAGCGCGTCGGCGGCATCCGTATCGACGATGCCGCCGCGATCCGTAAGGCCGGATTCGACGGCACCGAACTGGTGAAGGCGTTGTTGTTCAGCGTCTTCGAAGGTGGGCTGCGGCACGGGCTGTTCCACGGCGACCTGCACGCGGGCAACCTGTACGTCGACCCCGACGGCAAGATCGTGTTCTTCGACTTCGGCATCATGGGCCGCATCGACCCGCGCACCCGTTGGCTGCTCAGGGAACTGGTGTACGCGCTGCTGGTCAAGAAGGACCACGCGGCGGCGGGCAAGATCGTCGTGTTGATGGGCGCTGTCGGCACGATGAAGCCGGAGGCGCAGGCCGCCAAGGACCTGGAGAAGTTCGCCACCCCGCTGACCATGAAGTCGCTCGGTGACCTGAGTTACGCCGAAATTGGGCGTCAACTCTCGGCTTTGGCCGACGTGTACGACGTGAAGCTGCCACGTGAGCTGGTGCTGATCGGCAAGCAATTCCTCTACGTCGAGCGATACATGAAGCTCCTCGCCCCGAAGTGGCAGATGATGTCCGATCCGCAGCTGACCGGTTATTTCGCGAACTTCATGGTCGAGGTCAGCCGCGAACACAGCGAAGAGGTCGAAGCTTAATGCAAATCCGTTCCGGCACAGCACGGAGCCGAATCTCCGGCGACCACGCGCCAGGGTCGAATGATCTCGAGATCTACTACGAGGACATGGGTGATCCGAACGATCCCGCTGTCCTGCTGATCATGGGCCTGGGCGCGCAATTGTTGTTGTGGCGCACGGAGTTCTGCGAGAAGCTCGTCGATCAGGGTCTGCGGGTCATCCGCTACGACAACCGCGATGTCGGGTTGTCGACCAAGGTCAGACACCAGCATTCCGGCATGCCCCTGCCGATGCGGATGGTTCGCTCATTCCTGGGACTGAAGAGCCCGGCGCCCTACACACTGGAAGATCTCGCCGACGATGCCGCCGCGTTGTTGGATCATCTGAAGATCGACACCGCGCACATCGTCGGCGCCTCGATGGGCGGCATGATCGCGCAGGTGTTCGCGGCAAGGCACCGGGTGCGCACCGACACCCTGGCCATCATCTTCTCCAGCAACAACCAGCCACTGCTGCCGCCGCCGGGCATCAAGCAACTGCTCGCCATCCTGCAGAAGCCCAAGGGCACGACCGCCGAGGCGATCGTCGAGAATGCGATCCGGGTAACGCGGATCACGGGCAGCCCCGGTTATCCGGCCCCCGAGGAACGCATCCGGGCCGAGGCGCTCGAGGGCTACGACCGGTCCTACTATCCCGCTGGCATCGGCCGCCACTTCGCCGCAATCCTCGGCAGCGGCAGCCTGCTCGGTTACGACCGCCAGATCAGCGCGCCCACCGTCGTCATTCACGGGAAGGCCGACAAGCTGATGCGCCCTTTCGGCGGTCGCGCCATTGCTCGCGCGGTCAAGGGCGCCCGGTTGGTGCTGTTCGATGGCATGGGACATGACCTGCCCCGCGAATTGTGGGACGACATTGTGGGCGAGCTGAAGACCACCTTCGCCCAAGCTGAGTAATGGTTAGCACACCTTCGCAGTGCGCCGGAAGATCATTTGGACGCGTACGCTCTCTGGAGTCGAGTGCTTCAGGGCTTGAATGCCGTCATCGGCGACACCGCTGGGTTCTGAACTGCCAGGAGGGCACTACCCATGGCCAATAGAGCCAATAAATTGACGCCGCATTTCGCGGACGTCCAGGCGCATTACGACCTGTCCGACGAGTTCTTCCGGCTGTGGCTGGATCCCAGCCATACGTACAGCTGCGCGTATTTCGAACGCGACGACATGACTCTCGAAGAGGCCCAGCTCGCCAAGATCGATCTGGCCTTGGGCAAGCTCGGGCTGCAGCCGGGTATGACGCTGCTCGACGTGGGCTGCGGCTGGGGGTCGACGATGATGCGAGCGATCGAGCGGTACGACGTCAACGTCATCGGGTTAACGCTGAGCGAAAACCAAATGGCGCATGTACAAACAATTTTCGCGGAATCGGACAGTCCGCGCAGCAAGCGGGTGCTGCTTCAGGGCTGGGAGCAGTTCGACGAACCCGTCGACCGAATCGTGTCGATCGGCGCGTTCGAGCACTTCGGTTTCGACCGCTACGACGACTTCTTCAAGCTGGCCTACGGCCTGCTTCCCGACGACGGCGTCATGCTGCTGCACACCATCACGGGTCTGACCTTTCCTCAGATGGCCGAGCGCGGCATCCCGCTCACCTTCGACGTCGCCCGGTTCGTGAAATTCATCGTCACCGAGATCTTCCCCGGCGGACGGATCCCGTCGATCGAAAAGGTCGAGCAGCACTCGGCCAAGGCCGGCTTCGAGCTGACCCGTCGCCAGTCGCTGCAATCGCACTACGCCAGAACCCTGGACTGCTGGGCCGAGGCGCTGCAGGAGCACAAGGACGAGGCCATCGCTGTGCAGTCCGAAGAGGTCTACGAGCGCTACCTGCACTACCTGACGGGCTGCGCTAAAGGGTTCCGGGTCGGCTACATCGACGTCAACCAGTTCACGCTGGCCAAATAGCGCTGCCGGAAGTAGTGCCGGATTTCAGTCCTGGCCCCGCTGAACGTTAGGGTGTCAGGCTTGAGACGCGTGTTCGCACGTCGACGGACCGTACCGGGGGTACGGTCAGCACTACTCATACGTGAACGGCTGCTTGTCGCAGCACCAACGGGTCACGACGAAAGGCCAACCAGGGGAAATATGTCTGACAATTCATCCGGCACGAAGGACATGACGCCGCATTTTGAGGACATCCAGGCGCACTACGACCTGTCTGACGACTTCTTCGGGGTGTTTCAGGACCCGACCCGCAAGTACAGTTGCGCGTTCTTCACCGGGCCCAATGTCACGCTGTCCGAGGCGCAGGTCGCCAACGTCGACCAGCACCTCGACAAGCTGGACCTCAAACCGGGCATGACCCTGCTCGAGGTCGGTTGCGGGTGGGGGCTGACGCTGCAGCGGGCGATGGAGAAGTACGACGTCAATGTCATCGGCCTGACGTTGAGCAAGAACCAGAAGGCCTACTGCGACCAGCTACTGTCCAAAATCGACACCAACCGCACCTTCGACGTGCGACTGGAGGGCTGGGAGCAGTTCCACAACCCGGTCGACCGGATCGTGTCCATCGAGGCCTTCGAGCACTTCGGCTTCGAACGCTACGACGACTTCTTCAAGACGTGCTTCGACATCCTGCCCGACGACGGCCGGATGACGATCCAGAGCAGCGTGGGCTACCACCCGTACGATCTGGCCGAGCGCGGGAAGAAGCTGACGTTCGAGTTGGCCCGGTTCATCAAGTTCATGATCACCGAGATCTTCCCGGGCGGCCGGATCCCGACCACCCAGATGATGATCGAGCACGGCGAAAAGGCCGGCTTCATCGTGCCCGAGCCGATCTCGCTGCGTAATCACTACATCAAGACCCTCGGCATCTGGGCGGACCGACTCGAGCGCAATAAGGACGCGGCCATCGCCGCGACCGATGAGGAGAACTTCCACCGGTATATGCGGTACTTGAAGGGCTGCCAGTACTACTTCATCGATGACAGCATCGACGTCAGCCTGGTGACGTACCTGAAGCCAGGGGCGGCCGCTTAGGCGGTTTCGACTCCGTTAGCAAATCCCCCGGCGTGTGGCGCGCTCGGGGGATTTGCGGTTATATACCTTGGAAATCAGGTCAAGGGAGGTCGCGCGGTGTCGGAATCGGCAGTCATCTCGGAGAAGATGCGCAAGAACTTCGACAACATCGGCGCACACTATGACCTCTCCGACGACTTCTTCGGCCTGTTCCAAGACCCCAGCCGAATTTACTCCTGCGCCTATTTCGAATCCGGGGACCTCAGCCTCGAGGAGGCGCAGTACGCGAAGGTCGACCTGCACCTGGACAGGCTGCAGCTGGAACCCGGCATGACCGTGCTCGACATCGGATGTGGTTGGGGCGCAACGCTGAAACGTGCCATCGAAAGGTACGACGTGAATGTCGTCGGCCTGACGTTGAGCCGAAACCAATATGCGGCCAGCCTGAAATTGCTCGATCGGGTGGACAGCGACCGCAGCAAGCGCATATTGCTGCGCGGTTGGGAGGAATTCGACGAGCCCGTCGATCGGATCATGTCGATCGAGGCCTTCGAACATTTCGGATTCGAGCGTTACGACGAATTCTTCAAGAAGTGCTTTTCAGTCCTGCCCGACGACGGCCGGATGACCATCCAGAGCAACATCAGCTACCACCCCGACGAGTTCCGCGCGCGCGGCATTCCGCTGTCGATCGATGTGCTGAAGTTCATCAAGTTCATGGTGACGGACATCTTCCCCGGCGCGCGCCTGCCGTCGACCCAGATGATGCGGGTGCACGGTGAGGCGGCCGGCTTCGCCCTGCGCGACGTCATGTCGCTGCGCTCGCATTACGTGCAGACGCTGACGCTGTGGGCGGATGCTCTCGAGGCGAACAAGCAACGGGCGATCGAACTTCAGTCCGAAGAGGTCTATCAGAACTACATGAAGTACCTGCGGGGCTGCGCGCAGAAGTTCGCCGACGAGTACATCGACGTGCATCTGGTCACCTACCTGAAGCCGGGCGCTGCAGCCTGAGCGCCAAAAGGAAATCCCCCGCCACTGCCTGATGTGACGGGGGATTCGCTCATCTGGTCAGGCCGCGTTGTCGGCCTTGTCCGCATCCTTGTTATCGGGGTCGGCTTTCTTGTCGTTATCGACCTTGGAGTCCTCGACCTTCTTGCGGTCGACCTTCTGGTGGTCGGCCTTCTTGTGGTCCGTCTTGTGGACGTCCGGCTTCTTGAGGTCCGGCTTCTTGACGTCCGCCGTCTTGACGTCGCTGTTGTTGACGTCAGTGTTGGTGTCCGTCGACTCCGGCTTCGCGACCGGCGCCGGCCCGGTCGAGGTCGACTCCGTCTCGGTGCTGACTGTCGTCTGCTCGACGGTCTTCTCCGAGTCTTTCACCGGCGCCTTTTTCACCATCGCGCGGTTGTTGTCGACCGGTTCGGTCGTTTCCGTCGTCGCGGGCGGCTTGGGCTCGGGCTCCGAGGTCCTCGCCGCGGCCAGCGTCGACGTGGTCATCGTCTCCGGCGGGTTCAGCGGAGGCGGCCCACCGTTGAGGGCCTGCTGGATCCCCTCCGGGATGTCTTGGATGAGGTCGAAGGCCAGCTTGACCGGGTTGAAGATCGGGATCAGCCGGAACGTGGTCGGCTGGCCGTATGGAATGGACCGGTCATAGCCGGTTTGTTCGATGATGTCCCGCAGCGCGGGTTCGATCAGGTCGGACACGAAGCCGAGGCCGATCATGTGCAGCGGCACCAAGAGCGGCAGCACGCGGGGGGCCACCGTGATGTATCGCGTGTCGCCGTACTGCTGGACGTTGACTATGTCGGGGTTCGTCGCGGCGTAACCCTCAGGGTTGTCCATGATCGCCTGCCACTGCTCCTGGGTGTATCCGCCCACCAAGCCCCTCGGCGGATTGCCTTCCGGATTCGGATAGGTGCCGTGGTTGATTCCCAAACCCGGACCGCCGATCAAGGCGTTCAGCATTGCGATCGGGTTGGTGACCACGAGCGGAGCGTCGGCAATGATGTCCCACTTCAACGCGACGTCATCGGTGGCCATGTCGGTGTCGGTGGGAGTGACTGGGCCGTACGGGAATTCGACGATGGGCAGCGTCAACGGAAGGCGGCCGTTGAGACCGCCGTTGGGCCGCGACACATTGCCGATGATGTCCCACTTCACGAACGCCTGCTGCTCGGGCGTCAGCTGCTCGGCGAGGCGTTGCTTCTCGATCGAGACGATCGCGCCGCTCTGCGAGTAACCGAAGACCACCAACTGGTTGTCGGCGCTCAATGTCGCGAGCCGCGGTTGCACCACCGCATCGAGGTCTGCGACCCCCTGGTTCACCGAATCCTTCCAGGTCGGCGCAGACAACCCGCCATACACCGGCCACGCCGCCTCGGGGGTGACCACCGAAAGGGGCACGCAGTCCACGGTCGGATCCGTGCACGGAGTGTTCGTCAAGATGTAGTAGCTCATGACGTTGGGCACGTAGCCGGGCTCCGCATCAGGGTCGGGAGTCCCGCTGCCGCCCATGATCAGCACCGTCGCCGTCGACGCGGCAAGCGAGAAGGCCGACGTGAACATCCCGGCCACGCCGAGGACGATCGTGCTGAGCACCGCCAGCACCGCGAGGAGGATTGCCCGCACCGATTTACGCATGTGTCAACAATCACATGCCGGGATTAGCTAGGTGGGCGAAACGGCTCAAAAAAGTTTGCCGAAAAGTCGCTCAGGCGGCCGCCTTGTCCGAGTCGGCGTCCTTGCCTGCCTCCGACTTCTCCGCCGCGGCCTTCTTATGGCTTGGCTTCGTCGTGGTGCCGGCCTTCTTGTGGTCGGGCTTCTTGACGTCGGCCTTCTTTTCGACGGGCTTCTTGTCCTCGGCCGTGTCGACGGAGCCCTTCTCGTCCGCCGTCGAGTCCGGCTTCGTCGCCGGTGTGTCTTCTGTCGGCGCCTGCCCAGTTTCAGCGTCGTTCGCAGACTGCGGCGCGGTGGTGTCCGATTCTTTGCCCGTCACCAGCGTCAGCGTCGTCTTCGGTTGCTTCTTTTCGGTGGTCTCCGTCGTTTCGGTCGTGTCGGCGGCCGCCAGTGTTGACACCGGCGTGGTCGTGTCGGGCGCCTTGATCGCAGGGACGACCGCCGACCCCAGCCCGCTGAGATCCTTGACGAAGGCCTGAACGCCCTGCAGGGTGGCGGCGACGAGGTTCACGCCCACCGCGGGCCAGTTCTGAATCGGGTTGAACGGCAACGGCGAAAGCCACCGCACCTTGCCCGGATCGCCGCTCCAGTCATAGCCGAGGTCGATCAGCACCTTCATCACCGGCGAAACCAGGTCGGCAACCGGTTTGACCGCAGGCCGCAGCGGGGCAGGCACCACCGACGTCACGAGGTCGACCAGCGGCAAGCTCTTCGCCGGGATCATCACGTAGACATTGCCTTCGGAGTCCTCGCGGAAGTTCTCCGGGTGCTTGGTGCGGTCCAACTGGTCGGCGAGTTCGTCCGGGGTGTAGCCGTACGCGATCGGATCGGTGGGCCCGTTGCCGTTCGGGGTCAGGTAGTACCCGTGCACGGTTTCCAGCGCGGCCACCGCATTCAGAACTGACAGCGGATTGCCCCAGTAGAGCGGGGCATACATCACCGGGTCGTACTGAAACCCGATGCCGGTCATGGGTAAACCGGTATCGACCGGCGTGGACTGTCCGAACGTGACGTCGAGACCGGGGATGTGGCCCAAGAAGCCCAGCCGGGTGAAGAACCCGCCGTCCGGGTTGTACGCGTTGCCGATCATCACCACCGACAGCCGGCTCAACTGATCGGGCGTCAGGTCGCCGATGTTGCGCAACTCGTTGGACACGACGGCGCCACCCTGGGAGTAGCCGAAGATGATGATGTCACCCGACGTCGTGTCGAGCGCGGTGTGGAGATCGGTGTTGAGGTGGTCGACTCCGGTGCCCACCGAGACGTCCCACTTGTCGCATTTGTAGCCGGGGCACCAGTTGCCGATGAAGCCCAGCGGCCAGAACGATGCCGGGTAGTCGACGCCTTTCAGGGTGCACCCGTTGGTCGAGGTGCATACCGGCTTGTCGGTCGCGTCCCGCACGAACGGCGCGAGGTACCGGTCGGCGGCGTGCGCCATGTAGTCGTCGACGATGTTCGCGTTGGGTGTGCCGGTCCCGGGCACGATCAGCGCGGTGGCGCCGACCGCGAGCGCGGCCATGAACGCCGACGCGACGCCGAGGACGGCCGAGGTCAGCAGTGCCAGACAAGCAATAGCGAAGGTACGTACCGACTTACGCATGAAAGGCACGATCACATATCGCGGCCGCCTTGGTTAGCGGAACAAAGAAAGTTGTCTTCGCAAATCTCGGACGAGGCTGTCGGATTGGCGTGACGCCGTTCGTCGGACAGGTAGAGAGTGGAGCAGAAGGTTCCGCTCCCGACCGGAAGGTGATCCCATGCACTACTTCGCACTGCTGCTCGGCGAGCCCACCACACCGCTGACCCCCGACGAACAGGCCGCCGGACTGGAGGCGTATCAGGCGTTCCACGCCAAGGCCGGATCGGCCATCCTGGCAGGCGACGCGCTCACCCCATCGGCGACCGGTGTGCGCATCACGGGCGGTCCCGATGCGCCGACGGTGACCGACGGCCCGTTCGCCGAGAGCGCCGAGGTGGCTTGCGGCTACTACGTATTCGAGGCGGAGAACCTGGACGAAGCGTTGGCGTTGGCGCGCGATGTCCCAGCCGCGCAGCACGGCGCGGTCGAGGTGTGGCCGATCGTGCACTACATGCCGCCGACCAAGCCGTTGCACAACAGCTGGATCGCGCTGCTGCTCACGCCGGCCGCCGACGTCCTCACCCCGGGCACCCCGGAATGGAACGACCTCGCCGCACAGCATCAGGCGTTCGCCGCGGACGCCGGCGACCGGGCCAACGGCGGCGCGCCCCTGCATCCGCCGTCGACAGCGACCACGGTGCGGGTGCGCGACGGCGAGGTGCTGCTGACCGACGGCCCGTTCGCCGAGGGCGCCGAGGTGGCCAACGGCTTTCACATCCTCAACGTCGCCGACCGCGACGAGGCCATCAAGGTGGCGTCGATGATTCCGGCGTCGACGATCGAGCTACGCCAACTCATGGGTGTCTCCGGGCTCTAACCGGCGTCAATGACCAATCTGGACGGCGTCTTTCGACGCGAATGGGGACCCGCCGTCGCGGCGCTTGCCCGCTGGTCGGGAGACCTCACCGTCGCCGAAGACGCCGTCCAGGAGGCCTTCGCCGAGGCGCTGCGGTCGTGGCCGCGCGACGGCGTGCCCGACAACCCGGGCGGCTGGCTCGTGCGGGTGGCGCGCAATCGGGCGCTGGATCGACTGCGACGCGAATCCGCGCGCCCGGGAAAGGAACTCGCAGCCGTGGTGGACGATATCCGCGCCCGCACCGACCGGGTCGAGGTGCATCCCGTCCGCGACGACGAACTGAGGATGATGTTCACCTGCGCGCATCCCGCCCTCGACCCTGCCTCGCAGTTGGCGTTGACGCTGCGGCTGATCTCCGGGTTGACCGTCCCCGAGATCGCGCGGGCGCTGCTGCAGACGCCTGCGGCTGTCGGTCAACGAATCACGAGAGCCAAGAACAAGATTCGGCACGCCAACATCCCGCTGCGGGTGCCGCCGGCCGAACTGCTGCCTGAGCGCACACCGCACGTGTTGGCGTGCATCTATTCGGTGTTCACCGAGGGGTACTGGTCGACGGCGGGGCCGTCGGTCATCCGCGACGAACTGTGTGACGAGGGGGTGCGGTTGGCCGGCGAGTTGTGCGCGTTGATGCCCGACGAGCGCGACGCGCAGGCGCTGGCGGCCCTTGTGCTGCTGCATGATTCGCGCAGGCAAACCCGCATCGACGCGGACGGGGCGCTGGTGCCACTCGAGGAACAGGACCGCACCCGGTGGGACCGCGGCCGAATCGCACGCGGGCTCGACCGACTCACCCGCGCGGCGGGTGCGGCGGGGCCGTATCTGCCGCAGGCGGTGATCGCCGCGTTGCACGCGACGGCGCCGAGTTGGCATGACACCGACTGGACCACGATCTGCGCGGCCTATGACCGGTTGATCGAGATCACCGACTCCCCCGTCGCCCGCGCCAATCGCGCGATGGCCATCGGCTTTCGTGACGGATACCCCGCGGGTTTGGCGGCACTCGACGCGGTGGCCGACGATCCGCGATTGGCGGGCACCACTGCGGTGATCTCCATCCGCGCGGACCTGCTGCGTCGCGCCGGCCGCCGAGAAGACGCTCTGAACTGCTATCGGATTGCACTGCAGCGCAACGGTTCTCCCGCAGCGCAGCAGTTCTTCCGCCGCCGCCTTGTCGAGTGCGGCGGCTCCGCTTGATGGGCCTACTCGACATCATCGCGACTGCGGCCCTGGCTGTGGCCGCGCTCGCGCTGGCCGGCCGATATCTCCCGAGCGTGAACCGCCCGGTGTTGGTGACGGCGGCGTTGTCGCCATACCTTGGCATCGGTGCGCCCGTCGCCGTGCTGCTGTTCGCCATCACCGGCAGGTGGCTTGGCGTGGCCGTTGCCGGTGCCTTGACGGTCATGAGCATCGTCGTGCGGTGGCGCTGGTATGTGTCGACGCGAGGCGATGGCGGTGTTCGGATTAGGGTCGTCTCGGCGAACCTGCGCTACGGACGCGCAGATGCCGCAGCGGTCGTCGCGCTGGCCGCCAACCACGCGGATATCCTCGCGGTGCAGGAGATCACGCCCGAGAAAGCGGAGGCGATCGAGGCCGCAGGCATCGAAGCGATCTTGCCGCATCGCCATCTGCGCGCTCGTGAGGGTCCCGCGGGTGTGGGCATCTGGAGCCGGTATCCACTGACACCGGCAGACGACTACGACGAGTTCTGGCTCGGCCTGATCACCGCGCACGTCGACATCCCCGGCCTGACTGCGGCGGCCACCGTCGTGACCACGCACCTTTCGGCGCCATGGCCCGAGTCGATGAAGGGCTGGCGCGACGACCTGGCGCGACTCGCGGAGGTGCTCGGCCAGATCGGTGCGTCAGCACCTGGCCCGGTGATCGTGGCCGGAGACCTCAATGCGACACCGGACGTGCGCGAGTTTCGGCGGCTGTTGCGCGCCGGCTACCGCGACGCCGCGGAGCAGGCCGGGGTCGGTTCGACCAGGACCCACCCGGCCGACATCGTGGTGCCCCCAGTCTTTGCGGTCGACCACATCTTGCTGCGCGGCGGCACCGCCACTGGGGTGCACACTGCATGCATTTCCGGTTCAGACCACCGCGCCCTGCTCGCGATTATCAGCCTCGACCAGCGAACCTGCCGGTGATAGCCCCGCCCGTGGGCCGCATATCAAACCGTGACGAAGCCATAGGGAAACACCCGATTCCCGGACAGCGCTGCGCCATTACCGTCCGGAGTCATGGATGCCACCGACGACTTGGCGTACTACCTCGCCGAGTGGTATCTCCCTGAGATGACGACAACATCGGTCGACCAGATGGTCGCCAAGCTCGACGCCGCCGCGGCGACCGTCAGCAACCCCAGCGCGTCAGCTCGCCTTGTCGTCACGTTATCGGTGCCGACCGACGAGGTGTTGTACGGCGTGTTCGGCGCGACATCACCCGACGTCGTATCCCAGGTCTGCGCTCAGGCAGGCTTCCCCTTCCAGCGGATCTCCGGTGACGTCAGCGCACGGTTCCAGCCGCACCCGCTCCCCGAAGTTGCCGATACCGCCCCGGTTTAGTTGCGGGTTCGTCAATAGTACGACGATTCAGCTGGCAAATGACGTTGTGCATTGCTGCCCGGCAGTTGCACTGGGGATGTACTCTCAGTTTGCTGCATGCGATTGGGGGTGTCGTGAATGCCGGGCATGGTCAACCGGCCTCTGGAAATCCGGGCGGTCTCGGACTTCCTGCGGTCGGCGGCGGAGCAACCCGCCGCTCTCGTCATCGAGGGAGAGGCCGGAATCGGCAAGACCACGCTGTGGCTGTCCGCCGTCGAGCAGGCACGGCAAAGCGGCTTCCGGGTATACACGGCGCGGGTCGGGCAGGCCGAGTCGGGCCTCGCGTACGCCGCAGTGGCAGATCTGCTCCGCGACGTTGACGCCGACGTCCTCGCCGAACTGCCCGATGTGCAGCGCTTGGCCGTCGACCGTGTGCTGCTACGAGCCAGCAGCGACGAACACGCGACCGATCAACGGGTCGTCGCCGCGGCGTTCGCGTCGGTGTTCGACCGCCTGGCCGGCGACTCCCCCGTCCTGATCGCGATCGACGATGTGCAGTGGCTCGACAGGTCCAGTCAAGACGTGGTGGCATACGGGACCCGGCGGTTCAAGGGACCTGTCGCCTTGTTGTTCACCGAGAGGTCGGAGGCAGCAGGCGGCACCACGGTGTCATGGCTGCAGCTGTCCAGACCCGACGGCATCGATCGGTTGCGGGTCGGGCCGCTGAGTCTGGGCGGTCTACACGTGTTGATCTCACAGCGGCTCGGCCGCTCCTTTCCTCGACCGACCATGGTGCGCATTGCCGAAAGGTCGGGCGGCAACCCGTTCTTCGCTCTCGAGTTGGCCCGCGCCATCGACGTCAGCCCCACCAATTCACTGACCGGACTTCCCGGCTCGCTCGCGGAACTGATGCGGCTGCGGATCGGGCGGCTGGAACGCGACGCGCGAAAGCTTCTGTTGGCGGCGGCGTCCGCGGCGAACCCGACCGTGGAGCTGCTTGCAAAAGTCACCGGCGCGCCGATCGAGTCGCTCAGTGAAGCGGAAGCGAAGGGAATTGTCAGTATCGACGGCAACAAGGTGCGATTCACGCACCCGCTGTTGGCGCACAGCGTCTACACCGATGCGACGGCGGCGGAACGTCGCGCGATGCACCGGGCGTTGGCCGCCGCCGTGACGCTGCCTGAGCTGAAGGCCAGGCATATGGCGTTGGCTGCCGCCAGCGCGGACGTCAACACACTGCGCGCCCTCGATACGGCGGCCGATGAAGCGGCCGAGCGGGGCGCGCCTGCCGCGGCGGCCGAGTTGATCGATTTGGCGATCGGACTCGGTGGCGATGCACCCGAACGCCGGATCCGGGCGGCCGAACAACATTTCCACGCAGGCGATCCGGACCGGGCCCGCGCGTTGGTCGAGACGACACTTCACGCGCCAGCCCCCCGGTCACTGCGTGCCGCGGCCCTCAATTTGCTGGCCGCCCTGCATCTCTACGACGACAACTGGGGTGAAGTCGTCACTGTGCTCCAGCGTGCGCTCGATGACGCAGAGGACAATCCGCCGTTGTTGATACGGACGCTGATTCTGCTGGCGTTCGGCCAACGGATGATGTCGAAGTACGACGATTCGTTGTTCTACGCGCGCAAGGCCGTGACCTACGCCGAACACCTCGGTGACCCGGCGCTGACCAGCAGGGCGCTCGCAATGTCCGTCCAGTTGAACTTCATGTTCGGCAACGGTGTCGACAACGACAGCCTGCGTCGGGCCGTCGAACTGGAGGATTTCGACGCCAACGCACTGTCACCGTTCAGCGCCAGCATGATCGAGGGCCTGATGTGGGCGTGGACCGGACGGTTGGACGACGCGCACGACAGGATGCAGGCGGTGCAACGGCGTTGCGCGGAGCGCGGTGCCGAAAACGATGTCACCGCGGTCGCGAGCTGTGACGCCTTGATCGAAATCTGGCGAGGCAACTTCGTCGCGGCCGAACGGCTCGCCGATGAGGCGATGGAACGCGCAGAACAAGGCAGCGGTTCGTTGGCGATCGCCCATTCCATGCGCGCGATGGCGGCGGCTTACCTTGGGCGCGAATCGGATTCGCGGGCAGCCGCCACCGCGGCCATCGACATCGCGAAGCGCGGTGCCGCGCCGCGCCTCGCGCAATGGCCGGTCACCACACTGGGATTTCTGGAGGTCTCGGCCGGAAACTATGCGGAGGCCCTGGCGATCCTCGCGCCGATGCGCAGGTTCCTCAAGACGATTCCCGGCACGGAGATCATGACCGCGTCGTTCATCCCCGACGCTGTCGAGGCGATGATCGCGCTTGGCCGGATCGACGAGGCCGAGAAGCTGATCAAGCCGATGGAACGCAACGGCCGCAGGTTCAACCGGAGGTGGATGCTGGCCGTCGGCGCGCGTTGTCGCAGCATGTGGCTGGCCGCCACCGGCGATGTCGAGAGCGCGGCGCAAAAGGCGCAGGAGGCGATGGCACGCCACGACAAGCTGCCGATGCCGTTCGAACAGGCGCGCACGCAGTTGTTGCTGGGGCAGTTGCAGCGCCGGCAGCGGCAGAAGGAGGGGTCGCGGGCGACGCTGCGTGAGGCGCTGAAGACGTTCGAGACGTTGGGGACGCCGCTGTGGGCGGCCCGAGTGCGGGTCGAGCTCGAACGCGTTGAGGTCGCCCCAAGCCGTGACCTGGCGTTGACGCCGTCGGAGCAGCGGGTCGCTGAATTGGCGGCGTCGGGAATGACGAACAAGGACGTCGCGGCTGCGCTGTTCATCAGCCCAAAGACGGTCGAAGCAAACTTGGGCCGGGTTTACCGCAAGTTAGGCATCAGGACGCGCGCGGAGCTGGGCAGGGTGATTGGCGAGGTGTGACGTGTCGCCTCAGTCGGACTTAGAGGAATCCCTTGCCGCGGGTGCGACCAGCTTCACGAGGCACGAGAGAAGGCGCGTCAGTCGCGCGGGCGCGTGCCCGATTAGTGCACCGATCAGCGACGGGTCCACCATCGGAAGCACCGCAAGGACCCGCAAAGCCACCAGGAACACAAGTACCGCCGCAGGCACAGCTACCACTAACCCCAGAATGCCGCCCATCTCCGTGCTGAGCGCGTATGCAATCGCGCCAGGGATGAGGGAGGCGATCAGGACCGCTCCAAACGCCCGATACGGCGGTGCGAATTTGAGTTTCCTTGTGACGTACCAGATCTCGATCGCGACGACCAGCACTTGCACGGCCGATCGCGACCAGGCGGCGCCGATTATCCCGAAGCGCGGTATGAGCAGGAAGCCGAGCACAACCGTCCCGAGCAGACCTACCGAATTCGAGATCAGCAGAAGTCCGACCTTGCCGGTGCTGTAAATGAGATAGACCGTGGTGTTGCCAAGGCTGCCGACCACAGCGGTGACTAGCAGCAGCACCGAGGCCGCAGGTGCCGCACGGGCGTATTCGGCGCCAAAAAGAAGTGGCACCAACACCGGCGCGGTAGCGGCCATGCCGATACAGATCGGTGCCATCACGAGGGTGATGAGGCCTGTCGTTGTCCGGTACAGGCGGCGCATATCGTCGTGCGCGCCGAGGCCGTGCTGCTCGCTGAAGTAGGGAAGCAGCGCAGAAAGCAGAAAGGGGGGCAGCAGCACCGCCATTTCGGTCAGCGTGGCTGCAGCCGCGAATATGCCCACGGCCTCGATAGAGGCATAGTGCTCAAGGAACGCGACCTCAGTGCGGCCGAAGACAAGGCCTCCGATCACTCCCGCAATCCAACTTGTCAGGGCGAAGCGGATGACTTCGCGCTTGAGTTCCTTGCCGATCGCGGCCGTTTTGCGGAGCATTTGGCGGATACGTGATGCCGGGATGACATAGCCAAGGACATAGGCGCCCGCCGCTCCGGCGACACCGAAAAACCAGGCACCCACACCGATGAGCGCCAGCCTGATTACAGCGGCGATCAGGGTCAGCCTGGCGAACTCGTCGAAACGCTGCTCACCTCTGAGGTAATTCAGGTAGAGATCGGACAGTCTCCAGCAAACGAACCATGCCACGATGAGCACGATCAGCACGAGGCGGGTTCCCCGTGTAGTCGCTTGAAGGGCGGTGCTGCCGGGCCAATACAGCCAGCAGAACAGCAACAGGCTTCCGATGAACGCGGCAAGCACCGACAACCGTGCGGTGACTCCGCCCAGCCCATCGGCTTCAACGTCGTTACCCTCGGCGCGAAGGTTGGGGATGAATCGCTGCAGGACCAACGGCAGTCCCAAACTTGCGACCGTCCACGCGATGGTCACGCACCAAAGGGTGTAGGCAAGCGCTCCCATGCCGTTGGGTCCTAGGAGCCTGGCGGCGATAGCGCTTCCGATGAAGCCTGCCAGTCCGCTGCCGGCACCAGCGATGAAGCCCAGAAACGTGTTCCGGGCGAGCGCCGGCGACATCAGTGCTCGGGCACTCGCGCCGACTCCAGACGCGGACCGTGAACGACCGATAGCGTTGCAGCAGCAAATTCAGCGGGCCCGCTCGACGACATGCGGATTATCTTAGGGCGACGCCAAGAAGCGGCACCCCAGTTCCCGCGGATATCGCTCCGCAAACAGCTGGTGGCTCTCCGCGGCGCGAGTCAATACGCGGAGCCCCTGGGCGTCCGTTTCGCGGCAGTGGGCCTCACCGGCCGGCAGGGGGAGACGATCGGGCTGGCATTGGGACCTGTTGAGGCTGGGCGTGCCTGATCTTGGCCATCGTTCGACGCCCCGCGCGTATGCCACAACTGCTTCACCGCAATCTTTGTGGGGCCGTTCCGGCCAAATCTCCGCGGGCACCGAATAGCATCGACAGCAAATGTCCGCTTCAACCGATCGTCCGACTGCGCCTGGCAGACATCGAGTCCACCCTGAAAATGGCGGCGCACCGCCGGCCGCCGACAGCAAGCGCGGGTGGCCGCTCGTGGTTTTGGTCGGCGCGGTCGTCGCGATGTCGATACTTCCGGACCTCGTCCATTTCATGAATGTCGAGCGGGATCCTACGGTAATCGATTTCGCCCGGTATCCGCTCGCGAGAAATATCAGTGTGGTCGCCGCGGTCGCACTTTTTCTGACGTGTTTTGCCGTCATCTTCTGGCGCGGTCGCTCCCGCGGAAACGTGGCCGGTTTGATTTCGATTCTCGTCGCGTTACTTGTTCCGGTCGCTATTCACCCGGCTTCGCCCGATAAGGCGGATGTTGTCAAGATCGCTTTGGCCGTGGTAGTGATTGTCGCTGTCTGGAAGGTCGGCGCACCTGTCGAAATGCTGAAATGGGTGGCTGTTTCCGGATCCTTGATCGCGATCTACTCGCTCATTGGCGCCGTGACGGCACCCGAGCACATCAATTACCGGACAGATTCGGAAAAGGCATTTATCGGGAACTTACAGCTAGCCGGCCCATTTGTACACAGCAATGCACTAGCACTTTATTGCGTTTTAGCACTTGCGCTGGTTCCGCTCATAGTCAGCATCCGATGGCGAATTTGCAACGGGTTGATCTTGATTCTTGCAATTGTCGCGTCGGCGTCACGAACTGCTCTGCTTGCAGTTGCGATTCTCGCACTGTGGTGGATATTTTGCCGATTCCGTTCCAGGTTGCCCCTGCGTCTGGTGGGTAGCGCGATGGTAGCTGTTTGCGCCGCCATCGCGCTGACACTGCCCCTTCTGAGCTGGAGTCCATCCGCCTTCAGCGGACGGGGGTATGCCTGGACGGCAACGCTTCAGGCGTGGCAGGTATCTCGACTGGTCGGATTAGGCCCCGATTGGTTCACGACCACCACCGCTTCGTGGGAACGCCCAGGCAGTTGGGCATTCCGGTCGGGCCACAATCTCGTCATCGACACACTCGCGAAATCCGGTCTCGTTGGCATTTGCCTTCTCGCGCTCGTACTTCTGTGCGCAACGTGCGCCGCATGTGTGCTCGATATTCCGCACCAGCAAATTGCCTGCTTTGGGTACCTGATTGCGTTCCTTATCGAGGCGAGCACCGAGACCACATGGTTCCTTCTACCTTCCATGTCGCTGTTCCCTGTTGTCGGCTTGGTCTTCGCCGTCCTGATCGCCGGAAGTGGAACGTCCGGGCGGGGAAATATCCGGAGTTTGAGCAAACTGGACCCGCGCAGACGGACGAAGAGCCCTGTCCGAGAGAGCAATGATTAGCGCCTGCGCCGTGAGCGTTGTTATTCCGACAATCGGCCGAGCAAGCCTGCGCACGGCTGTCGAATCAGTGCTGAACCAAACCGCGCCTCCAGGCGAAATCATCGTCGTGGTGGACAGAGACTGCGAACCGGACTTACCGGACTTCGGTTCCATCCGAGTATTGAGGACCGCAGGAGGTGAAGGTCCAAGCATCGCGAAAGACATCGGCGTCGCGGCTGCCAAGGGAGATGTCATTGCGCTGCTGGACGACGACGACGTCTGGCGTCTCACAAAGCTCGAAAAGCAACTGGCGGCAGTGCCGCCAGTGTCTGACTGGATCGTGTCATGTCGTTATGCAATACACCGAAACGGACGCAAGCCGGTTACCTACCCGCAAAGGCTGATCCATCCAAGAGAACGCATCGCCCCGTACTTGTTCGAGATGCGTTCGATGCCGCCACGTGAGCACCGTTGGCTGGTGGTGCCGAGCCTGGTGTTTCCGCGCGAGCTCGCGCAGCGGGTCCCATGGTCCGTGTCCGCAGGTTCAATACATGACGACCCAAAGTGGCAGATTGAAGTACAGCGGGCGTTGCCGGGACTCGAAATCGTGCAGATCCCGGACGTACTCGTCGATGTCATATGGACGCCGAACGCTGTGTCGGTCTCTCGTCCAGGCGTGGACCGCAGCTGGGAGTACATCGACTGGGGCATCCGAGAACTCGCGGACGAGTCGAAGAGGGTTATGGGTGATTACATGCTTACCGAACCGGTCACCTCGGCGATGAGAGTTGGATCGTTTCGTGGTGTCACCAGATCTATCGCTGCAGGTGTGCGCTCGGGTAGGCCAGGGCTGTTCGCATGGATCTTCGCGGTCGCTGCCCTCGTCCGAGTCGGATGGCGCCAGGTGAAAGCACCGTTCAGCAGTGCTTGATCGGAGCCGCTATCAACAACAGATTTCAGCCCACGCGGACCAGATCGTAGATCCGCTCCAGATTGGCGCTGCGGGCCGACAATTCGGCATTCTGCTGAACCGAGCCAGCGGCGTTGCGGCCCAGCCGCTCTCGCAGAGTGGAGTCGCAGATCAATCGCGAAAAGGCCTGTGCAAGCCCCGCGGTGTCGCCCTCCTCGACGAGCAAGCCGCAGTGGTCAGGGACCACTAACTCGGGTATACCCGCGTGATACGTAGTCAGGCAAGGCAATCCGGCCGCCATCGCCTCGGCCAGCACCGTCGGAATGCCCTCCTTATCACCATTGGGTAGCGTCTGGCTGGGCAGAGTAAAGATGTCGGCGCGCCTGTAAGCCTCGACCAGACGTGCGTCGTGGTGGGGCACGTGTCCGGCGAAGGTGACCCGATCCTGCCAGCCGTATCCGGCGACCTGGCTCGCGAGTGCCTCACGCATCGGTCCCTGTCCTATCAGCGTCAGGTGGAATCGTGGTAGGGCCGGATCGGCTTCGTTGGCCAGATGCAGCGCTTCGAGGACGAGATGTTGCGCCTTCTTGCGCTCGAGTGTCCCGCACGCGAGGATCTGCACCACCTCGGGTTGGGAGTAATCCCGCTGTGGGTAAGCGAAACGTGCTGTGGGCGTGCCGTAGAAGTGGACAACTATCCGCTCTTCTGGACAACCGAGCGACATCAAGTCGATCTTCATGTCCTCCGACATCGCGATGAAAAGATCCATCTCGGACCAAATGGGGCGCAGGTATCGAGCGCCGAAACCGCCCAACCGTTTCGGGAATCGCGAAACGTCGTATCCGTAGACCGATACAACTGCCGGCAGGTTGAGACGGCGCTTGAGGTCGATGAAGTACCGAGCGTCGGTTAGGTAGTGCATGTGGAGCAATTGGGCCGCCTCGGCGGCCGCGCAGTCAGCCAGCGCAGCGATCACTGCCGGCGTAGGCCGGGGCATGGCGCCGTAGCCGACCCGTTCGGCGAGTAGCGAGGGTCGACCGATCAACTTGGTCGCCGCATGGAGGGCGGTCGGCCGAAACGCAGTCTCAGCGATGGGGTGGTGGCACAGCACCACTGATCGGTAGCGCTTGAGCGAGCAGACCTGGTTGCCGATGAACGTCTCGGTCGCCGTGAGAAACGTGCGCTTGACGTGGGCGACCGTCGGCTGAGAGCACACGCCCAAAGCGTAGCCAGCCGGGGCGGGCCGCGCTCCCGCAAACTGCAGACTGCCTTCGCCGATACTGACTTTATGCAATCATCGGGCCGGAGGAAGGGTTTGCCCCAGTTCGCGCAACAGGTCGGGGGAGAATTTTGAGCGAGGTAGCCAAGCCGTATGCCAGGCAGGCGCCGGCCACGTCAGTCAGCGTCATAGTGCCGACCATCGGCCGACCGGAACTGCTGCGGGCTTTGCGCAGCGCGCGCGATCAGCGCACCGCTGCTCGCATCGAAATCATTGTGATACACGACGGTGAGCCCGGTACCGAATTGCCCGATGAGGTAAGCCATTTGGCTGACCAAGTCTTGCGCACCAGCGGACGCATCGGCGGTTGCCGTGCGCGGAATCTGGGGATCGCCGCAGCGACCGGCGATCTGGTGGCACTGCTCGACGATGACGACGAATGGTTGCCCAACAAGCTGGAAGCGCAGCTGGCGATAGTGAGAGACTCGTTCGATCCGGCGCGGACTGTGGTCGGAAGCCGACTTGTGTACGTGAATTCCCGAACCGGCGCTGTCTCGCGGCCAAGCCCGAGTCGGCTGATCGCAAGCGGCGAGTCTGTAGAGCACTACTTGTTTCGCCGCCGGTCTCCGAATGGCGGACGCCCAAATGTGCTCAGCTCCTTACTGCTTTGCCCACATGAACTCGCGGTGGCGACGCCGTGGGATGACTCGCTTACCAAACATCAGGATTGGGATTGGTTGGTACGACTGGGACGCACACCGGGCGTCAGCTTCGTTCAAGCACCAGAGCCCGTAGTTCGGATACAACTCGGCTCTGCGCAGTCGATCACCGCGAACGACGACTGGAAAGGTTCCCTCGAATGGGCAAATCGGGCACTTCGCGGCGATCCAGCGGTGTATGCCGACTTCGTCGCCGGACAACCGTTGCGATACGCGTTAGCGGCGCGCTCTTGGACAGGAGTCAGAACAGTCCTGGCCGCCTTGCGGAGCGCTGGCCGCCTACCTTCGATCGGGCCGCTCATCATCGGCATCGCAGGTCTGATGCCACGCCGCACGATCGACCGGGTTACCGTCGCAACCGGTGGCGTCCGGTGATCCGACTCATCGCCTGGTGATCGCGGAGGGTTCTGCTGCCTGCCCTGCATGCCGGTTCACAAGCTCGCGGTGCCACACCTCGAGCGACAACAACGTCCAGATTCGGGTCTGCTCGTCGCGGTCTGCGGCGAAATGATCCTCGAGCAATCTTCGTACCGCGCGAGCGTCGAATGTGTTGGCCACGAACGAAGAGGGGCCAGTCAACAAATCGAACGCCATGTCACGCAGACCGCCCCGGAACCACTCGTCCAAAGGCACCTTGAAACCCACCTTCGGACGGTCGACTATGGCACCGGGCAGATGTTTACGGGCAATCTCCTTGATCACCCATTTGGATGTCCCTCGCCGCACCTTGATGTTGCTCGGCAGTCGGAAGGCGAGTTCCACCAGGCGGTGATCGAGGAAGGGTGGGCGAAGTTCGAGCGATGCGGCCATCGACATCCGATCGCCTCGTTCGAGCAGGTTGTCAGCGAGCCATGTGTGCGCGTCGGCGTAGAGCATCCGGCGTAAGGCGTCACCGCGACCACGGATGTACGGGTCGAGCACGCTCCGTGTGGCTCCGTGCCCGATCAGACAGTTCCGTTCTTCGGCCGTGAACGGAGCGAACCAACCCCGCATCCGCTCAGGTCTGCTCGGCTCCGAGATGGCGCGCATGGCGACGCCGACACGCGACTTACTCACCGGCAGCGACCTTTCCAGCAGCCGCAGGACGCTCCCGGGTATCGGCCCCGCCCACCGATTAACGTTAGCGAGGAGGTATTTCCGGTAGCCGCCGAACAGTTCGTCACTGCCCTCGCCGGAGAGTACGACCTTCACTTCCTGGCGGGCGCGTTCAGCGAGCCGGAAGACCGCGATATCGGCAGGCTCGGATAACGGAGCATCTCTGTGCCAGCTCAACCGGGACCAATTCTGCTGAAAATCGTCGGCGGTGACGATCACCTCGTGATGGGTACTGCCTACAACATTCGCGACCGTTCGTGCCCACGAGGTCTCGTCGAGCCGGTCGTCGCCGAAACCCGCAGAGAACGTGTGGAGACTCGCACCGTGCCGCTCCTTCGCCACGAGGGCCGTTACCAAACTGCTGTCGACGCCGCCGGAAAGATAGGCGCCGACCGGCACGTCGGCGATAAGCGCTTCTCGCACAGACGCGTTGAGCGCTTCTTCGACTAGGCCGACCGCTTCGCGGGGAGTGACCTTACGTCGGTCTGAGTGGGCGGGCAGTTGCCAATAGGCAGTGGAGCGCACGCTTCCGTCGGGCTTGACTACCAGGTGATGTCCTTGCCGGACCTTACGAATACCCTTGATAAAGGTGTACGGCGCGGGCACGGCGCGGTGCGCTAGATAGTCGTGAAGGCTCTCTTCGTCAACAGACGGCGTGCCGATGAGCGGAAGTAGCGCTTTGATTTCCGAGGCGAATCCGAACACCCTGTCATCAATGAAATAGTAGAGCGGCAGGATTCCTAGCCGATCACGGTACAGGTGCGTGTCGCCGCTGACCGAATCATGTACCGCGTAGGCAAATTGCCCGCGTAGCTTATCGACTCCAGCGGATCCGTACTTCTCGTACAGGGCCAGTATCACTTCCGTATCGCCTTGCGTCCGGAACGGGTACGACAGTCCAGACCGCAGCTCGCGATAGTTCAGGATCTCGCCATTGAAGACCAGATGATACTGTCCCCCAACGCTTTCCATCGGCTGATGCGACCCCGAAATGTCGATGATCGAAAGCCGAGTATGGGCGAAGCCGACCGCACCTCGTGCCCAAATGCCGGTCTCGTCTGGCCCTCGGTGGACCAGTTGTTCGGCCATCTGGGCCAACAGTTCGCGGCTCACCGGTTCGCCGTCAAACCGGCGGATTCCGGCTATCCCGCACATGACGTAGCCAGCAGCTTAGTCACCACGGCAGCTCCCCCATGCAAACCTGTACGGACCGAAATCGGCCTTCTGGATAGCAACATGCCAAAACTAGGTTACCAGGCCCGAGCTGCGAAGTCAGCAAACTCCGCAACCGTGCGGTCTAGTACGCACCCCGTCCGTTGAGTACGGCGCGGACCGTCCGCAAGACAATCACCATGTCGCGCAACAACGACCAGTTGTCGATGTAGGAATGGTCAAGCCGGACCCGCTCCTCGGCCGAAACGGATGATCGTCCTGAGATCTGCCATAGCCCGGTGATTCCCGGCTTCACCAGAGCCCTCCGCTCGATGTAGTGCTCGACCGACAACCCTTCTCCGGGGATCAGCGGCCGCGGCCCCACAATGCTCATGGCGCCGGTCAGCACGTTGACCAGTTGGGGGATCTCGTCGAGACTCGTCCTCCTCAAGTACCGTCCCACGCGGGTTACCCGATTGTCGGACTCGGACTTGGCGAAGAAGATCTGCTCGACAGGCTCGACCAAGATTGGGTCGGTGGGTTGACTCGCGTCGCCGTCCGTCGACATCGTCCTGAACTTGAGGATTCGAAAAGGCTTGCCATGCAGACCGGGCCGCTGCTGGCGAAAGAACACCGGGCCTCTGTCTTCGAGCTTGATGGCGCATGAAACGACAGCGAAGACGGGAATCAGCAAGATCAGCGCGACCGAAGCAAACGCGAGATCGAAGGCGCGCTTGCCGTATCTCGATGGTCCGCTGTCGTGTTCGGGCCTGGCGATGTGGAACAGCGGAACGTCGTCGATGGGTCGCACTTTCAGCCGGGGTCCCGCGATGTCCGTCATTCCAGGAACCACGATCAGATCGACTCGCAACAGGTCCAGGCGCCACGCCAGCCGCCTGATCTGTTCGTGGCCAAGTCGTTCGACAGCGGCAACGGCCAGCGCGTCGGCCCCCGTCAGTCGGAGCGCCTCTTCGACGGCGCTCGCGTCGCCCAGGACCGGCACCTTGCCCGCAGGGGTCTCCAGCACGCCGCCCGGCTCGCCGTCATAGTCGGGAACGCACGCACCGATCACCTTGTATCCGGCGGACCTCGCGCGGTCGAACTTGCCGCACAATGACACGATCGAATCCGGGCTACCCAACACGACAACGTGATTCGTGAACTCACCACGCGAACGATTCTTGGCCAAGTTCCGCTCGAGCAGGTAGCGGCCTGCGAGCAAGCCTGCTAGGCCGACTGGGAGCGCGATCAACAAGTAGCCGCGGGCGATCTGTGCATTCATCAGAAGACCACCAGCGGCGATGATTCCGAACACCCATGCGGTCGCCGACATCACCCGCCGATATTCCTCCACGCCGATGCCTGCAAGCGAAAGGTCACGCGACTGCGCTAAACCGAGTACGGCAAGCCAGACAACGACCAGTCCTACCGAATAGGTTGCGACGAACACCCAGCTTCTACTGGCGGCTACGGCCTCGTCTACGGGTACGCTGAAACGCCCGATCGAGGCCAAGGTGACCGCGGCGACGACCGCGACCGTGTCGACAACGATCAGCCGACGACGATAGGAGCGCTTCCACCGATAACCGTGTGCCTCAACGTGCTTCGTTTGCTTCGGCAGGTGCGTGTCGGGCTTGCGATCAGCAAGCCCGACACGTTGAGCCGGGGTCGGGGCCGGGATAACGGCGGTCACGTCGAGGGATCCTGGTCCGACGCGTTGAATGCGGTGATCCCGCTGAGATACCGCATTACCAGCCGAACCCGATCAGCCGCAGCCCCGACCCCTCGAAGTTGGCCACCGACAAGAAGTTGCGGCCATCAAGGACAAGGTCGCCCCGCATCACCCGGTGCAAGCCGGCGGGATCGACTTGGCAGAACTCGGGCCATTCTGTCAGCACCACGACGGCGTCTGCCCTGTCGGCGGCGTCATAGGCATCGCGTGTCAGCCGGATCGCCGCAAGTTCTTGGGGAAGCGCCTTGACTACCGGATCGAACGCCGATACGACGGCGCCGCAATCCAACAGCCGGCGAGCGATATCGAGTGCCGGGGCGTCGCGCAGA
The DNA here is from genome assembly GCF_043197955.1 of Mycobacterium sp. NPDC048908. Classification (NCBI taxonomy): domain Bacteria; kingdom Bacillati; phylum Actinomycetota; class Actinomycetes; order Mycobacteriales; family Mycobacteriaceae; genus Mycobacterium; species Mycobacterium sp. NPDC048908. The sequence continues at coordinate 189,770 of NZ_JBICUE010000002.1, read as the reverse complement.
TCGTCTGTCCCGGGCTTGAACGTCAGGCCCAGCAGTGCGATCCGGCGCCCCTTCAAGATGTGGAGTTCTCGCTGGAGCTTGCGTATGACGCTCGCTCGCTGCCCCTTGTTGATCTCGACCGTCGCCTGCAGCATCGTGGGCGTGTAGCCATATTCTTGACCAGTCGAGATCAGTGCTGCGACGTCTTTTCCGAAGCACGAACCACCCCATCCGACACCGGGATTCAGGAAGGCTTTCCCGACGCGGTGGTCAGCGCCGATGGCGGGGAGAACCTGGCGAACGTCGGCGCCGAAAAGCTCGCACATGTGCGCAATCTCGTTCGCGAAACTGATCTTGGTGGCCAGGAACGCGTTCGCCGCGTACTTGACCATCTCGGCAGAGGACAAGTCCGTTGTGATCAGAGAGGGATGAACGCTTCGCCGACCGCCTTCGAACGACTGCTCGAGCACCGGCCGATAAAGCTCGGCGACCTGGCCGACGTCAGAGGTGGCGCCTCCCAGCACGATTCTGTCCGGATGGAGGAAGTCGGTTATCGCGCATCCCTCCCGAAGGAATTCGGGGTTGGAGACGACGTGGAAAGACAACTCTCGGTTGCCCTCTAGGGCATCCTCCAAGACTGTGCGGGTCCAATGGCCGGAGCCCACCGGAACTGTCGATTTGTTGACGATCACCGCACCCGTCTCGAGGTGTGGCGCCATGGATCGGATCGCGCTTTCGAGCTGTGAGAGATCCGGTGATCCGTCCTGTGCCGGCGGCGTGCCCACGCACAGAAACACGAAGTCCGCGCCAGTCAGCGCCTCGGCAGCGTTGTCGGTGAACCGCAACCGGCCGGTCGACAACGACGTCTTGAGCATCTCCGGCAACCCAGGTTCAACGAAAGGCGCCTGGCCGTTGTTGAGTTGGCCGGCCCGCACCGAGTCGCTGTCGAACCCGCAGACATCGTGACCGAGGGATGCCAAGCAGGTAGCGGTGACGGCACCGACATAACCAGTGCCAATAACCGCTACTTTGCGTTGGGGTGGGTCTAGCGGCATCGCGAAGCGGCCCGCTGACGCGGATTCCCGCCGATCGCGGAACCACGCGATGGTCTCGATCAGACCGTCTTGTACGCCGACCGTCGGTTCCCAATCCAGGTTCGTGCGCGCCAATGTGATGTCGGGCCTGCGTTGCGCGGGATCGTCGGCCGGACGGTCGATGAATTCCAAAGACGAGGAGGAACCGGTCAACTCGCGAATGAAGGCCGCCAGTTCCAGCATCGTCATCTCATGCGGGTTGCCGACGTTGACGGGTCCGGCAAGATCAGAGAACAACAGTCGCAGTGCACCCTCGACGAGATCATCGACATAACACAACGACCGCGTTTGGCTCCCGTCGCCGTGCACTGTCATGGCGGCACCGGACAAAGCCTGGTTGATGAAATTCGGAATAGCCCGGCCGTCGTTGGGTCGCATGCGCGGACCGTAAGTGTTGAAGATGCGCATGATCGCGGTGTTGACGCCATGCTTCGTCCGATAGGAGGTCGTCAACGCCTCCGCGAAGCGCTTCGCCTCGTCGTAGCACGAGCGTGAACCGACGGGATTAACGTTCCCCCAATAGGTTTCCGGCTGCGGGTGAACCAGGGGATCGCCGTATGACTCCGACGTCGACGCCAGCAGGTAGCGGGCCCCCTTCTCCCGCGCCAGGCCAAGCGTGTGCAACGTGCCGAGCGAGCCGGCCTTCATCGTCTCAATGGGAAGCTCGGCGTAGTCAACCGGCGATGCCGGGGAGGCGAAGTGCAAGACGTAGTCGACCGACCCCGGGATGGAGATGTAGTCGCTGACATCGTGCTTGATCAGTTGAAAGCCGTCGCGTCCTTTGAGATGGGCGACGTTCTCAGGAGTGCCAGTTACGAAGTTGTCGAGGCATATGACAGCAATGTCATGTGCGAGCAGTCGCTCTGCGAGATGTGAACCAACGAACCCCGCGCCACCCGTTAATACAGCCCGTTGCTGCATGTCCCCTCCTTGTTCCGTGCCTGCAGCCGACCGTTCGAGGCGCGGATCGGCGTGGTGGCCGGGCGACGAATGCGCCGCCCGGTCAATTCTTCGGGGGGGAGTGAATGTCGAGCGGCGAGCGGAGGGTGGGAGACAGATTCATGCCGGTGCGCGAGTTCGCGCACGCCGGGCGTTGACGCAAGCCTGGTCCTGCGCGCTAACCGAACATCACCGGCGTTTCGCCTAGCCGCAGCGCACGACATCAGCATCCTCACCCCCGTGTTGTCGCGTGGACGGCAACTTTGCTGCTGAGACTTCGGGAGCCGGCAATGGCGGTTACCCCCTGTGGTCTCCGCAATCAACTCTGACGATCCAACCGTCCGGCTCCCGTACCTCGCTTACAAAACATAGCGTATTAACCACGGAGACGCTAGGAAATGATGACTCCTCATCTTGGCGCGGCCTCTACCCTACTCAGCTGTGCCTTCACCCGGCCCGGCGCTCGATCTTGACATTTGAGCCAATGACCTCAACTTTGCTGGATTGGCACTGTCGTTCAATCGACCGACACACCTCCGCCGACATGTGCCGTACTGGCAAACTTCTTAAGACGTCCCCGCCCACAGGTGTCTCGTCGTACCACTGGTTAGCTATATGTGGGCGCGTTGCAAAAGCCGGTGTCGACCTCCGCGGTGCCATTGTGAACACATGGCCCAAACTTTGGCGGGGTGATTTCGTCGCGGCCGAGAAGCGGGCCGAACAAGGCAGCGGTTCGTTGGCGATCGCGCTGTCCATGCGGGCGTTGGCGACGGCTTACCTTGGGCGCGAGGCGGATTCGCGGGTCGCGGCCACGTCAGCCATCGACATCGCGAATCGTGGGGCCGCGCCGCGGCTGGCGCAGTGGCCGGTCATGACGATGGGATTTTTGGAGGTTTCGGTCGGCAACTACGCCGAGGCGCTGGCCGTCCTGGCGCCGATGCGTCGCATGCTCAAGGCGATCCCTGGCACGGAGATCATGGCGGCGTCGTTCATCCCCGATTCGGTCGAGGCGATGATCTCGCTTGGCCGCAGCGACGACGCGGAGCAGTTGATCCGGCGGATGGAACGCAACGGCCGCCGGTTCAACCGGGCGTGGATGCTGGCCGTCGGCGGTGCCGCAGCATGTGGCTGGCGGCCAAGGGCGATGTCGAGGCCGCGGCGCAAGCGGCGAAAGAGGCGATGGCCCAGCACGAGCGGCTGCCGATGCCGTTCGAGCGGGCCCGCACACAGCTGTTGTTCGGGCAGTTGCAGCGGCGGCAGCGGCAGAAGGAGGGCTCGCGCGCGACGCTGCGTGAGGCGCTGCAGACGTTCGAGAAGTTGGGAACACCGCTGTGGGCGGCGCGGGTGGAGGCCGAGTTGGCTCGGGCCGAGGTGGCGCCGAGTCGGGACCTGCGCTCACGCCGTCCGAGCAACGCGTCGCCGAGTTGGCGGCGTCGGGCATGACGAATAAGGACGTCGCGGCCGCGTTGTTCGTCAGCCCGAAGACCTTCGAGGCAAACCTCGGTCGGATTTACCGGAAGCTGGGGATCAGGCCGCGGGCGGAACTGGGGAGCAGAGTCGAGGATTTCCGTCGACAGCAAATACGACGAGGGTAACGACACTCCGTCCCTCAGGGGCATTGAGTCCTTGTAAATCGAACGGCCGACTACGCTTCGCCCTCTGCTCTAGTGTTCACGTCGAAGTTTGCCATCGTCCGCGCATTCGAACATACAGGGCGGTCCGGACGCCAAATCGCTGCACACACTCGCCGAGCGACAGCTTCGTCCGACAGGTCCTCGACTACCACTAAAGCCGGGCCGGGATTCCTTACAATTGCCAGCTCGTGACATTCAGAGTTGTACCGACGCCATTGACGTGCACGAATCGGACAGGGCTAGGAGCCCTTTCCCTTGACGACCGCCTAGAGTCACATCTAACCTGCCCAGCCAAGTTTGCCATAAGCAATCTAACGGTAGGGGCGTGACGGTAGACTTCGATGTAGTTGGAGTGTTCATGTACCGCAGTTTGCGCCGTGTTTATGGGGGAGCTTGTATGACGCAAACGTTGACTGCGCCAAGTAGAAGCAAACGACTTCGCGACTTGCTGCTGTCTCGCAACGCCGTCGTGTTGATGGAGGCGCACAACGGCCTATCAGCGAAGCTTGCACAGGAGGCAGGCTTCGAGGCGCTTTGGGGTAGCGGATTGTCGATTTCGGCTGCGCTCGGCGTCCGCGACAATAACGAGGCCAGTTGGACTCAGGTGCTCGAGGTTCTCGAGTTCATGGCGGATGCGTCGGGCTTGCCGCTGTTGCTGGACGGCGATACTGGTTACGGCAACTTCAACAACGTCCGTCGGCTCGTCAAGAAGCTCGAACAGCGCAACATCGCCGGTGTATGTCTGGAAGACAAGCTCTTTCCGAAAACCAACAGCTTTATCGACGGTCACCGCCAAGCTCTCGCTGACACAGACGAGTTCTGCGGCAAGCTGCATGCTGCCAAGGACACGCAACTCGATCCGGATTTCGTGGTGGTGGCGCGCACGGAGGCGTTCATTGCGGGCTGGGGACTGGATGAAGCGCTCGCACGTGCGACGGCATATGCCGACGCCGGTGCCGACGCGATTTTGGTACACAGCAAGCGCAAGGACAGCGACGACATCATGGGCTTCATGAAGCACTGGGACAATCGCGTCCCGATCGTCATCGTGCCCACCATGTATCCGAGCGAACCCATCGAGAAATTCGCGCGAGCCGGAGTGTCGAACTTCATCTTCGCCAATCACGGTGTGCGAACCGTAGTAACGGCGCTGCAGCGGAACCTTCGCCTGCTGCGCGACACGCTGGACCTCATGTCGATCGAGGACGACATCGTCCCGGTCAGTGAGGTATTCCGGCTGCAGGATGTCCAGGAACTCAAGAGTTCTGAAGCCCGCTACTTACCCGCTGGCGGTGCCACCAAGGAGGTCGGTGCCCTTGTACTCGCCGCATCGAAGGGCGACTTCGGCGACCTCGTTAAGGACCGCCCGAAGGCGATGCTTCCCCTGCGCGGCAAGCCGATCCTGAGCTGGCACGCCGAGGCGTTCCGCCGCGAGGGTATTCGCCGTATCGCGGCAGTCCGTGGCTACTGCAAGGAAGCAATCGACCTTCCCGATATCCGCTACTTCGACAACGATGCCTGGGCCACCACGGACGAGGTTGCGTCACTGGTCGCGGCACGGGACTGCCTCGAGGGCGATATCGTGATCACCTACGGCGACATCGTGTTCGACGATTTCATCTTGAAAAACCTGCTCTCACAATCCGCCGATATCAACATCGCGGTCGACGGTGGCTGGAAATTGCGCAAGCACACAGATGCCAGGTGCGATCTAGTCGTGACTGAAGGAGAACACGATCCCCTCCAGATTGGCGCGTGCAAGCTTCTCCAGATTGGCGTTGACGCTCCGGTTGACGGCGCGACTGGCGAATGGATAGGGCTGCTTTATATGCGCGCCGCGGGCACCGAACGCCTTGTCAAGCTACTCGACGGTCTCGCCACAGAATCAGGCGCAAATCTCCTGCAAATGAAGTTGCCGGATCTACTCAACATCATGGTGGCGGCCGGCGAGATGGTGAACGTCGTTCACACGTTTGGTCACTGGTGGGACCTCGACGACCGCAAAGATCTTGTAAGAGACCTCGTTCGCGCCTCAGATCTGGTGCAGGACTGAGCATATGCAGATCGAAGCTTTCGGAGAGATTCTGAAGCGCGCAGGAATACGCCATGGAGCAGGTGTCCCGTGCTCCTTCTTCACCCCACTGGTCAACTACATGACGGTCGACGTTGGGCTCGACTATGTCTCGGCCACCAGTGAGGGCGAGGCGGTTGCGATCGCTGCCGGACTGACGACAGCCGGTCAACCGGCCTTTGCGCTGATGCAGAACTCGGGGTTCGGCAACGCTGTCAACCCGATCACGTCGATGCTCTATATCTACCGAATGCCGGTGGTGCTCTTGGTATCTCACCGCGGCGAGCCGGGCATCCCGGACGAGCCGCAGCACGCGCTCATGGGTCAGATCACATTCGAACTCGCGCAACTCTGCGGCTTGCGCACGTATGTGCTCGAGCCCGCCAGCTTCGAACAATCGCTTGACAGCGCCCTCCACGATGCCGTCCCCGCCGCCTGGATTTGCAAGAAGGACACACTTCGGGGTGGCCCGAAGGCGCCGCCGCTGGAGATCGAGGTGCGCAGCGGAACTCCGACGCCGCAGAACACCGGAAGCTTCGTCCCGGCAGGCACCCGCGAGCAAGCACTGACGGCGATCCTGCCTGTCATCAACCGCGGTCTCGACGGCAGCGGCGATTCGAGTCCAGCCGTGATCGCTACTACCGGAAAGCTCTCCCGCGAGCTTTTCGAGCTTGATGACCGCGACTTCACTAAGCGAAATCGGTTTTACATGGTCGGCTCGATGGGCTGCGCTACGGGCTTCGGTCTGGGTGTCGCACGGGCGCTTCCGGAGCGGCCAGTCGTTGTGCTGGACGGCGACGGCGCCCTCATGATGAAGATGGGCTCGCTCGCAACCGTCGGCTCACTTGGTGCGAGCAACTACCACCACGTCGTGTTCGACAACGGCGCGCATGATTCGACCGGTGGCCAGCCGACACCGTCGCCCAGCGTCGATTTCGCATCGATGGCGCTCGCCTGCGGATATCGCTACGCAGAGACGATCTCAAATATCGACAAACTGGAGGCGACTCTGGACCGTCATGTCCAGACCGACGGACCCACGTTGCTGCGGGTGGTCATCAAGACAGGCTCGCGGAAAAACCTCGGGCGGCCTGACCTCAGCCCGCGCGATGGATACCTCCGTTTCTCCGCCTTCCTCACGGACGGGCAATGGTCAGGCCCCACCGAGAAGGTCGAGGCGTGATGGGAACGCCTTATCAGGCAGTGATTCTCGCGGCCGGACTTGGTTCGCGCCTTCACACGCAGACAAAGGCGATGCCCAAAGCCCTCCTGCCGCTCGGACCCCGATCACGAATCGACCGCACTGAGACTTGCTTCCTCCGCCGCAATATCGAACTGCTACTTGACGCCGGCGTGGCAGAAATCGTGGTGGTGGTCGGCTGGCAACGCGACCTGATCATCGCAGCGGTCGAAGAGTGGGGCTTGCCAGTCACACTGGTTGTCAACACGACTCCCGATATCGGACAGAGCGGCAGCTTGCACAGCCTCCAGTTCGCCGCGCGTTCGGGACACGGCGTACTGGACGGAAGAATGCAGACAATCGTGATGGATGCCGACATCGTCTACCACCCTCGCGCAGTCGCGACGCTCATCGAGGCGCCACAGCAGAGTTCGTTGCTGATCTGTGAGCGCTTCACCGGCGACGGGGAAGAAGTGCTCGTGTACGGCTCGGTGGCGCACCCGCGCTTCATCGGCAAGTCTCTGACATCCAATCTCGTGGCCGGCGAACCGTGCCTCGGTGAAGCCACCGGCATCATGAAGTTCGCACCGGCCGACCACGCCCTGTGCCGCGAGACCATGGATTGGATGCTCGGAGATCCGGATGCCCCTGAAGGCAGCGCTGCGCACAAGGGTTTCGGGCCCGCCCGACGCGCCACCGAGCACGAGGAATTGGCCGGACGAATGATGGCCTACGGCCGAATGACGAGCGTCCGGTTCGGGCCGGACATCCCGTTCATGGAGTGCGACAACGCCCTCGACTACAAGAAGGTCCGCGAGGCGTTCTACCCGTGCCTGCTCGACCTCGAAGCGGAAGAGGAGCGTGCATCGTCGTGTCGATGATCCTTCTCAACCCCGGTCCGGCGAACACGACCGAGACCGTCAAACGCGCGATGACTCGCCCCGATATCTGCCCGCGCGAACGCGAGTTCGGGGAGGTGCTGCGGCGGGTTCGGGACGGCCTGACGCGAGTGGTCCATGATGGCGAGCCCTATACGACCGTGATGCTTGGCGGCTCGGGGACAGCAGGCGTCGAGGCCGCGATCAGTTCTGCAGTGCCCGCAGACGGTCGACTGCTCGTCATCGACAATGGTGCGTACGGACACCGGATGTCGCAGATCGCACGCGCCTACGGTATCGCGTACGACGTGAAATCCTTTAGCGTCGGCGGCTTTCCGGATCTCCAGGAGATTCGGGCGCAGCTGGAGCAGCAGACCTACACCCAACTTGCCGTTGTCCACCACGAGACGTCGACAGGGTTGCTCAACCCGGTCGAAGAGATCGGCGCACTCTGCCGGGAGCACGGCGTGGAGATGATTGTTGACGCTATGTCGAGCTACGCCGGCCTCATGATCGACATCGAGCGGATGCAGGCCGATTTTCTGATCGCCAGCTCCAACAAGTGCATCCAAGGCATGGCCGGGGTGTGCTTCGTGATCTGCCGGCGCGAGCGACTGGCGGCGATGCAACCGGTTCCCGGTCGCTCCTTCTACTTGAATCTTGCCGGTAATCACCAATTTTTCGAGCAGCACCAACAGATGCAGTTCACCCCGCCGGTTCAAGTCATATATGCGCTGGAGCAGGCACTGCGGGAATACCTCGACGAGGGCGGCCCCAATCGGCAGAAGCGCTACTTCGCAAGTTGGGAGACCCTCGACTCGGGCATGCAGAGGTTGGGATTTCGCGGATTGTTGCCCGAGGCAATGCTGTCGAAGATCCTTACGTCGTACATCGAGCCCGACCATCCGAATTACAGCTTCGATGAGATGCACGATCGCCTCTACGCGAAGGGGTTCACGATCTATCCCGGCAAGGGGGCTGCCCGAGCGACGTTCCGGCTCGCGAACATGGGCGCCGTCGACGCCGATGACATGCGGGCCTTCCTGGCCGCAATGGCGGAAACAATCAACGAGATGGGCCTCGAGCCGCTTTACTCCGAAAAGAGCAGCGCGGCAGGCAGAAGCACCGGAGTGAAGACAAGGCTGGATGTGAGGACATGAGTATCTCCGACAACTGGCGAAGCGTGTGGGAACGCAAGGGCGCTGAGGCGGGGGACGCGACGCCGGACCTCGAGGCGTTGTTACAGGCTAACGGTTACGACACCGGTTGCTCAGATGTCACGCCCGCGGCGTGGAATTCCTATGTCGATCGCGTGCTCGGCCGCCTCGGGGCGAGTGCCGGGCAGACGCTGTTCGAGGTGGGGTGCGGCGCCGGAGCTTTCCTGTTCTCCAGCCATGAGCGTGGTCTGACCGTCGCCGGATGCGATTATTCGTCGACGCTCGTCGCGCTGGCCGCAAAAGCCCTCCCCGACAGCGATATAGAGTGCCGGCAAGCAAGCGAGATCCCGACCTCACCGCAATACGACTTCGTCATCTCAGCGGGTGTATTTCACTACTTCTCAGATCTGGAATACGCCCAAGCGGTCATCAACGCGATGGCCAAAAAAGCACGCCACGGCGTCGCTGTCCTCGATGTCCCTGATATCGCGCACAGGGAAGCAAACCTGCAGCTTCGATACCAGCTGGCGGGCAGCAAGGAGGCCCACGAAAAGCGCTACTCAGGGCTCGATCATCTTCACTACGAGCGAGAATGGGTAGTGCAGGCAATTCACAATGCCGGGCTGTCGTCAGTCGATGTCCGCGATCTGGATATCCAGGGCTATGCGAACGCACCGTCGCGCTTCAGTGTGTATGCCCAGGTTGCATAGGGCTTTGCGGCGGCGCTCGTCGTTCCAGTTCGCGAACCAACCGAGGCGAGTCGCAGCGAATCCAGCACCTGGTCGCCAAACCATCGTCAGACGGCTCTCCCCGATGGCGCCGGGCGGGGTCGAGCCTCCGCAAATGATCCTCACTGCGCCTGCGAACTCAGTGGTCAAACGGGTCCATGCGGCTCCGCTCGCGATTAGCTGGTGCTTGCTGACAGTCCTCGTTGTACACGCCGCGCTATAACCGTTTCGAGGCGGTAGCGAAATCAACGACTGTATACTCCAGCAAACCGCGGCATAGCTAAGCGAACGCGGTGGCGGGGCAATCATCGCTGAGGGGGCGGATTGAACATTCAGGACTTCGTGCACGTACTGCGTTCTCGATGGCTCACTGTCGGCATCACCATCGCCGTCGTATTCGGCGGAATCGTCGCGTACACCTTGCTTACGACACCGCTTTATCAGGCGTCCACGAGGCTCTACGTATCGACCAACTCGAGCGGGGACGCGGGCGAGATATATCAAGGCACTCTCTCGTCCCAACAGCGCGTGATTTCTTACACCAAGCTGGTTACGGGCCAGTCCTTGGCTCAGCGCACCATCGACAAACTTAATCTGAATATGACCGCAGACGCACTTCGCGAAAAGGTTAAAGCCACTTCGGCGCCCGACACGGTCCTGATAGACGTGTCGGTGCTCGATCCGTCCCCAGAGCAAGCACGCGAAATCGCCAACACATTGTCGGACGAATTCGTTGTTCTAGTCAGCGAACTGGAGACTCCCGGAGAAGGTGAGAGGCCAAATGCTCGTGTGGTCGTCGAGCAACATGCGTCGCTTCCCGACGCGCCGGTAATACCGAAGACAACTCGCAACCTCACGATCGCTGCGTTATTGGGACTGCTGCTGGGAATCGGGCTAGCAGTTGTTCGCGATCGCCTCGACAACACGGTCAAGAAACCCAACATTCTTGAAGAAACGACAGGGGCCGGCGTTGTCGCTAGCATTCCGCTGGACAAGAACCGACGTAAGAGCCCGGCGATATCTTTCGCCGACGATCGGTCGCCAACAGCGGAAGCGTTCCGCGAGTTGCGGACTAACTTGCAGTTCCTCGAGGTGGACGATCCACCGCGGGTTCTCGTGGTCGCCGGTTCGCTGCCATCCGAGGGCAAAACAACCACAGCCCTAAACATCGCGCTCGCATTGGCCGAAGCCGAAAACAATGTGGTACTGGTCGATGGCGATCTTCGGCGGCCAAAATTGGACAAGCACCTCGACTTGATCGGCTCGGTCGGATTCAGCACAGTATTGTCGGGTCGGGCATCCCTTCATGAGGTACTGCAAGAGTCACGGTTCCCAGGATTGACAGTCCTCGCAGCGGGAGCCCTTCCTCCAAACCCGAGTGAGCTGCTCGGCTCCCTGGCTGCCCAGAAAATCCTTGGCGAACTGCGTTCGAATTTCGACTATGTCATCGTGGACTCGTCCCCGCTTCTGCCGGTGACGGATGCCGCGGTTCTCGCTGCCGCTACCGATGGCGCGCTGGTAATTGCACGCTTTGGAAAGACCAAGCGCGAGCAGCTCGCGCACGCGGTCAAGAATCTCAGAAATGTCGAAGCCCGAATACTCGGCGCGATATTGACGATGACTCCCACCCGGGGAAATGCGTCCTACGATTACGGCTATTACGCCGATGCCGAGGAGAGCCGATCGCGCCACCACAAGCGTCCGCGAACAGTGTGAGATTCTAAAACGTCGGCGGGCTTGGATTTCCCGTAAGGATTAGAACAATGCGGATCCTGTACGTATGTACAGCGAATCAGTGCCGGTCACCGATCGCTGAGCGCCTTGCGCGCGCGCTCGGTGCTAACGCGACCAGCGCCGGAACTCGCGCAGTCAATAAGCGCCCCATGGTTTCCAACGCAGAAGCCGTACTGGCGGAACTGGGGGGGGACCCATCGAACTTCCGCTCACACCGACTCACCAACGCGATGGTCAACGACGCCGACTTAATCCTCACGATGACCCAGCTTCATCGAGACGAGGTACTGCAGCTCAACCCTCGCGCGCTGCATAAGACGTTCACGCTGACAGAAGCAGATCGCCTCGCCCATATGGACGGTGTCACCACAGTGGCTGGTCTCGACGCCTCACGTCCGCACTCGACGCCCGGAGACAACGAAGACATCGAAGACCCCCTCGGCCGTGAGCTGGACATATTCCGTTCAACGGCGCGGCAAATACTGGCGATCAATGAGTTCCTGATCCGCCGCATTACGGGATGATCCTGTCGAGACTCGGCCTGATGTCCGCATCGCGATGCGTCTGAGATCCACGTTGCGAAAGGCAGGATAGCTTCACGTTGTTTGCTAGACTAGCCCCGACGACGAGCCGACGCGGGCCGTCGCAGGGGGTACACGGTATTTATTATCGCAGCAGAAATGGGTCGCCGACTGGGCCTATTCACCGTAGACCGAGTCGAGGCCACGGTCGAATTCAGTCTGCCACCGCTCATCGATCGGGCACCCTAAATTCGCTTGCTCAGATCAACGCCGGCTGTGTCTCATCCTTCCAAGGTGGCGGTAAACAGTGCCTAGCGATCGCTTGTCCGATACCAGTCTTGTGAAGGTGCAGGAAGCGCTTTTCGGCATCTTGGTTGACTTCGATGCGGTATGCCGCGAGCTGGACATTCCCTATTGGCTGGACGGCGGCAACCTACTGGGTGCAGTGCGCAACGGGGGCTTCATCCCCTGGGACGACGATCTCGATGTGGCCATGCTGCGCACCGATCTCATCCGCTTCCGCGAGGCGGTAGTCGATACCGAATTCGCTCAGAAGTACTCCGTGCAATCCCGCGCCGATGACCCGCTGATTCAAGTCGACCTGAAGGTCTACCTGAACGGAACCCATGTGCGGTCCCGCGTGTCTCAGCTTTACGGAACGGACCACACCAAACATCCTGGGCTGTTCCTGGATGTGACGATCGAGGATTCGGTATCGCAAAACCTCTTGGCACGCAAGCTTGAACGATTGGTACGCCGGGTCGGATGGATGCATCCGTATGCCCGGCAGATGTTGGTGGCGCCCCAGCAGTCGCCGTTCAAACGTCTGGCGAGACTGGGTGTAGTCCTGATTCCGAAACGCGCGCTCGCTCGACTCGAGCGCGCCCTGGATCGACGGGCGGATCGGCGGACCTGCGACTATCTCGGCAATGGACGTGGCGGCATGTACAGCCTGCACCCGATCCCGCGAGAAGCTGTTTTCCCGCTCACATACCGGAGCTTTTGCGGTCGAGACTTCCCGGTTCCGGCTGACTGTCACGCATACCTCTGTGCTGCCTATGGCCCGGACTACATGACGCCGACGCCGCCAGATCAACGACTGGCACATTTCGTCGACGTGAGTTTCGCGGAAGAGCGCGGTAACTCGTAGTGGTCAGGTACCGGCCCAGAAAGTACGGACGCGGTTCAGTCTGGCGCGTGGCGGCGTTCCGAAACCGGTGACACGAGCTTCAGAACGCAGGACAGGACGTTTCTCACCTGGCGGGGCGCGTGCGCGATGGCCGTATCGATGAGCGCTGGGTCCACCATCGGAAGCGCCCTGAGGACGCGCAGGGCAACCAGAAACACGGCGATCGCTGCCGGAACTGCCAGCATCAACGAAGCGACGCCGCCGATCCATGCGCAGACCGAGTACGCAACGGCACCCTGGACGGCGGCCGCCAGGGTGATTGCCACCAACGCCCTGTACGGCGGTGCGACGCCGAGTTTCCTTGTGATATACCAGGTTTCGATCACGACAACGAATACTTGGACGATGGCGCGCGACCACGCAGCTCCCATGAGGCCGAAGCGCGGTATGACCAGGAATCCGAGAACAATCGTGCCAACCAAACCAAAAGCGTTGGAGATCAACAGGAACCCGATCTTGCCAGTGCTGTAAATGAGGTTGGCCGTTGTGGTGCTAACAGCGGTGACCGCCGCCGCGACCAGCAGCACCGTCGCAACGGGCACCGCATCCGCAAAATCGGTACCGAACAGGAGCGGCACCAGCACAGGTGCGATCGCAGCGATTCCCACACAGGACGGCACCACCAACAGTCCAAGAATGCCCGTCATCGTCCGGTACATGCGACGTATCTGGTCGTGCGCACCAAGGCCGTGCTGCTCACTAAAATAGGGCAGCAAGGCTGCAAGGAAAAGCGGGGGTAGCTGCATAGCCATGTCGGTCAGCATTGCCGCCGCCGCGAATATGCCGACAGCGCTGATGCCGGCATAGTGCTCAAGGAACACGATCTCCGTTCGGCCCCACACGAGGCCGCTGATCACGGCCGCCAACCAGCCTGTCAGAGCAAAGCGCATGACATGGCGCCTGAGTTCTGTTCCGACTCTTGCCTTTTCACGAAGCATCTGCCAGATACCCGACGCCGGGATAAGCGACGCCGCAATAAACGCCGCGAGCACCCCCGCGACTCCAAACAGCCAGGCGCCCAACACGGTTACTGACAACTTGAGCAATGCCGACAGCGAGGACAGCCTGGCGAAATCGCCGAACCTCTGTTCCCCCCTAAGGTAGGCCAGGTAGACGTCGGCCATCTGCTTGCAGATGAATGACGCCAGGACGAGGGCGACCAGTACTGTGCGCGATGTCTGCGAAGGTGCGGCCATGGCCGTGCTGCCGGGCCAGTACAGCCAGCCGAACAGCAGCAAGCCCCCAACGAGCGTGGCCACTATCGACAATCGTGCCGTGGCACCGATCAGGCCGTCGGCCGCGTCATTTTTGTCCTCGGCGCGCAGATTGGGGATGAACCGCTGCAGCACCAGGCCAATGCCCAAACCGGCGATCGTCGCCGCGACGTTGATGCACCAGACGGCGTAGGCGATGACGCCCATACCGTCGGACCCGAGCAGGCGGGCCGCGATGGCGTTCCCGATGAAGGCGGCTAGTGAGGTTGCGGCGCCAGAGACGAACCCGAGAAACGTGTTGCGGGCGAATGCCGGTGGCATCAGCGTTCAGGCACTCGTGTCGGCCGCGGCCTCGAACCGCCGGAGATGAGCTTCGGCGCAGCTAAGCTCGCAGCAAATTCAACGGGCTGATTCAAAGACACAGCCGTATCCTATGCCCGGATGCGAAACCATACTTGTTCTTGGCGATGCCGCCTCCGCATACTGGTGCAATGCCGCTAGTGTCAGTCGTGGTGATCTTCCTCAACGAGGAGCGCTATCTCGAAGAAGCGGTGCAAAGCATTCGTGCGCAGCAACTTGACGACTGGGAGCTGATCCTTGTTGACGACGGGTCTACCGACCGCAGCGCCCAGATTGCCCGAGATCTGGCAGCAACGGACACCCGGATTCGTTACATCGACCATCCTGGACACGAGAACCGGGGAATGAGCGCTTCTCGCAACCTTGGCGCGTCGGAGACCACCGCGCCCTACATTGCCTTTCTCGACGCCGACGACATATCACCGACAAACCGGCTGATGGAGCAAGTCGACCTGCTGGAAAAAATGCCGGACGTGGCAATGATTGTCGGCGCGATACGGTACTGGTACAGCTGGGATCCCGCGGCAACGAAAGTGGACGACGTCGTGCTGACGGGCGAGATAGCAGACCGTCGTCTCGACCCGCCAGATGCGGCGTTGGCCCTGTATCCGCTGGGCCCAGGGTCACCCGCCGGAGTGACAGGGCTTATCCGGCGCAGAGTCTTCGACGCGGTAGGCGGATTCGAAGAGCGTTTTCGGGGACTCTTCGAAGACCAGGCATTCCTCTCGAAGATTTACATGCGCTATCCGATCTACATCTCGTCGCAGGCCTGGTACTGGTACCGACAGCACGATGCGTCCTGCGTTGGTCGAACGAGCCGCGCGGAGAGCGTGCGCCTGCGAGGCACTTACCTAGCGTGGTTGGAACGGATGGTTGGGCCGAACGGGGACGCTCGTGTTGTCGCAGCTGTTCGGCGCGCACGGCGCGCGGTGACGTACAGGCGGTTGATGTCACCGGCGTTGGAAGTGCTCGACCGCCTGCCCGAGGCGCAGCAGCGGAGATTGCGCGCAATGGCTGGGCGGACCGTGGAATGAGTGCATTCCGCTGGAAGAACCTGAACTCACGGTCGGCGAACGCAGCATGATCGTCTTATTCGACCCTAAACTTGCTCGCGGCGGTGGGCAGGTGGTGCTCGAGCAGCTGCTCGCGCAGCTGGCAGCCACAGAGGACGTAGGTCTGGTCATGCCCCCTCGGGGTCAGCGGGCCATCAACATTCCAGAACATGTCCGAACGTTCGATTCCGTCGCCCGTCTGGGGCACGAAGTCGAGCCAAACATGTCACTTCTGCTCGTAGCCAACGCCAACGCAAGCTTCCCGACGGTCATGGCGGCTGCTAGACGATTTCGACCGGCACACTCGATCGGCACGGTCGGCATCGTCCACAACTATCCTTCGTCGAAGTTCAAGGGCATTGCGACGGTCCAGTCTCTCAAGCGGCTCGACATGGCGGTGGCCGTCGAGCCCGGATTGACCAGCCTCCGTCGTGACGCGATCGTCCCAAGCTGGCTCGCCCCGACCGGCCCTCTGCCAGACGCCGGTCGCAGCATCCGGCGTACGGGCCGGATCAAATGCTATGCGCGGCCCGACAGAACCAAGGGGCTACACCTCGTCCCGGAGATCTTCCGCGAGATGGAGCGCGCGGGCCTCGAATGCTCAGTTGCATTGGGCGCGGGGCTGGATCGTCAGGATCGCTACGCGGCGAAGCTTCGTCGCTCGTTGGCCCCATGGCTGGAAGAAGGGCCGCGGTCACGCAGCTGGATCAACTCTGGTGACGTGTTCCTAATCCCATCGCTCTCCGGCGAAGCCGCCTGCCTCACCGCTCAGGAGGCAATGGCCGCGGGCGCCTGGGTGGTGGCCTCGCGCATTGGCCTGATGCCCTATCTGGCGCCGCAGGGCGAAGCGGTGTCCACCTTCGCGATCGGCGATGTCGCCGGTGCGGTCGCCACGCTGACCGAGGTCGCGCGGCTGCCCGAAAAAGACTTTGCGGACGCGTGTCAGCGCTCGCAAGCAGCTGTCGCCGTGCGCCACGGCCGCTGGTTCGACACGACGACTGCCCTACTCGTTCGGTTGCACGCCGAGCTGGCGGCGACCTGAACCCATGGCCAAATCAGAGGGCTTCTCGAACTCCGTCGCGAACCGCGGTGTAGAGCGTCAGTAGCCGCTCCACGTGCCGGTCGAAGTCCAGATCGCCGGCCGAACTGGTTGCACCTTTCATCAGTTGCACGCGAAAACCCTTGTCCCTCGCCAGTTTCACCATCGCGCCACGCAATGCACCTACTTCGGCGGGCACGATCACCGAGTTGACACCGTCCTGAAGGAATTCAGGCGCGGAGATCTCGGACGAAAGCACAGGGATTCCCGCCAGCAGCGCCTCGGCGTCCACGAGCGGGAAATTTTCGGCCAGGGTCGACGGCATTACGAGGACGTCTGCCTCGGCGAACACGTCGGCTTTGGCGGCGCCCGCCAGCCATCCGCGGAAGTCAACGATCCCTCGCCGATGCAGCTCCTGGCATCGATGCTCGCCGGCTCCTGTTCCCCCGATCACCAGCCGAGCGCCGTCGACGCCATCCCCCCACGCATCAAGCAGAAGTGGCAATCCCTTCTCAGTCGTCAACCGCCCCAGGAACAAGAAGGTGCAGCGATCGTCATCGGCATGACGTGGCCGGGGAGCCGGAAGCTGCCAACCATGCGGAATCACGTGGACCTGGTCCGCGCGCAATCGTAGTCCGTGCGCGCGATGCCGATCGAGGATGCGTCGGGTCGGAAACACGACGGCGCCGACGTCTCGCAGCGCGTGGTTCACAACCCGGGTCCGGATTCGCTGCGCGACGGGTAAGCGTGTGACCAGTTCACCTCGCCTCACGGCCGAGGCACGCGTGTCTACAAGAGCATGGTCATGCACTGTGTGCACGACCGCGGGTTCCCGCAACCGGAGCGCACCCAGGCCGAGCCCCTGGAATCGGTGTACGTGAACTGCATCCTCCTGCCGGATCTCCGGGCCCACCAACGCGTCCAGAGTGCGAACTGCCCCGACGAGGTCGAGGCCATGGAAGGCGACCTTGGCTGCGAGGTTCGGAGCCTGTTGGTTCGCGGAGTACGGCGCCCAGGCTCCGACCTCCTTGACCTCTACACCTACGTCCTTCAGCCGATTGCGTACGCCGTCGGAGATCAACGCCGACGCAACCGTCACTTGGTGTCCGAGTTCGGCCTGCCGGATAGCCAGCGCCATGCAATAGTGCTCGGCACCCCCACGGGGATCGAATAGTGCCGACGTGACCTGCGTGATCCTCACCCGCGTCCTCCTGGGCCGCTCGGCATGCGCAGTGATGTTGTCCGCCGGCGTCCGATCATGGTCCCCCTCCCAAAATTCGATATTCGAAAAGTACCCAGAAATGCGTGCCGTGGCACAGAACTGCGCGACATCCCAGTTAAGTATCAGGAAGGGCGGAAAAGTTCGCTCCGGGCGCAGGGGGCGGTGGTAGGGTCATTCCACAGATGCGGATCGGGCACAAATGTTTGCGTTGCCAGCAAATAGCTGCGTGGAACGGGGAGCCGCAACGCCCGAAGGCCGCGTAGCTATGGACACGGGCGTCGGTTATCGACCTACTGCAGTCGGGGGAGCGAAGGGGGCGGTGTTGTTTGCAAAACGCGGCATCGCTTGATTGCACATGAGCCACCGTCCCCCAATTGATGATTTTCTGCCACGGCGCGACGACCTCCGTGGCGAGCGATCCCTGGTCGTGATACTAGCTATCTCGGCGTTGCTGTTCGTTGACATTCAGCTTCCAGTGATCGGAAGCTCGAACCGGTTGCTTGCTGTCCTTGTACTGCCGTTGTTGTTGTTTGGACGAAGTCACATATCTACGCCCTTCTGCGCGGCGGCGGCCTTCCTACTTCCCGTGTACTTCTTGGTTCCCCCACTCATCCACCAGGATGTGGACGCGCACGATTTCATAACCGTTTTTGTTTTTCAGATGACAGCTGTTGGTGCCATGGTCCTGCTGGCCCGGGTTCTCGCGCATGAAGATCAACGCCGCAAGCTGACCGACGCACTGATCCTTTTCGCGATCGGTTCCGCGATGATCGCGACCCTTCAGCGTTATGGCGCCTTGGAACCACTGGGCCGCGACAGGTGGGGACATGCCGTCACCGTTTCGGATAGCCTGCGTGGCGCTGGGTTCTTGGCCGACCCGAATTTTCTGGCTGCGGCTCTGGCCAGCGTTATCCCTTTGGCACTCAACTGGCGATTCAGGCGCGTACGTTGGCTGGCCGTAGTCGTCCTCGGGGTAGGCGTCAACGCAACTGATTCCAGGATGGGAATTCTTCTCACCGTACTTGCGCTCGTGCTCTCGGTAACCGCGGGGATGGGCTCGCGGCGGGATTCTGTGAATTCCAATCGCCAGAAGGCCGTGGTTGTCATAGCGGCCTGCCTAATCGCATTGTTTGCATTCAATGTTGGCGGCCAACGCGATCGCGTGGTCGAGGGTGTGCTGATCGGCGTCGGGGTTCACGATGTCGCGACAACCGCGGACGCAATCGCGGGCGGGACCGCGCACAGTCGCCGACAAGCAGTCTTGGAGTGGATCGACGTAGGCCTAAATGGCCTTCCGTTTGGAGTCGGTATTGGCGCGGACGATGGATTCGCGACGAGGTCCAGTACGGGACTTGTCGCACATAATTCCTATGTTTCTGCCTTCGCCGAGGGCGGCGTCGCGGGACTGTTGCTTGACGTCACGGTCCTGTTGTGTGTCGCGTGCTTCATCCGCCGCCGAACCGAACCCTTCGCGATCATGGGCATCATCCTCGCGGCCAGCGGGCTGTTCCTCACCTACGGTTTGTGCATGATCGTGCCGCTGGGGCTGGCCGATGGCATCCGAGCAGCGGGACTCGGGATTAGGGAGCGCCGCGGTGACGCGGTGCACGTACCGGATAGCCAAACCGACTTGCAGCCGAGATCAGAATCGACGACTCAGCTCTAAGCCCTGGGGAGAAGTGTCGTCAGCCGTCCACGACACCAAGTTCTTGCGAAATGGCGCGATTGCGAACTTCGACACCGCAGCCTTACACGGCTCCGTGTCGATCGCAGCTGCCTTCGCCACCACTGTGGGGTCGTCGAAACGCGAGTCCCGCCATCCTGACATGAGGCCGCCACCGACCGCCAGAACACTCTCCCTGCTGCCACCAACGCCGTTGACAAGCACTGGGGTTCCGGAAGCCATGGCCTCAACGGGCATGATGCCGAAGTCCTCGACGGCCATGTGTACGAAAAGTGCTGCGCGTCTGTACAGTTCGAGCAGCAGGTTGTCGCTGACCCGCCCGACGAACAGTACTGGCGTCCGCGATTGTTTTGCGCGCGCGCGAAGACGCGCTTCGTCTGGGCCGACGCCGGCTAGCACCACTGGCAGGTCAAGAATCTCTCCCGCACTGATCGCGGCGTCAAGGTTCTTGTATTGAACCAACCGTGACGCGCCGAACACGAACTGTGACGGGAGGGCGCCAGCAGTTGCCTCGTCCGCGGCGCTGAGTTCACCTCGGAAGTTCTGAATGCGTTCGATATCGACTGGCGGATAAATCACTTCGGCGTCGACGTCCCAGGAGTCGGCAACCCGTTTTGCCACAAACCGGCTGTTCGCCGCGTAAGCAACCTTCCTTGAAGCGTGTCGCCGATCCCAGCGTCGAAAATACGAACGGCCAAGCCGCGCAACCAATCTGCTTGCCCGATCGTCGACCTCGGGAGCCCACACATACCGGGCGGGGCTATGCACATAGACGAACGCGGGAATGCCGAACTCGGCGGCGCGGCTGGCGAGGTGATGCGAAAATGCATGGGAGCTGACAACGACCTTGTCGACGTCACCGAGGTTTATCTGCTTCCACGCACTACCCATGTATGGCATTGCCGCGACCTTGCGGCCCCGCAGTGGCGAGCGGGCCAGCCAGCTCTCTTCGAGACCGGTGAAACGGGCCGGGTTGTCATTCCAAAGGCACACCGCGCGACTATGCGGCACGGCAGAGCGAATCTGCTCGAAGACATTCTCGGAGCCGCCTACTTCAGCGATCCATTCGTGCGCCACAAGGGTTTTCAGGCAGGCGTGCTGGTGCGGCCTGTGCCCCGACCCGGCGCTGTTGACATGAGCTGGCGAGGCACCTATGCGCGGTGACGACTGAGTTGCTAACACTCGGGATCCCGTTCAGCGTTCCCGGTAAAAGAGAACCGCGCGGAACGTTCTGAGAACGATCTTGATGTCCAGCCACAGAGACCAGTTCTCGATGTAGAAGTTGTCGTGGCGGGCACGATCTGCGATGGAGGTATCTCCTCTGAGCCCGCTTACCTGCGCAAATCCCGTGAGTCCAGCCTGCACGCGGTGACGCTGGCCGTATCTGTCGAACTGTGCGGAGAACAACTCTACGAAGTGCGGCCGTTCTGGTCTCGGCCCCACGAGCGTCATATCGCCGCGAATGATGTTCCACAGTTGCGGGAGTTCGTCGATCGAGGTGCAGCGCAGGAACCGCCCGACCGGTCCGACGCGATCATCGCAGGCCACACACCACTTGGTTTCTGCCTCGAGCTCATCCGCTGGTCGCATGGAGCGGAACTTCATTAAATCGAAGCGCTTTCCGCCGCGCCCAACCCGCACCTGCCTGAAGATGACACCCGGTCCGCCCTCGATCCGGACGGCTAGCGCAGCTGCAGCCAGCACAGGCGCCAACAGGATTGACGCAGTCACTGCGACAGTGATGTCGAAGATTCGCTTGATAAAACGCGCCGGTCCGCGAAGGTTCGGATTGCGGATTCGCATGATCGGAATGGAGCCGATGTGATCAGCCATCCCGGTCTGAGTGTGGAAATGATGCATCCGCGGCACGACGAGGAGATCTGCCGCCTGGCATTGCGCCGTCCGCACCGCATCAATCAATGCGCGGTCGTCGAAGGTCCCGTCGGCCACCAGCAGCGTCGACGCGCCGGTTGCGGCGACGGCGAAGTTTAGATCGGCGAGGCGGCCCAAGCGCGGCACGTACTCGGCAGCCGCAAAGCCCTCGCCGTCGTCCACGAATCCGTCGACGTTGAGGCCGTACATCGGATGCCGTTGAAGGGTGCTCGCCAGCTCAGCGGCGAGTGGTCCGCCGCCGATCAGGATGGCGTGGTACTTCGCAATCCCCCGGCAACGAGCGAAAACCGCCAAGCGCGTGGTCACTACACGGCCCGCAAGAACCAGCGCCATCGCCCAACATGCGGTCTCGAGGAAGGTGATGACCGCTTCCCGCTGATGCAAGAAGGTGATGATCAAGGCGATTACCGCGGTCGCCGTCAGCAGGCGACCGAGAATCGTCGGCAATTCGTCCAGCACACTCAAATGCAGGCGCGCGCGATACCGGCCACCGCTGGTCAGGAGAAGAGTTGCGAGCACGGCCAACGCGATGACCGCATGGACCTGCGGTGGCCGCCACGCGAGCGGGACGACGATCAGCGCAAAGTCGACGAGTGGGACGAGCATCCACGCGCGGATGCGGCTGAGGAACCGTTGGGGCGGCTGCCCTGCGTCATCGCTCGTGGGTTCTACAGGTTCGTCGATGGGCCGGATGCGCTCCAGTGGGCCCGTCACGACACGGGCACGGTCGAGCAGGGCCTTCCAAGGCGCAACAGGTGGATCAAACAGCTCGGTCATGATCGGTCACCCGTGTCAGCAATCATGCGATTGCCACCCGCGCGGCATACATAGACCACGCGCCTCGACGCCCCGAGACGTCGAACGCCGCACTCCCCCGAGTGCGTGAACCGCTTCATTCGCAACTCAACCCCCGCGTCGTCATGCCTGAACGACTTTGCTTCTGAGGGCTAGGAAAACTACATCCCGATCTGTCCGAGTCTGCGGCTCCGCCACTCCGCGGCCCCCGACGTGGCTCCCCCAGCCTTCACATCCAGAACATAGCGTATTAACCAGGAGGACGACGAGGAATCAGGTGTTTCCCTATACTTAGGCTTTGATTGACCATAGACGCGCCAGTAGAGACGGCCACTAAAGAGTCGGGCACGGCCCGCCGAGAAACTTCACTTGAGTTTGCTACAACTGACGCGTCCGTAGTATCGTTCCCATGCCTATCTGGTGTGATCTCTTCCAGCACTTGTCTGGCGGGTGCCCCTTGGGTTTCGCTGACATCGTGCCCTCTCGCCTGTGTGGACCGCCTCGGCCCAGACGCAATTCGATCCGTTCCGGATCCCGCGACACCCGAGGCCGGGTGGCGATGCCAAACCATCATTTCGTTCGCTGGCGACAACTGATGCGTGAGTGCCGCGACGACGACCGCCGAACAAATTTTGGGCAACAGAGGAAGCGAATTGCTGCTGCGGTGTAGTTCTAGCAATTGTTCATGTATTCGCTAATTTCGTACGTTCAGCGGACAAGTGAGAGTCGTTCGGATGACAGATATCACTTCCCGAAGGCGCTTCATCGCGGATTCTGCGCAAACAAGCGACTCTCAGCCTCGGCCGCTAGATGCCGTGCCGGGAGGTTCAGGAAGCATCCTTCTCAGCTATCGACGCTTCGAGGCCAGTGGGTCGGCTGGTTCTCGTAGGCGCGGGGCCTCAAATCCACGGCCGACGCCTCGGGTCGAACAACTTCTCACCAATATCGTCGTGCGTCTCGGCCTAAGGCGTCGACGGTAGTTCGCCGACGTAGAACTACTCGGCTCCGACGATCCAGACGGGTTGCGTTCCAGCCATCGAATAAATGACCCAACGGGCACTGATCAGCCCATAGGTTCCAACCTTCGCTGGAATGAATTGGGCCAGAACGTCTTCGCCCACCGTAATGCGATTCGCAGCGATGGTTGCAGCCCACCCAACCGCAATGAGGGCATTCCGCGCTTCGCCGATGACCGATAAGCCGGAGATGACACTTGCAACGCTTTCCACCATCGACATTGCATCCCGCGATGTCCCAGCGGACGGCGCGCCCGTCTGATCGACGTCAACAGTTTTCAACGCCGACTCCGCGGAACAAATCTGCGCTGTCATGTTTATGCCTCCCCGTGCGCGCTCCCACCCGAGCGCTCCAGCTAACTGTGACAGTAACCTCCGCCCAAAGTCGGGGTATCAGGTGTTTCCCTATCGTTTGCCCCCGCACCTGAGAAGCGCATCGACTGGGCGAGCCAGAAGACCAGCTTCACGAACCGCGTCCTTCGATAGGCCGCGTAGGCATCCTCGGCCGCGTGCCAATTGCGGCCGGACGATCGCGAACTGCCACGCGGCGTCGGCGACGCCATCTAGGGAATCCGCAGGGCACAGCCGCCCGGCGTCGATTAATGCCGTGGACTCAGGCCGCTGACACCCCTGGAGAGCCCGTCACCGCTACCCCCAGAAGAAAGGGGACCACCAATTGGGGGGACAACGGTGCCGAACCGTTAGGGAAACAACCGATTCGCGCAAGGTTGCAGGTCGATCGCGTCGTCGTATGAACGCTGGTGCGGACCAACGCCCCCTGAGCTGCGATTCGCGATGGCCAGCAGACAACGCTGTTGAAAGAGGTCAAGGAGCCACAATGACCGCGATCGCCACACGCACGAAAGAGCCTGCTACGAAGCTTCACGTAGGAACTGCGGCTTGCGCGCTCGCGGCCGCTGCGGTGCTCACGCCACTCCGAGGCGCTCGCGGCCTTCCAACCGCTACTCCGGATTCGACGCGATCCCCGGCACCGAGATCATCATTGCGTCGTTCCCCCCGATGCGACCGAGCGATGATCAACGTGGGGTCAGCTCGACGAATCCGAGACGCTCATCGACGCACTGGAACACAACAGGCGATGGCTGGACCGCCCGTGGATGTTGGCAGTGGGTGCCCGGTGCCGCAGCATGTGGTTGGCCGCGCGCGGTGACGTCGCCGCCGCCCGATCAGATGGCCCAGCAAGCACTTCGCGAACACAAGCGACTACCGATGCCGTTTGAACATGCGCGCACCCAACTGTTGTTCGACCAACTGCTTCGCAAGGCAACGCCGAAAGGATTTGGCGGGAGCGGCCCTTCACGACGCACTGAATACGTTCGAGGCGTTGGGCACTCCGCTGTGGGCCGAGCGGGTCCGCGCGGAGATTGCACGGACCCGCGTCAGTGCCACCCACGATCTCGGTCTGACACCGTCCGAACTACGGGTCGCTGAACTGGCCCGCCTCCGGCATGACCAACCGCGACGTCGCGGCCACGTTGTTCATCAGTCCGAAAACCGTCGAACACAACCTGGCCCGCGCCTACCGGAAACTCGGCATCCACTCGCGCGCGGAACTAGGACAGGAGATCAGTCAGCTGAACGTGGGGGAATCAACCGATTCGCGCGGCATCGCCGACCACTAACGTCAGGTCTGTGAGTAACCCGTCGCGGCCCTCCTGCTTTCTCGCGGAGTGGTACCGGCCCGAAGTGACCTCACGAACGGTCGACGAGGTCAGCGCAATGCTCCAGACCGTGGCCGCCACGATCAGCGTTGAGGGCAAGCAAGTGCGACTGCTTTTCGCTCTCGCGGTGCCTGCCGACGAAGTCCTCTAAGCGATGTTCAGTGCGTACTCAGCCGATACTGTCGTCCGAACATGCCATCAGGCAGGCCTGCCACTCGAACGGCTGAGTTCGAATGTCCTGCTCGTATGGGCGTTCTCGGCTTCGCCGGGCCCGACCGTCGGCCACAGCGTCAGGTGACTTACGCCTCGGCGAAGTTGCGCGTCACCGCCGGGTCGACCGGGATGCCCGGACCGGTGGTCGTCGAGACGGTGACCTTCTTCAGGTAGCGGCCCTTTGACGACGACGGCTTGGCCCGCAGGATCTCATCCAGCGCGGCGCCGTAATTCTCGGCCAGCGCCTTCTCGTCGAACGACGCCTTGCCAATGATGAAGTGCAGATTGGCCTGCTTGTCGACGCGGAAGTTGATCTTGCCGCCCTTGATGTCGTTGACGGCCTTCACCACATCAGGCGTCACGGTGCCCGTCTTCGGGTTCGGCATCAGACCACGCGGACCCAGCACACGCGCGATCCGGCCCACCTTGGCCATCTGATCGGGAGTGGCGATTGCGGCGTCGAAATCCAGGAAGCCGCCCTGAATCTTCTCGATCAGGTCATCGCTGCCGACAATGTCGGCGCCCGCCGCTGTGGCCTGCTCGGCCTTCTCACCGACCGCGAACACCGCGACGCGCGCGGTCTTACCGGTGCCGTGCGGCAGGTTCACGGTGCCGCGCACCATCTGGTCGGCCTTGCGTGGGTCGACGCCCAGCCGGATCGCCACCTCGACGGTGGCGTCCTGCTTCTTCGACGACGTCTCCTTGGCCAGCTTCGCGGCCTCCAGCGGGGTGTACAGCCGCTCCCGGTCGATCTTCTCGGCGGCTTCGCGGTATGCCTTGCTGGTCTTGCTCATTGGTTATCTCCTGTTTTTCAGAGTTGTGGTTGTTCGGGCCGATGCCAGCCCTCCCACGGGTCGAACTACTCGACCCCTGTTGTCGCGTCGATCCGCCTTCGGCTACTCGACCGTGATCCCCATCGACCGGGCGGTGCCGGCGATGATCTTGGCCGCCTGATCAATGTCGTTGGCGTTCAAGTCTTCTTTCTTGGTCTCGGCGATCTCGCGCACCTGATCCCAGGTCACCTTCGCGACCTTGGTCTTGTGCGGTTCGCCCGAACCCTTTTGCACCCCAGCGGCTTTCAGCAGCAGCTTGGCCGCGGGCGGGGTCTTCAGGTTGAAGGTGAAACTGCGATCCTCGTAGACGGTGATCTCCACGGGGATGACGTTGCCGCGCTGGTTCTCCGTCGCGGCGTTGTACGCCTTGCAGAACTCCATGATGTTGACGCCGTGCTGGCCGAGCGCGGGACCGACCGGCGGGGCAGGGTTGGCCTGCCCGGCCTGGATCTGCAGCTTGATCAGCCCGGCGACTTTCTTCCTCGGGGCCATGTCGTGCGGTGTTCCTTTCCTGGACTTAGATCTTGGCGACCTGGTTGAAGGTCAATTCGACAGGTGTTTCGCGGCCGAAGATGGACACCAGCACCTTGAGCTTCTGCTGTTCGGCGTTGACCTCGCTGATCGAAGCGGGCAACGTCGCAAACGGCCCATCCATGACGGTGACCGACTCTCCGACCTCGAAATCAACCTCGATCGGGGCCCGTTCAATTCCACCGGTCTCGGGCGACCCAGAGGCGGCAGCAGCGGCGGCCTTGCCCGGCTTCTTCGCCGCGGCGGGCGGCAGCAGGAACTTCACCACGTCGTCCAGCGACAGCGGCGACGGGCGCGACGTCGCACCGACGAAGCCCGTCACGCCGGGCGTATTACGCACCGCGCCCCACGACTCGTCGTTGAGGTCCATGCGCACGAGGATGTAGCCCGGCAGCACCTTGCGATTGACCTGCTTGCGCTGGCCGTTCTTGATCTCGGTGACCTCTTCGGTGGGCACCTCGACCTGGAAGATGTAGTCACCGACGTCGAGGTTCTGCACGCGGGTCTCGAGGTTGGCCTTCACCTTGTTCTCGTAGCCGGCGTAGGAGTGGATGACATACCAGTCGCCGGGCCGGGTGCGCAGGTCCTTCTTCAGCGCGACAGCGGGATCCTCTTCCTCGTCCTGCGGCTCGTCCTGCGGCGCCTCCTGCGCAGCCGCGTCATCGGCAGCATCGGCCGCGACGTCGGCTTCTTCAGGAGCCGCGTCGGTGTCCTCGGTCACCGGATCGACGTTGCTGTCGTCTGTGATGACGTCGACGCTCTCGGCCGAAGGCGATTTGCCCTCGAAGGAAGTCACTTGTCAGTCCTCTCTAATTCGCTCGTAGGAGCGATCTCTTCTTCGCGCAAGCGCTCATCAGCCGAACACCAGCGTCACGAGCTTCAACAGGCCCATGTCGACCAGGCCGATCAACGCCACCATGAACACCAGAAAGACCAGCACCACGGCGGTGTAGTTGACCATCTGCTTGCGGTTCGGCCAGATCACCTTGCGCAATTCGGCGACGACCTGCGCCAGGTAGTTCCAGACGAACTTGAACGGGTTGCGCCCACCTTTTCCCGGCCGGTCGGCGGACTTCTTGGCCGTCTTCGTCGCGGTGCCCCCGCCGTTCTTGGTGGGTGCGGCCTTCGTGCCCGTCTCCAGGTCGATGGCCCCGCTCTCGGCGTCGACCGCGCCACGCCGCGACCGTTTGCCCGTCGGACGGGCTGGTCGGGTCACGACCGCGGTCTGACCGGTGCTGTCGGTTACGGTGTCGTCGCTTGCGGAGCTGACACCGTCGCGCTCGTCGCTCACCGCATGCCTTTCGTCAGGTGTTGTGGGGTCACCTTCCAGTGTCCACACTTGTCGAGTATTCAGTTGAGCAGGGGCGACAGGACTTGAACCTGCAACCTGCGGTTTTGGAGACCGCTGCTCTGCCAGTTGAGCTACGCCCCTTCACCGGGGCTCACACAATTTGCGCGCTCCCCGTTCGGCCGATTTGAAACCGACGGACAGCGCGCTGGACTGGGAAAACCCCGAGGACCGAGTGTAGCGCGCCACCCGTGGTAGTTACTAATCCGCCGTCTACTCGTCGTGCTTGACGGGCTTGCGCACGACCTGGCCCGATTCGGGGTCCCATCCGGCCGAAATCGAGTTGTCGCCCTCATGGCCCATCAGCGTGGTGAACGATTCCATCACGACGTCACCGTTGGGCCGTGCGCATACGTTGCGGGTGGTCACGATGTCGGCGCCGAACCGCTCGTTCACCGACTCGATGTACATGGTGCCGGTCAGCTCGTCGCCTGCCTTGATCGGCTCGTGGAACAGGAACTTCTGGTCCACCTGGACGATCTGCAGTGTCTCGAAGCCGACGTCGACGTGCTGGAAGAAGTGCCGCTGGATCATCACCGCGAAGATCGACAGGAACGTCGGCGGCGCGATCAACATGGGGTGTCCGAGTTGAGCGGCGGCGTCCTCGTCGTGCGACGCCGGATCGAAGGCTTTCACCGCGGCGGCGTACTGGCGGATCTGTTCGCGGCCGACGACGAAGGTGTCCGGGTACTTCCAGACCATCCCCCGGATATCAGTCTTGAGTGCCATCGGTCACGCCAACTTCGCGGTGGCGACCGCGCGGCCGAAGATCTTCTTTCCCCCCGTAGTGGCCGACAAGGCGATGGTCACCGACTTCGTTTCTGGCTCAACGGATTTCACCCGGCCATTGAACACGATCTCGGCACCGACGCCATCGTTGGGGACCGGCACCACCGCGGTGAATCGAACGTTGTACTCGGTGACCGCGGCAGGGTCGCCGACCCACGACGTGACATAGCCCCCACCCAAGCCCATCGTGAGCATGCCGTGCGCAATCGCGGTGTCCAGTCCGACCTGCTTGGCGATGTCGTCGTCCCAGTGGATCGGGTTGAGGTCGCCGGACACCCCGGCGTAGTTCACCAGGTCCTGACGGGTCAGCGGTATCACCTTCTCAGGAAGGGTGTCACCTACCTTCACCGAGTCGAATTCACGCAGTGCCATCGCTGAAACCCTCTTCTCCCTCTTCACCCGAGCGACCCGCGAGGGTCGTGTACGACTCCTGGACGACGTCACCCTTGTCATTGGTGACGATGTTCTTGGTCACGATGATGTCGGCGCCGTGTGCCTGCCGGACGGAGTCCACGTACACGTCGCAATACAGCGTGTCGCCGGCATAGATGGGCCTGACGAACTTCAGCACCTGATCCACCTGGACGATTTTCATGTCCGTGACGCCAATGTTGGCGTAGTCGAAGAACGCCGACTGCGCCTGGTAACCGAACACCGAGATGAACGTCAGCGGCGCGGGCAACCGGTCGTGGCCAAGCTCGGCGGCCGCCTTCTCGTCGTGGAACACGGGATCGTCGTTCTTGACGGCGACCGCGTACTCGCGCAGCTTCTCCCTGCCCACGACGTAGTGGTCGGGATAGCGGTAGTGCATCCCGACGATCTGCGGTGACAGCCCCACGGTGGCGAACCCCTCGGTCAACCCTGGGCAGAGTGCCCAGCGGGTTGACGCGCTAGCGCGATTCCTTGTGAGCCTGGTGCTTGCCGCAGTTCGGGCAGAACTTCTTCAGCTCGAGCCGGTCGGGATCGTTGCGACGATTCTTCTTGGTGATGTAGTTGCGGTGTTTGCACACCTCGCACGCCAAAGTGATCTTTGGCCGAACGTCTGTACTTGACGCCACGTCAACTGCCTCTTTCTCAAATGCCTTCGTGTCCTGTAGCGGTGGGGGGACTCGATCCCCCGACCTCACGATTATGAGTCGTGCGCTCTAACCAGCTGAGCTACACCGCCATCCGGGTGCCACCTACTAGCTGGTGACCACCGAGCCCCCTAACGGAATCGAACCGTTGACCTTTTCCTTACCATGGAAACGCTCTACCGACTGAGCTAAGGGGGCCAGACCCTCGCAGCAGCGGCGTGGGCCTTAAAGAGGGTACATTCTCGCGGATTGCCGTGCCAAACCGCAGGTCGTCGCGCCGCTACAGACCGACTCTGACACCGGTCGACCCTGCACTGGCGCGCAGGTCAATGGACACCACCGCGGTGCCCCTGCGGCACATCGAACACCACGGAGGTGTCGGCCCCGGTGCGTTCCACGCCGGTCACGACGAACGCGAAGTCGCCGTCGCGCACCTCCTCGCCGGTCGCACCGGCAGGCACGTCGACCGCGGCGACGGGCGCCTCGCTGACATCCGTCCTGATCGCCACGGCCACCCCGGCGACGACACCGCCGACGATCACGACGACCGCCACACCCAGCCCGACCAGCAGGCCGATCTCGCGACCCTTCCGGTTGGGGGTTG
Source organism: Mycobacterium sp. NPDC048908 (assembly GCF_043197955.1). Taxonomy (NCBI): domain Bacteria; kingdom Bacillati; phylum Actinomycetota; class Actinomycetes; order Mycobacteriales; family Mycobacteriaceae; genus Mycobacterium; species Mycobacterium sp. NPDC048908. The sequence goes on along the minus strand of NZ_JBICUE010000002.1, from coordinate 159,315 downwards.
CCGCATGTCGGGGCACCTGGCAATTGGAACCCGGTCAGCCATCACTTCGATGGCGGCGCGCCGCAGCTGACAAGGTGATAGGACAAAGGGCGTGACCGAACCCAACACACCGCGTGTGGCGGTCTACCTCGACTTCGACAACATCGTCATTTCCCGCTACGACCAGGTGCACGGCCGCAACTCGTTTCAGCGCGACAAGTCCGCCGGCTTCCACAAACGACCAGGGCGTCTCACCGAAGCCGTCGTCGACGTCGGCGCCATCATCGATTTCGCCTCCTCGTTCGGGACGCTGGTACTCACCCGGGCCTACGCCGACTGGTCGGCCGACGTGAACGCCGAATATCAGGGCCAGCTCGTCGGGCGGGCCGTCGACCTGGTTCAGCTCTTTCCCGCAGCCGCGTACGCGAAGAACGGGGCCGACATTCGGCTGGCCGTCGACGCGGTCGAGGACATGTTCCGGCTGCCCGATCTGACCCACGTCGTGATCGTCGCGGGCGATTCCGACTACATCGCGTTGGCGCAACGCTGCAAGCGACTTGGCCGTTATGTCGTCGGCATCGGCATCGCGGGTTCGATCAGCCGATCGCTGACCGCCGCGTGCGACGAGTTCGTCACCTACGACGCGCTGCCCGGCGTCCCGGTGGTGGCGCCCAAGAAGGGGGCCAAGCGCGCGAGGATGCAGGCAACCGACGACGAGTCGGATCAGCCTGATCCGCAGACCGCCGCCAGCGGGCTGCTGGAACGGGCGCTGCGGATCGGCCACGAGAAGGACGACGCGGAGTGGTTGCACAACTCGGCGGTCAAGGCACAGATGAAGCGGATGGATCCGTCGTTCTCCGAGAAATCGTTGGGCTTCAAGTCGTTCAGCGATTTCCTGCGTTCGCGCACCGACCTCGTCGAACTCGACGAGAGCAGCACCACCCGCATGGTGCGGCTCAAGGCGTCCCCGTAGGCAAGTCGCGGTGCTTGACGCCATTTCGACACGACGGTCGTGGATCGGCACGCACAGCGCAGAAACAGCAGCCGTGGGGTCCGGCCCGCGCAGAGCACGCGCACTGGCCATTTGCCCCGCTCTCGAACCAGCCACCTAGTCTGAAGCCATGACCGACCGCCTGTACTTCCGGCAGCTGCTCTCGGGACGCGACTTCGCGGCCGGCGACATGATCGCAGCGCAGATGCGCAACTTCGCCTACCTGATCGGCGACCGCGAAACCGGCGACGCGGTCGTCGTCGACCCGGCCTACGCGGCGGGCGACCTGGTTGACGCGCTCGAAGCCGACGACATGCGTCTGTCCGGTGTGCTCGTCACCCACCACCATCCCGACCACGTCGGCGGGTCGATGATGGGCTTCGAACTCAACGGCCTCGCCGAGCTGCTCGAGCGCACCAGCGTTCCGGTACACGTGAATTCCCTTGAGGCTGACTGGGTTTCGCGCGTCACCGGCATCGCACGGTCGGAGCTCACCGCACACGAGCACGGCGATGTGGTCAAGGTCGGCGACATCGACATCGAGTTGCTGCACACGCCGGGACACACTCCGGGCAGCCAGTGCTTCCTGCTCGACGGGCGACTGGTCGCAGGCGACACGCTGTTCCTCGAGGGCTGCGGGCGCACCGACTTCCCCGGCGGCGACGTCGACGCGATCTACCACAGCCTGCAGGCCCTGGCGAAGTTGCCGGGCGACCCCACGGTTTTCCCGGGCCACTGGTATTCGGCCGAACCGAGCGCACCACTGGAAGAGGTCAAGCGGACCAACTACGTGTACCGGGCCGGCAATCTGGACCAGTGGCGCACGCTGATGGGCGCGTAAGAGCGAATCGCCAACGGCCGTTTCGGGTTTGCGGCCACACCGGAGGGCATGGCCGACACGCCCTACGTCGACGTGGCCGAGAGGCAGGTCGGCGTCGATGACAGTTACTGGTCGGCACCCCGCATCCGATGATGGCGGTGATGATTGATGTCGAGTCGTGGGTCGGGCGGATCGGCGGCGACGAATTCGGCCGGGCCTGCGGCATCACGGGCACGGATTCCGTACCCAGGGACGTAGCGCTGTAGCGAATCCGAACGTTTTCGTCATTCGAGTAGCGCGATACGCAGGACACCGTGATTCTCGCGGAGCAAACTGTAGCCGAACAGCGAAAACACTTCCGTCGGGAGTCGTCGTGAAGAACATCGTGCTGTGCTTTGACCGCGCACGGGACCATCCCGATCGTCGTACTGCCACCAACGCCGAGGCGTTGCTGCGGTTGCTCGACGACAGCGACGACCAGCTCACCTGGTATCACCCCGGAACGCCGGCGCCGGTCGAGAGCAAGGTGGCTCGACTGCGGTGGCGCCAGACCGCCGCCGGGGAGGCGCGGGCCGCCATCGCCGAGGCTTACGAGTTCCTGGTCGACAACCGGGATCCGGGCGACCGGATCTACCTGTTCGGGGTGGGCCGCGGTGCTTATTGCGCGCACGCCCTGACCCGGTTGTTGGGCACCGTCGGCCTGCTGCCCGATCTGATGGATTACGTGCTCGCGGCGTACGCCGTACCGCGAACTCGGCGCAGTCCGCAGGACTGGAGGCGGCTGACCACACTGGCTGCGCAGCTGACCGGACGCCGCGAGATCGGTGTTCCCGTGGACTTTTTGGGGCTGTGGGACATGGTCAGCGTGCCCGGTCATCCGTCGCGTGTCCCGGTGACCAATGTGCTCGCGAGCAGGCACGCGGTCGCAATCGACGGCACGCCCGGTGGCCACCACCTGGTGTCGTCGCCGGACTGCGTTGAGGAGGTGTGGTTCCGCGGCGCGCACTGCGATGTCGCCGGCGGGCCGGGAGCATGCTGGCCACTGGCAGACATCGCGCTCGACTGGGTGCTGGACGGGGCAGTGCGGGCGGGCATTTCGGTGCGGGATGACAGCTACCAAGAAGCACCCGCGCCAACCGAATTCGACGCCCTCGCTGCCAGCGCGCGCACGGTTCCGTTGCGGAAGCTGCCCGGCGACCCGCTGGTGCACGCCAGCGTCGACGTCTATCTGCAGACGCATCCCGAGTACTGGCGGCGGCTTCCCGCGCATGTCGTGTGGGCCGACACCGACTGGCTGGCCCGCAGCGAGCGGCTGGTGCACACCGGGCCGACGGTGGTGCCTCAGGTTGTGGTGGCCGCGGCGTCCTAGCGCTCATGCGACGGGCTCGGTTGAATGCTCGGTTCGGCCGGGGCATCGGAACCGACGCCAGCGACAGTTGGTCACCGATGCGGGCAATCGACTCGTAACCTCGTCAGGCACTTTTGTCTCGATATACCCACAGGTTCACAGCCCTCGAGCAAACACATGAAGTCGCACGCCAGCGAATGCTGTAGCACGGGCCCGACCGTGGTTTACTTCGCTGCGTGGATTGGTTCCATGATCATGTACTCGGCATGTCCTCGGGCGCGTGGACGGCGTTGGCGGCATGGCTGGCCGTGGCGGTCGGCATTGCGGCGCTGATCTACGCATGGCGGCAATACGAGAAGGCCAAGGACGACGCCGCCGAGTTGTTGCAACCGAACGTCGCCATGTACATGGAGCCGAGTGCCAACGACTGGCATCTCATCGAACTCGTGGTCAAGAACTTCGGCCGCACCCCGGCGTACGGGATCCGCTTCGACTTCGCGAACCCGCCGACCGTCGGGAAATACGAAAGCGCCTACGAGGACCGCTACGTCGAGATCACCGAACTGAACCTGCCCGCCGAGATCCCGTATCTGGCCCCGACACAGGAATGGCGCATTGTGTGGGATTCCGCGTTGGACCGTCGCGAACTCGGGGAGGCCATCGCATCGCGGTTCCACGGCGCGGTCACCTATTACGACCGGCCGAAGGACACCGGACGACGCAATGAGAACAGGACTGGATTCCGCTCGAGCGCGGTGCTGGACTGGGCCACGCTGCATCCAGTCGAACGGCTCGAGTTGCTCACCACGCACAATCTGGCCCGCCAAGAGAAGCAGAAACTCGAGCTGTTGCGAAACCTGCTGAGCTACTACCACTACGCGGCGAGCGAGAGCCGTGAGGACGTGCTGCGCGTCGAGATCAACCGGGTCAAGGCCGCCGCTGACGATCTGCGCGACCGGTACCGCGCCCAATACAACACGGCGCGTCTGAACAACAGCGTCGACACCGCATTCGAAGAGGCGCACACCACTGTCATCAACGGCAGGCATCGCCGCGACCTGAACTAGCGGGTCTTGGCTTTCGTAACATCGTTACATAACATCGCTAGCCATGGCTGACACCGTGAAATACGAGCTCAACGACTCCGTCGCGACCATCACGCTCGACGACGGCAAGGTGAACGTGCTTGGCCCCGCGATGCAGGCGGCGATCAACGAAGCGCTGGACAAGGCGGAGAAGGATTCCGCCAAAGCGGTGGTGATCGCGGGCAATCAACGGGTGTTCAGCGGCGGCTTCGACCTTGCGGTATTCCAGTCCGGTGACGCCAACGCGGCGCTGGGCATGCTCGCAGGCGGGTTCGAACTATCGGTGCGCTGCCTGACTTTCCCGGCGCCGGTCATCATGGCGGCGACGGGCCCGGCGATCGCGATGGGCTCGTTCCTGTTGCTGTCCGGCGATCATCGAATCGGGCAGCCCAAGTCGCGGTGCCAGGCCATCGAGGTGGCGATCGGCATGACGATCCCGATTTCGGCGATCGAGATCATGCGGGCGCGTCTGACGCCTGCGGCGTTCGAGCGCGGGGCGTCGATGGCGGCCACCTTCGCAGGCGGCGAAGCCGTCGCGGCCGGTTGGCTCGACGAAATCGTCGAGGCCGATCAGGTGCTGACCCGGGCACAGCAGGTGGCTGCCGAGGCGGCCGCGACCCTGCACGCCGGCGCGCACCTCGCCACCAAATTGAAGGCGCGGGACTCGGCGTTGAAGGCAATCAAAGCCGGAATCGACGGGCTTGCAGCCGAATTCACCCTCGGCTGATGCCAAGGGCCAAGCAGCGCACCCCCGAGCTACGGGACCGGCTGCTGGAGGTCGCGATCGCCACCCTCGCCGAGGAAGGGATCGCCAGGTTCACCACGCGGCGGGTGGCCGAGCGGGCGGGCACGTCGGTGCCCGCGGTGTACGAGCTGTTCGACGACAAGGCCGGCCTGGTCCGGGCGATGTTCTTCGAGGGCTTCAGACTGCTGGGCGCCGAGTTGGCGAAAGTGCCCGTCACCTCCGATCCGCTGGCGGATGTCGAGCGGCTGGTGCCGGTGTTCCGGTTGTTCTGCCGTGCGTATCCGCGGCTGGCGCAAGTGATGTTCTCGCGCCCGTTCGCGGATTTCGAGCCGGGCCCCGAGGAGTTGGCGGCTGGGGCAGCGGTGCGTGAGGTGTTCGTCGGGCGGATTCAGCGGTGCATCGATGAGGGGCTGCTGTCGGGTGATCCGCACGATACGGCGCATGTATTGCTCGCTATGGCACAGGGGTTGGCGGTGCAGGAGGCGGGCCGATGGCTCGGGTCGGGGCAAGTGATCGAGCGGCGATGGAAGTTGGGGGTGACGTCGCTGCTCGCCGGACTGCAGTAGCCGATGTGAAACGTCGGCCCGCCACCCCCGCCTCTTGAGGTGACGAGCCGACGCGGTCTCATGGCGGCGGGAACGAATACGGCGGCCGCAGGCCTGCGGGATGCGGGACGCCGCGCCACGGATAGATGACGTTGGCGTTGACGTCGACCACGCCTTCGGAGTTCCAGAACCAGTCGTGGCAGATGTTCCAGTCCCAGCTGATGACCTGACTGCCGGGAATCAACGGGTCGCCTGGACACCAGTGCGTGCAGGTCGTGCTGCCAGGGCAGTTGCCGCCCTGATAGCTGGGGCCATCCGCCTGCGCGGTGGTCATGCCCAGACCGCTCAAGCTCACGCCGCAGGACATCACCAGGGCGGTGGCCAACCGGGAGAGTCGGTTCATGGTCGTTTCCTTTCGTTGCTGCCAAGTACAGCCCGACCCCTCGGCTACCGATCCCAATTTGGGGCAATTGCCCCATGCTCCAGGTGACCGCCGGCCCGACGATTGCCTCATGACAACCTCACAAGCGGCCGCAGCCGCCACCAAATACCTCGACCTGCCCACCGGCGACGACGAACGCGTCGTCGGCTTCGGTGTGATGGGTCTGCCGTTCGCCAGCGGCAATTACCTCGCGTTCCGCGACTTCCCCGCCACCTCGTTCTCACCGGCTTACCTGTCGGTGTGGCATCGCCGCCCCGACGGCGTCTGGACCTTCTACGCCACCACGCCGGGCCCGCAGAGTTGTTCGCGTTACTTCAGTTCCGTGACACCGGTCGACCCGGTGGTATGCGACATCACCGCCGCGTGGACCTCGCCGTGGACGTTGCATGTGTCCGTTGCCGGTCTGCTTGATTGGCGCGTCGACGTCAAGAGCACGTGGTCGACGCGGCTGATGAGCATCGTCGGCGGGCACCTGCCGTCGGCGGCGTGGACCAGTCGCAGGACCCTGAGAGCCATGGGCCACCTGGTCGGCCCGCTGCTCGGGGTCGGCAGGCTGCGGCTGACCGGAAACCTGCCCAACGGCCAGGAATTCCGGATCGCGCCCAAACGGGTGTGGGCGGTCGCCGATTCGACGGCCGTCGTCAACGGTGAAGACCTCGGCCCCGTCGGACCCCACCCCGTTCAAGGCAACCTCGCCGACTTCCATCTGCCCCAGCGCGGCATCTGCGTCGTCGCGCAGGGCCGCTTCGAACCGTTCGACATCGGGCGGCACCGCGACGGGGACAGAATCGGCATATGACCACGCGCGCGGAGGTGCTGGCGGCGCTGTCGGTGGCCGTCGACCTCGGCCTCGGTCAGCCCGCTGAGCACATGCTGCGCTCGGCGCTGATCGCGACCCGGCTGGCCGACCGGATGGGACTGCCCGAAGCGCAGCGTGACTGCATCTACTACTCGACGCTGATCATGTGGATCGGCTGCCACGCGGACTCACACGAATATGCGCGGTGGTTCGGCGACGACATCTCGGTGCGCCGCGGCTCGTATCTGGTCGACTGGTCGGGGCTGCCCTATCAACGCTTCCTGCTCACCAACATCCGGCACGGCGAATCGCTGCTGCAGCGGCTGAAGACCATCTCGGCGCTGTACCTGAATGCCCGCGGTCACATCTCGGAGCTGATCCACTCGCACTGCACATCGGCCGCGCTGCTCGCCGACCGGATCGGTCTGCACGCCGACGTGCAGACCGCGCTGCGCTACACCTTCGAGCGCTTCGATGGCGGTGGCCTGCCGAACGGTGTTGCGGGCGAGGCGATCCCGATCGAGATGCGGGTGGCCCAAGTGGCCGACATGGTCGAGGTGCATCAGCGCGAGTACGGCACCGTCGGCGCGGTGGCGATGGCCCGCAGTCGGCGCGGCGGCCAGTTCGATCCGGCGGTGGTGGACGCGTTCACCGAGCAGGCCGAAGCGCTGTTGGCCGTTCCGAGTGCCGGTGACGTCTGGGCGATGGCGCTGCAGCAGGCACCCGACCGGCACACCAAGCTCGACGAGCAGGCGCTGGACGACCTGCTGATCGCCATCGGCGACTTCGTCGACCTCAAATGTCCCTTCACAGTGGGCCATTCGCGGGCCACCGCGCTATTGGCCGGCGACGCGGCGACCGCCGCCGGCCTCGACACCGACGCGGTCAGGCTGACCCGCAGGTCCGCGCACATCCACGACATCGGCCGGATCGGCGTTTCGAACCAGATCTGGTCCAAACCAGCCGAATTGACCATGGCCGAGTTTGAACGGATGCGGCTGCACCCGTATCTCACCGAGCGGATTCTGCATCGCGTGCCCGGGCTCAAGGACGTGGCCTCGGTCGCCGCCAATCATCATGAGTGCCTTGACGGCTCGGGATATCCACGCGGGTTGTCGGCGCGGCAACTGACGATGCCCGACCGGATACTGGCCGCCGCGGCCAGCTACCAGTCGGCCCTCGAGCCCCGCCCGTATCGCGAGGCGATGACGCCGGAAAGCGCGGCACGACGACTGCGCAAGCGTGTCAACGACGGTGAACTCGACGTGGTGGCGGCGGACGCCGTGCTCCAAGCAGCGGGACACGCCTCGGCCAAGTCCAAGCCGCGCCCCGACGGCCTGACCGCCCGCGAAGTCGATGTGCTCCGACTTGTCGCGCAGGGGGCGAGCAACAAGGAGATCGCCGCCAAGCTGGTGATCAGCGAGAAGACGGCGCGCAACCACGTCGAGCGCACCTACGCCAAGATCGGGGTGTCGAACCGGATCGGCGCCAGCATGTATGCGCTGGAACGCGGACTGGTCGGTCGCCCCGACAATTGAGGCAGTTGCCCCATGCCCGCACGGTCGCCCCGGCGCGACGCTGAGGCGCATGAACCGTTATCTCGCAATGGCTTATGGTGCCATCAGCTACACCTTGTTCCTCATTGTCTTCGGCTACGCGATCGGCTTCGTCGGCGGCCTGACCCCGCGCAGCGTCGACCACGCGATCACCGCGCCCACCGTCGATGCGCTGACCGTCGACGTCGCGCTGCTCACGCTGTTCGCCCTGCAACACAGCGTGATGGCACGCCCGGCATTCAAGCGTTGGTGGACTCGCTACGTGCCCCACCCGGTCGAGCGCAGCACCTACGTGCTGCTGGCCAGTCTGGTTCTGGCCCTGTTGTTGTGGCAGTGGCGCGACATCGGCGCCGTCGTCTGGGACGTGAGTTGGCAGCCGGCGCGGCTGGCGATCTGGGCGCTGTTCTGGCTCGGCTGGGCGATCGTGCTGGCGTCGACGTTCATGATCAACCACTTCGAACTGTTCGGCCTTCGGCAAGTGTTCGCTGTGTGGCGATCGCGGCCGCAGGAGCAGACCGGCTTCCGCACGACGCTGTTCTATCGGGTGGTGCGTCATCCGCTGAACCTGGGCTTCCTCGTCGCGTTCTGGGCGGCACCCACCATGACGGCAGGACGTCTGCTGTTCGCCGCGGTGACGACGGCCTGGATTCTGGTCGCGATGCAACTCGAGGAACACGACCTCGTCGCAGCGCTTGGCGAGCGGTATGCGGCCTATCGCGAGCGGGTGCCCATGCTGGTGCCGGGGCTGCGCAGGCACCGCACTGACATGATGGTGAGGTGACCCATGTCCGAGGCCGCGTATGGCGGGCAGGCAAACCGCAGGACGATTTCGACTTCGCGTCCATCTCGGACTACCTGGCCGAGGACGACACGCTGGTCTGGTGCGACATCTACGACCCCGACCACGAAATCCTGGAGGACCTGGCCGGGGAACTGAGCCTGAACTCCTGGGCGGTCGAGGATGCCATCGCCGAAGCCGAGCGGACCAAAGCCGTCGTCTACCGCACCCACACCTTCTTCACGGTCTACTGCGTCGCCACGAGGGAGCCGACCGATGAGACGGAGTCGATGCTCGACATCCATCGCATCTCCGGCTTCGTGCTGCCGCGCGGACTGATCACCGTGCGGTTGTCGCAGGACTTCGACATCGCCACGGTGTCGCAGCGGTTCGACGAACTCGGCGGCCAGGAGTACGGCGTTGGCTCGCTGGTGCACGGACTGCTGGACGTGGTGGTCGACGGACACTTCGAGGCGGTGCAGGAACTCGACGACGGTATCGAGTCGCTCGAAGACGACCTGTTCGCAAACAACTCGCAGAAGGGGTTGCAGCGCAAGACCTTCCGCCTGCGCAAGGATCTCGTCGAGTTGCGACGCGTGGTGCTTCCGATGCGTGAGGTGGTCAACTCGATTCAGCACCGCCGGTTGGACGCCAAGACCGCGCCACAGCTCGACCCGCTGTATTCCGACCTGTACGACCACGTGCTGCGGGCGTCGGAGTGGACAGAGTCGTTGCGCGACATGGTGACAACGGTGTTCGAGACGAACCTGTCGCTGCAGGATGCGCGGCTTAACACGGTGATGAAGAAGTTGACCGGCTGGGCCGCGATCATCGCGGTGCCGACGGCGATCACTGGGTTCTACGGCCAAAACGTCAAGTATCCCGGCATCGACACGGTCGGCGGTTTCGTCACCAGCACATCGGTCATCGTGCTGATCGTGCTTGCGCTGTATTGGATGTTCCGCAGGAAAGACTGGCTGTGAGGACACCGACGGGGTCGCCTGCGGACTCGTAGTAGACGGTGAATCCGTCGCGGTGATCGACGAGTCGGGCATGGTCGTAGTCGACGCCCCAGCCGCGGTATTTCAACGTGGATTCGCCGATGGTGCAGCAGAATTCGGGAACCTTGCGCCACACCTCGGGTACGCCGGCCGCCGTGAGTCCGGCGATGCGGCCCTGCTGGGCGGCGTCGCGCCAATGCTCGGCGCGGATGCGCCGCCCGGCAGCGACGTTGTAGGCCAGCGCAACATCGCCTGCGGCGTACACGTTGCGCGCCGACGTGTGCATGTGTTCGTCGACCACGATGCGGCCGTCGGACGTGTCGAGCCCGGCGTCGACAGCCAGATGCGGATCGGGGCGCACGCCGGTGGCGGAGACGACGACGTCGCCAGTCAGGGTGGCCCCAGTGTCGAGGTGGACGTCGGTGTCATCGATCCGCGTCACCGTCGTCGCGCCGAGGAAACGAACACCGTTGTCGGACAGGATCTTCGCTACCCGCTCGCCGGCCTGCTCGCCGAACCGCCGCTGCAGCGGTACCTGCTCTGCGGCCACCATCGTCGTCGGCACGCCACGGCTGGCCAGACAGGCCGCGGCCTCACAGCCGATCAGCCCGCCGCCGATCACGACCGCGGAGTCGGCGCTGCGGGCGGCCATCCGCAGGATGACGGCGTCGGCGAACGACCGCAGCGAAAGCGCGGCCTCCCCACCAGGTATGCACAACGGGACGGCGTTGGCGCCGCAGCCCAGCATCAGATGCCAGTAGGGGTAGAGGCGGCCGCCCGCGGTGACAACCTCCTGCCGGGCAAGGTCGATGTGGTCGACGGTGACACCGCGGATCAGTTCGACGTTGTTGCGGGCGAACCAGCCTGCGCTGTGCAGATCCAGTTTGGCGTCTCGACCGCACAGATAGGCCTTGCTCAGGGGCGGCTTGGCGTATGGCAGCGCGGGGTCGTTGGTCAGAATGCGCACCGGGATGTCGGGGTGCTTGCCGCGGAACGTCTCCGCCGCGCTCACCCCTGCCGGACCGCTGCCGATGGCTGTGAAACCTGGCGCCACCACACGTCCTGAGTACCACTTCCTCAGGTCGATCATGCCCCTGTCAGCAAATTGTCACATTTGCCGGCAGCGGCTCCGCTACGGTCGGTTTCCATGTCAAACCCGGTGGGTGGCGGCTCACCGACAAAGCTGACCGGCCGCCGCGCCGAGAGCCTCGTGCTCGATCAGCTGGTGGCGGCGATGCGCCGCGGCGAAAGCGGCGCGCTTGTCGTGCACGGCGAGGCCGGAGTGGGTAAGACCGCGCTCGTCGAGGATCTGGCGGCGCGGGTGCCCGATTGCCGCGTGGTGCACACCTCCGGCGTCGAGTCGGAAATGGAGCTGCCGTTCGCGGGCGTGCATCAGCTGTGCGCGCCGATGCTGAATCGGCTCGATCATCTTCCGTCACCGCAGCGGCAGGCGCTGTACGTGGCGTTCGGGATAACCGTGGGATCGGCGCCGGACCAGTTCCTGATCGGGTTGTCCGTTTTGGGCCTGCTATCGGCGGTGTCCGAGGAGCGGCCGCTGCTGTGCGTGATCGACGATCATCAGTGGTTGGACCGGGCCTCGGCCCAGGTGCTCGCCTTTGTCGCGCGGCGGCTCGGCGCCGAGTCGGTGGGCATGATCTTCGCGACCCGGGTACCCGGTGACGAGCTGGCGGGCCTGCCGACCCTGCTCGTCGAGGGGTTGCCCTTCGACGACGCCCGCGCTCTGTTGTCCTCCGCCCTTTCCGGCCCCATCGACAAGCGGGTGCGCGATCAGGTGGTCGCGGAGACGCGGGGCAATCCCCTTGCGCTGTTGGAACTTCCACGCGGACTTTCGCCCGCGGATCTGGCCGGTGGCTTCGGTGTGCCCGCCGCGGAACCGCTGTCCGGTGCGGTCGAGCACAACTTCCGTCGCCGCATCGCCGAACTGCCTGACGACACCAGGCGTCTGCTCGCGGTCGCCGCGGCCGACCCGACAGGAGACGCCGGGTTGGTGTGGAGGGCGGCCGCACAGGTCGGCATCCCGGCCGCGGCGGCCGATCCCGCAATCGAGGCGGGCATCGCCGAGATCGGAACGCGGGTGCGGTTTCGTCATCCGTTGGCCCGTGCGGTGGCCTATTGGTCGGCGCCGCTCGACGACCGCCGCACCGCGCACCGCGCTCTCGGCGAAGTCACCGATGCCACCGTCGATCCCGATCGGCGGGTCTGGCACCTGGCCGAGGCGAGCGTGGGACCCGACGAGGAAATCGCAGCCGCGTTGGAGCGCTCCGCCGAACAGGCACGCGCCCGCGGCGGACTGGCCGCGGCCGCCGCGTTCCTCGAACGCGCCGCGCTACTGACCCTGGACCCGGCACACCGTGCCGGGCGGGCGCTCGCCGCGGCCAGCACCAAATTCCAGGCCGGCGCATTCGACGCGACGACCGAACTGCTTGCCATGGCCGAGAACGGACCGATCGACGAAGCCCAGCAGGCGGGCATCGACCTGTTGCGCGGCGCACTGGCCTTCGCGACCAACCGCGGCGGTGATGCCCCGCTGCTCCTACTCACAGCCGCCAAGCGGTTCGAGCCCATCGATGCGGGCCTCGCCCGCCAGACCTATTTGGACGCGATCAACGCCGCCGCGTTCGCCGGACGGCTCGCCACCCCCGGTGGGCACGTCCTCGCGGTGGCACAGGCCGCCGTCGATGCCCCACCTCCTTCGGCGTCACCGCGCGCGACCGATCGCCTGCTCGACGGCCTGGCGACCAACTTCGCGGTCGGCTATCCGGCGGCGGTGGCTGACCTACGGGCGGCGCTCACCACCTTCGGTGAGGACATGACGCCGGACGAGGAGCTGCGCTGGATGTGGCTGATCAACCTGGCGGCCCTGCACTTGTGGGACGACGACCACTGGGACCCGCTGTCGGCCCGCTATCTCGAACTCGCGCGGACGACCGGCGCGTTGAGTGAGCTTCCGCTGGCGCTGAGCACCCGCGCCATGCTGCTGCTGTTCGCAGGGGACCTCACGGCGGCGGGCGCGCTCGTCGACGAGCAGCGGGCAGTGACCGAGGCGACGGGCGGCAATCTCGCGCCCTACGCCGCGATGCGGCTGGCGGCGTTGCGCGGCAACGAGTCCGAAGCGGTCACGCTGATCGAACAGACCGCGCGTGAGGTGCCGCACCGTGGGGAAGGCATCGGGATGGCGGTCGCCGAGTGGACAAAAGCGGTTCTGCACAACGGGCTCGGCGAGTACACCCAGGCGGTGGCCGCCGCCGAACAGGCGCTGTACCACCAGGAGTATCCGGACGTCAGGTATCCGGGTGTGGCGAATTGGGCGGCCGCCGAATACATCGAGGCCGCAGTCCGCTCCGGGGTGGTGGAGTCGGCCGCCGCGACGCTGCGCTGGCTCGTCGAGATGACCGATGCCAGTGGCACAGACTGGGCGCTGGCAGTACGGGCGCGCTCGTTGGCGCTGCTGGCCGACGGCGAGGAGGCCGCAGACCTCTATATGGAGGCGATCACGCGGTTCGGCAGGAGCCGGGTGCGGACTGAACTCGCGCGGGCACATCTGATTTACGGGGAATGGCTGCGCCGGGAACGACGCCGCGTCGACGCCCGTGAGCATCTGCGCATCGCGCACCAGATGTTCGAGTCGATCGGGATGGCGGCGTTCGCCGAGCGTGCCAATCGCGAACTGCTCGCGACCGGTGAGACGTCGCGCAAGCGCACCGCCTTCCCGCAGACACCGGAATTGACGGCTCAGGAGGTTCAGGTCGCAAGGCTGGCGCGGGAAGGTCTTTCGAATCCCGAGATCGCCACCCGCCTGTTCATCAGCTCCAAGACCGTGCAGTACCACCTGCGCAAGGTCTTCACCAAGCTCGACATCACCTCGCGCAGCCAGCTGGAATACGTGCTGAATTAACCGACTAGCCAGTGGTGGATGCGAAGGACCGTACGTTGGCAGCAGTCTCGAGGACGTGACGCGCGTCATCGATCCCACCGATCGAGGAGCAACCACGTCCGCCCCATCCCGTCCCCAGCCGATTCGCGGACGTGCGGCCGAGCTGAAGGTGGTCCGCTCGCTGGTGTCGGCACTCGGGCAGGGCCGCGGCGGAGTGCTTGTCGTCGAGGGGTCGCCGGGAATTGGCAAGAGCCGCTTGCTGACAGAGGTGCGGTTGATCGCAGAGCATGCCGGCCTGCGGGCACTGACCGGCCAGGCCTTCGAATACCAGCAGACGGTGCCGTTCTTCTCCTTGTTCACCGCAACGGTGTACGCCGAACCGCCGGTCGGTGACGCCGAAGCACTGCGGCGACATGGCAATTCACCGGATCTGCACTACTGGGTGGTGCACGACCTGTCCGGCGCGATCCGTACCGTAGCGGCGAAAACACCAGTCGTGGTGCTGCTCGAAGACATCCACTGGGCGGACACCGGCACCCTGCTGGCCCTGCGGACCCTGACGTTGAAATCGAACGACTGTCCGGTGCTGTGGGTCCTCAGTGCCCGCACCGGGGCCGGAGGTCCCGCCGTGCGCGACACCCTTCACGCCTTGGAACGCCGGGGTGCGGCGCTGATCCGGTTGTCGGCCATCGCGCGCGACGGTGTGATCGACATGGTGGAGGACGCGGTGCGGGCCCGCGCCGACGTCTCATTGCTTAACCTGGCCGACAAGGCACACGGCAACCCGTTCTTGATCAGCGAGATGCTCGGCGGGCTCGGCGAAGAGAGCCGGTTGCGCGTCACCCGCGGCTGCGCGGTGGCCACAGGTGACGCCTTGCCCGCGCGGATGAGCGCCAATTTCAGCCAGCGGGTGAACGCGTTGTCCGACGCGGCCAAGGATGTCGTGCAGATCGCCGCCGTGCTACCGGACCGGTTCACCGCCGCGCTGCTGGCACGGATGTTGGAGCGGCCGCCCGCAGCCCTGGTGTCGGCGGTGCAGGAGACCGTGCGCGCCGATCTGCTGGTGGACGACGGCAACCGCTTGCGTTTCCGCCACGACCTCATTCGCGATGCGGCCCGACAAGCGCTGCCACGATCGCTGCGGCGCGCCATAGAGCGCCAGTCGGCAACCGTCATGTTGGAAATGGGCGCCGCCCCGACGGAGGTGACCACCCAGCTTGTGCGCAGCGCCGACGTCGGCGACCAGGCAGCCATCGCCGTCTTGCGTGACGCCGCCCGATGTGTGGGGGCCACCGACAAGAGCGGCGCCGCGGACCTGAGCAGGCGCGCCCTCGACCTGTTGCCCGCCGACGATCCTCAGCGCGGGTCACTGGTCACCGAAACCGTTGGGTTACTGAACCGGTCCGCGCGCTACCAGGAGGCCGAAGATCTGGCAGCGGCGATGCTGCAACAACTGTCGGCCGAGGACGAAGCGCAGGCGCGGTTGCGCACCCCCGCGGCCGCCGACTCGCTGGAAGACCGCGTCGAGCAGAATCGCCGCGCACTGAAGTTGACCGACATCACCGACGCCACCCGCGCGCGTCATCTCGCCTGGCTGCTGTGCAACCACGCCGTCAGCGGCATGCCACCCGACGAGTCGATCATCGCACCGGCCGTCGCGGCCGCCGCGGCCACCGGCGATTCGGAAAGCCAACTGATCACCGGAATATCGCTGGCCATCCTCGATTATGTCGACGGGCGAGCCTTGCGCGCCCTCGAGCGGCTCGAGAGCCTCGAATTACCGGCTGGTGGTGACGACCCCACCTTCGCGAACGTGCTGGCGTGCGTTCATCGGACGAACGTGCTGTGCTTCATCGGCCGGTGCCGCCAAGCCGACGCCGTCGTCCGCGCCGGGGTCGAATCGGCACGCCGCGACGGCAGCGACATGGCCTCGGCCCTGTGGGCCCTGAAGGTGGCGGAGCTTGACCTCGCCGCGGGGCGGTTGGCTGCCGCACGCTCGACGCTGGAATCGGTCGCACCGGCCTCGTGGGGCACCACCAGCGAGATAAGCTTGAACCGCTGGTTGCTGCTGGCCGAAGTCGCAGTCCACACCGGCGATCAGGAGCTGTTGCAGCGCAGCGTCATCGAGGTGCGGGCGGCCAATCCGAGCGGACTCACATTGGTGAGCCGCGGCGCGGCTTTTGTGCTCGCACTGGCCGCGTGGCACTGCGGCGACATGCACGAAGCGGCCCGCTGGTTGAGCGGTGACGGACCTCCGGTGTTGAATGCCTTGTGGCCCAACGCCTTCGAAAAGCTGACCAGGACCGCACAGATCGCGGTGGCCACCGGTGATGCGGGACTGCGGGCACGCGTGCTGCGCAGCCTGGAACTGCTGGACCATGACCGCAGCGAGGTTCCGCTGTTCTCGGCTATCCGCCGCTACACCACGGGAATCCTGGAACGCGACGGCCCTGCGTTGGTCGACGCTGCCGCGGCCCTGTACACCGATCGCCCGCTGCTGTCGGCATCCGCCGCCGAAGACGCGGGCGCGGCGCTGGCTCACGTGGGCAGTAACGCGGCGGCAGTCGAGGCGTTCAACACCGCGTTCGATCGGTACGTGGACTGCGAAGCGGTGGCCGACGCCCGCAGAGTCGCCCGCCACCTGCGATCGCTGGGAGTGACGCGCAGGATCGGCGGCCATCCGCGGGACAAGACCGGCTGGGACAGCCTGACGGAAGCGGAGTTGAAGGTGGTCAACCTGATCGGTGAAGGCGCAACCAATTCCGCTGTCGCCGAGCGGTTGCACTTGTCGCCGCACACGGTCAAATCCCATGTCCGAAGCGCGTTCGCCAAACTCAGCATCCATTCACGTAGCCAATTGGCACAGCGGCGGCCTTAAAAATCACCCGGCGGGTGATGGTCAGGAACCGACGCCGACAAGCACAGTTGATCCATGAGCACCGATTTACTCGACACCGTCGCAGGCATCACCGTTCCTGACACCGCGCTCACGCGCGACGCCACCGATTTCATCCGCAACAGCGAGAACGATCTGCTGTTCGACCACTCGCGCCGGGTGTTCTTCTTCGGCGCACTGCAGGGCAGGCACCGCGGGCTGGCACCCGACCTCGAACTGCTGTACGTCGGCGCGATGTTTCACGACATCGGCCTGACCGAACCGTATCGCACGTCGTCGAGCCTGCGGTTCGAGGTCGACGGCGCCAACGCCGCTCGCGATTTCCTCCTCCAGCACGGGCTCGATGAGGCCGACGCCCGCCGGGTGTGGTTGAGCATCGCGTTGCACACCACCCCCGGCGTGCCGGAATTTCTCGACCCCGAAATCGCATTGGTGACAGCCGGAGTCGAAACCGACGTACTCGGTTTCGGCCGCGACGACCTGTCGCAGGAGGACTTGTCGGCCGTCACCGCCGCACACCCCCGTCCTGACTTCAAACACCGTATCCTGCAGGCGTTTACCGACGGCATGAAGCACCGCCCGCGCAGCACCTTCGGCACAATGAACGCCGATGTGCTCGCCCACTTCGATCCGTCCTTCGTCCGGGACGACTTCGTCACGACCATCCTCAACAACAGTTGGCCCGAGTAGTCGAGCCGTCGAGGAGCCAAAAGTGAACAAGCCAAGCGGATTTCCGACCACAACCGATGCGGGCATCCCCGTGCAGAGTGACGACCATTCACTGACGATCGGTCCGGACGGCCCCATTCTGCTGCACGACAACTACCTGATCGAACAGATGGCGAACTTCAACCGGGAGCGGGTCCCGGAACGTCAACCGCACGCCAAGGGTTCGGGTGCATTCGGCCATTTCGAGGTGACTGGCGACGTGCGCGCCTACACCCGCGCCGCCGTGTTCCAGCCAGGAACCACGACCAACACCCTGATCCGATTTTCGACGGTGGCGGGGGAACGCGGCAGCCCGGACACCTGGCGTGATCCGCGTGGCTTCGCGCTGCGTTTCTACACGCAGGAAGGCAATCTGGACATCGTCGGCAACAACACGCCGGTGTTCTTCATCCGAGACGGAATGAAATTTCAGCACTTCATTCGGTCGCAGAAGCGTCGCGCCGACACGGGCATGCGGGACAACGACATGCAATGGGACTTCTGGAGCCTGTCGCCGGAGTCCGCTCACCAGGTGGCGTGGTTGTTCGGCGATCGCGGCATCCCCAGGACGTGGCGGCACATGCACGGCTACGGCAGCCACACGTACAGCTGGATCAACGCCGAAGGCGCGATCTGCTGGGTGAAGTATCACTTCATCTCCGATCAGGGCATCGAGTACCTCACCCAGGCCGAGGCCGACCGATTGGCCGGTGTCGACGGCGACTACCACCAGCGCGATCTGTACGAGGCGATCAAGCGCCGCGACTATCCCAGCTGGGCGCTGAAGGTTCAGATCATGCCCTTCGAGGATGCCAAGACCTATCGGTTCAACCCCTTCGACCTGACAAAGGTCTGGCCGCACAAGGACTATCCGCTCGTGGACGTCGGGAGGTTGGTGCTTGATCGCAACTTCGCCGACCATCACACCGAAATCGAGCAGGCCGCCTTCGCACCGGCCAACCAAGTGCCCGGCACCGGGCTCAGCCCGGACAAGATGCTGCTGGCCCGCACCTTCGCCTACGGGGACGCGCACCGGGCCCGAATAGGGGTCAACTACAAGCAGATACCGGTCAATGCACCGAAAGCCGAAGTGCACAGCTACTCGAAGGACGGCCGCATGCGGGTGGTCAACGCGTCCGATCCGGTGTACGCGCCCAACTCCTACGGCGGACCGCAGGCCGATCCGGCCCGCACAGCCGAGGCACGGTGGTACGCCGACGGCGAAATGGTGCGCACCGCATACACATTGCGTAGCGAAGACGACGACTGGACGCAGGCCGGCGTCTTGGTACGCGACGTGATGGACGCGGCGGCACGCAGCAGGCTGGTCGGCAACGTCGCGGGGCATCTGCGCGATGGAGTGTCCGAACCGGTACTGCAACGTGCATTCGAGTACTGGAGGAACATCGACAAGGAAGTCGGTGACGAAATCGAGCAGGCCGTTGCGGCGCAATCATGAACAGCGACATCCAACGATTTCACCGCGACGTGGTTCCGATGGCGGACCAGATCCTGTCGCGGGCGCTGAGTCTGGCACGCACCCGCCAGGACGCCGAGGATCTCACGCAGGAGGTGCTGCTGCGCGCATACGTGGGCTTCGACTCGTTCCGGGAAGGCACCAGCCTGCGGGCCTGGCTGTACCGCATCCTGCACAACACGTGGATCAGCCAGTACCGCAAGAGCAGATGCCGTCCCGAGGAAGTCTCGGCGGACTGTGTCTCCGAGTTGCAACTGACTGCGTTGCACGCACACGTCTCGCCGTCGGCAGAGGAGTGTGCGCTCGAGGCGATCACGGACGACAACCTGCTCGCCGCGCTTGCCGGGCTGCACGACGGCGTCCGCACCGCCCTCTACTACGCTGACGTGCTCCACTTCACCTGCAAGGAGATCGCGGACATCACCGATTGCCCGATCGGAACGGTCTCGTCGCGCCTTCACCGGGGACGAAAGCAGCTTCGCGCCAGCCTGTCTCGGGTATCGGCGGACGCCGCGTAACATCACGGGGCGCCGGGACCGGCAAACAGGACGCCAATAGCCGGTCGCGAACCGATCTTGTGTGGGACCATCTGCGAATGGAGCCACAGGACGATCCCGAGGCGCGGATCAGGGCGCTCGAGCAACCGCTCGCCGACACGGCCAGGGCGACCGAACTCGGCGGGACGCCCTACACCGACCCGAAGGGTGGCTACCTGCCCCCGCCGCTGCCGTCGATGCCACCGCAGGCGCAGGGGCCCTACCAACCGCCGGGCTACGGGGCGCCGTGGTCGCCGCCGCCGCGAAAGCCGTCGGCGGGCATCCCGTGGGTGGTATTCGGGATCGCGGCGGTGGTGTTCATGATCATCGCGGGAGGCGTCGGCTGGTTCATCGTCCAGAAGTCGACGAGTTCGATCCCCGATTTTCCTGGCGTCACGATCCCGAGCATCAGCGTGCCGTCGGCACCGAGCATGCCGTCGCAACCGACCGCCGCCGCGCGCGGTGTGCAGCTCAGCGTGTCCGGGATGGGGCAGAACAAGACACTGGACTGCAACGAGAACCCGGTGACCGTCAGCGGCATGGGCAACACCGTGACGATCACCGGCCACTGCACGACCGTCACCGTGTCGGGGATGCAGAACAAAGTCACGCTCGACGGGTCCGAGCAGATCACCGCGTCGGGCGTCAACAACGTGGTGATCTACCACTCCGGTTCGCCGGAGGTCATCAACGGCGGCGCCAACCGGGTCGAACAAGGCTGAATTCAGCTGCGCAGTCGGTGAATTCGTCCCGATGGGCAAGGGTGAACACCGTGCGCTCGTCGGCCAGTGCGGCCCCCGGCACGAGGAGCACCTGCCATTCGGGCGCCCACTCGGCACGACCGCCGGTGCTCAGCAGCGCGTGCGCTATGTCGTCGGGCCGGTGGTGGCACAGGATTTCGGCCGTGTCGAGGTGGACCAGTCCGTCGCACACGTGAGCCTTGACCGGGATGGTGATCGCTGACTTCGCGACGGCCATGAAGTAGCGGCCAATGTCGATGTGGTGCCCGGGATCCGAGGATGCGCACACCGGATCTGCGACGAATGAGCGGAAGAAGTGCTTGCGCATGCAGTTCCCTTTCCAGGGCCTCCGCTGTGGAGGCGCTCTTGCCGGCACCTGTCGGTGCGGACCGCTTCGTCATCCGAGCCACCCACGAGCGTGGGGTTGGCGTGCCGTCAAGTCGGAGCTTGGCGACGGCATCTCGTGAAGCTGGGTTGAGTCTAGAGCCTCGGGCTGGCGCTGTCGCTCTTGGGATCGATCAAGATCTTGGCGTGCTTTTCGGGGTCGCCGAGCGCGGTGAAGGCGTTGTCGACGCCCGCTAGGCCCACGGTTCCGGTGATCAGTGGAGTGACGTCGACCTTGCCGTCGGCGAGCATGTGCAGTGCGTCGCGGAATTCCATTGGGGTGTAACCGATTACGAAGCGCAAGTCGATCTCTTTGACGATCGCCATCGAGGGCCTCAGTTTGTCGGCGCCCATGCAGACGCCGACCACGACGACGCGGGAGAACAGCGGAGCGCTGGTGATGATTTGTTCGATGATGCCAGGCACGCCGACGCATTCGAACACGACGGGGTGCTTGGGGGTGGCGGCGCCGACGGCGTCGGCGGCGCGCCAGACATGCCACCACGGCAGGCGGGCTTTCTGCACTTTCTCGATCGTGCCGATGACGAGATCGATAGCGTCGGGCGGTGTTTCGAGGTGGCCGTGGCCGGTTGCCTTTGCATACGGCGAGTCCTGAGCGGGGTCAACGACGATGTCGGCGCCGCAGGTGGTGGCAAGCGCTCGGCGGCCGGCGGAGTAGTCGCTGGCGATCACGGTGCGCACGCCGCGGGCCTTGAGCATCAGGATGACGGCCAGGCCGATCGGGCCGCAGCCGATGACGATGGCAACCTGGCCCTTGGAGATCTCGGAGCGGCGGACTGCGTGCCAGCTGATGGCCATGGGTTCGGTGAGGGCGGCGTGGGCGATGGGCAGGCCGTTGGGGACGGGCAGGGCGAGGGATTGCTCGACGACGATCTGTTCGGCGTAGGCACCGGGAGCCTTCCTGCTGAGACCGAGGGCGTGCACCTCCTCGCCGCGGCGGAGCAAGGGCAGGGCGACGACGGGCGTGCCGGATTTCAGGGCTTTGCGGGTTTTCGGGCCGTGGTCGAGGACTTCGCCCGCGAACTCGTGGCCGAACACGACGGACTGGTTCGAGCGCATGAAGTCGGGGTAGCCGGTTTCATCCATCACATCGGCGAGTTCGTCGCAATGGTGGCGGGCGTGCAGGTCTGAGCCGCAGATACCGCAGCGCAGGACATCGATGAGCAGTTGGCCCTTGGCGGGGGTCGGAGTTGGCAGGTCGACGATGTCGAGCTTGCCGTCAATGCAGGTGACTGCCTTCATAGGCCGAGCCTAGTGATTCCCGCCTAATCGCAGGCCGAATGCGTCATCCTGGATGAGGAGGCTCTGGTTTTGCGGTCGGCGGTCTTCACACTCGCAGGGGTTCTCGTGCTGCAGATCCCCCAGGCCAGTGCTGCCCCCGGCGCGACGGGCATCGTCACGGTTGCCGCCGTATCGGCCAACGGCGAACCGGCCGGCGGATATCAGGTGGTGAACCGGCAGGGCTCGCCGAACCTGTCGGGTTGCTCGGGACCTTCGCCGGCGGCCGTCGCGCCGAACATCTACTCCTGTGAACCGGCGCAGGCAGCGGCGGAAGTGTGTTGGCCGGCGTCGGCCTTCATGCTGTGTCTCGCCGACCCGTGGAGCAGGGGGTTGCGTCGGTTCGCCAAGCCCGGTGCGCTACCCGCGGTCGACCCGCCGCCCGTGGCGATGCCGTTCGCGCTGCAGCTCGATGACGGGACGCGGTGCATCCTGCCGAACGGAATCGATTGGGGTGCAAGGGCTGACGACATGGTGCCGGTGTACGGATGCAATCCGGGCAAGACGTCTATAGGAGTGCTGGTGGCGGCTGGCGAGGATCCGCTGGCGGCGATCGACCGCGCCGGCCCGGTGTGGGTGGTGCGGGTGGGTGAGTTGGGACCGCGCGATACGCCGTTCGAGTCGCCGCGGCGGCGGGCGGTGGCCACGGCGTGGTTCGCGGGGAACTGACGGCAATACCCTTGTCGGCCCCACCCGCTATGGTCAGGTTGAAAGGGGAAGAATCGAATTTGAGTGAGCAAACCTCCACACCGATACTGACCGACCAGTTCGCCAAGGCGCTCGTCTACGCCGAGCACAAGCACCACACCCAGGTCCGCAAGGGCGGCGACATTCCGTACATCGGCCACCTGCTGGCCGTGGCCGGGCTGGTGATCAACGACGGCGGCTCCGAGGCACAAGCCATCGCGGCGCTGTTGCACGACGCGGTCGAGGATCAGGGCGGTCCCCCTACACTCGCGGAAATCCGCACCACCTTCGGCGAGGACGTCGCACGCATCGTCGACGAGTGCAGCGACACTGACGAGATGCCGAAACCGCCATGGTTCGACCGCAAGCGCAAGTACATCGATCACCTCGCCGAGGTCGGCGAGGACACGCTGCTGGTGTCCGTCGCTGACAAGCTCGACAACGCGCGGTCGATGCTTCGCGACTACCACCAGCACGGACCAAAGCTGTGGGAGCGCTTCAACCGCAAGAACCCCCAGGATCATCTGTGGTACTACACCGAACTGCTCGCCGCCTTCCGCAGACGCGGACTCGACAGCTGGATGGTCGACGAGCTCGGACGAGTCGTCGACGAACTCAAAGGCGAAGTCGCGAACAGTGCCACCGGTCACGAAGACGGTCGGGGGTCGACGACGCGCTGATGGTGTCGTCTGACATCAAGTATCAGGCGAAGTGCCGAACAGTCGCTGCGTTCCCGGACTCGTATGGCTGCCAACGACTGTCGGCGGGCAGCCCGGTGGCGACGAACGCCGCTACTGCGCGCGAAAACGTATCGGCGAGGTCGCGCACTTCAGCGGTGGGCTTGCCGAGCATGGGGCTGTCGGGGTACGCGTCGATGGTGTCGAAGAAGAACGGGAGCTCGCTGCAGTGCGCGGCGCCGATGTGCGCGGGGTCGTCGGACGGGACGTAGTCGAACTGGTAGACGTAGGTCGGAAAGCCGGCAGCGGCTTGGTGGTCGGCGATGGCCAGCGTCCCGTCGCGGAACACGATCTCGGTCTCGACCTCGGTGAGCACGTCGCTCGGCGCCACTTCTTGGCGCCGACTAGCGGCGCGGTCGTACAGCGCGGCACCCCCGTCCACTTGTCTGGCCAACAGTTCGCGAGCGTGCTCGGCGGTGATCGCCTGAATTTGCGGGTCGAAAGCCAGAAACGCGGCCATCTCGTTTCTGGTGGTTCCGGTCAGCAAGTCCTTGCCGTCGAGGCGTCCGTTGGCCAGCGCCTCCTGCCACGTCACCGGAATCCCGGAAGCACCGAGCACGGGATACATCGGCGAAGCGACCTTACCCGGGGCGGAAAGCTCTGCCGCGAGCTGCCCATAGGCGGACAGCAGCCGGTCGACCGGGACGGCACGCAGCCCGGCGAGCATGTCCTTGGCGCCACTGACACCAAGGATCTCGACGAAGCGCCCCGCGTGGGCGGCCGCCTCGGCGCTGGATTGCGGGGCGAGCCCGAAGGGGCCACTCTGGGTGATGATGCGCCTGATCAGCGGACCGGTAACCGGTGACGCGGCCAGGTAGAGCGAGGAGAAAGCGCCGGCAGACTGGCCACCGACGGTGAGGTCATCGGGATCTCCGCCGAATTCGCCGATATTGCGCTTGACCCAGTCGAGCACCGCACACTGGTCCAAAAAGCCGAGGTTCTCGACGCCGACGTCCGGCAGATAGAGGAAGCCGAGCGGGCCGATTCGGTAATTCGCGGTCACGACGACGATCTCGCCCGCGGCAGCCAGGGCACGGCCGTCGTACCAATCCCAGCCGCCGGAGCCGCTGGTGAACCCGCCGCCGTGAAACCAGACCAGCACCGGCCGGGCGGCCCGAGCGGAGCCGGCGACCGGAACACGCGGCGTCCAGACATTGACGGTGAGCGAGCCGTCTTCGTTCCAGTCGGGAGTGCGAGGACCCATGATCGCTTCCAGGCGCGACCGGCCTTGCGGAACCGACGGGCCTGGACTTGCGGCGTCGCGGAAGCCCGACCACATCGGATGCTGCTGGGGGGCGGCGAAGCGCAGGTCCCCGACCGGGGACGCGGCATAGGGAATGCCCCGGAACGCGGCGACCCCGCCATCGATGGTTCCGCGCACGCTGCCCGACTCCGTCTCCACGATGGGGCGGTTCATCACATTTAGTGTCACCCTCCTGATTGAACCGGAATGCCTCTCCGAGCGCACAGTCGTGCGCCGCGGGCTGGAGCCACACGCAGTGTTCCAGCGTCGTCGACCTCCTATGGTGGGCTTTGATGGGTCTGCACCTCCACCGCGCTGAGCGCACCGATCTCCTCGCCGACGGTCTCGGTCAACTGCTGTCCGCCCCCCTTGCCGACCCGTTCACCGAAGAGTTGATCATCGTCCCGGCCAAGGGCATCGAGCGCTGGTTGAGCCAGCGGCTCTCCCACATCCTCGGCCGCGGCGCGGGCCAGGACGGCGTCTGCGCCGGTATCGCGTTCCGCAATCCGCGCTCACTGATCGCCGAATTGCTCGGGCTGACCACCGGCACCGTCGACGACGATCCCTGGGCGCCCGAAGCCGTGGTTTGGCCGCTGCTCGAGGTCATCGACGCGAGCTGCACCGAAGCCTGGTGCAAGCCGCTGGCCGCCCACCTCGGCCACTTCGAAGCGGGCGAGGAGAAGGAACTGCGCCAGGGCCGCCGCTACGCCGTCGCTCGACGCCTCGCCGGCCTCTTCGCCTCCTACGCCAGGCAGCGCCCGCAACTGCTCATCGACTGGGAACGCGGCAGCACCGGCGACATCGACCCCGACCTCGATTGGCAGCCACCCCTGTGGCGGGCCCTGCTCGGCAAGGTCGAGGCCGACCCGCCGCATGTCCGGCACGCCAAAACCCTTGCCCGACTTGCCAAATCGCCTATGGCTCTACCGGAGCGGCTGTCGCTGTTCGGCCACACCCGGCTGCCGTCCACCGAGGTGGAACTGCTCAACGCGCTGGCCACCCATCACGACCTGCACCTGTGGTTACCGCATCCCAGTGACGACCTGTGGCGCAAGCTCGCCGACCGGCATGGGCCGATCCCGCGCCGCGACGACACCAGCCACCGCGACGTCGATCACCCGCTGTTGGCCACCCTCGGCCGCGATCTGCGCGAGCTTCAGCGCAGCCTGCCTGCCGACCGACAGACCAACGAATGTTATGGCGGCGCAGCCCATCCCGACACCCTGCTGGGCTGGCTGCAGTCCGATATCGCGGCCAATGCCCTCCGCGCCGACGGCCGAACCCTGCGCGACGACGACCGCTCGGTCCAGGTGCACAGCTGCCACGGCCCGGCACGTCAGATCGACGTGCTCAGAGAGGTCCTGCTCGGCCTGCTCGCCGACGACCCCACCCTCGAGCCCCGCGACATCCTGGTGATGTGCCCGGACATCGAGACCTACGCGCCGCTGATCAACGCCGACTTCGGGCTCGGCGACGTGGTGCGCGGTGCCCATCCGGCGCACCGACTTCGGGTCCGGCTGGCCGACCGCTCGCTGATCCAGACCAATCCGCTGCTCGGCGTCGCCAGCCAACTGCTCACCCTGGCGGGCAGCCGCGTCACCGCGAGCGAAGTGCTCAACCTCGCGCAGGCCGCGCCCGTCCGCGCACAGTTCGGCTTCACCGACGACGACCTGGAAAGCATCACCCGCTGGGTCCGCCAGGCCAACATCCGCTGGGGCTTCGACCAGGAGCACCGCAAGCCGTTCGGCGTCGACTTCGTGCACAACACATGGCGTTTCGGCATCGACCGCGTGCTGGCGGGCGTGGCCCTGTCCGATGACTCGCACGCCTGGATCGGGTCCACTCTGCCGCTCGACGACGTGAGCAGCAACCGGGTCGAGTTGGCAGGGCAGCTCGCCGAGTTCGTGCACCGCCTGCAGACCACCGTCGACTCGCTGAACGGTGCACGGCCACTGCAGGATTGGCTCACCGCCCTGTCGGATGGCATCGGCAGGCTCACCAGGGTCGACGACGACGACGCGTGGCAGACAAGCCAGATGCAACGCGAATTCGGCGACGTGCTGGAGACGGCGGGTGCGCGCAGGCACACCGTCATGCGTCTGCCCGACATCCGCGCGCTGCTCGAACGACACCTCGCGGGCAGGCCGACGCGGGCCAACTTTCGCACCGGCACGCTGACCGTCTGCACGATGGTGCCGATGCGCTCGGTACCGCACCGGGTGGTGTGCCTGGTCGGCCTCGACGACGGCGTGTTCCCCCGGCAGGGCATCGTCGACGGCGACGACGTGCTCGCCCGTGATCCGATGACCGGTGAACGCGACATCCGTTCCGAGGACCGCCAGTTGCTGCTCGACGCGATCGGCGCGGCCACCGAGAAACTCGTCATCACCTACACCGGCGCCAACGAGTACTCCGGCCAGGACCGGCCGCCCGCGGTGCCGCTCGCCGAACTGCTCGACTCGCTGGACGTCACGACGGCCGACAAGATCCGTGACCGCATCGTCGTCAGACATCCATTGCAGCCGTTCGATATTCGCAACGTGATTCCCGGCGGTCTGATACCCGGCGGACCGTTCACGTTCGACCCGACAGTGAAGCGGGCTGCCGTCGCCAGCACCGGTCAACGCAGGCCACAACCGCCGTTCATCTCCGGCCCGCTGCCGCCCGTGCCGCCCGACGACGTCGTGCTCGAAGACCTCGTCGCGTTCTACCGGGATCCGGTGAAGGGATTCTTCCGGGCACTGGACTACACGTTGCCGTGGGATGTTGACGGCGTCGAGGACGCGATGCCCGTCGACATCAACGCCCTCGAGGAGTGGACGGTCGGCGACCGCATGCTGCACGACATCCTGCGCGGCATGTCGCCCAAGGAAGCCCGTGAAGCCGAATGGTGCCGTGGCACACTGCCTCCTGGGCAGCTCGGCTGGCGCAAGGCACTCGAGATCTCCAACCAGGCCGCGCAACTGGCCGACACCGCGCAGCGGTACCGCAGCGCCGAGCCGCGAGCCTACGACATCGACGTCGACCTCGGCGGTGGACGCCGGTTGACCGGGACGGTGTCGCCGGTATTCGGTGATCGGCTGGTGTCGGTGACGTATTCGAAGCTGGACGGCAAGCACCTGCTGGCATCGTGGATTCCGTTGCTGGCCCTAGCCGCACACGTCCAGGCGCCGGACTGGCAGGCGATCTGCATCGGCAGAGCCAAAAAGCGCAGCACCTTGCGCACCGAAGGCCTCGGCCGCCCCGAGGTCGATGCGGAAGGTCTGTTGCGGGACCTGGTCGCGGTGTACGACGCCGGACGTCGCGAGCCGATTCCGTTGCCCGTCAAGACGTCCTATGCGTGGGCGGCGGCGCGGCACTTCGGCGACAGCCCTGAGGGCGAGGCGCGGTACCGGTGGAAGTCCGGCGACCGTTACCCCGGCGAAGACGCCGAGCCGGCGCATGTGCGGGCCTGGGGTGAACGGGCGGACTTGTCGATCCTGATCGACAAGGGTCTTGGCGCCTACGCCGAACGGGTCTGGTTGCCGCTGCTGCGCGCGGTGAGGTCGGTTGGATGATCCCCTCATTCAGCCTGCAGGATCCGCTGCCCGCAGCCAACTCGACCACGGTGCTGGAGGCCAGCGCGGGCACCGGCAAGACGTACACGCTCGCCGGTCTTGTCACGCGGTATATCGCCGAGGGCGCCGCGACACTCGACCAGATGCTGCTCATCACGTTCGGCCGCGCCGCGAGCCAGGAGCTGCGCGACCGGGTTCGCAGCCAACTGGTCGAGTCGGCGGCCGGCGAAGAGGACCCGGACCGGCGTCGCCGACTGCGTGACGCGCTCGCGGGCTTCGATGCGGCGACCATCGCGACCACACATCAGTTCTGTCAACTCGTGCTGAAATCGCTTGGCGTGGCCGGCGACAGCGATACCGGCGTCACGCTGGTCGAGAGCCTCGACGAGGTGGTCGCCGAGATCGTCGACGATCTGTACCTCGCCCACTTCGGGCAGGAGCGCGACGATCCCGCGCTCACCTACACCGACGCATTGCGGTTGGCGCGCGAGGTGGTCAACCATCCGGCGACGCAACTGCGGCCGCTGGACCCGGAGCCCGATTCGCGGGCGCAGGTATGTGTCGCGTTCGCCAAAGACGTTGCCGCCGAACTGGAAATCCGCAAGCGGCGCCTCGGCATCCTCGGCTACGACGATCTGCTGACCCGACTCGCCGACGCGCTGACGCCCGACGACTCCCCCGCACGTATCCGAATGCACCTGCGCTGGCCGATCGTCATGGTCGACGAGTTCCAGGACACCGACCCGGTGCAGTGGAAAGTGATCGACCGCGCCTTCAGCGGCCGCTCGACCGTCATCCTGATCGGCGATCCGAAGCAGGCGATCTACGCGTTCCGCGGCGGTGACATCGTCACCTACTTGACGGCGGCCGAGACCGCGGGCGACAAGCGGACGCTCGGCACGAACTGGCGCAGCGACGGCGCCCTCGTCGACCGACTGCAGAAGGTGATGCTCGGCGCCGAACTCGGCGACCCGCGAATCGTGGTGCACGAGGTCGACGCCCACCACGGCGGTAGCCGACTCGCGGGCGCGCCGAGCTGTGACCCGTTCCGGCTTCGGGTGGTCAAGCGAGCGACGTTCGGCCGCAGGGGGATCGACAACCTGCCGATCGACGACCTGCGGGCGCACATCAGCCGTGACCTGGCGGCCGACATCCGCGCGCTGCTGGCCAGCGACGCCACCTTCGACGGCGAGAAGCTACAGGCACGCGACGTCGCCGTGATCGTCGAAAGCCACAAGGACGCCCGCGTCTGCCATCGGGCACTCCTCGACGCCGGCGTGCCGTCGGTGTACACCGGCGACTCGGATGTGTTCGGCTCGGAGGGCGCCGCGGACTGGCTGGCGTTGTTGGAGGCGTTCGATCAGCCACACCGCTCCGGTGTGGTACGCGCCGCGGCAGCGACGATGTTCTTCGGTGAGACGGCCGAAAGCCTTGCCGCGGGCGGCGATCAGCTGACCGATCGGATCGCCGAGACGCTGCGCGAGTGGGCCAGCCATGCGCGCGAGCGCGGCGTCGCGGCCATCTACGAAGCCGCGCAAC
Organism: Mycobacterium sp. NPDC048908; assembly: GCF_043197955.1. Taxonomy (NCBI): domain Bacteria; kingdom Bacillati; phylum Actinomycetota; class Actinomycetes; order Mycobacteriales; family Mycobacteriaceae; genus Mycobacterium; species Mycobacterium sp. NPDC048908. The sequence goes on along the minus strand of NZ_JBICUE010000002.1, from coordinate 129,528 downwards.
TGAGCGGCATGGGTGACCGCGTGCTGTCCTGGCAGGACGGCGAGCGGCACATGACCGACTTGGCGCACATGACGCAACTGCTTCAGGACGCCGCGCACCGCGAGCAGTACAGCTTGCCCGCGCTTCGCGACTGGCTGCGCACGCAACGCGAAGAGCGAAGTGCCATCACCGAGCGCAACCGCAGGCTGGACAGTGACGCGGCGGCGGTGCAGATCATGACGGTGTGGGTGAGCAAGGGGCTGCAGTTCCCCGTGGTGTATCTGCCGTTCAACTTCTACCGCAACGTGTCCGACCACGAACTGGTGCTCTACCACGAAGGCGAAACCCGCTGCCTGCACGTCGGCGGGAAGGACAGCGCCGACTACGACGAGGTCGCCGCCAAGGGCCGCAAAGAGGACGCCAGCGACGACAGCAGGCTGACCTATGTCGCCATGACCCGAGCGCAGTCCCAGGTGGTGGCGTGGTGGTCGCCTGCGTGGGCCGAACCCAACGGCGGACTGTCTCGGCTGCTGCGGGGGCGCGAACCAGGCGAGCCATCGGTGCCCGATCGCTGTGTGCCTGCGAAGATTTCCGACGACGACGCGATGGCGCGCCTGCAGAAGTGGGCCGCAGCCGAAGCGCTGGTCGTCGAGGAGTCGGTGGTCGCACAGGCCGCTCCGGTCGCGCACGCTACCGACGACGTCTCGTTCGAGGTGCGACACTTCCACCGCGCGATCGACACCACCTGGCGGCGCACGTCGTATTCGGGGTTGATCCGGGCCGCGGAGACCAGCGGGGTGTCCAGCGAACCGGAAGTCGTCGAATTGGACGATGAGGTCGCCGAGATCCCGGTGGCCGCACGGGCATCCGGGCCCGATGTGCCGTCGCCGATGGCGGATCTGCCGACGGGCGCTAAGTTCGGCACGCTGGTGCACGCGGTGCTCGAGACCGCGGACCCGTTCGCGGTCGACCTGGCCGCGGAGTTGGAGGCGCAGATCCGCAGGCATTCGGTGTGGTGGCCGGTGGACGTGGAGGCGTCCGAGTTGGCGGCGGCGATGGTGCCGATGCACGACACTCCGCTGGGCCCGTTGGCTGGCGGTACGACATTGCGTCAGATCGGGCTGCGCGACCGCATGCGGGAGATGGACTTCGAATTCCCGTTGACCGGTGGGCTTTTGCGTGATGCCGGCGAGCTGCTTCGCAGGCACCTGCCGAAAGACGATCCGCTCGCGTCGTATGCCGACCGGCTCACGGGAGCGGCGCTGGGCGGGCAGACGCTTCGCGGATACCTGAGTGGCTCCGTCGACGCGGTGTTGCGGATCGACGGCCGGTACGTGGTGGTGGACTACAAGACGAACTGGCTCGGCGACGCTGATCGGCCCCTGACATCCGCGGACTACGACAGGGCGCGGATGACCGAGGCGATGCTGCACTCCGACTATCCACTGCAGGCGCTGCTGTATTCCGTTGTGCTGCACAGGTTCCTGCGGTGGCGGCTGCCCGGATACGATCCAGCGGTGCATCTCGGCGGGGTGATCTACTTGTTCGTGCGGGGCATGTGTGGTGCCGCCACGCCGGTCATCGACGGTCACCCGGCGGGGGTGTTCATTTGGCAGCCGCCTTCGCCGCTGATCACCGCGATCTCGGAACTGGTCGCATGACGGTCGAACTCGCGATCAACGATGTCTTCGAGCCGGCCGATGTGCATGTGGCGCAACGGCTCACGGCGTTGCGTGAGGAGACCGACGAGCGCGTGGCGCTTGCGATCGCATACCTGGTGCGGGCGCTGCGCGGCGGATCGGTGTGCGTTGATCTGAAGTCCGACGAGCTGGTCGACCTCGCTCAGGCGGTGCGGGCGAGCCCGCTGCTGACCGACCCGCCGATTCTGCGGCTCGACGACGACCTGCTGTACCTGGACCGGTATTGGCTCGAAGAGCAGCAGGTGTGCGACGACATCCTGGCGATGGTCACGCCTCGGGCGGCGGTTCCGCCGCCCGACATCGACCGGCTGTTCCCGGACGGCTTCGAGGAGCAGCGGGCGGCGGCCGAACTTGCGCTGTCGCAGGGGCTCACGGTGTTGACGGGCGGTCCTGGAACCGGCAAGACCACGACGGTGGCACGGCTGTTGGCGTCGTTGACCAGCGGTAACCGGCTGCGCATTGCACTGGCTGCGCCGACGGGCAAGGCGGCGGCACGACTGCACCAGGCAGTGCAGTTGGAGGTTGCCAGGTTGGCACCGACGGACCAGCAGGCGTTGAGCGGCCTGCATGCGACGACCTTGCATCGGTTGCTGGGCAGCAGGCCGGACACGTCGGCGCGGTTCCGGCATCACCGCGGAAACCGGTTGCCGCACGACGTGATCGTGGTGGACGAGACGTCGATGGTGTCGTTGACCATGATGGCCCGGTTGCTGGAGGCGGTGCGGCCGGATGCCCGGCTGGTGTTGGTCGGCGATCCGCATCAGTTGGCGTCGGTGGAGGCAGGCGCGGTGCTGGCGGATCTGGTCGACGGGCTGGGTGAGGCGAAGATCGCGGCGCTGAAGACGTCGCACCGGTTCGGGGAGTCGATCGGCGAACTGGCGTCGGCGATCCGGCTCGGCGATGCGGACAGGGCCGTCGAGGTGTTGCGGGCAGGCGGTGAGCACATCGAATGGCTCCAGCCCGATGATTCGCGGGACAAGCTGCGCAAAGTGCTTGTGCAGCAAGCTATTACGTTGCGGACAGCGGCGCTGCTCGGCGACCAGAACGCCGCGCTGGCTGTGCTGGACGAGCATCGATTCTTGTGCGCGCACCGGCGGGGGCCGTTCGGTGTCGCGTACTGGAATCGGCAGGTCGAGCGGTGGCTGACGGAGGAGACGGGCGAGGCGATCTGGTCGGCGTGGTACCCGGGTCGTCCGCTGTTGGTGACGGCCAACGACTACGGGTTGGGCCTGTACAACGGGGACACCGGTGTGACGATGGTGCGCGACGACATGTTGCGTGCGGTCATCGGCGATGCTTCGTTTGCCACCAGCCGGCTGGCAGATGTGGAGACCATGCACGCCATGACGATCCACAAGTCGCAGGGCAGCCAGGCCGACGACGTGACCGTGTTACTGCCGCAGGAGGATTCGCGGCTGTTGACGCGAGAGCTGTTCTACACCGCGGTGACCCGTGCGAAGGAGCGGGTGCGCGTGGTGGGCGGGGAGGCCGCGGTGCGGGCGGCCATCGAGCGGCGGGCGGTGCGCGCGTCGGGGCTGGCGCAGCGGCTACGCGCGGTTAAACACAGCCGCTGACGCTGATCCGCCGGCCGAAATTGGCACACACATTGATGTTGGGCTGCGGCGGTGGAGGCGGTGGCGGCGGCGCGGCGTCGAAGTCCTCGGGCAGTGGTGCGTACTCCGCCGGCGGCGGCGCCTACTGAGAGATGGCGTCGGCGACGCTACCGCACCCGCTTACCGATACTCGGCGCCCACCGACGGAGCCGCAGACGTCAGCGCCTGCTGCCGCCGGTTCGGCCACGGCGGACAGGCCCGCCATCACCGCGCACATTCCGAGCGTTGTGAGGATGCGCCCACCGAAGCCGTTCATAGGGCTGATTCTGACAGCTGATCGGGTATCGCGTTCGGAGAACTGTCGTCACACCGGCCGGCGGTCACGGTAGCCGTGGCGGCTCGCGGCCCTGCGTTCGGTCTTGCGAGCGCGCAATGCGCCTGCGCCCTTTCATTCTTCGAGGGCCCGAACAAGCGTCAAACCGTTGGGTCGGCGAAATCAGCCGTGGCCCTGGGCAGCTCGAAACACGCCGAGTAGTAGTGACCGGCCTGGTCTTTTGCGGTACGGACACGGAACTGATTGAATCTCATCGACCGGCCGGATTTCCGCAACTCGGAGCGGTCGGAACTGTAATCTACTTCCGGGTTGATGCCACAGCCTCACGGAAACGTCATGGCGGCGATCTGATCCCCGCCGAGAGGGCCGCAGCCCCGACGTCAGCCGAAGTACAACGCTTGCGATTCGGGCCTGGGGGGTTCCGTGACCGCGGGTTATGCGGAAACCATCACGATCGCGTGGACATCGGCGCGCTGCCGTGTCCAAGGGGCCATGCGGTCTGTACAGTCGGTGCGTCTGACATGCAGCGCACCTCGCTCCGACCGGAGCGAGGGACGACCTGGGGTGAACAAGAAGGGTTCCCGAACCTCCACCGTCATCGTCGAACCCCAGCGGCTCCCGATACTGCTGGCGCGCGCGCAAATTCGCGGCCGGTTTCCGACACAACACATGCGCGGCGTAACTGCTCGCCCGCCAAAGGGGTTGCCGTGAGCCAATTTACCGACACGATGTACCGCAACGCCCGGTGGAGAATGAAGGGCATGGTCACCGGGGAACCGCACGCCCCCGTCCGACATCTGTGGGCCGAAGTGCATGAGCGGGCCCGCCGGGTGGCGGGCGGCCTGGCCGCTGCCGGTGTCGGCTCAGGCGACGCCGTGGCTGTGCTGGCCGGCGCCCCCGTCGAGATCGCGCCAACCGCCCAAGGCATCTGGATGCGCGGCGCCAGTCTGACGATGCTGCACCAGCCCACGCCGCGGACTGACCTGATCCGTTGGGCTGGGGAGACCGCCGATGTCATCACCATGATTGCGGCGAAAGCCGTCGTCGTCTCCGAACCGTTCATGGCCGCCGCACCGGTGCTGTCCGGGCTGGGCGTAACGGTGCTAACCGCAGAGGCGCTGCTCTGCAGCCCGCCGAAGGAGCCCGTCGAAACGGAGGACGACGACGTGGCGCTGATGCAGCTGACGTCGGGCTCGACAGGATCGCCGAAGGCCGTCCAGATCACCCATGCCAACATCGTCGCCAACGCCGAGGCCATGATGGACGGCTGCAATTTCGACGTCGACACCGACGTGATCGTGAGCTGGTTGCCGTGCTTTCACGACATGGGCATGACGGGCTATCTGACGGTGCCAATGTACGTCGGGGCGGAGCTGGTGAAGATCACGCCGATGGACTTCCTGCGCGATACGTTGTTGTGGGCAAAGCTGATTGACAAATACAAGGGCACCATGACGGCCGCGCCGAACTTCGCCTACAACCTGTTCGCCAAACGGCTGCGCAGGCAGGCCACGCCGGGCGACTTCGACCTGTCGTCGCTGCGATGGGCGCTGTCGGGCGCCGAACAGGTTGATCCGGTCGACGTCGAGGACCTGTGCGACGCTGGTGCGCCGTTCGGGCTGAAGCCAGGGGCGATCATCCCTGCCTACGGGATGGCCGAGACTACGGTCGCCGTGTCGTTCTCCGAATGTGGCGGCGGCATGGCCGTCGATGAGGTGGACGCCGATCTGCTTGCCGTATTGCACCGCGCGGTGCCCGCGACCAGGGGGCACACCCGGCGACTCGTCTCCCTGGGAAGGCCGTTGCGGGGCCTCGAGTTGCGCATCGTCGACGAGGACGGTTCGGTGCTGCCGCCGCGCGGAGTCGGCGTCATCGAGGTCCGCGGCGAACCGGTGACCAGGGGCTATACCACGGTCGCCGGGTTCATCCCAGCGCAGGACGAGCGCGGCTGGTACGACACCGGCGACCTGGGCTATCTCACGGAAACCGGCGATGTCGTGGTGTGCGGTCGCCTCAAGGACGTCATCATCATGGCCGGCCGCAACATCTACCCGACCGATATCGAACGCGCCGCGGGCCGTGTGACCGGGGTACGGCCGGGCTGTGCCGTGGCCGTGCGACTGGACGCCGGGCTGTCCCGGGAGACGTTCGCGGTGGCCGTGGAGTGCAAGGACTTCGCGGATGCCCGCCAGGTGCGCCGTGTCGAGCGAGAGGTTGCGCACGAGGTGTTTGCCGAGGTCGACGTGCGGCCCCGCAATGTCGTGGTACTCGAGCCGGGCATGATCCCCAAGACCCCGTCCGGCAAGCTGCGACGCGCACACGCGTTATCCCTCGTGAACTGATATCCGCTTCGCAAACGAGTACATTCGTTTCGCAGAATGGCCGATTACGACGCGCAGCCCGGCCGCGAAACGGCACTGCAGCCGAACCTGTCTGCCTCACAACTCGAGGCAGACGAGGTGGACCTGTACGCCGGGCTGACCGGCGTGGCGGGGTTGGTGGCGGGCGCACGCGGCCTGCTCGATCTGCTCCGAGACGTCGCGGAGTTCGCGGCACGAGCGATTCCCGGGGTCGACGGCGCGGGCGTCGCGCTACTGAATACGCACAGCACCACGCCGTGTATTCAGACATGGGCGGCCACCGCGCAGTTCGTGTACGACATCGACAGCGTGCAATACGACGAGCTCAACGAGGGGCCCTGCATCACGTGCATGCAATCGCGGCGCCCGACAGTGAGCGGGTCACTGGGCAGCGACCGCCGGTGGCCCCGGTTCGGCGGGCGGGTGGCCCGGATGGCCGTGCATTCCGCGTTGTCGCTGCCGCTGAACGTGGGCGATCGGGTTATCGGCGCCATCAACACCTACGCCCGTCCGCGAGACGCGTTCGGCGAGCACGCCGTGGAGTTGGGCATGCAGTTCGCCGGGCCTGCGGCGGTCTCGGTGAACAACGGTCAGCTACTCGACCACGCCCAGGAGCGGACGGCGCAGCTGCAACGGGCGCTGGGCAACCGCGCGGTCATCGACCAGGCGGTCGGGATCATCCGCAGCAGGTCCGGCGCGAGCGCCGAGGAAGCCTTCGACCGGCTGACCCGCTTGAGTCAGACCGAAAACATCAAACTGCACGTCGTGGCGCAGCGGCTGGTCGACGAGGCGGTGCGGCGCGCGAAGTCCCGACGCCACCCCTAACGTGTTGGCGGCCTGACGAATTCGGAGATCGCGGCGACCAGTATCGGGCGGGAGTGGCGATCGGTGATCAAGCGTTGTGCGACGTCGGTGAGGTGCTCGCCGTTGGCGCGCGCATAGGAGCGGAGCACGGCGAAGGCATCCTCGACGGACACATCGAAGATTTCCCGCAGAAAACCCTTGGCCTGTTCGACAACGACACGACGGGCCAGTGTGGCGCGCAGTTGCGGCATGACGGTCGACGGGGTCGGCGCATGTTCCTGGAGGATGGCGACGCATGCGATGTGAGCGAGGGTCTGCGCGACGAGGCCGTCGGCGTCGCTGAGTCCGCCGGTGTTAACGCCGAAGAGCCCGAGTGCGCCGAGGACGATGCCTGCCGCGCGCATCGGGACCGCGTGCACGGATCCGAAGCCTGCGTCGAGCGCTGCAGGGACGAACTCGGGCCAGCGCGAGGTGACGGCTTGCAGGTCGGCGACGGAGACCGGTTCACCGGCCATGTAGCACTCGACGCACGGACCCTCATCAGCCTGCAACTGGAAAAGTTCCAGTTCGCGCACTTGCTCGGTGGTGGCGGCCAGCACGCGCAGCTTGCCCAGGGGATCCGCGAGCAGGAAGCCTGCGGCGGCGACATCGAGCAATTCGGCACAGCGTTCGGTGAGTTCGGTCAGCAAGTCCACCACGTCGAAATCCTCGAGCAGGACGTCGACGAGGGAGACCACCGCGTCCAGCACGCGGGTTTCGCGAGGGGTGTCAGTCACGTTCCCTCCATTCTGCCGTGTCCGCCCGGCGCATCAGTCGGCTTCGAGCCGAAGCCGGCGGTCGAGGATGTCGCGGGCGACGTCGGTGGCGCTGCGGCCGGTCGAATACGCATAAGCGCGCAGCCGCACCAAGGCTTCGGCGGGCTCGAGATCGAGCTGCGCGACGAGCATGCCGGTGGCCTGGCCGACCTCTGAGCGGGACAGCGCGTGCAGTTCTGCCCACGCGCTGCTGTCGGGGTCGCCGACCGCTGCCTGCAGATCGGCATCGAGCAGGTCGAGCAGCGGGATACCGGCGAGCTCCGCAGCGGCGACGGCGCCGGACAGCTGTTCTTCGACAAGCCGGCCAGGTTCGGCGCGGAAAAGGTCGAGAGCGCCCACGTACTCCCCGGCGACCACGACGGGCATCGCGAAGACGCCACGGACCTTCATGTCGAGCATGGCGGGCCCGTAGATGGGCCAGCGCGCCTCACCGGGGTCGGCGAGATCGAGGACAAGGACGGGCCCCCGCCGGCTGACGGAGTCCAGGCATGGTCCCTCGCCGAGGATGAACTGCAACTCGTCGTACATGCGCGCCGGCGCGCTGCTGGCTCCCAAGGTGCCGGTATTGGCGCCATCGAAGACCAGTGAGATCGCCGCCGCGTCGATGTCGAAGAGCATCACGCACGCATCACACAGCCGGTCGGCCGCCGCCGTCCCACGTAGGCCGTCGACAGCGGCGAGGAGTTGTTCTTGGAACGCCACAGTCACCCGAACGGGAGCCGGGATGCGGTGCGGCCCGGGGATCGTGCTGGCGCGGTCATCGTTACAGCGTCCTCTACTGCGCGGGATCTGCCGTGGGCGGGATTGGTTTGCCGACCGCGGGTCAACGCAGGAAACGTCGCTTCTTCCATCCTTTTTCGTCGCCTTCGACGTCGGTCCACTCCCCTGACGCGTACGTGTGTGGTTGTTGGGCGCCGACGCGAACGACATCGAGCGAGCCGTCGTGGTGCTTGATGTAAGCGTCGCCGGACCTCATGTAGCCGTCTGTTCTGCCGTCCGGCAGCGTTACGGTAACCGTCATGAATGAAACCTCCTGATGCGCCGAACTTTTCGGCGCGATGTCGAGTGGCGTCACACGCGTGCCCGCCTTTCGGCCAGCAGATGCTGCGCAAGCCTGAGATAGGCACTGGCCACCACGGGCCAGGCCAGCTCCGGGGCGCGGCCGCGCGCTTCCGCCGCCATGTCCCCCGCGAGCCGGGGCTGCGTGAGGATTTGGCGCAGCGCCGAGGCCAGCGCGCCCGGATCCTTGTGGTCGACGACGATGCCCGCACCGTTGTCGAGCAGTTCGACGGCATGCGGAAATGCAGTCGCCACAACAGGTCTGCCGTTGGCGACGGCATCCGCGAGCACACCCGAGCTCACCTGCTCCGTGGAGTCGTACGGGAGCACCACGACGGACGACTGCTGGATGAGCGCGGCAAGCACTGCCCCGTCGTAGTAACGGGGGTCGAAGGACACCGAGTCCGCCACGCCGACGCGCCGAGCCTGTTCGATGCAGGCGTCGCGGTATGCCTCGCCGTCAGCCGCCAGTGCCTTGGGATGCGTCGGACCAGCGATCACGAAACGAGGCCGACCGGGCACGTCGCTGAGCGACGGCATCACATCAATCACCCTCTCGATGCCCTTTCCAGGGCGCAACAACCCCCACGTCAGAATGGTGGGTCTGCTCGGGCGCTTGACCCGGGGGGCGGTCGGGACGGTGGCCCCGTGCGCGATCGCCGTGATCTTGCGTCGATCGACGGCATAGTCGAGACACAGTCGTTGCCTTGCGGCTTCGGACATCACGACCACGTGGTCCGCGACCGCGGCGATTGCCGCCAGCACCGAACGATCCTGCGATGTGGGCTTTCGGGGAATCGCATGGATGATGACGATCGACGGCACACGCAGACCCTCGACCAGATCGACCACTCCGTCGGCGTAGACGCCGTGTTCGTGCTGGATCACCGCGACGTCGACATCGTCGAACAGGTCCGTGCAGGCCGGGCCGGATGACACCGGGTCGTTGACCCGCTCGACAATCGCTCGACTGTACGGGGAGAGATGTCCGTCGGCGGCCCAGATGATCTTGGCGTCGCCCCGCTGCGCGTTGAGCGCACCCGACAGGCCCACGCTGAACCGTGCCAGCCCGCATGGCGGATCGGTATACGGGGCGAGGATCCCGATCCGCGGCGCGTGAGAAAAGTGGTGCGGCACAACGGAGGTGAATATCGACCCAGATGCGGGGAGAGTTTTCAAGGTAATCCCGACGTGGGGTTGTTACCGGCGTGTCCGGCGTGAGCGGTTGCTCGTCGAGATCAGCGGATAATCGGCTGATGCATCCCGGGCTGGCTGGGTTTCCAACAACTCGACGCTACACCCTGGAACGCCGCGGCGAGGTCAAGACGCGGATATCGGGCTGGACGCGAGGAGTATGGGCACGAGCACACCAAGGTGGCGTCCCAACTCGCAGCGGCCGTGTCCGCTGTCGATCACCGCAAGCTTTGGGGAGGCCTTGAAATCAATTGCGGTGCTGAGGCATTGCTGCGAATGCTGCCGTAGAACGAGATGTGGGCTGGCGGGATCCCACCAGCCCACAGGAGTCAAAGCGTGCTAAACGGCTGTTACTTCGACCGCCTCAGGACCCTTGGCGCCCTGTCCGACGTTGAATTCAACCCGCTGGTTCTCTTCCATGCTCTTGAATCCGTTGCCCTGGATTTCCGAATAATGCACGAACACGTCTTCCGCGCCGCAGTCGGGGGCGATGAAACCGAAGCCCTTATCGCCGTCGAACCACTTCACAGTTCCCTGTGCCATACGTCTTCAACCTCTCATTTCAACGGATGCCGACGGCATCCTCTGCAAGGCTGGCACGCAGGCACTATGACTCGATATCCGAGTTGAGATACAACGCTTTTCGCACGCGATCGGGCGGCTTGGAAAACCATAGGGTGTAGTGTCGACAGCGAACCGTTTCGTTTTGTCGGTGACGTGCGATCCGATTCCCACGCCGGCCCTTCGGCCTTAGCCGATCGGTCTCGAAGACAAGGGTTTACCAATGGATTACGCGCACGTACTGCCTGGTTTCTTTGCAAGCCAAACCATTTCAGGCACATGTCCAGTCGTGTCAGCGACGCCGTGACTGCGTTTGACCGGCGGCGCCTGACCAGCCCGACCCGCGTCACGCTGGCCCCGGTACTGCGTGACGATGGCCTAGACGGTGCATGGTGGCCGCACACCTCGTCCGTTGCTCGCGAGCTACCCGAACTGCTCGACGCCTTGGCGGACCGCCTTGGTCAGGTCGTCGACGTGGGCGTGAACTGGTCAGCGTTCGACGGCGTTCTGGACCTCGACTCCCTGACACGTCGCGGTATCGATGCGATCCCCGGTTGGAAGGCGCGTCCCCAACGCGTGATGACGGTTACCGGGAGTCACGCGCATGCGAGTCTTCTGGTGGTGCCCTGCCACACCAGCACCGCCCTCGCGCTGATGGTGCTGCGCCAGGCGGCCGGCCTCGAGATCCTGTCCGATCACCAGAACACCGCGGCGTACCGCGCGGCCTACGACATCGTCCAAGCGGCACGCGCCGAGCGCATGAAGCTGGCCAATACCTCATCGTGATGAATTACGTTCTACAAGTTGATGTTTCAGCCACATGCGAGCAGGCTGTCCACGCTCGACGTGTTGCCTGAGCCTCGGTGCGCACAGGTACCGCCGGTAGATCGATCTTGTTGGCGTAACCGTCGAGGACAACCCGTCCGTCGATCGAGACCAGACGAAAAAGTTGTGCCGAATCATTTTTCGCAGCGGCAGCCGGGCGCCTACGGTGTCAGCGCGCTGCCCTTACGCCACTGGTCCCACGGCACCGTCCAGTCGCCGTTGTCCCACAGCTTCAGCGGCGGACCGCCGGTGTTGCGCACCTCGACGATGTCACCAGGAACGGAGAAGTCGTAGAACCATGCCGCGTTGTCGCCGTTGAGGTTCAGGCAGCCGTGGCTGGTATCGGTATTGCCTTGCGCCCACACCGTCGCATCGAGTTGGTGGAGATAGATGCCGTCCGTGCTGATCCGGGTGGCGTACTTGATCGTCTCGCGGTAGCCCAGCCGTGAGTTGATCGGCAGCCCGAACGTCGACGAGTCCATGATCACAGGGTTGGCCTTGTCCATCACCGTGTAGACACCCGGCGGGGTCCAGAAGCTGAGCGTCGTGTTGCCGATGGTTTCGGTGCCGCCCATGCCCATCGAGGTCGGCATGGTGCGGACCAGCTTGCCGTTGTCGTAGACGCTCACCTGCTTGGTGCGGTCGTCCGCGATCGAGACATGCGAATTGCCGATCTTGAACGAAACATGTTCGTCCTCTTGGCCGTACAGCCCGTCGCCGACCGACGTGCCGTAGAGATTGGCCGTCACGTCGACGGTTGTGCCTGGCGCGTAATACTTTTCGGGCCGCCAGTGCGCGGTCTGATCGTCGATCCAGTTCCACGACCCGGTCACCGGCGGGTTCGTCGTGACCACCAGGTGGCGTTCCGCGTTGGCCTTGTTGTCGATGGGCTCGTCGAACTTCGCGACGACCACCATGCCGACCCCGTATGTCGCACCGTCCTGCAGCAGGCCGCCGGCCGTGGTCTCGAAGTACACCTCGGTCTGGTTGCCCGGCGTCAAGGTGCTGAAGCTCGACGTCTCCCGGGTCGGCATCCCGTTGGGCCCACGCGCGGCGATCGTCAGGGTGTACGTCCGGCCGTAGCCAAGCTGTGCGGTCGGCTTCCACACCGTTGCGTCCGGGGTGAGCACGCCGGGAATAACCTTGCCGGAATCGCTGCGCATTTCGACGCTGGTGATCGTTCCCGAGGTGGCGGTGACCAGTACCGGACCCGAGGGGCTGACGTGCTCTGCGCCCGACGCGGGCGCCACCCACACCGCGGCGGGTTGCGGTGGCACGGGCTGCGATGCCGCGCGCGCAACGGGAGTCGCGGTCACACCGCAGTGGTCACCGCAGTCGGGCGTCGTCGACACCACGACACCGCCGAGCACAGCGAGGACCGCGAGCACAACCGCCAGGCAAGCACCCTGGACACGGCGAGTAGACGTCAACAGTTCTCCGATGGGGTCGGCGACGGCCGGGACGGCTCAATATTAGACAGAGCACCGCATGCTCGGCGCAACTCGGTTGAGCTGCGCTGATTCGTAACGGTCTTGTTGCGTGGGCGAATTCAGCGCTTCACTCTGCCGTGTCCGCGGCCACCCAGTCGTAAGGCAGGAACTTGCCATCGAACGTCACGACCACGCGGTCGCCGGACGGGTGCGGCTTTTTCTCGACGTTCACGCTGAAGTTGATCGCGCTCATGATCCCGTCGCCGAACTGCTCGTGGACGAGTTCCTTGATCGCGGGGCCGTAGACCTGGAGGGCTTCATAGAAGCGGTAGATGGTCGGGTCGGTGGGCACCGCGGTCGGCAGGCCGCCGCGCATCGGCACGGCGGCGAGCACCGGCACCGCCGACTCATCGAGGCCGAGGAGGCCGACGAGCGTACGACCGGTCTCCGGCGGGATGGGGTGCTGACCGAGCAGGGCCGCGGTGGTCCAGACGACCGGCTTACCGACGGCGTCCGCAATCTGCTGCCAGCTCAGGCCCTTGGCGAGGCGGGCGGCGACGATCTGCTGGGTGATCTCGTTTCGAGTCATGCACTCATGATCGGCTCGCCTGACGACATATGCCACGTCGGCCCTTGGCGGACAGCGAAGTTGACCCAGTCACCGATCGGTACGCTGATTTCATGCAGGTGAGCGCCATCCATATCGCCCCAGGCAGCCGACTTCCGGTCCGGGCGGTCGACTCCGTGATGGCGGAAGCCGGCAAAGGTCTCGTCGGAGACCGTTATCACGGCACCCGGCACCGGCACGTGACCATCCAGTCGCAGGAAATGCTCGACAAGGCCGCCGCCGAACTCGGCCACAGCTTCGACGACGGTGCGACCAGGCGCAACATCACGGTCGACAAGGGCGAAATCCCGACGAAACCGGGGACGCGGCTGTCGATCGGCGACGTCGAACTCGAGGTGGTGCGGGTCTCGGCCCCATGCCGATTGCTCGACGACTTCATCGGTCCCGGCGCCGCGGCGGCGCTACGGCGCCGGGCAGGTTCTGTCTGTCGGGTGCTCACCTCGGGCATCATCAGCGTCGGCGATGCCGTGCTGATCGAGAGTGACGCGGGTTTATCCAGCTAGAAGCCGGGTACATCGCACCCTCGTAACGAGTCGCTCGCAGCTCGCGACAGAACGGAGGGGTGGCGGGCCGTCGTGCGCGGTGACTCGGGCCCATTTCCGCAGATGTGAAGCAACGGCATCTGAATACCAGAAGCGCACTTCATTGCGTCATGTCTTCCAAAGGATGAAAACGGTGATTGTCTTTCGTGGTCTGCGTCGGCGGTTGGTCGTCGCAGCACTCGTCTCACTTCTGTTACCTGGGCTGATGGCCGTCGTCGGCGGTACGGCAACCAGCGCCGCATACTCTCGGCCGGGCCTGCCGGTCGAGACGCTGATGGTGCCATCGGCGGCGATGGGCCGCGATATCCCGGTGCGGTTCCAGGGCGGGGGCCCGCACGCGGTCTACCTGCTCGACGGGTTGCGCGCCCGCGACGACAACAGCGGCTGGGACATCGAGACCGCCGCGTTCGAGAACTACTACCAGTCCGGTGTGTCTGTGGTGATGCCCGTCGGCGGCATGTCCAGCTTCTACACCAACTGGCAGTCCCCCGCGGTCGGCAACGGCTCGACGTACACCTACCAGTGGGAGACGTTCCTGACCTCGGAGTTGCCTGCCTACCTTTCGGCCAACAAGGGCATCTCGCCGAGCGGCAACGCGGTGGTGGGCTTGTCGATGTCGGGCAGCTCAGCGCTGATCCTGGCGACCTACCACCCGGGGCAGTTCCGGTTCGCCGGATCACTGTCCGGCTTCTTGAACCTGTCCGACGGCATCTGGCCGACGCTGGTCGGCTTCGCGATGCGCGATTCGGGCGGCTTTGACGCCACCGCGATGTGGGGCCCGGGCGGCGGGCCGGCATGGAAGCGCAACGACCCGACGGTCAACGTGGGTCAACTGGCCGCCAACGGCACCCGCATCTGGGTGTACTGCGGCAACGGCACGCCGGGCGAGTTGGGCGGCGCCGACGTTCCGGCTCAGGTGCTGGAGAGCATCACGCTGGACAGCAACAAGAACTTCCAACGGCAGTACCAAGCCGCGGGCGGTCGCAACGGCACGTTCAACTTCCCACCCAACGGCACTCACGGCTGGGGGTACTGGGGCGCTGAGCTCAACGCGATGAAGGGCGACATTCAGCGCACGCTGGGCACATAGGGCCGCCACTGCCCTTCCGGCTGCGCCAGCCGGTCGGCGATCACGCGGAGGGTCTCGAGGTTGTGTCCGTAGCCGAGGTGGCTGCAGTGCACTTCGACGTTCTCGGTCTCCGCCGCAGGCCGGCTCAGACAGCACTGCCACGCCACGATGCCGTCGGTCTTGCTGTAGATGCATGTGGTCGGAACGGGCAGCGGCTCTTCGCGGGCGATCCGGGCCGCATCTGAAACCACTTGCCGGGCTTGGGTTTTGCGGTTGAGCAGCCGCCACATCCGCCAGGCGTGGGTGGCTTGCTGGTTGCCGCGGATCGGTGAACCGAGTGTGATCACCATCCGGACGTCATCGGGTTGGGCCCTTGCGAGTTCGCGGGCGTAGATGCCGCCCGCGCTCCAGCCGATGAGGGTGACCTTGCGGCCGTCGTTGCGCGCCCGGATGTCGTCCAACCGGGTGGGCAATTGCTTGAGCAGGCCCGGCCGGATGCCGAGATTGGTCCCGAGCCGCCAGTCATAGGAGCGGTAACCGAGCCTGCGCAACGCCTGCCGCAGGAATTGCGTCGACGCCGCGCCCGCAAGGAATCCGGGCAGCACCAGGACGGGATGCCCGTCGCCGACGGGCCACGCAGAGATCTGACGCACCGAGCGCCTTGCGGCCACGTACTCACCGACAGTGCGCCACTCCCTGGCCAGCAACCGGTAATCCGGCGGCAGTGCGGCGTCGGCGTCGGGAAGTTCACCACCGTCTTGATGCATCGAATCCGACATCAGTTGTGAGTACCCAACCACTCGGCCGGTCATCGACCTCGAGCAGGATGTGGCCGAAGCTCAGGCCTGTATCGACCGGTTGGCGCGCGCCCGGCGACGATCTGTCGCCGAGAAACGTTGCGCCACTGTGCCTTCGGCGCGGCGTCAGCCACCCGTTCGGCTACGACGGACCTATCAGCGACGCCCGCCGTTGTTGAACCCTGGCTCAGCGACCTCGGGTTCGGTGAGCTGGAAAGGCCCCGGCGCTTCGACGGGCGGCGCAACGTCGTTTCCGCCCGTTGTGCCGCCGCCATCGGTGGCGCCCCCACCCGTGCCCTCGGCGGCGCCCCCACCCGTGCCCTCGGTGGACTCGCCCGCGACGTCCGGTGCGCCACTGCTGATCGGGGTCGGCGACACCCACACCATCAGATCCTGAACACCGTCGTTGTAGACGACGCTGTTGGGGGTGTCGCCCACGACGTCGAAGTAGATCTTGCCGGGGATGCCGCCGCCGATGATCCGGTAGTTCTGCCCGTTCTCGGCGCGGGCGTTGAACAGCGCGGCGATCGGGACGCCGCCCTCGTTGGTCACGTTGGCTTCGTACAACCGGCCGCTGTGGGGTACAGCGTCCGAACTCGGATTCAGCCCGTGCACGATGTACGTGATCATCGGGTTGCCCCAGGCATCCTCGAGCGCCTCGGGCTGACCGTAGGTCTTGATGTTGTTGGCCGCCCCGGCGGGCGCGGCAGTGACTGCACCAAAGCTGAACGTGATTGCTGCGGCGGCGACGACTCCCGCCAACTTCGTGACCTTCACCGTGACTCCCCTCGTGTGACGACGCTTCGACCTGCGGGAACGTTACCCCGCTGGACCGCAAAGGAAACGCAAATTGCATTGATCTTGGTCGCGTCGTGTCACCGGTAACGCGGGGACGCATCGACACGATGACATCGTTAGTAACATCAACCCCACAAGCCTCAACCGTTGCGGAGGGCGCATGCGTCGCCGATGGAGAGCCGCTGTAGGTACGCTCGCCCTTTCAATCGCGGTCGCACTGGGCGGTGTGTCCCCGGCGATCTCACAAGCCGAACCGGCCCCCGTGGCGGGAAAGGACTTCACGAAGCCGGCGATCGTCATCCTCGGCTACGGCCTCACGCCCGATGGGTCCATGCGCGCGATCCTGCGTCGCCGGGTGATGACGGGGCTGATCGTCGCGCAGTTCTTTCCGCAGTCGCCGGTCATCGTGACGGGCGGCAATCCGCAGAACGGCAAGACCGAAGCGGGCCAGATGCGCAACATGCTCATGCTGCTGGGCTTCCCCGCGAACCGAATCATCGTGGAGGACAAGGCGAATAGCACCGTGCAGAACGCTCGGTTCTCGGTGCCGCTGGCCAAGCAAGCGGGCACGTCGGGCATCATCCTTGTGACCTCGACGACCCATCAGGGCCGCGCCGACGGCGACTTCGCCGACGCGGGCGGCAACATCCTCGCCACGGTCAGCTTTCCCGACGGCAGCCCGGGCACCAACGTCGCGCAGTTCGCGCGGGACGCGATCAGCCCGTTCGTCAACGTGGGCTAGCGGCGTACTGTTCGACCGTGCAGGTCGACGTGATGACGGTCCCCCAGCCGCTGGACAGGATCGGCGACTTGGCTCGCCGGACGCAGAATGCGGGTTTCGACGGGATGCTGTTCACCGAAACCGGTCGGACGGCGTATCTCAACGCGGCGGTCGCCTCGCAGGCGGCGCCGGGTCTGGAGTTGTCGACAGGCGTGGCGGTGGCGTTCCCCCGCAGCCCGTTCGTCACCGCCGCGACGGCGTGGGAGTTGCAGGAGGCCACCGGCGGCAAGTTCCGCCTCGGACTCGGCACTCAGGTGCGCACGCATGTGGTGCGGCGCTACGGAATGGAGTTCGAGCGCCCCGGCCCTCGACTGAGGGATTACGTGCGGGCGGTGAAGGCGTGCTTTGCCGCGTTCCGGACCGGAAAGCTGGATCACCACGGCGAGTTCTACGACCTCGACTTCATCACGCCGCAGTGGAGCGCGGGACCGATCGACGCGCCGGATCCGAAAGTCGATGTGGCAGCGGTCAACCCGTGGATGGTGCGAATGGCGGGCGAGGTCGCCGACGGTGTGCATGTGCATCCGCTCGGCGAGCCGGGGTATCTGGCGCGCCACGTCGTGCCCAATGTTGCGCAGGGAGCCGCGAAGTCGGGCAGGCCGGTCACCGACATCGCGGTGATCGTGCCGGTGATGACGATCGTCGGCGACACCGACGAGGAACGGCACAACGAGCGCGACCTGGTGCGCGCGAGCATGAGCTTCTACGGCAGCACACCGAACTATTCGTTCATCTGGGACGAGGCTGGGTTCGAAGGGACAACCGCGCGGATCCGGGAAAAGCAGAAGGCCGGCGACATGAAGGGCATGGCCCAGCAGATCACCGACGACCACATCGCGACGTTCGCCACCGAGTCGACGTGGGACGGCCTGGCCGACGCGCTGACGAAGAAGTACGGCGAGATCGCGACCCGCATCGTGCTGTACAACGCGCTCGGCGATGCCGACCGGTTCGAAAAGTACGGCGCCGTCGCCCGGCGCCTCGATCAACCGTAATGGCCTTATGGTCTGGCCTTGATTAAGCCTGACATCAGACCGTAACGTAGCTCACATGCCTGGATCGCAGCCCGCGCATCTCGAAGCCGACGGGGTCCGGATCGAGTACCGCAATCCGGACGGGCGCACGTTGCCCACGCTGGCCGTCGCCGACGTCAGCCTGACCCTCGCACGTAACGACTTCGTCTGCATCGTCGGCCCGTCGGGCTGCGGTAAGACCACCTTCCTCAACGCCGTCGCGGGCTTCACCCCGATCGAGAGCGGGGTGTTGCGTCTCGACGGCCGCGACATCCCCGGCCCCGGCCCTGATCGCGCCATGGTGTTTCAGCAGCCCAGCCTGCTGCCGTGGCGCAAGGTGATCGACAACGTGACTTACGGTCTGGAACTGGGCAAGCAACTCAAGCGACGCCAGGCCCGCGACCGCGCCAACGAACTGCTCGAACTGGTCGGCCTCGCGGGTTTTGCCGACCGCTATCCGGCCCAGCTGTCGGGCGGCATGCAGCAGCGGGTCAACCTGGCCCGCGCGCTGGCCGTGCAGCCGCAACTGCTGTTGCTCGACGAACCGTTCGCCTCCATCGACGCGCAGACCCGCGAAGTCATGCAGGTCGAGTTGCTCCGCATCTGCGCCGCGCAGCGCGTCACCGCGCTGTTCGTCACCCACGACATCAGCGAGGCGGTGCTGCTGGCCGACCGGGTGTGTGTCTTCGGTCCGCGGCCCGGCCGCATCATCCGCGAGGTCCATGTGCCGTTCGAACGCCCACGCACGCAGAGCATCCGCCGGTCGCCGGAGTATCTCGCGCTGGTGGAGGAGATCTCCGAGTTGCTCTACAGCCCCGACGCGGTCAGCACCGCGGCCGCAGGAGGTGTGCGCTGATGACGGTGACCGCGACGCGGCCAGTGGCCGCAGGCCGCAAACCCGACAGACCGCGACCGCGCCGCCGGTTGAACCCCAAGTACGTCTACGGTGCCGGCGCGGTGGTGGCGGTGCTGCTCGGTTGGCAGATCATCGCGATGCTGCGCATCAAACCGGCGATCATCCTGCCGGGGCCCTCGGATGTCATCCTGGCGTTCCGGCAGCTGTTCGCCAGCGCCACCATCTGGACCGACCTCGCGACCAGCGGCAAGGAACTGCTGTACGGCTTGGTGCTTGCCACCCTGGTCGGGCTGCCGCTGGGACTGCTGATCGGCTGGTATCGCCGATTGTCTTGGGCGGCAAGCCCGTTGATCAATTTCCTCTACGCCACCCCGCGTATCGCGCTGACGCCGCTGCTGATCATCTGGCTCGGCATCGGGCAGACGTCGAAGATCGCGATCGTCTTCCTGATGGCGATCTTCCCGATCCTGATCAACACCGCCAGCGGCGTGCAGAACCTCGATCCGGCGGTGCTGCGGGTGGCGCGTTGTTTCGGTGCGAGCGATCTGCAGATCTTCCGCACCATCGCGCTGCCGGGCTCGGTGCCGTTCATCATCAGCGGCCTGCGACTGGCGGTGGGCCAGGCGCTGATTGGTGTGTTCGTGGCGGAGTTGAGCGGCGCCACCCATGGCGTCGGCATGCTGATGAACAACGCGGGCCAGCAGTTCCAGACATCGGTGGTCTTCGCCGGGTTGTTCATCTTCGCGCTCACCGGCGTGGTGCTGACCGGATTGTTGCGTGCCATCGAAGGACGTTTCGCCGCCTGGCGGCCCGAATCTCATTGACGGAGAAGGACATTGAGAACGATGAAGCGAATCTGGATCCTCGCAGCGGCCGCCGCCATGGCGATGACCGCGTGCGGCAACAGCGCAGGACCGCAGGCGTCGGGCGACGCGAACTCGATCACGCTGAGCTACAGCCAGGTGGTCGCCGACGAGTTGCCGTTCTGGATCGCCGACGAGGCGGGCCTGTTCAAGGCGCAGGGCCTGGATGTCAAGCTGACCAATCTCAGTAGCTCCGACGGCTTCCCCGCGCTGATCTCCGGCCAGACGCAACTGGCGTCGATCGGGGCGCCGGAGATGGTGTCGGGTGCCGCGTCGGGCGGCCAGGTGAGTTACCTGGCGACGCTGACGCCGGTGTTCACCTACGAGTTGTTCTCGAAAGTCAATACGCCCCAGGAACTCAAGGGCAAGCGGGTCGGCATCACGTCGACGAGCGGTTCGCTCTACATCGCCACGGTGGAGGCACTCAAGCAGTTGGGTCTGCAGCCCAGCGACGTCGCGCTGACCCCGCTGGGATCGGTGACCAACGTCAACAACGCGCTGGTGGCGGGCACCATCGACGCCGCGATGTCGCATCCCCCGACGACCACTCAGTTGGAGGCGGCGGGATACCACTCGATGCTGGACCTCGCGTCGCAGAACATCCCGACCTCGAACGTGGGCATCGCCGCGACCGACACCTACGTGCAGTCGCACGGCGACCAGATCCGGCGATTCATGACCGCCGTGCAACAGGCCATCAAGCGGGAGAAGACCGACGAGCCGTATGCCGTCAGCGTGCTGTCCAAGCACCTGAATGTGACCGATCCCAAGGCGTTACACGAGACGTGGGTGTACTACACCAAGGTGCTGCCGGACGTGCCCGTACCGACCGTCGAACAGCTGCAGACCTCGGTGACCGAACTGGCCCCGACGAACCCCGCGGTCAAGAACCTCGATCTGAAGACGCTCGTGGACGCTTCGTTCGTCAGCACGGAGTAGCGCAGCTGGCCTAGGTGACCGCGCTGATGCTCGCGGTGCAGATCGGCATGTCGACGGTCATCGGATGTGAGACGAATCCGTTGGGCGGCGTCACGACCAGGTTGCCCCACCGCGGGCAGGTGTTTCCGGTCTCGGTGTCGATGGCATAGGCGGTGACGTCCGCGGTGGCGACTTGACGCGGTTTCAGGGTCAGGTGCGGTGCCGCGTTGGCGGGCCGCCGAGGGACGTGGATCAGCACACCGCCTGCCGGTGTCACGAGGTCTGCTCCGGGATAGCCGACCAGCGTGCAGGTGTGCGACGACGTGTTCTTAAAGGACAGCATCACGTGGCGCTGAGTGTCGGCGGACTCCACCGTCCCGTTGGTGACTCCGAGGTCGTCGTCGGTGCACGGCCCGACCGCCTCGGGTGTCGGCGCCTGGGGTGTGGAGGTCACGGTGACAGTCACCGGCGCGGGCGCCGGCCGCTCAGCCGCACAGCCGGCCAGCAGAGCAACCGCAAGCAGCGGCAACGCGATCAGCTTCATGCCGACAGGATCCAGCGCGGTCCTTGGCGGATTCTTGGCTTCCCTGCTTCTCGGCGCGGGGTGCGGGAGTTTCGTGTTCAGGCCGAGCGGAAACCCTGCTGCCATGAGGACTGCTCGCGCTGTCGCGGCCGCGACCGCCTCGGCGCTGGGGGTGGTCGCCGCCCGTGATCTCTTCCAACGCAGGCACGCGCTGCTGCGCAACTTTCCGGTGCTCGGCCACGCGCGGTACCTGATCGAAGCCGTCGGACCCGAACTGCGGCAGTACATCGTCGCGGCCAATGACGAGGAGCGCCCGTTCACCCGTGACCAGCGCCGTTGGGTGTACGCGTCGTCGAAGAAGGAGAACAACTACTTCGGTTTCGGCACGGACAACGATCTGGAGTACACCGTCGGCTATCCGGTGATCAAGCACCGCACATTCAGTCGGGCGGTGCCACCGTCGGCGCCGAAAACCGCACATCATGTCGAGGTGCCGTGCGCCAAGATCATCGGCGGTGCGCGCGGCAGGCTCAACGCGTTCCGGCCGGCGTCCGTGGTCAACATCTCCGCCATGAGTTTCGGATCGCTGTCCGGCAACGCGGTCGAGGCGCTCAACCGCGGCGCGGCGCTGGCGGACTGTCTGCACAACACCGGCGAAGGCGGCATCTCGCGTTACCACAGGCACGACGGTGAGCTGATCTTCCAGATCGGCACCGCCTACTTCGGATGCCGCGATGCCGAGGGCCGCTTCGACCTCGACAAGCTCAAGGATGTGGTGGCGGGCGCGCCGGTGCGCGCGCTGGAGATCAAGCTGAGCCAGGGAGCCAAGCCGAGCCTCGGCGGGTTGCTGCCCGCGCCGAAGGTGTCGGCCGAGATCGCCTCGGCCCGCGGCATTCCGGAGGGCCGCGACTGTATCAGCCCGTCGCGGCATGCCGAATTCAGCGACACCGACAGCCTGCTGGACTGGGTGGAACTGCTCGCCGCCGAGACCGGCCTGCCCGTCGGCATCAAGTCAGCGGTGGGTGACCTCGAGTTCTGGTTTGAACTCACCGATCTCATGCAGGGCACGGGGCGCGGCGTCGACTTCGTCACCATCGACGGCGGCGAGGGCGGCACCGGCGCGGCGCCGCTGATCTTCACCGACACCGTGTCGCTGCCGTTTCAACTGGGCTTCGCTCAGGTGTATCGGATCTTCGCGGAGCGGGGCCTGCACGAGCAGGTGGCGTTCGTCGGCGGCGGCAAGCTCGGCCTGCCGGACAACGCGGTGATCGCGTTCGCGCTCGGCTGCGACATGGTCAACGTCGCACGGGAGGCCATGCTGGCGATCGGGTGCATTCAGGCGCAGAGGTGTCACACCGACAATTGCCCCACCGGAGTCGCCACCCAGAACGCCTGGCTGGCACGCGGGTTGGTGCCCGACGTCAAGGCCGTGCGGGTGGCCAACTACATCCGCACGCTGCGCCGCGACCTGGTGAAGGTGGCCGAGGCGTGCGGCGTCGAGCATCCCGGCCTGATCACCACCGAGTCGGTCGACATCCTCGACGGCAGGACCGCCTCGACGCCGCTGCACGACGTCTACGGGTATACGCCGGGCATGGGCCTGCCGTCGGCCGCCGACCGCGACGAGATCATCCGATTGATGACAGCCGAGGAGCCGCAGGGCGGCTCGGCACCACCATCGGAATCGGCCGTCGGTTAAGGCGAGTACGGCCGGGTGGCACCCTCCGCTCGCACCGAGCCCCTTCGCCGGCTGACGCCTTCGGCGGAAAGCGGAGTAGCGATGTCTTCCAACGACTTTCCTTCGGCGTCCACCGCGAGGAACCAGGCGACCAGGCCGCCCGCCATCATCACTGCCGCGCCAAGCAGATAGCCGAGGAACAACTTGAAGGGTTCCGAGCCGTCGCCGATCAGCGCGCCGTAGATCACCGGGCCCAGCGCGCCGAAGCATTGGGCGATCGCGAAGAACACCGCGATGGCCTTTGCGCGCACCTCGAGCGGGAAGATCTCGCTTACAGTCAGATACGCGGCGCTGGCGCCCGCCGACGCGAAGTAGAAGATCACGCACCATGCGATGGTCTGGGTGATCGCGTTGAGCACCCCGGCGTTGAACAACACCGCGCTGATGGCCAGCAGAAGCCCGGACAGCAGATAGGTGCCCGCGATCATCTTCCTGCGGCCGATGGTGTCGAAGAAGTGCCCGATGGTCAACGGACCGGTCAGGTTTCCGACCGCGAACGCGATCAGATACAGCGGTGCGGACTCCGACGCCACCCCGTAGAACTTGCCGAGCACCAACGTGTAGGTGAAGAAGATGGCGTTGTAGAGGAACGACTGGCTGATCATCAGCGACGCGCCGAGGATCGCCCGTTGCGGGTAGTCGCGGAACAGCACTCTGGTCAGCGCCAGATAGCCGATCTTCTCGGTCGGCCGCAGCTCGATGGCCCTGCTCTCGTCGACAGGGGGCAGGGTGGCACCGGTCGCCTCGACCTCCTTCTCGATGTAGGAGATCGACTCTTCGGCGGCGCCGACGCGGCCGTTCATCACCTGCCAGCGTGGGCTCTCTGGCAGATGCCGCCGCACGAACAAAATCACCAGGCCCAACACCGGGCCGAGCAGGAAGGCCAGCCGCCAGCCGAGGCTCAGGTCGATGGCCTTGAGGAAGATGAACGTGCCCAACGTGCCGAGAATCGCACCGCCCCAATATGTTCCGTTGACAGCGATGTCGACGCGGCCACGGTAACGGGCCGGGATCAACTCGTCGATCGCGGAGTTGATCGCGGCGTATTCGCCGCCGATACCCATGCCCGCGATGAACCGGGTGATGTACAGGAAGACGATCCAACCGGTGCCGTTGCCCAACGTGAGCGCGGTGAGGCCGCTGCCGATCAGGTAGACGCCCAGCGTGATCATGAACAGATTGCGCCTGCCGAGCTTGTCGGACAGTCGGCCGAAGAACAGCGCGCCGACCACCTCGCCTGCCAGGTAGACGGTGGCGATGAAGCCGACCGCCGCCGACGACAACCCGAGCGTCTCGGGCTGGGTGAGGGTGTCGGCCACCGCGCTGGCCACGGTGATCTCCAGCCCGTCGAGGATCCAGGCCACGCCGAGCGCGACGACCATCCTGGTGTGGAACGGCGACCACGGCAGCCGGTCGATTCGTGCCGGGATGATGCTGCGGATCACGCCTGGTGCCTCAGTTGGCGCCGCCATGACGGCCTCCCTTGCGAACAAGACAAACAGTGAACATCGCTTTCCCGCCGGTGGGTGATCGCAAACCTGTTGACCCGCGCTAACGTGGGCTGTCGTGGCGGGCAACAGCCAGGGCTTCGTGCTCACCGACGAATTCCGCCATGCCCTCGATCTGCTGGCAGGCGGCAGGCACCTGTTCCTGACCGGCAAGGCGGGCACCGGCAAGTCGACGTTGATCCGCCGGTTCATGGCGCAGACGGATCGGGCGGTGGTGGTGGTCGCCCCCACGGGTATCGCGGCGCTCAACGTCGAGGGCTACACCATTCACCGACTGTTCGGCTTCCGCACCACGACGACGTTGGACGATGTCCGCGGCGGCGCGTACCGACCTGGGCGATTCACCAAGACACTGGCGTCGCTGCAGACGCTGATCATCGACGAGGCGTCCATGGTGCGCGCCGATGTCTTCGACATGCTGGCCGCGGCGCTCGAGCGCTTCGGCCCCTCCCCCGGCGAGCCGTTCGGCGGTGTGCAGATCGTGTTGGTGGGCGACCTGTATCAGCTGCCGCCGGTGGTCGGCGAGGGCGAGTCTGAGTTTTTCTCGGCGTGCTTCTCGACCGCGTACGAGACGCCATACTTCTTCTCCGCGCGCAGTTTTCACCGCGACGACTTCCCCACCGTGTCGTTGACGACGGTGTTCCGTCAGCTCGGCGACGACCGAATGACCGCCATTCTCAACGAGATCCGCGAAGGTGTGCTGCTTGGCCATGCGCAGGAACAGCTCAACGCCCGCGCCGACAGGGAGTTCGTCCCGCCCGACGACGAGTTCTGGATGACGCTGGCGCCGACGAACCGGCTGGTGACCGCGCGCAACCGGCAGCAGTTGGAACGGCTGCCCGGCGACGAATTGGTCCACCACGCGAAAGCGTCGGGTGACTTGTCGCTGTTCGATCCGCCGGTCGAGGAGACGCTGCGATTCAAGGTCGGCGCGCAGATCATGATGCTGAATAACGACCAGAGCGATCGCTGGGTCAACGGCACCATCGGCCGGGTGATCGGCGTCGACTACGACCGCTACGGCGCCGTGGTCGAGGTCGAGTTCGCCGACGGCACTTGCGCAGACGTGACGCCGTATACCTGGGAGGCGACCCGGCCGGTGGTGTCCGGCGGCTCGCTGAGCCGCGAGGTGATCGGCGCGTACACGCAATTGCCGTTCAAGCTGGCCTGGGCGATCACGATCCACAAGGCGCAGGGTCAGACGCTGGAGCGGTTGGTGGTCGACCTGTCCGGCGGCATGTTCTCCACCGGGCAGCTGTACGTGGCGTTGAGCCGGTGCACGTCGCTGGCGGGGCTGGTGCTGAAAAGGCCGGTGCTGCCGAAGGATCTGAAGACCGACCGTCGGATCGCGCGGTTCCTCCGCAGCGCGGTCGACGAGAGTAGCGCCAGGCGGTACTGCGCCATCGGGATGCTGACGGTCGGCGACGAAGGCCGGATGTCGCGGCCACGGCCGGTGGAGTTGGCGGTCGCATTCGACGACGGCACGGCGGTCACCACGTTGATCAACCCGCAGCGGGATCTCGCCGATGCCCGAACGGCGTTCGGCATCAACGTGTCCGACGTGTTGCTGGCGCCCACGTTGCGGGAGGCGTGGGCCGTGATCGCGCCGATGCTGGCCGGTTGCA
Organism: Mycobacterium sp. NPDC048908; assembly: GCF_043197955.1. Taxonomy (NCBI): domain Bacteria; kingdom Bacillati; phylum Actinomycetota; class Actinomycetes; order Mycobacteriales; family Mycobacteriaceae; genus Mycobacterium; species Mycobacterium sp. NPDC048908. The sequence continues at coordinate 103,255 of NZ_JBICUE010000002.1, read as the reverse complement.
CCCCTGTCGGCGCCGGGATCGACGACACGCTGGGTTTGATCGACTTCGAGTTGAAGCGGCTGGGATACGTGACGGCGATGCCACTTGGCGTCGAACTGGGCGACGCACTGCGCGGCGCGCGGGTGTCGGGCCGCACAGCGCTGGAGCGCGCACAGTCGGCGTTGGCCGCGCACGGCGGGTCGGACTCCGAACGGGGATCGTCGGCATTCGAGGAACCCGAACCCGCGGAATCGATTTCGGGGCTGTTGGTCAGCCGCGATCATGCGGTGCCAACGCCTGCCGCCGATCATCTACCGGGACTGTCGGCGCTGCTGCGGGTCAGCCGGGATGTCGGGGCGGTGTTGTTGGGCACCGAACCAGCCCGCCAGCTGGATTCGTCATGGGATGCGGCCGCGCGGCAGTCGGTGGCCGATCAGCTGCGGGCGGCCGTGTCGCGGGTGCAGTTGCCTGCGGTGGTGGTGGACCGCCTGCAGAAAGCGTCACAGTTGTTGGGCAGCGAGATCGTCGCTGAGTCAACGTTTTTGGAGCGTGATGACATCGGCGCGGTGCTGACACCGGGGGCGCGCATCTGCTTCACGGGCACCGCACAGGACAGCGCTGGCCGGATCGTGGAACGGTGGGAGATGGAGGACCTCGCGGAGGCGGCCGGGTTGAAACCGGTCAAGTCGGTGACGAAGACGCGCTGCGAGGTGCTGGTCATCGCGGAGGCAGGCACCCAATCGGGCAAGGCGCGCAAGGCGCAGGAGTACGGCAAGCCGGTGTTCACGGCCGACGAATTCCTGCAGTGGATCTCCCAAGCCCCGCGGCGCTGACGCACCGGCGATCAATATCGGTTCGCTCGCTCACCGCGTCCACCAAATCGTCGTAGGTGCGGCAGACCACCGACAGGCCCGTAGGGTCGCTGACCACCCATCCCGACGTTATTGCGCGGATCTGGCCGTGCTTCATCAACGCCGTCAGGCGTTGTGCCACCGCGGTCCGGCGTCGCGGTCCACTGACCAAGTCAGCCGCCCAATCTGGTGGCGCACCGTTGCATCCGCCGCACATCAGGGCATCACGTCGCCCGAGTTGGGGCCAAGAACCTGTCCGACGTAGAGGTTGCCGCCCGGATCAGAAGCCAGAAGGACCGCCGTCGGGGCGACCTCGTCAGGTGTGCCGAATCGCCCGAGCGGCAGTTCGGCACGCTTGTCGCGCTTCCACTGTTCGTCGATTCCTGCGACCATCCGGGTATCGATGGGCCCCGGTGCGATCGCGTTCGCGAGCACTCCCTGGTCGGCCGCCTCCAGGGCGATCGATTTCGTCAGAGCTATCACGCCTGCCTTGGCCGCGGCGTAATGCGCCAGCGAAACACCGCCTTTGATGGCCAACTGCGACGCGATGTTGATTATCCGCCCACTTCGTTGTTGCAGCATCGGGCGCAACGCCGCACGGTTGAGAAGAAATACCCCGGTGAGGTCCACGTCGATCGTTTCCTGCCATCGTTCGGTCGACATGTCCACCGCCGGGGACTGGGTCAGGATGCCGTGCGAGCAGACGAGGATGTCGAGTCCCCCATCGTCGGCGACGATGTCGGAAACCAGCGCGTCGACGGCCGATTCCGCACTGACGTCAACGGTTCGGGCGCGCCGGGCTCCCATCGTCGTCGCGAGTTCGGCGACTGCCGGATTACGGTCGGCGGCAGTGACTATGGCACCGGCCTCGACGAAAGCGGTAGCGATCGCGTGCCCGATTCCGGACGCGGCGCCGGTCACGAGCGCTCGTTTGCCGTCAAGAGGTTTGGTCATACACCGTCACCCTCAGTCGCGCATCGCGACGGTCAGCGCGCCGTCGACCACGATCGCCTGACCGCTCACGTAGGACGACTGGGGGCTGGACAGAAACGCGATGACCTCGGCCACTTCGCGGGGCCGTCCCACGCGGCCCCACGGGATGTAGCCGCCGGCACGGTCAAGGCCCTCCGGGCCGAGCGAATTGACCGCGTCAGTTGACTGCGGCGTCCGGATCAATCCGGGTATGACGGCATTGGCGCGGATGCCGCGCGGGCCGTATTCGACTGCGAGGCTGCGGATCAGCCCGATGACACCAGCCTTGGCGGTGGCGTAATGCGCATGGTTATGCCAGCCGTACACCCCGCCTGCGATCGAGGAGATCGCGGTGACTGACCCGCCCTCGCCCATGTGGCGGAGCCCGGCTCTGGCCGTGCGCATCACACCGTGCAGATCGACGTCGAGCATGTCATGCCATTGCTCATCGGAGATCGTGTCGAACGCCGTTTCCCGCAGAATGCCCGCGTTTGCGATTGCGATGTCGATGCGGCGCCATTCGGACAGCAGAGTTTCGGCGAATGCATCGACGGATTCGGTTGACCGCACGTCGACCTCGACGATCTTGCCTTCGCCACCGGCGTCATGCACATCGCGCAGCGTGGTCTCCGGATCGTGGGGGTCGCCGGCAAACGTTCCGATCCCGACGCGAATACCGCGTTCGGCGAAACACACCGCGGTCGCGGCGCCGATGCCCGACGCGGCACCGGTGATCAACGCAACGGGCTGGTCGCTCACGACTGCACCTCTGTAATGGGTTGGTCCAGGTGCCGCGCCGCGGCCGCTGTCGGCGGCGCCACCTTGTGGGCCCCGAGGACGACGATGCCCGAGATGACGGTGCCGACCGCTCCCACCCAGAACGCCGCGGCCGAGTAGCCCACGGATGCGGCGGTGAGGCCGGTGAGGATGAAGCCCGAGATGATGGCGCCGGGCTGCGACATCGCCCCGATGAACGCACTACCCGTTGCGCGGCAGTCGGTGTCGAAGCATTCGGCCTGGAAGAACATGATCGCCGCGTAGGGGCCGAGTAGGAAGAACAGGCCCATCATGTAGGTGACCAGAACATAGCCCGCGTTCGACGGTCCGAGCAGCATGGCCGCGAAGAACCCGCCGGCCAGCAGCCAACCGACGGCGATGGTGTTTCGCCTGCCGAACCGGTCGCCGGCCCAGCCGTGCGCGAGGTAGCCCATGATGCCGACCACGTTCGACAACACGACCAGGATCAGGGTGCTCGACGCGTCGATACCTTTACCCTGTTCCAGCACGGTGGTGCCGAGCACCGAAAACGTCTGAATACCAAACCAGTTGAGCAGCCACGCCAGCGACAGCACCACCGTGTTGCGCAGATGCCTGCCGGTGAAGATCCGCTTGTACGGAGCGGCGGTCTGCTCGACGGTCGCGGTGGCCGCGGCCAGGGCCGCGGCTTCGTCGTGCTTGCCGTCGCGACGCAGCTTGCGGACCGTGTGTTGCGCCTCGAACTGCGGGCTCTCCTTCAAGGTGCGGCACAGCAGTGCGACCAGTACGGCGGGAACGGTCGCCAGCAGAAAAACGATGCGCCAGGCACCCTCACCGAAGATCGAAGTCACCACCGCGACGAACCCCGCCGCCAGCAATGCCCCTGTGGGCCAGCCGGTTTGCACCATCGAATAGACGAAACCGCGGCGCTTCTTGATTGTCTCGTCCTCGGTGAGCTCGTAGAGCTCATTGAGGTAGGTGGCGTTCACGGACTGTTCGGCCAGGCCGAGGCCGCTGATCGATCGAACACCGATCAGCGATGCCGCGCCGAACGTCGCCGCGGTGGCCGCCGACGATGCGGCGGTGCCGCCGACCGCGATGATCATGCCGCGACGCCGTCCGAGTCTGTCCACCATCGGCCCGACCAGGAGCACCACCGCCGCGGTGCCGACGCTGACCAGAGTCGAGACGAGAAGGGCGTGACTGGTGGACCACCCGAACGATTCGGAGATACGCGGCAGCAACGTGCCGAAGAGAATGAAGTCGTATACCGCGATGGTCCAGGCGATGAAAGCGATCCCCGATGCGCGCCGAGTCTCCTTACCGGATACGCGCCGCAGCCCAAGGCCAAGGGAGTCGTTCGTTGATGACATTGGCCGTTCCTTTTGTCGGAATGGATCGGTCAGGCGCGGGGTCGCCGCTTCTTGAAGTCGTCGGCGATGGTGTCGAAGTTGGCCCAGGTGATGCCGTCATGCGAGTTGATGTGCTCGATGAGACGTTCCAGCATGAGCAACACCTGCGGACGGCCCGACACATCCGGGTGGATGGTGAATGTGAAGACCGCGTAATCACTTTCGCGGTACACCCAGTCGAATTGATCACGCCACATCTCTTCGAGGTGTCGCGGGCTGACAAAGCCGTGGCTGTTCGGACTGCCCTTGATGAACATCATCGGCGGCAGGTCGTCGAGGTACCAGCTGGCCGGGATCTCGACGAGGTCGGTTTCCTCGCCCCGCACGAGGGGTTTCATCCACTCGGCGGCCGGCTTGTCATAGTTGATCGGCGTCCACGAGTCGCCGACGCGGACGTAGTAGGGCTCGAAGTCGCGGTGCATCAGCGAGTGGTCGTATTTGATGCCGCGTTCGACGAGCAACTCGTTGGTGACCCTACTGAACTCCCACCACGGCGCCACATAGCCGGTCGGCCGCTTGCCTGTGCGCGAGTCGATGAGATCGATGCAGTAATCCAGAATTTCGGATTCCTGCTCGCGCGTCATGGCGATCGGATTCTCGTGGCTGTAGCCGTGCACACCGATCTCGTGGCCCGAGGCGACGACGGCGTCGAACTGCTCAGGGAAGGTCTCGATCGAGTGGCCCGGCCAGAACCAGGTGGCCGGGAGGTTGTACCGCTCGAGCAGGGTGTTGAGGCGAGGCACACCGACCTCGCCTGCGAACACGCCGCGCGAGATGTCGCCGGGCGAGTTCTCGCCGCCATACGAGCCCAGCCACCCGCCGACCGCGTCGACGTCGATGCCGAAGGCTACGAAGATCTCTTTGGCCATTTGCTCAGTCCTCCTTGTTGTCTGCGTAGAGCGCGATCATCGAGTCGACTCCCCACGCGTCGCCACCATGTTGAGAAAGCCACAGCGCCAGAAGCATTCGAACTTGCGTTGCCGGCAGCGCGGGTGCGGCCGGGACGCCAGCAGCGATGAGGTCGGCCCCGCCACCGTTGCCGTACACGGCGGCAACCGGCCCCTCGGGCACGCGGGTCGACAGCACGACGGCCACCCCGTCGGCAATCAGGTCACGGGCGGCGTCGACAACCTGCGGATTGGCGTTGCCGATGCCGGTGCCTGCCAGCACAATTCCCCGGGCCCCTGCCGCGACTGCGGCACGCATCAGCGTGTCGTCGGCGCCGGGATACATCTCGACCAGATCGACGCGCGTGCGGTCGAACTCTGCGGCCGGCCGGGCAAGGGGTCTTGGGCGCTTGGGTATCGCGCTGATCGTTACGGCCCCGTCGGTGACCTGACCGATCCGTACGCCCGATACCGATCCGAACGCCGCCAGCGCTGTCGTGTGCAGCTTGCGAGTCGCGCGGGCCGGCAGGATCTGGCCGGCGAACACCACCAACACCCCGATGTCCCGCGCTTCGGCAGAGCCCGCGACGGCGACCGCGTCGGCGAGATTCTGCGGCCCGTCGGCGTCGAGGGCGTCGCTGGCTCGCTGGGCGCCGGTCAACACCACCGGCCGTGGGTCGTCATGGACGAGGTCCAGCAGGATCGCCGTCTCCTCCATGGTGTCGGTCCCGTGGGTGATCACGATGCCGTCGACCGGATCGTCGCGGCGGTCGAGCAGCGCGGCAACGGCGTCGCTGATGGCCCGGATGTGTTCGAGCCTCATGCAGTAGGACCCCACCGTCATGAGGTCGATCGACTCCACCTCGATGCCGGTCACGTGTGCGGCCTCGAGCAGGTCGGCGGCCGACCGGGTTGCGACGACGCCGCCGTCCGAGGCGGTCGACGCGATGGTGCCGCCGGTGGCGATCACCGCGACGCGGGTCATCGGACCGCCGGTGCGCTGTGGAGGGGGTAGCCGTCGGCAGTGACGGCCGTCTCGAAGTCGCGCATCGTTGGAGTGAAGCACAACACAAACGTTTGACGCAATCGTTTGTGTTACTTCCGCCAAACGTTTGTGTAAAGGTTTGGCAAGGCGCGACGTCTTGTAAGGTGATCGCCACAGTCAGGGAGGACAGTTCGCTGATGGCGTCACAACAGGGGCCCATGACGCTGCGCAAGATCGCGGACGAGCTGGGCGTCAGCCCGTCGACCGTGTCCCGCGTGCTGGCCACGCCGGGCGGCGAGGCGTTGCGGTGGGGCTCACCGGAGACCGTCGCCCGGATCCGCGCCTTCGCGAAGGAACACGGATACTCCCCCAATCCGCAGGCGTCCAGCCTGCGCACCCGACGGTCGGGGCTGATCGGTGTCCTCGTGCCCCGACTGCAGGACTACGTGCTGGCCACGATCTACGAAGGCATCGAGGAGGCCGCATCGGAAGCCGGCCTTTCGACATTCGTCACCAACTCGCTCGACATCGACGAGAACCAGCGGGCGCGCACGCGGATGATGATCGATCGGCGTGTCGACGGGCTGATCTACGGCGACGCGCACCTCGATCACGAATTTCTCGACCAGGTCCACGCGGAGGGCATCAAGTTCGCGTTGGTCTCGCGCACGGCGGGCGACTATCCGTCGGCCACCTGTGACGACGAGAAGGGCGGTCGGCTCGTCGGACAACATCTGGCCGACACCGGGCGGCGCGATGTCGCGGTCGTCGCCGGGCTGGAATTCGCGTCGACAGCACGCAACCGGACCAGCGGCTGTCTGGCGGCCTTGGCGGACAATGGAATTCACGTTCCGCCCGATCGGGTGGTGTACACCGGCTTCGATCCTGCTGGTGGTCGCGCGGCCGCAGAACGGATTCTGGCGCACGGTTCGATTCCCGACGCGATCTTCGCCACCAACGACTTTGCGGCGATCGGTGCCTTCGGGGTGTTGCGCGACAAGGGCATTCGAGTCCCCGACGATGTCGCATTGGTCGGGTACAACGACACGCCACTGGCCGAAGGTGGGGCGGTTCCACTGACCACGATCCGGTCGCCGATGCACGAAATGGGCAGGCAGGGCGTGCGGCTGCTGCTGGAAGTGCTGGCGGGCCGGCGCCCTGAATCTGTGCTCCTCGAACCGGAGTTGATCATCCGCGGCAGCAGCATGGCCGGTTAGCCGACATCGGCGCGGTTTCTCGAAGCGTGCAGCATTATTGGCCGATACTCGTTGGCACGCGCCGACTCGTTCCTTGGAGGTTCCTGTGGTCCGGATTCCGGATGCCGACCCGGACTGCCCGTGGTCGCCGCGGGAAGCCGAGCTGCTCGCGGTGACGCTCGAGCTGCTGCAGGAACACGGCTATGACCGGTTGGCGCTGGAGGCGGTGGCCAGCAAGGCGCATGCGAGCAAGGCCACGCTCTACCGACGATGGCCCACCAAGGCCGAACTCGTGTTGGCGGCGTTCATCGAGGGGACTCGGCAGGTCGCGGTCGACCCGAACACCGGCACGCTGCGCGGCGACCTGCTGGCACTGGGCGAGCAGATCCTCGCTCACGTCAGCACCCACGCCGGCACCATCCGCGCGGTGCTCGTCGAGGTCTCCCGCAACGCCGACCTGGCAACCGTCATGCAAGAGCAGTTCCTCGCCCAGAAGCAAGCGCTGATGGGTGACGTGCTGAGGCGGGCCGTCGAGCGTGGGGAGATCGACGCGTCGGCCATCACCGAGGACTTGTGGGACGTGTTGCCCGGCTACCTCATCTACCGGTCCGTTCTCATTGGGCGGCAGGCAACGGGCCGCACCGTGGGCGAACTGGTCGACAACGTGCTCATCCCGAGCCTGACTCGGCACAACCCATGAGTTGCGTGTTGTGCGGTCCGGTCCCGTACCGTACTGTCAATCTGGTTGATATCCACTCAGCGAGGGTCCACCTGTCGTCGACGCGCCGGTGCGCGTGAAAGGGTCACGGATGTCGCGGGTTCCGGTTGGACACCGAGTGCTGCGGCATTGGATGCTGCTGGTGGCGGTGTTCGTGGTGGTGATCGCGGGTTTTTCGGTGTATCGGCTCAACGGCATCTTCGGGTCCAAGGACGTCACGTCGACTCCGAGTGGGGCTGCCAATGAGATTCATCCGTTCAACCCCAAGCATGTGGTGATGGAGGTGTTCGGGCCGCCGGGCACGGTCGCGACCATCACCTACATGGACGTCAACGCCCAACCGCAGCGCGTCGATGCCGCCGCACTGCCGTGGGCCTATGACACGACGACCACTCAACCCGCGGTCTTTGTCAACGTCTCCGCCCAGGGCGACAGCGACTCGTTGGGTTGTCGGATCACCATCGATGACGTGGTCAAGGACGAGAGAACGGTCACTGCGTTGAACGCCTTCACCTACTGTCTGGACAAGTCGGGATGAGCCTGCACCTGGCCGAGCGGCCGGCGACGACGCATCGGGTGGCTACCTGGGTGCGCCGGTTGTGTGTGCCGATCGTGTTGTTCTGGCTGGCGGTGGCGGCGGTGACGAATGTGTTCGTGCCGCAGTTGGAGAAGGTCGGCGAGGAGCACAATGTGGCGCTGAGCTCGCCGAGTTCGCCGTCGCTGCAGGCGTTTCAGCGCATCGGCACGGTGTTTGGTGAGTTCGACTCCGACAGCGCGGCGATGGTGGTGCTCGAGGGTGATCAGCCGCTGGGTGCGCAGGCGCACCGCTATTACGACGAGTTGGTCAAGCGGTTCAACGAAGACACCAAGCATGTGCAGCATGTGCAGGATTTCTGGGGTGATCCGCTGACCGCGGCGGGCTCGCAGAGTCCGGACGGCAAGGCCGCCTACGTGCAGGTGTTCTTGGCGGGTAATCAGGGTGAGGCGTTGTCGCTGGAGTCGGTCGACGCGCTGCGCGGCATCATCGCGAAAACGCCCGCACCACCGGGCATTCACGCCTATGTCGCCGGCTCGGCGGCCCAGATCGCCGACCAGTTCGAAGTGGGCAACGAGAGCACCACCTTCGTCACGATCCTGACCGTCGCAGTCATCGCGGTCATGCTGTTGATCGTCTACCGGTCGCCGATCACGATGATCCTGGCGCTGCTCACGGTGCTGGTCGAGATGGCCGCGGCCCGCGGGATCGTGTCGTTCCTGGCGGACGTGGGACTCATTGGGCTGTCCACGTATTCGACGAACATCCTCACCCTGTTGGTCATCGCCGCGGGCACCGATTACGTGATCTTCCTGCTCGGCCGCTATCAGGAAAGACGCAACGACGGTCTCGACCGGGAGGCGTCGTTCTACGACATGTATCGCGGAACGTCGCACGTCATCCTGGGGTCGGGGTTGACCATCGCGGGTGCGGTGGCGTGCCTGTATTTCACCCGGTTGCCCTACTTCCAGAGCCTGGGCATCCCGGCGGCGATCGGTGTGCTGGTGGCGTTGGTGGCGTCGCTGACGCTGGCGCCCGCGGTATTGGTGATCGGCAGCAGGTTCGGGCTGTTGGAGCCGAAACGCAAGACGGCCAAACGGGGTTGGCGGCGGATCGGGACGGCGATCGTGCGGTGGCCGGGCCCGATCCTGATCGCGACGTTGGCGTTGGCGTTCATCGGGTTGGCGGCGCTGTCGGGTTACAAGGTCAGCTACGACGTCGGCCCGTACATGCCTGCGAGTGCGCCGTCGAATGTCGGTTATGCGGCCGCCGAGCGGCATTTCTCCAAGGCGCGGTTGAATCCGGAACTGTTGATGATCCAAGCCGATCACGATCTGCGCAATCCGACCGACATGATCCTGTTGGAGCGGGTGGCCAAGGCGGTGTTTCACACCGACGGGATCGCGCAGGTGCAGTCGATCACCCGGCCGCTGGGCACCCCGCTGGACAACACCTCGATCCCGTTTCAGCTCAGCGCCAACAGCGCATCGCAGATCAACAATCTGCCGTTTCAACAGGATCGGGCGGCCGATCTGTTGAAGCAGGTTCAGGTCATCAACGACTCGATCGACGTGTTGCGCCAGCAGTACGCGTTGCAGCAGCAGTCCAGTGCGATCACCCACGAGCAGAGTCAGGCGTTTGCCGACACGGTGGCCACCGCGCAGAACCTGCGCGACAAGATCGCCGACTTCGACGACTTCTTCCGCCCGCTGCGCAACTATTTCTATTGGGAGCCGCACTGCTACGACATCCCGGTGTGCTGGGCGTTGCGGTCGCTGTTCGATGCACTCGATGGCATCAACGAGTTGACCGACCAGTTGGCCAACGTCTCGGGCAGCATCGCCAAGCTCGATGCCTTGCAGCCCAAGCTGTTGGCGTTGATCCCGCCGCAGATCGCCAACCAGGAAACCAACCGCGACCTGACCATGACCAATCACGCCACCACGGCCGGGATCAACGATCAGAGCGCCGCGGCGCTGCAGAACTCCACCCAGTTGGGTGCGGCCTACAACGCCTCGAAGACCGACGATTCGTTCTACCTGCCGCCCGAGGCGTTCAGCAACCCGGAGTTCCTGCGCGGGCTCAAGCTGTTCTTGTCCCCGGACGGCAAGGCGGCGCGGATGATCATCACCCACGACGTGGATCCCGCCACCGCGGAGGGTATTTCGCACATCGATTCGATCCGGCATGCCGCGGCCGAGGCGATCAAGGGCACCCCGCTGGCGGGCTCGAAGATCTACCTCGGCGGGACCGCGTCGACCTACAAAGACATCGCCGAGATGGCCCATTACGACTTGATCATCGCCGGCATCGCCTCGCTGAGCCTGATCCTGCTGATCATGTTGTTCATCACCCGAAGCCTGGTCGCCGCATTCGTCATCGTCGGCACGGTGGCGTTGTCATTAGGTGCGTCGGTCGGCGTCTCGGTGTTGGTCTGGCAACATCTGTTGGGCGTCGAGTTGTATTGGGTGATTTTGCCTTTGGCGGTGATTCTGCTGTTGGCGGTCGGGTCGGACTACAACCTGCTGCTGGTGTCCCGGTTCAAAGAGGAGATTCACGCCGGCATCAACACCGGCATCATCCGGTCGATGGCGGGCAGCGGTTCGGTGGTGACCGCGGCAGGCTTGGTGTTCGCGTTCACCATGGCGTCGTTCATCTTCAGCGATCTGCGGGTGCTGGGCCAGATCGGCACCACGATCGCGCTGGGTCTGCTGTTCGACACGCTGATCGTGCGGTCGTTCATGACGCCCTCGATCGCCGCACTGCTGGGCCGATGGTTCTGGTGGCCGGTGCGGGTCCGGCAACGGCCGGTCCCGGTGAAGTTCGGCCAGGACCGGCAGCTGGCGTTGTTCTAGACGCCGCGGCGTGGGGTATTCCGCAGGCATGAGCAAGGAATCCGACAAGCAGAACGACGAATCGGCGAAGGTCGATCCGCCGCCGGGCCCAGTCGATCACGGCCGCGAGGGCGGGATGGCGACCCGCGAGAAGACGCCGGAACTCACCGAGCCCAGCCACGGGGATTAGGCGTAGCAGTATCCGTGTGGCGTCGCGACGAGTTTTGCCTTTGGGTGGAGTCTGATCTGCATGGGCAAGCTCATTTATGGCTTCAATGTGTCGCTGGACGGGTACATCGCCGACGCACAAGGCAACATCGACTGGTCCGAGCCGAGCGACGAACTGCACCAGTACTGGAACGACTTCGAGCGGGAGACCGCGCTGTCGTTCTACGGTCGGCGCCTCTACGAACTGATGTCGGACTACTGGCCGACCGCCGACAAGGCACCGGACGCCACGCCATTGATTATCGACTTCGCCCACATCTGGCGCGACATGCCCAAGGTCGTGTTCTCGCGCACCCTGGAGTCCGTCGACTGGAATTCCCGCCTGGAACGCGGTGACCCGGTCGAGGTGGTGACGAAGCTGAAGGCCGAGACCGACGGCAGCCTGGAGGTGGCCGGCGCGACGTTGGCCGCACCGATCGTGCAGGCCGGGCTGGTGGATGAGTATCGGATCGTCGTCGCGCCCACCGCCGTGGGCGGCGGCACCCCGTTCTTCCCGACCCTGCCGTCGTGGATCTCGCTGCGGCTATTGGAGAATCGCACCTTCCCGGGTGGCACGGTCCTGCTGCGCTACGAGGCGAAACACGACTGAATGGTGATGAACGTCAAGGCAATTGGGATTCAGCCCGTGCGCGACGCGTTCGCCGCCTTGACGCTGAGAACCTTATCGAGATAGTCGGCGACCGCGTCGCGGTTGCGGGTGAGGTTCTCGATGCGCTCGGTCAGTCGGGCTTGTTCGCGTCGCAGCGTGGCGATCATCTCCGGTGTCACGTCGGGAACGTAGATGGTCTGCGGCTGATCCAGGCACGGCAGTAGCTGCTGAATGATGCGGGTCGGCAACCCGGCGTCGAGCAGCCCCTTGATCTGCAACACCACGTCGACGGTCGGCTCGCTGTAGTAGCGGTAACCGTTGTCGCCGCGGCTGGGCGTGAGCAGGCCCTGCTCTTCGTAGTAGCGCAGCAGTCGGCGGGAGATGCCGGTGCGATCCGCGAGCTCTCCGATCCTCATGTGCTCAAGCTTACATTTGACCTTCACATCAATGTGATGGTTGGACACTCGCTGGGTGGACATGAAACTCGGACTGCGCCTTCCCCAACGACTCGGGGTCAACCTCCAACACGACATCGTCGAAGCAGCTAGAACCGCCGAAGCGGCCGGATATACCAGCTTGTGGACGTTCGAACGGCTGCTCTTCCCGCAGCATCCCGCCGAAGGCTATGTCGGGAGCGACCTAGCGTGGCCGGAAAGCCAGCGGCAGATCGCCGACCCTCTGGCGGTCCTCACCGCGGCGGCGGTGGCGACCGAAAAGGTGCGCCTCGGTATTTCCCTTCTGGTTGCCGCGCTACACACACCCGTACAGCTGGCGAAGGCGCTGGCCACCATCGACCAGATCAGCGGCGGCCGCATGATCGCCGGGTTGGGCACCGGCTGGTCCACCGACGAATTCCATGCGACGGGTGCCACCAAAGCCGATCGCGGCCGCTTCCTCGACGAGACGCTCGATGTCTTCGACGCCGTGTGGGGACCGGACCCCGTGACGTTCCGCAGCCCCCGCGTCGTCATCGACAGCGCCTTCGTCCTGCCCAAGCCCGTCACGAAAATCCCCGTGATGCTCGGCGGCGGTGGCTCAAAAGCCTTACAGCGCACTGCCAAACGCGCTGATGGCTGGCTACCGATCTTGCCAACGCCGGGACCGGCCGGAGCCAACGAACTGCGCGAAAGCTGGCGCCGCATCAAGGAACTGGCCGCCGAGTACGGCCGGGACACAAGCAGGATGGAGTTGATCGTGGTCGGCAACGTCACCTTCACCGAGCGTCCGGCAGGACCGGATCGACCCGCGTTCGTCGGCACGCTCGACCAAATTCTCGATGACATCCAAACCGCCGCCGAGGCCGGCGCGGACGAGCTCATCATCGACCTGAATCTGCAGGACTGGTTCACCAGCACTCAACAAATGCTCGAGACGGCGGTAGAGATCCCCCGACGGGTCGTAGCTTGATCTACCGCGCCAACGCTCGGTCACCGAGTCGACGCGCGGCGCGCAGCTATTCTCGACTAGCCGACGTCGCTCTACCGAGAAAGTAGATGCCGACGGCCACCAGCAGGGAGAGCGCGGCGATGCCGGCGACGAGGTAGAACCAGACGCCGTAGGCGATGTGCGCACCGCCGATCGACACGCTGCCAGAGTCGTTGGCGATCAACGGCGTCCACGATCCGCTCAGTGTGGCGATCACCGCGACCAACGCTGACACCCCGCCGATCACCGCGCACGTGTAGAAGACAGCGGGGCGGGCCAGTTTGGTCTCCTCATACCGCGGCAGGAAGCGTCTGATGATGATCACCACGTCGACGAACAACACCACCATCGAGATGCACCAGATGACCGTGACCGCGGCTTGCAGCACGTCATAGACCTTGGTCTGGATGTCGATCGGTTTGCCGCCACCGAAACCGATCGACGGCAACACCACGAAGGCCACCAACGCGAACACCGATGCGATCACGGTCTGAGCCCACACCGCATTGCTGGGCACCTTGTGCTTGTTCACCTTCGCCATCGCCGACGGTAGCTTTCGATCCAGCCCGGAGACGAAAACCAGTCGCGCGAACGAGAAGTTGTACACGACGGTGATGAACAGGAAGAACGCGGCCAACAGAATCGCGACGATCTTGCCGACCCAGCCCGCCAACGCGGTCCCAGCGGCGGTGGCCAACGCCGTCACTTGAGCCGACTGGCCGTCGCCGGCGGGCACGGTCACCATCACCGCCCACGTGGCGAGCACATAGGCGGCCATCACCGCCAGCGACCCCCACACCAGGTACCGGGTGATGGAACGCTCCTCTTTGATTTCCACGCCCATGTTCAGGGGCACCTCCACGCCGAGCAATGCGAGCACCACGACGCCGAAGAAACTCCAATTGGCAAGGTTGATACCGGTTTCCGCCGACGGCGACCACGACGACCAGTCGGTCGGATTGGTCTGGGCCGCAGCGCCTCCGGCGAGATGCACGATGCCCGCGATCACCACCAAGCCGATCGCCACGGCGTAGAGGATGCACACGACGTTGACGACGTTCTGTGTCAGCCGGAAGCGTTGAGTGGCAAGCACGGCCGACAACACGATGAAGGCGGTGATGATGACGCCTTGCAGTTGGACGCTGGCGGCGCCGACGGTGCCCGGGAAGACGTAGCCGAGGTAGCTCAACACGACGGTGCCGGTCGCGACCATCACCAGCACGCCGGGCCACCAGGCGCAGAAGCCGGCGAAGAAGCCCCAGAACGGGCCGAACGCCTTCTGGGTCCACAGATAGATCGAGCCTTCGCCGGGAAACATCCGGCCCAGTTGGCCGGTGACGATGGCGCCCGGGATCAGGAAGGCAACAAAGCCGATGATCCACCAACCGAAGGCCGCTGGCCCCGCGCTCTGGATGACGGCGGCGTTGGTGATGAACAGAACGATCGACACGAAGATCGCGACCATGTCGAAGGTATTGAGGACGCGCGGGAGCATGCCACCCGCGACGCGTTCGGCAATCGACTCCTGCGGTTCGGGGCTCGTAATCGCCATGTCGCACCTCCCCTGATAGGTCGAGCGTAAGGCCGTGCCGGGCGCGGATTCGACGAAATGGCAGCCGTTCCCAAGAAATAGTCCGCTATAGGCGCGCGTTAGGGCGATTAGGCAGCGCCGCTGGTTCGGTGGCGCGTTTGCGCGACGACCATCGACCGCTGGAGGGCGCAAGGATGTGCGGCATATTCGCTGCGATGACACGCGACCGCATTTCCAGTGACCGCTGCGATGCGGCGCTGAAACTGTTGGAGCATCGCGGCCCGGACGGCACCGGACTGTGGACGTCGCCTCACGGGCAGTGGACGCTCGGACACACGCGGTTGTCGATCATCGGGTTGAATAACGGCAGTCAACCCATGACCAGCCCGGACGGCGCGGTGCATGTGGTGGTCAACGGCGAATTCTACGGTTACCGCGATCTGCGCGAGCGGCTGCGCGCGGCGGGCTATCGCTTCTCCACCGACAGCGACAGCGAGATCGCCTTGCACCTCTATCGGGAGCGCGGTATGCAGGCCGCGACATTGCTGCGGGGTGAGTTCGCGGTGATCATCGCCGACGAACGGCAGCGGGCGATGTACGCCATCCGCGATCGGTTCGGGGTGAAGCCGCTGTACTACGCGGTGGTCAACGGTGAGGTGTTCTTCGCCTCGGAGATCAAGGCGCTGCTGGCGCTGGGTGTGCCTGCCGCATGGGACCTGGAGGGGGCCATAGGAGGGCTGGGCCGATCGCACGAGAAGACGGAATTCGCTGGGATCAGCACGGTGCCGCCGGGATGCTATGCGATCGCAAGGGATGGCGTCGTCCGCATCTATCCGTACTGGGATTGGGAGATACCGACGGCGGAGCAGATGCGGACGGACGCCCGGAGCGAGGCGGAGGTCGTCGAAGAGTTCCGCGAGGCGTTGGCCGACGCGGTGCGGGAACGCTTGGTGGCCGACGTTGAGGTGGCGTCGTATCTGAGTGGCGGCATCGACTCGTGCGCCGTGCTCGGGCTCGCGCAGCAGGAGATGGCGCGGCCGATCCGCGCATTCACCCTGACCTTCGACGACGCGCTGTATGACGAGGCGCGCATCGCCGAGGCTCAGGCCAAGCACGTCGGCGCGATCTATCAGCCGATTCCGATCACGGGACGCGAGATTGCCGAGTCGTTCGCGGATGCGGTCTGGCATTCCGAGACGCAGATGTTCAACGGCCACGGTGTGGCGAAGTTTCTGCTCAGCCGTGCGGTGCGCAACGCGGGCATCAAGGTGGTGTTCACCGGCGAGGGCGCCGACGAAATGCTCGGCGGCTATCCGTATTTCCGGATCGATGCGCTGAACAACGATCCGACGTTGAGTGCCGGTGAGAAGGCGGCGCTTCTCGATGAGATGTTCGGTGCAAATGCGGCGACCCGCGCGGTGCTGATGCCGGAGCAGATCGATAGTCCGGAGATGCAGGCGGTGGAGCGCAGGCTCGGCTGGCTGCCGGCAACGCTGAATATGGCTGCGGGGCAGGCCAATAGCGTGGCACCGTTGTTCCGGGATGACCTGCCGCCGTCGGTCCGTGCGTTTCAGCCGCTGGCGTCGGCGCTGGATCGGTTACCGCTGGCGCAACGGGTCGCTGGGCGCGACCGGCTGAATCAGATGTTGTACGTCAACGCCAGAACGATGCTGCCGAATTTCATCCTGAACTATCTGGCCGACCGGATGGAGATGGCGCACTCCATCGAGGGGCGCGTGCCGTTCCTGGATCATCGTGTCGCCGAGACCGCGGCCAGGGTTCCGGTGAGCATGAAGGTGAAAGGCATTCGGGAGAAGCACGTTCTGCGTGAGGCGACGAAAGATGTGTTGATCCCGGAGGTGTATGACCGGCAGAAGCATCCGTTCACGACGCCTCCCACACGGAACCCCGACGATCCGATGCTCGAGTTCTACCGGGACACGTTCGCCTCGCAGGCGGCGAAGGATCAGCCGATCTACGACATGAAGAAGGTGTCGACGGCGCTCGACGGGTTGCTCGATGTCCCGAACGATCAGCGCATCGCAGTGGAAGGCAGTCTGCAGCGCGTGGCGAGCGTCGTTGTGATGCAGGAGCAGTTCTCGATGGCGTGAGCCGGAGGTGCATTTCCAAAATGCCCATCTCTGAGCGACTCTGTCGCTAAATGCTTTGCAGGCCTAGGTTTTGGCATGCATGGCGGGCGGCTTTTCGCATCGCTGGCGGATTTCGTGATTCGGTTGCATGGGCTGAGGGCCAGCCACGTCGCTTGAATCCATTGCAGTCACGGCGCCGGCTGCACCGAGTCGTCGAAGCTCGCCGCTAAGCGGGAAGGCGGGGTGAGCACTCAAAAGTGCCCAGCTCTTGGCGACAATGTCGCTGAATGCTTTGTCGGTCTACGCGTTTGGGCTCAGTTCGTGCCTGGCAATTCGGGCTCGTACGGGTCATACCACCACCAGTCGGCGCGTTCACCCAATGGCCCGGTCCACGGTGCGACGTCGGGTGGGGGTCCGGTGGGCGGGCGCGCCAGTGAGGCGGAGGTCAGTCTTCGGCCGTCGCTGTCGGTGATGATTAATCGGTCGGCGGGTCCGGTGATGGTGATGCCGCCGTTGTGGTGCATGCGGTGGTGATACGGACACAGCAGCACCAGGTTGTCCAACTCCGTCAGCCCGCCGTCTTCCCAATGGATGATGTGATGAGCATGCAAACCTGTTGTGGCCCCACAGCCGGGCACCGCGCAGGTGGGGTGACGATGCTCCAACGCCCGACGCAGCCGCCGATTGATTGTGCGGGTGGTTCGCCCGGAGCCGATCACCTGTCCGTGACGCTCGAACCACGTCTCGCAGGTCGCATCACACGTCAGATACTGCCGGTCGGCGTCGGAGAGCAGCGGGCCCAGATGCAGGTTGGCGATGCGCTGTTCGATATCGACGTGGACCACCACGGTGGTGCGCTGCCCGTGCGGGCGCCGCGCCGCCTCGACATCCCAGCCTGTCTCCACCAACCGCATGAATGCCTGCGGGGCGGATGGCAACGGCGGCCGCTGCTCCGACTTGCTGTCGCCGTGGGCCTGCTTCCACTCGGCGAACAACGCATCCCTATGCGAGGCCAGTGCCGCGTCGAAGGTGGCGGCCTGATCGGAGGGCAGGGTAATCCGATACTTCGTGCACTTGTCATCGGCCGTCTTGCTGAACGACGCCTCCGGCGAAGCCTTGGAATCAGGCTTCGGGCGCGGTTCCAACTTCACCGCGGTGCGCAACTGGCTGACCGTGGCCACCGACGCCAACTGTGCGTAGTGCTCATCGGAGCCCTCGCCGGCGCGGGCGGCGATCACCCCCACCTGATCCAACGACAACCGGCCCTCGCGCATCGCCTGCGTACAGCGGGGGAATTCCTCGAGTCGGTCGGCGATGGCGGTGATGGTGTGCGCGGTGCCCGTCGACAACCCCAGCCGCCAGCCCATCAACGCCGCCAGCGACCGTGCCCCGGTCGCGCCCCACAACTGGTCGCGGTCGATCTGCGCCGCGATCTCCACAATCCGCCCGTCAATGGCGTTGCGCTGCCCCGCCAACTCCGCCAACTCCTCAAACAACACCTCAAGACGATCACTGGTGGTAGTACCCACCGGAGACGCCGAGGTCGAGGACATAACAGGATCATGACACCCGGGTCCGACAAAAATCAGACAGCGTCGTCGAGATACCCGTCGTCGTACTCCCGTAGCAGCAACCGCTTGTAGCGCAACCGCAACGCGTCGATTCTCGCGAGCGTTCGAGACGTCAGTTCGTCTCGAAAGCCGCTCTGCCCGTGTGCGTATGGGACGTGGGCGCGGAGCAGATCCGGTGCGTGGAGCGCGACCTCCAACGGCATGCTGTGCTCCTTATAGGGCGTACGACCAATCGCGTGTTCGACGCGTGTGGCACTCCCCCGCAGAGGGTCAACGGAATCAGTCTCGAGAAGCCCGAGCAGCAGTTCGCGATGGTCGGGGTCGGTGAATGGCGCTGCGGAGTCGGTCGCGAAGAACTTGTCGCACACCTTTTCGTTGCACACCGTGGCCGCGCCTGGTGACCGGCGTTCGCCACCGGGCTAGCAGCGTCAAGGATTCGGTTCCCATAGCTTTCATCGGAGTGGCCGGGTTTCGCCGCGTTGACCACGACGCACGCCACGCTGAGCAGGGCGAGAGGATGTGCGCCGGCCAGGGCACGGCGTATGGCGTCCCTGAGCGTCCAGTCGGCCGGATCTTCGCCAGTGAGCGCCGCGCGTCGCGTCGGGCCTGCTTGGCCTTGCGTGCTCGGGCGCGCGGTAACACCGACGCGATGAGTTTCTAGCGGTGAGGCAGTCTTATCAACATGGCGCGTACCAACCTCTCGATGTCGATCTCCGCGGACGGCTACGTCGCAGGGCCCAACCAGAGCGAGCAGAATCCGCTAGGGGTCGGTGGCCTCGCGGTGCACGATTGGCACATCGGCCCCAACAAGGATCACCCCGTCAACCGGCAAGTCATGGCCGACATGTTGGACGGCATGGGCGCAACCATCATGGGCCGCAACATGTATGGACCTGTTCGGGGCGAATGGGGCGACTCGGACTGGCGAGGCTGGTGGGGCGACACCCCGCCGTATCACTGCCCTGTCTTCGTGCTCACTCACTACGCCCACGACCCGATCGAGATGAAGGGCAGCACCACCTTTCATTTCGTGACCGACGGCATTGAATCCGCCTTCGCGCAGGCTGAGGCCGCCGCCGGCGGGAAGGACATCTCGATCGCCGGTGGCGCGTCGTGCGCACGCCAGGCGATCCAGGCGGGCTTGGTCGACGAGATCGACCTGCAGGTGTCGGCGGTGATCCTCGGGTCGGGCGAGCGGTTGTTCGACGGCTTTCAGCCCGGCATACCGAAGATGGACATCGTTCGCGTGCTCGAAGCCCCCGGCGTGGCTCACCTCCGCTACCGGGTCGCTCGCTAATCAGTCGCTGAGAAGCCGGCTACGGGGGTTATCGTGCTCGTAGCTGGTTATTGAGTGATCGGCGTATTTCTGCATAGCAAGCCCGCACACGCGCTAACACAAAATACCTCGCCACCCCGACGATCCGTTCCCAATACCGAAAGCCTGGGCGCGATGGACTTAGGACTGCCCGGGAAGAATCTGCGGTCGGTGCAAATCGAGTACGCCGTCAGATTGCATCTTTCCTATGCCAACTTTCGTTGTCTCCCGAAGAAGAGCCGAGGTTGCCGTCGACTGGTACAACAATTGCCGCTTGCACTGTCTGCTCAACTACGTGCGCCCCAACGAGTACGAGGCCGCCTACTAGGCTCCACCGTAGGCGGCCCTGGCCCGCGAGGTCTGAACCGTGAACCGCCATCGAACGGTTATCCCAACGGAGGCTGATTATGAGGGAACTCAGCGCAGTCGACCTTGATTTCATAGACAGCGCCCCGATTCGGGTCCACCTCACGAAGACTGTCCGCGCTCCTGTCGGAGCTACCTTCACCGCGATCACATCTGACCCTAGCGGCTGGGGACACTGGCTTCCGGGCTTCTCTACGGCGAGCGAATGGGTGTCGGCACCACCTCACGGCGTCGGGAGCCGGCGCACGATGCGGGCGTTCGGATCTTCATTCGAAGAGACCGTGTTGGCTTGGAATGTCGACGATGCGTTCGCCTTCCGTGTGGACCGGTGCGCGTGGCCAGCTGTCAGGGGCATGGCAGAACGGTGGTCGGTGCGAGCAGTGGGCCATGATTCCACCGAGTTGACGTGGTCGTTGGCCGTTGATTCCTCAGGACCGTCGGTTGTTATGCGCGCGTTTTACTCGTCGGTGAATCGTGTCTTGATAGGTATTGCCGCACGTCGGCTTGCGCCCTTCATTGGCTCCGCTGGCGATGCTCCCGACCAGAAGAATGTCGACCTCGACTAGCCCCCGATCCAGGAAACTAGGGCGGCATGCGCTGAGAGGGCTCGGAGATAAGTGAGCTCCACCTACAGGATGATGATGCGAGCATCTCGAGAATGCTCGAGAACTAACGAGACTTGAACCACCGTTTGGTACTCGGAAATTTCGGCCGACGAGTCTGAGGCGGATTACGAGCACCGGTGGCCTCAGGGGCGAGCGGCACAGCTACTGCATTGCCGAGGTGGGTACAGCTAGCGTTGCAATGGTCAACTCAATTGACTTGCCGCAATGTAGCGCGGTGACAGAAAGGGAGGACATGAATTCCCTGCCGCCTGCCGGCTGGTATGCCAATCCGAGCGGCGCACCCGGACAACGTTACTTCGACGGGCGTGTCTGGACGGCACACCATCGGGCCGTCCCACCACAGCCCATGGCTCCACCTGCGCCGCATCCACTGCCCATGCAGACCAGCGTTGTGATCACCGGACCCAACCACACGCTGCACGCCGTGTTGACATTGCTGAGCTTCTGGGCCTGCGGCGGCTGGGCATGGATCTGGTTGATCGTCGCCGTGACTAAACGCCGTCGCGTGCATGTCGTGACCGCGCCGCCGCCGTCGTCAGCCCGCTGAGTGCCCGATCCGGCAGGGCTCAGCTGGGCACCCTGTCCAGGATGCGTTTCGCTATCGTCTGCACGCTGTCGCCGAGGTCGAAGCCCTGGGCGTCCAGGTCGATGACGACATTGGCCTGGGAAGTGATGGCCCGGTCGGTGCTGAACCCGGATTTGCTGCCGCGCAGCGTGTTTCGCAACACCATCACCGTGCCGTCTTGCATCGGCTCCCCGACGTCCAGCACGAGCGGGTTGCCGTCGACGATCAGCGTCACCGACTTGCCCGCGCAGCCACGCCACTGGCCAACTGTTCTTGAAACGAGATTTGTTGCGGCGGCTGTACTTTCGAACGTCGAGGCTGTTTCGTTCAGCAAGATCATGCCGCTATCCCCGTCGCCGGAAAGCGCACGCGTGAAGGACGCGCGAGAAGAGCCGCGCTCGTATGCCGAGGCACCCCCGCCGAACAATGCGCTCACGCACTCCCGCGGCGTGACGTTGATGCTTTTGTCACTGCTGAGACCCGGCCCTTCCTCGACCTTCCCGAGAACCGAAGCGTTGACCGCCTGCTTGACTTCGTCGAGGCCCAGCAGAAGCTGCGGCAGCTGGGCGGCCTTGACGAGCCGCTCGTCCGGTGCGGCTGGACTCGTCGCAGTTGGAGGCGGCGACGCAACTGTCGACGGCCGACCCTGATCGGTACGGACCACCAGCCAGCCGACCACCGCGACCACCGCAATGACGATGAATGCGTAGGACAGCGTCAACCCGACCAGCGCACGGTCGTGGCCGCGTTGCCCGGTGCGCCGGATCTGCGACAGACCGAGGTGACCCAGCACCGCACCGACGGGGGCGAACAGGAACGCGAACACCACCGACAGAGTCGCGAAGGTGTTGGTCTGCCGACGAGGCTGCGGTGGCGGCGCCGATATGACAGGAGGCGCGGGATAGGGATCGGCGCCGAACAACTCGTCATCGTCGCGGCCAGCCGAGCCGCCATACCCGCCGTGGTTCATCTGCAGCGCACCTCGCCTCGACATTAGCGGCCCTTGTAGGGCTACCGCGGGTTATCTGACGTGAACGCCGGCCGCCGCTACGAGCAACGCCACCACGGCGGCGGTGATGAACACGTACGACAGCGTCACGCCGACCAACGCCCGGTCCCGCCCGCGCTCCCCGGTTTGGTGGATCTGCGACAGCGCGAGGTGGCCGAGGATCAGCCCCGCCGGCGCGAACACGAACGCAAACACCACCGACAACGTGGCAAGCGTATGGGTCTCCTGCTGCGGTGCTGCCGGCGTCTCCTGAGCATCAGGAGGACTTGCGCCGAAGGGATCGAACGGATCGGCACCGAACGGGTCTCCGCTCGACGGACGTTCGCCGCGGTAGCCGTGCGTCATCCCCGTCCCCTCACAGCACGCCGGACCCCGATGTGATCCAACGTACGGGGTCCGCGCAGCGGAACGGGGCGATACCGCGCGGATGCAGGCGATTACCGCTGGGCGGCTGCCCGAGTGAGGACACCACGAAATAGCGGTGCGTCAACCGCTTTCCGCTGGAGGGGTTTTCGACGGCCGCCACCATCGTGCCCGCATTCAGCCGCGTCAGCAGGCTGCGCACTTCTTCGTGTAGCAACTGCCCGCCCGCCTCGTCGTAGCGCGGCCAGTCGGACGTGTCACGCAGATACGCCGCGCCGGCGTTCGACATGATCAGGCTCCATTCAGAGTCCTCGACATCGCGCAGTATCCGCAGTGCGTCGAATTTCGACAGGATCACCGCCAGCTTCGGGTGGCCGTGCCCGGTCGCCAGCAGCACGTTGTTCAGCACGCTGCGCGGCTCGCCTCCGCTGACGGTCTGCGCGGGCAGCAGATCCTGCAGCTGATCACGAATTGACTTGACCCGCAGCGGATCGAACATGAAGAAGACGGCGTCGGCGTTGGCGAAGAATCGGAACGGCGGCGCGCTCAGGTCGCCAGCCTCGAGGTCCTCTCCCGCCACATCACGCAACACCAGGTAGCGCCGGACGCCGTGCCAGATGCCGATGCTGAAAATCAACGGCTGCCGCTGCAGCGACGCCTGCGTGTGCACAGTCGGCGTCGGCGGGATCAGTCCGCGCTGCACAAAGAGTGGCGTCTCATAGTGGGTGGCATACGCCGTAGCAGTGGCTCGGGTCGCGGGTTCCATCGAGAAGCCGAGGTTTTCGCACAGCAGCTCAAGTTGCTTCACCAGCACGGCGATGTAGAGGCTCTTGCCGGTGGCGCGGGCGCCGGCCATCGCGATGCAGACGGCATGCCCGTCGCGCCAGCCCTCCGGCAACGGGTAGTGACACAGCGGGCACACTTCGACCACCGGGCCTTGCAGCGCGCTGCTGGCGTCGGCCGCCGGCGGTGGCGGGCCGCGGTAGCCCGCCGGGCGGTCCCACTTGTAGAACGGCCCGCTCTCGGCGGGCGCGCCATTGAACGCCGACGCGACCTCGTCGAAGTAGCGGGCGGACGCGGCCTGCGGAGGCACCATCCACAGGTGCTGCCGGGAGGTCAGCACGGAGAAACACCGCGGGCACTTCGTCACGTCAGTGCCCCCACCAGAGCGGCCGTCATCCTTTCCAGCACGTGCGGGTGCGCCAGCAATTCGGCTGATGCGTCGCGGCCCTGCCGGGGTGACGGCAACCGCGCTCCCACCGCATCGAACCTGCGGTCATTGGACAAGATGATGAGCGGAAAGCGTTGTTGCACAGGTGAAGTAGGGAAGTCGGCGCAGGCGATGGTGCGGGCGCCGGGTGCAAGTTTCGACCAGCGCGCACCGGCGGACCACCGCGGCCGGGCTTGTCGAACCGCGTCGGCCAGGTCCGCGCTGTGGCGCCCGCCGACAACCACCGGCGTGACCTCCGCTCCCACGAGCATCGCCGACACGCTGCGAATGCCGGCCGCGGCCGCGACGCCGACCACGACGTCGGTGGCCGCGGCGGCGCTGCCGTCGGCGAACCACGGCCGCATCGACGCCGACACGTCCAGGGCCACCACAACCGACTCGTCGGAGCGCGCGGGCGTGCGGCCGATCAGCTGTCGGGCTGAACTGCGCGCCGCGGACCCCAACGGGCTCAGCGGCACATCGGCCACCGCGATGACGCCCACCTCGACGTGAGATCCGAGTGGGCGCAGCGCTGCGAGCACCACGGCCGACTCGCCGCTCACGTCGACCGGATCGAACTGCACCTGCACCGGGTCGACCTCGGAGGGGTTGTCGTGCGCGATTTCGAGATGAACGACGGTCCCTGCGCCGAATCTCCCCGCACCGACCGGCCGCACACCGACCGTGACTTCGCCTGCGATCTCCGGCAACACCGCGCGATGGGCAGTCGGGCGCACCACCAGCTGTTGCGCACCGGCGCGCACATCCAACTCGGCTTCGGCCAGCGAACCGGTGATCGACACCGCCAGCGCCTCATTCGGAATGCTGACGCGCTGATTGCGCTCTCCCACAACGAAAATCGGCATCAGCACGGCCGCACTTGCAGTCGGGTCAGCAGCTTTCGGTTTCGGCGCAGCGCCGAGCCGTCCGGTTCAGCGCCCGACATCTTCGCCATCAACACCGCCGTGTCCTCGATCTCCTGGTCGGTGAAGACTCTGGTGGCGGCGAGCTGTTGGGCGGCTTGCGCCAACACATGGTCGACACCGCGGGCGGCACGCACGAGACCGGCCGCCAATACCACCGGGACCAAGAAGGCGTGATGCTCGGTCAACGCCAGCACCTGCGATGCCGCCTGGGCAGCCAGAGCGGGGTCCTCGGCCAGCGCCTCGCATCGCGCCGGATACGGCTGGCCAGTGATCGTCGCGAGCACCGCCAACGCCAACAGGCGCACTGTGAAGTCCGGATGCAACCGATCGGGCGCAACCATGGAAAGTGCGGTGTCCCAATGCGTGCTGCAGGTGGACAGGTACGTCTCCGTGCGGCCTTCCTCGACCCACATCCACGGTTCCAGCAACCGCACCGCCGCGCACGCCACAGCGGTATCGTCCGTTTTGGCCTCCATCACCGCGTCGGCCAGCTCTCGGAGAGCCGCCGAGTCCGGTGCGCCCACCAGGGTCGGCAGCGCCGACTGCCCGGGCGGGGCGCCACCGGCGGCCGCCAGCAGAGCTGCCGGTTCCCACACTTGGGCCGCGGCCATCTGCTCGAAAACCGGTGACCCACAGACGCGCAACCACCACAGCAGCAGCCAGCGGTCGGCGGTGTCGGCCGCCCCGGCGCGTTGGGCGCGCGCGCCGCGAAGCGCCGCACGGGTCCACGCGTCGTCCCACCGGCACGCGTGCACCAGCTCGGACGGAGCTGGCGCAGTGATTCCCTCGGCGAGCCAACCGAGCACGTCTTCGTCCAGCTGCGTGTCATCGCTTGCTGCCCTTAGCGCTTCGGCCGCCAGCACCAGCCGAGCCTGCGTGCCGGTGCGCTGACCCAGCCGATGCACCAGCCGTGGGCCGTATTGCGAGTCGGTCAGGGACGGCGCCACGTCGCGGCGCAGCGCCGCCGACAACCGGTCGTCATCGACACCCGCACGCATCAAGAAATCGACCAACCGCAGCACCTGCTCGGGGCCGACGTCACCCGCCCGCTCCAGCGCAGGCCCGATCGCCGCGGACAGTTGCGCGGGCACCGCGTTGCCGCGAAATGCCCTGGAGCTGACGGGGATTGGCCCCAGCTGACTCAACCATGTGTCGTCGGTGATCGCGCGGCACGCGTACGTCAGGTCGGCATGCTCTGCCGCCAGACCGGCAGGCGCGTGCTGCACCGCCTCCCAGGCGTCGGCGGTCTTGGTGCCGACCAATTGCGTCATGACTGCTGAAACGGTGGCACCGACCGCCGTGCCGAGGTCTACCCCGCCGGGGGTGTGCGCCGCGATGACGCTGCGGGCTTCGGGGTGAGCGTCGGCGAAGGTCTCCGTGCTCGCCACCGCCATCGCCATCGGCCAGGCCGGTGCCACGACGGTGTCGTCGACCTGGGCGGCATAGCCGTCGATGTCATCGAGCACCGCGCGCGCCGGGCCTGGCTCGAGCAGCACCACCTGCGCCATGGCCGACCACGGCGTCACCGCGATGGGCTGCCCGGCCGACGTGCGATGTGGTTCTCCCCCGAGTTCGCCCAGCGACAAGGTCGCGGTCTCATCGATCACCACCACCCCGGCGGGAACCTCGGTGACGTCGACGACCGGCACCGCGGTCAGGTGCTGCTGGTTCTGCAGCGCGGCCGCCACCTGGTCGGCGCGATCAAAGGTGGAGAAGTTCAGCCGCGCGGCCGTGCCGGGCGACATCAGGAAACTCACCAGGCCGATCCACTGGGCGGCGACATCAACGGACTCGACACCCAGCACCACCGGCGGGCCGCCGTCGAGCGCGGCGGCGACCGCGTCGAGCAGGCCGAACAAGGTGGCCAGCCGCCATGTGCTGGTGTCCAATGCGAACCTCAGCACGCTGTCCTTGGTCACCGCGGCCGCCGGGCCGGGTACTTCGTCGGGCAGGACGGCGCGCGCCACCGCGGCTGCCCCGTACGGACACACCCATCGCGGCGACCGCCACCACTGAATCGGCCGCTGCTGTAGCTGCGCGTCCGCAGCGCGGTCGAGCACCGCATGGGCGAACACGTTGCCGGGTCGGCCGGTGCTGTCCGGTCCGGCGGGAGCCGTATGCCAGTAACCGGCGCTTCGGGCATCGATGCGTCGATAAGCCAGCCGCCGGGGGCCGCGCTCGAGCTGTTCGGGTGTCGGATAGGCGGGCAGCGGTTCGACGGCGTGGAACGCGGTACGCATTCCGGCAAGAAGCGTTTGCGTTTCTGCCGGAGTCAAACCGCCTGCGACCTGCTTGATCTGCCAGCCGCCTGCCGACCCGGGCGGGTCGAACGACGTGTACGCCAGTTGGCCGTAGCGGGCGGTCACGGTGTCACCGTGGAGAGCCGCAGATTTTCGACCGGGGGGTCCAGCAGCGCGATCGTGCGCAGTCGCGCCGGCGAGGGCGTGTTCACGAACAGCCGGATCCAGCCGTGTAGACCATGCACGTTGGCGGTCCACATCTCGCCAGTGCCGTGGGTGGTCAGCGCCGACCACCGCAGTTCTTTCGACGCCTCCCCGACGACCTGACCGTGTTCATTGACCGGCGCGGCATCGACGGCCTGCCCGTCGTGCATCGACAGCGGGATGCGTTGCGCATTGTTGATCAAGACGAACGCGGGAGAGCCGGGGAGGTCGTACTGGGATCGCAACGCGACCGTGGCGTAGCCGGGCCTGCCGTCGGGGTCCCGGGTGATCCGCACCGCGTATTGCAGGCGCAGCAGCCCGGCGTACTCGACGCTGCGGATCGCGCCGACGACGCGGCGCCCCGCCGAAAACGCCACGGGGGCCAGGTGCAGCGAGCATCCGGCAGCAGGCAACTCCTGCTGCGAAAGCTGCAAACCGCCGTACTTCTCGTACTCCTCGAGGGAGATCTCGAATGTTTTGCCGGTCAACCCATTTCGGGGATCGTAGCCTTTGGGGGCCAGGTGCGTGACCACTGCCGCGGCACCGGCAGGCCAGTCGAAGGTCAGCACCTGCTTGTTGCAGTATTCGGCCAGGTTGACGTCGCGGATGCCTCCCGTGCGCACCGAGGACACCGTGGTGCCCGGCAGCGCACGCCCAGCCAACACCGTCACGGGGGTGAAGTAGGCCCTGCTCCAGCTGTCCGGCCACGACACCCCCGCCATCACCGCACGGTCACGGCCGTGCTCGTCGCGGCCCTGCGACACCGGCTGTGTCAGTCGATGGACGGGGTGCAGGCCGATCTGCTCGAGCGTGGTCTCGGGCAATTCGACAGTTTCTGCGCCCGCGTTGGGCGCGCTTTGGCTGCGATAGATGACCACTGTGCCGGTCGGCGGCGGCGTCCACGTCAGCTGGAACCGCGACCCGTCCTGGCTGTAGGCGCCCAGCGACAGATCGGTCACCGGCGCGAGCACCGCCGACACTTCGACGGTGGCTTCGGTGGCCTCCGACAACCGGATGACACCGCCGACGGTGACCGCGCAGCGCACGCGGTAGGTGTAGCGCTGTCCGCGCGACGCCTCGGTGTCGACGAACCCGCGACGGGTGTCAGTTCCCCTCAGGATGCGGTGCTCGGGTCTCTCACGACCGGCCTCCTCGGCCGGTATGCGGTAGATGAATACCTCGCTCACCGCCGAGGGGACGTTCCATCTGCCGATGACCTGGCCGCTGTCCTCTCGAATTGCGAAGTCGCGCACGGGACTCACCAACGCCGCCTCGGCGTGCTTGACCGGTTGAGTGGACAACGCCTGAGCGCGGGTGGGTCCACTGTTGACCCACACCTGGTAGTGGCGCACGGCGCCGTCCGGCGGCCGTTCGTCGAGCGCCGACGTAGCCGTAGTGGCGCCGAGCAGATACGCCCGATCCGGTGAGTACGGCGGGTCGTCCTCATCGCTGACGATCCGGTAGATGACGACGGTGTCAGAGCCAGCCGGGGGCCACGTCAACTCGAGGGCACCGGACTGCGCGTCGTCGCGCCGCCGTCGCAACCCAATCGGGTGCACGTCACTGCGCTGCTCACCCAACTGGAACGGCGCGAAATCACCTGCTTGATAATGGAGTTCCTCGAAGAGGGCATCGGTACGAGGCGCGTCGGCGGCAACGACTTCTGATCCGCCACCGTCCCTTCGGTTTTCGAGCTCGGCCAGCAGTCGGGCCATCTCTTCGGCGTGCTCGGCCACCGAGGGCGGCAGCATGGCCCGGATCTGCGCGACCTCGGTGCGGCCCGAGCGCAGCACCAGACGCAGATGGGCTTCCTTGAAGCTGGTGCGCGACACCGCACCGGCGTCGATGAGCCGCTGTCGCCACGCCATCAGTGCCGGCAGCCGCGGATCGTCGGCCGCGTCGATGTGCTGCGGGTCGGGCATCGCTAGAACACCATGTCCTGACGCGGCGGGACGTCACGGCGCTCCCGCGCGCTGGGCACTGTCGCGTCCTTTTCACCGTCGGATGCCGCGGTGACACCGGGTGCAAACAGCGCAAAGTCGTAGGGAGGCAATCCATCACTGGCCTGCACCACCACGGCGCGATATCCCAAGCCGGAGCGCGCCACCGCGGCCTCGTCGACCGCGACGCTCGAGCGGCCCGCTGTCGTGGCGGTGTGGGTGAACAGCGCCGCGTCGAACGGGGCCGCCCGCCCGTCGCCGTGCTCCGTGATGCCCGCGCCGAATTGCCGAGCAGGCACATGCCGGTCGTCGCCCGGTAACAGGACCGTGCCGGTGAGCGCGCCAGCGACGTCGCCGCGCCCGTCGGCGAACATCTGCTCGACTCGCCCCCACAGTGCGTCGGCGCCGGTGGGCTGGACTTGCCCGGAAGCGACCGCATACGACCATTGGTCCAGCCCGGAATGCGTGCCGATGCCCGGCATCCGGAACAGCATCTCCGGTTCCTCACGCAGCCGTGCGGCCACTTCGTTGATCATGTCCTGCCACGGCTGGGTCAGCCAGCCAAATGCGTAGAGGCGCCGCTGAATCGCATGCGCGGCGTCGGCGGCCTGCCGCTCGTCGGGGTCGGCGACACCGAGTTGCGTCGAGCGGGGCAGGCCGTCGAAGATCCGGCCGGGTGACGGCCGCGCCGCCGGCGCGGGCCCGAACGGCGCCCGCAGCACCGCGCCCAGCACCCGGCACCACGACAGCAGCTGTCCATACGCGGTAGACAACCTGCTGACATCCTGCAGCGCCGCCCGCAGGTTGGCCTGCATGGTCTCCAGCTCACCCAGCTGAGACTGTCGTAAGTGCGTCTCGGCGAACAGATCCCGCTGCGAGAACAAGAACAACGCCAGCGACGACAGGATGTACAAGCCGAGCATCACGCCGCCCGTCCACAGCGCGAACGGCCAGCGCACCCATCCCGCGGCGGTGATCCCGGCGAGCACGAGGAACACCAGAACGAGTGCCCAGAAGCATGTCTTGAGGATGACGCCGATCGCCCGCTGGCGAGCCTGCAGTCGCTCGTCGGCCGACACCCGGGTGGCGGCCCGCTGGATCTCACCCGCCAATTGGGCGACCTCACCGCGGGCCCGGTGGAGAAAGTCCGCAAGGATGGAACCGACCTGCCAGGCATAGCTTTTCGACACGAACCGGTGCCAGTCTTCCAACGCGGTGCCCGCAGTACGCGCCTCGACCCCGGCCGCGGGGTCGGAATAGGCGCGCTGCAGCCGCTCCCGCAGGTCGGCGACGCCGAGCACATCGGCGGGTTCCACCGAGCTGAGCCCGATGACGGCGGACAGCGACGTGGGGATCGACGAAAACGATTCAGTGGCACTGGGAACCACGTCAGAGGCGGCGGCGAGCACCCCCACGCCCGAACCCACCGGCACCGGCTCCAACCCCGCAGCGCGACGGCCGCCGTCGGCCAGCGTCAGCGCCCCGGCAACGAAATCCATCCACAGCGCGCTCAGGTCGCGCTGCGCAAGATGTTGCGGCGGCTCCCCGCCCAGCGCGGTGTTCAGCGTGTCGGCGCTTCGACCCACGTGCTGCCAGTTGGCCACCTCGGTATTGGTCACCACCGCGAAAGCGGAGTCTCTGCCGCCGAACACCGTGCCCTGCACCGTGCTGGCCAACACCGACGACACCGAACCCGTCACCGCCGACCACCACGCGCCCGGCGCCTGCCGCAGTGCCGCGCCCATGAACTTCAAGAACATCCGCAATGCGGCCCAGATCGAAATTGCTTGAGCACCAACATCACCCACCGACAGCCGCGGACCGCGGAGCAGGTCGCGGTGCTTGGTCCACAACG
Organism: Mycobacterium sp. NPDC048908; assembly: GCF_043197955.1. Classification (NCBI taxonomy): domain Bacteria; kingdom Bacillati; phylum Actinomycetota; class Actinomycetes; order Mycobacteriales; family Mycobacteriaceae; genus Mycobacterium; species Mycobacterium sp. NPDC048908. The sequence continues at coordinate 72,077 of NZ_JBICUE010000002.1, read as the reverse complement.
CCCTGGCCATGGTCTGCGTGGCGCCGACGACGTTCTCCACGTAGACGACGGGCACCTCGCCGCCGCGGGGCAGCGGAAGCCGTCCCGAGGGGTCGAACAGCTCGGCGCGCAGGCGCTCTTCGACCTCGCTGCTGTCCAGTCGCCGGTAGAACGCCCGCACCGCGCGCACAGTCTGCCCGGGCAGGATCTCCAACGTGTCGAACGGGGTCTGCTCCAATCCCGCCCACAAGCCGGCGATCCCGGCGATCACCGGTGCGGCGCGTTGCGCGAATTCGAGGGGATCGGTGAGGGGGCCGCTCGGCACCGCGCCCAGGCCGGGTGCCGCCGAATCCTCGGGTGCGACAAGCAGGTTGTGCCATCCCTCGAGCACCATCGTCGAATCCGGGTCCGCCCCTGCGGCGTCTCCACGGGTCAGCAGGACACGCAGCAGGCTGATGCGCGCGCCCATCGAACTGCTGCGCACAATCTGCTCCACCGTCTGTTCGACCGCGAGGGGCACGCGGTCAACGGACCGCGCCTCGACGGGCACCAGGATGACCACGCGGATCCGCGGGTAGCGCTCGGCGGTGAGCAATTGTTGCAACACCGCCGGTTCGGCGCGGCCGTCGCGCAACACGGTGGCCGGGGTGGACGCGCCCCCGACGTCGGCGGCATCGACCCACGCGAACACGGCAAGCAGTTCGACAGCGGAGTAATCGGCCAAGACGGCGAAAATCTCCTCCGTTCCGGCGTGCGGAGCGACCAACACCGTCAGCGCCTGCTGCGAACTGCTCGGCATCGACATGGTCAGAACGTGCCGCCCTCCGGGATCACCACAGGCCCGTCGTCGAGATGGCCGGTCCCGGCGGTCGCCGCGCCCCGCTCCAGCGCCGCGGCCTCGCGCTGCAACAACCGGGCGAGCGCTTCGGTGGCCCAGAACACGTCAGGTGCGAGGTCGCGGAAGATCGGCGTCTTCGACGCCGTCGACCGTGTCGGGATCGACGTGAACACTCCGCCTGGGGCCGCACCAGGCATGTCCCCCGGCAGATACTGTGCGGCGACGTCGCGCACATTCGTCAACCACTCCTGCGCCGCCGCGGCGCGCTCCTCGGGACTGCGGGCCGCGGCGATCGTCTCGATTCGCGGCGTCACGCCGGGCGCGGCAGAGCTGCCGGTGAGGAAGTCGCGCAGCACGTCACTGGCCGACAACTCGACGATGCCGCTGGCCGGGTCCTGCGAATGGGCGTCGTAGAGTTCTCGCAGCACGCCGTAGGGCCGCAGCGTATGCATCACCGGCGGCTCGTGCGATTGCGCGATCGCGAGCAGGATGCTCTCCAGCACTGCGGGCAGCCAGTCGTAGGTGGCGATGAAAGCCGACGGCGGGGTCAGCAGCGGGTTGGGAAAATTCAGCCAGTGCCCGGCATCCGCGTCGTAGATGCGCACCGCGTCGGTGTACGGCGACTCGGGGATGTGGATCCGGCCGACGATCTGCCCGAGCAACCATCCCGCGGTCATCGCGCGGCGCTCGTCGTCGGTCATCGGCAGCGACGCCGGCAGGGGTCGTGCGCGCCGATAGCGCCAGAACGTCCCCCGGCCCGGCCCCGCGATCCGGGCCCACTGCTGGGCAGCGGGCTTGAGCACCGAGTCGAACGCCAGCGGCGAGTAGTTGGGGTAGGACCCGAAGATGTCCACCCGGGTCACGCTGTCCTCGTCCGACAGCGACCGGTGGTAGTTGTCCTTGGTGGCCTGGTCGATACGCGGATTGGTGCGCAGCACGTCGAACAGCGCTTCGGCGACGGGCTGGCCGGCGAAAGGCACCTCGGAGAACTTGTAGCGGTACTCCGTCTGCTGGCCGGGATGCACCCGCTGCAGCGCTTCGTCGTTCACGCTGGCCAGCGGTCGAGCCAGCGACAGCGCCTCGGCGAACTTGGTGGTGATGTCCCGGCGGCGCACGACCAATTCCGATTCCGCGGCGCCTGCGCCTTGCACGAAGTCGCGCAGCGACACCTTGCAGAACTCGTCGAAGGACTCCCCGGGCCGACCCACGTACAGCCGGGCCCGGGTCAACAGCTCCGCGGGGCGGGTGTGCACATCGAACTGCGCCATCGAAGGCACCCGGGGCCGACTCGTCTCCGGGTCGGTCCCCAACGCGCGGGTCACCCAGGTCGCGGTGCGTTCAATGAGGCCGCCTGGCGCGGACACCCCGCCGGTGGTACGCCACTGGCCCAGGATCACCTGGGTCGTCGCGTCGTCGATCGCGGTGCGCAGCGGCACCATGGCATTGGCGCCTGCCACGGCCTTGGGCAGATCGAGCTCGTAGCGGCCCTTGAACGCCGACGAGCTGATCAGCAGCACTTCGTTGTTGGCCTCGGCGAACCGTGCGGGCACCAGCTCGTCGGCATCGGCGGGCCAGGCCGCGTACTGGTCGGTGGTCAGCCGCGCAAGCCCGACATCGGTCGGCACTTCCGCGCGCGCCTGCTCCAGCAGCACCATGGCTTCGCCGAGCGCGTCGCGCAGTGGCCGCAGCATCTCCGCGCCCATCACTCTCATCACATCGGCGATGCGCGCGGCGGCGTCGGCGAACAGTTGGCGTCGCACTCCCGCCCGGAACCCGTCCAGCGCCGTGGCTATCACCTGATCGGCGTTGGTCATCACCCCGCGCATCGAGCGCAGCGCGGCATCCACCTGCGGCGGCACCGCGACGATGTCAGGCGGGCCCATCGTCCCCAGCTGCGCCACCCCGGGGGCGAGCACGTCGTCGATGTGACGGCGCAACCGGTCGACCAGTTCCCGGGCATACGGCAGGCCCATCGTCGCGATCGTCCCGCCAACTCCCTGTTCGACCCGCCCGGCGAACTCGCGGTGCCAGCTGAACGCCATTGCGTAGGCAGCGTCGTCGCAGGCCCGCAGGAGTTCGCTGGCCCGGTTACGAAGGGCCTGACGGAATATCGGCACCCACTGCTCGGCGGTCATGCCCTCGGGGTTGGGCAGATACCCGCGCAGCTGCCGGTCGATCAGCCCGTTGACGGTAGCGGCGACGGTGTCCGGGGCGAAGGCGTCGGAGCCGATCCAGCGGCCGAGAATGCCGGTCCTGGTCTGCTCGTCGCCCGGGTTCGCCGGCAGTTGCAGCTCGGCGCAGTGTGCCTGCCACTGGCTGCTCAGCAGCGAATCGAGTTGCTCGGTGCTCGACGCCGGGTTGCCCGCCTGCAGATGCCCGTACAGCAGCTTGTCCACGCAGCTGCGCGCCAGCCGCTGCGCGGCGTACTCGGCGTAGCGGTCGCGGCCCATGCTCAAGCTGGCGAAACCGTAGGTGCCCCAAGGCAATACGTCCCATGCGGAGATGCCCCAACCCAGCAGGTCGCGGTCGCCCTCCGGCGAGGCCGTGTTGCCGAGATCGTAGGAGACGAACTGGTCGCTTGCCGCGCCGCTCATCATCAGCCCCGCGAGACCGCGTGCCAGTCCACGGTAGACGGCCCACTGGGAGCCGTCTCCGAACAGGGTGCGGTCTGCGCCGATGAACCGGCCCACCGGGAACACCCGAGCGAACGGGATCGGCTCGCCTTCGCCGTGCTGATGGCCAAGCGCCCGCATCAGCCGCACGTCGTGCTCCCGCGCCGACCCCGCTTGACTGGCCACGATCTCCCCCAGCATGGCAAGCGAATTGGCGCGCACCCCGACGATGGAGCTCTGTGGAAGCGAATCGAAGATGTCGGGCGTCACCATGAAGACGCCCATCAGTTTCGGGTCCAGACCCGACACCAAGGTCAGCAACCGGCACACGTCCAACGCCATCGACGCGCCCGCCCCGCCTGCCATCGACGACACCACCAGAACCAGCGGCGGCTCGTTGGGGTCGAACTTGCCCATGCCCGGCACGTCGGCGGTGGACATCTGAGAGATCGTCTCGACTCGGAAAAGGGCATCCCACGAGGCCTGCAGGCGGGTGTGGATCTCGGTGGCCTTGCTGAGTGTGATCATCCGCCCGATGGCCCGGTATTGCCCAGCGCCGGCCGAGATCGGGATGGCAACCTCCTGCGGGTTGCGCGGCGCCCAGGTGGCCGTGGTGTCCAACGCCGATTCGGCGGCCAGCCGCTGCGACACTGCCGCGTCGAGGATGGCGTAGCTGCTGCCCTGCGGTCCGCAGCCGATGTAGGTGCCGCCCTGCTCCGGCACGTTGGCCAGCCCCTCAGGGCCCGTCTCGGGCGCGCTCGGCACGTCGATCTGAACGAATTGCCAACCGCCCAGCAGCTTTTCGATGCCCGCGGAGTGCAGTTCGGAGCGCAGCTGATCCATGATGAACGCCAGCGTGGCACCGCCGGAACCACCGCATCCCACGATGAGGAATCGTCGCATTCAGTTTCCTTCCCTGAACGGGTCGAACGGATCTTGGTCATGGGCCTGCGCGCCCTTCGCGGGTTCACCGAACGGCGAAACCGCTTGTCGCGCTTCGTCACCGGAGACAGCCAGCCCGGCTTCAACCGCCCGCAGCCGCAGCCCGTTGAGCAGCTCGGGCAGTCGACGGCCGACGTCTTCGTAGATCCGCTCGCGTGCCGCGACGTCGGTGCGTCCGCCGACCAGCAACAGCACATCGGCGACGTTGGCCGGTCCGCGGGGATCGTGCAGGACCACCCAGTTGTTGTGCACAGCCAGTGGTAGCACAGCGCGCAGTCCGGTGCGGTCGGTTCCGGGCAGCGCCGAACCGACACCGACCAGACCTTCGGCGTCGACGGTGACATAACCGGGGCCGAACGGGCTACGGCCGATGGTCGTGGTCAGCGTGACGCCCTGTAGCGAGACTCGGCGAGCGCCCCCGGCCAGCCCGGGCACCGGCCGGATCAGGTCGGTGTCGGCCAGCGCGAACGGTTGCCCGTCACGCAGCACCACGTCGTTGTTCACCTCGACGGGGATCCGATCGGCCAGCATCGGCGTGTCGGGGATCTTGCTGACCCACCACTTGGCCGCATACAGCAGTGCCAGTGGAATACCCGGACCCAGCAGCAGCGCGGCCAAGAACACAAGCACGAAGTTTGTGGTGTTCAACGGCTTGATCAGCGATGCGACGAACGGAACATCGACGACCTGTGCATCACCCGGGTTGTCAAGCGCCGCAACGTGTATCGGCACGGTTCCAGTCAGCCCGCCGCGCCCGTCGCGGTCGGTGCGCAGCGCTACCGGCAGCTGCCCGGTCTGCCCGGCCTGCACCTTCACGCAATTCTGCGGGGAATTCGCGGTGGAGGACAGCCGCGCGGCACCGATGTCATCGGGCGCGGCCACCACTTTGGCGGCGTCGGTATCGGCCATCCAGGCGCAGCCCGGGCCGGTGATGTTGAGCGACGCGGACGCCCCCTTCGCCGCCTGCACAGTGCCGAAGTCGATCCGCTCGCCCGGGACAGGCAAGCCGAGCTTGGGCAGAATCTGCACGGGGACTTCGACGTCCTGGGGCGACAGCTGGGTGCCGGGGGCGATCTGAGCACCGGACGGGTCGGTGGCCGGCGCGGTGGTGATCACCAGCGACATCCGCAACATCGCGCGCCCGGGATTCACCTTCGTCAGGTCGGCGTCCACCGGCCTGGCGATGTCGTCTTTGGCGATGGATTCAAGCAGCGGGATGGGTGCCGCGCCGTCGGGCGCCAGCGCCGCCGACATCGTCGCGGTGCCTGCAAGATCGGTCGGAAGCATGGGCTTGCCCTGCCCGTCGACGAGACCGAACGTAAGACCCTTCACCACCTGCCCGCTGCGCCACGGGCGTTTGTCGGCGTTGGTGAGCGCCGGAAAAATGTCGGTGGTGATGTGAATGCTGACCCGCGACACCGCGTCGGGGTGCTGGCCCGTGGTGTCGACGTAGACGACCGCCCATTGCCCCGGCCACTGCGGGCCACCGGTGTTCTGCAGCGAAATCGTCTGCGCCGAATCGGATTGCCACTCATATGTCACCGGCACACCGTCGATGTCGGCAGTGTTGCGGCCGTCCTTCTTGGGCAGTTCCAACGTCTTACCGGATGGCGAGATCAGGTACGGCACCACACCGGCCGCTCCGCCCGAACCGAGGATGTTCACAGACTTGATCGAGCGGTCCAACGTGAAGTTGTGCCGCGCCTCCGGGCACACGCGCAATTGGCAGACCGGGCCCTGCCCGGTAGTGGCCGGGTCCGGGTTGAGCGCGTCGAACCCGAACAGCATGTCGTCGATGTTGGACACGGGGTAGAAGTCGCCCGGTATCGGGTCAGTGATGTTCCCGCACGCCATGCCGTTGAGTCCGTGGGCCGTGCTGATCGCCGACATCACGTCGAAGTCGCCGGGAGTCTTATTGGCGCCCAGGCCGATTCCCAGCATGATGATGCCGCTGCTGCGCAACTGGTCGGCGACGCCGCCCGGCCGGCAGATCGACTCCACGGCCCTCCTGGTGGTGTCCTCCACGCCGGTCGGGCTGTCCAGCGTGACGCCGTCGGCGTAAGGCTTGGATGTTGCCCGCGACGTGAAGTCGATCTTGCCGTCGGAGAACCACGCGATCGCCTGGCAGCGCTGTCCGCCGTTGGGCCCCTGCCCGCGTGACGCCAACTCCTGGCGGGCCCCGTCGAGCGCCAGCCAGTAATCGGTGTCGATGCCGCTGTTCTTGCCGGCGATGCTCGACAGCTGCGCACTCACCTGATCGGCGGTGGACGCGGTCAGCTTCGTCCAGTCCTGTTCTCGCGTATACGTGTCCGAGAACCCCGCGGTGGCAACCTCGAGATTCGCGCCGACACGGTCGGCGTATCTGCCCAGCGTCTGCATCAAGTAGCGCGCCGCCTGCACCCTGGCTGCCTGAGGGTCGCTGCCCTGCAGGCTGCTGGACTCGTCGAACAACAGCACCAGATCGCCGACTTTCTGCGACGCCAGACAAGCACCGAACCGCTTCGCGCCGCCACCGGACGGCTCGGCATGCGCGGATGGAGTCGACCAGCCGGCCAGCGCCACGATCGCCAACGCAACGGCGAACAGCAGACCAATCCGCCTGAGCGACAATGGAATTCGCGTAGACATCTACTGCCTGCCCGCCCACAGCGCGATCTGCCAGGCACCCAATGCGATGCCCACCAGACATACGACCAGCACGGCCCAGTACAACCTTGCCGCCCAGCGCGGGGCCGAATAGATCGACTCGCTGCGCCGGCGGGTGTCAATTCGCGTGTAGACCGCCAACGCGCCGATTGCGAGCGGACCCGCGAGCAGCCACCCGGCCAGCGCGGGTGCCAAGACGCCGCCACCGCCGGTGGCGCTGACCACGGCGAGGACCACCCCGGCCGCGGCCATCACCAGCGCCACGCCGAACCACTTCAGCGGCGGCCCGGCGGTCGCCAGCGTCCCCGGCGCGATCGTCTGGCCGAAGGCGTCGCGCTCGGAGGCGTCCTGATGTCGCGCCCGGGTCTTCGGCTGATTGGCCCATGGATCGAAGCCGGTGGAGAAGTCGGGGGCGGGACGCGAACCCGTGCGGGGTGGCGGCGGACCGCCAGAGGACGGGCCGAAGTCGCTGAAATCGAACGGATCCGGTTGACTCATCGGCATCAGTAGGGGTTCAGGCACAGGGCGAAGGAGTGGTCGCGCGGCGCGGCGACGTAGACGGAACGGCAGTCGTAATTGGCGGAGACCCGCGCGGTGACGGTGTACACCCCTTCCTTGTGCGCGCAATCGACCTTGAACAGGTCCAAAGCGTCGTTGCCTTCGTCGCTGCGCAGTTGGATCTCGACGCAGGTACCGACCGGCACGGTGGCGAGGTCGAGCTTGATCCGCGGAATGGTTGGCGGCGGGGCAACGGAGGTCACGGTCGATGGCCGCGGCGGGGCCTGATAAGGGGTGGCGCTCGTCGATGACTGGGCGGCCCCCTGGCCAGGGTTCGAATCACTGGTCAGCCACCAGATGAGGGCGGCGATCAGCACCAGGCACATCAGATAGCCGATCACCAGTCCGACGATCGCGGCGTTGCGTCCGCGCTCACCGGTGCGGCGGATCTGCGGCAGAGCCAGGTGCCCCAACACGACCCCGGCCGGCGGCACCACCACCGCGAAGATCGGCGACAGCACCGCGAAGGTGTTGTAGTCGGTGGACGGCGGTGCTCCGTACGGCGCCCCATGCCTGAGTGGGGTGGTGCTCGGTGGCACGGTTGCGTCTCCGTACGGTGTCCCGAACGGATCGGCCGACGGCGGCTCGAACGGATTACCGCTGGGACGCATGGGAGCACCTCGTCAGCGGCGGGCTATGGGCAGTCAGTGAACACACCCTCATCATCATCAGCCTCGGTAATCCGAGATACAGGCGAATACCGTCTCTCCCCTGTCGAACAGTGTCTGGCCAGGGCATGCGCTGGTCGTCAAGATCTGGTCTACCCGAAATACGCCGTCCCGGACCTCGCAGCGCACCGGAAAAATGAGGATGACGTTGGTGTCGGGCCCTTTCGTGGGGTCGGGCTGCGTCTGCTGGACTTCGACGCAGTCGCCCACCCGAAGCTGCTCCACTCTGACCGTCGGCCGCTGCGCGGGCGGCGGGGTGAAGACAGTGGTCCGTGGAGGTGGCGGCGATGCGCGCGGTGTCGTCGTCGCCGTCGTCGGACCGGGCGATGAAGGGGGCTTGGAGGCGTCGGACATGAGGAGCCAGATCACCAGCGCAATCACCGCCAGCACGATCAGCACGTAGGAGATCGTCAGGCCGATGATCGCGCGTTCACGGCCGCGCTGCCCGCGTCGTTTGATCTGTGAGAGCGCGACATGGCCAAGGACCGCGCCGACGGGGGCGAACACGAACGCGAACACGATTGACAAGGTCGCGAATGTGTTGACCTCACCGGCTGGCCTACCGGGGGCCGGGAACACCGGACCCGTCGTGGGGGGAGCGCCCGGGGTGAGCGGCGGCAGATAGCCCTGCGTGCTCGGCGGACCACCGACCGGGTCAGGACCGAACGGGTCGGGCTGACCGCCGCCGTACCCGCCGTGCGTCATCTTGCTACCCGCCCTGCTCTTGAGGTGCCTTTCGCCACCGATTCCATCACCATCAATGGTGCGCCACCCCAAGAACGAGGGTGCGAAATGCGATCGTGATGCACCTGGGCCGCCCGTTCACCGAAAGTGACCATGCCCGAAATCGTCGCTCTTCCACAGCAGGATTCCCGCACGGGTGAGAGCGTCTCGTCGATAATCTGTAACGGCGGCTAGGTGTTCGGGGGTCTGGCGGGCCGATTATCTGTACGACGCGGCGACCGGCGTGCGGATCACACTGCCGAGCGGCGACACCAATCAACAGCGAAGGCGACCGCACATGATTGCTCCAACCATGTTTCATCGACTGGCAGCGGAGATGCTCGGCACTTTCTGGTTGGTGTTGGGCGGTTGCGGCAGCGCCGTGTTCGCCAGCGCGGTGTTCCTACCCGAGGGTGTTTCGGTAGGGATTGGTTTGCTCGGAGTGGCGCTGGCTTTCGGTCTGACCGTTCTCACCGGTGTCTACGCGTTCGGGACGATCTCCGGCGGACACTTCAACCCCGCGGTCACGCTTGGCGCGGCGCTTGCCAAACGGGTCGAGTGGAAAGCACTGCCGGCCTACTGGACTGTTCAAGTGGTCGGCGGATTACTCGCCGGTCTGGTGATCTACTTCATCGCCAAGGGCAAGCAAGGCTTCACCGCGACCGGGAGCATGGCGGCCAACGGATTCGGTGCGCACTCTCCTGGTGGCTACTCACTGCCGGCGGTCATTCTCACCGAAGTCGTCCTGACGTTTGTGTTCCTGCTCGTCATTTTGGGATCCACAGATGACCGGGCCCCCAAGGGATTCGCGGGGCTCGCCATCGGCCTAACCCTCACCGCGATCCACCTGGTCTCGCTTCCCATCTCCAATACGTCGGTCAACCCGGCGCGGTCGACGGGCGTCGCGTTCTTCAATGGTGACGGCGCCCCCGCGCAGCTCTGGGTGTTCTGGCTCGCACCGCTCGTCGGCGGTGCGATCGCCGGACTTGCATACCCGTACCTGTTCGGCAGGCGGGAGCAACTCGCTGGGCGCCCGGTCCGCGATGACCGGTTGGAGACCGATGACACACGCGGGGACCGACCGGCACAGGCATGGCCTCGACGTGAGGATCCTCAATTTCGTCGGCAGCCACCGCAGCCCCGAGGACCATGGCCACCGCAACCGCCGCCTCGCCAACATCCGTGATCACAGCTGCGCGACTCGGGTGCCAAACGGGTTGAAAGCTCAATGTTGTTGTGATTCTTGACCAGAGGCCACATCACCGGGGCGGAGAAGCGCCCGGCATTGCGACCGGCGGGACCCCGGGTGTGGCAAGCTTTCCGGCCAGCCAGGGTAACGACGCGGCGAACGCCGACGCGGCGGATGAGAAGTCGTGCCTACTGGGATTGGGCACCACTGCGCACTCGATTCCGTGACTGCTGGCCAATTGGCACAAAGTGTTGGCGATAGCGGCATGGTTTTCGGAATTCGGGTCCGCGTCGGGTACGAGAAGCGGACCGGTGTCCGTGGGTGCGCGGTAAACCGCAGGGGTGTCGGCCGACACCGCAAACCAGCCCGAAAGTCCTTTGTAAGTGCCGTGTTTGGCAATTACAGTCCGAGGATCGAAAGCAGCCCAGGCACTCGCGTCCCCGTCGAACAGCCGGGCAATGGTCTGCTCCTTACTGCCGGCATTGGGACCCAGCTGGCCGTCGATGTCAACAAACGCGCCGAATAGCTCCGGATGCATCACGCTCAATGTCAGCGCACAGGTGCCGCCCGCCGACCAGCCGACGATACCCCAGTTGGCTGCCTGCCGGCTGACCCCGAAGTTGGAAATCAGGTACGGCACTACATCTTTGGTGAGGTGATCCGCGGCGTTACCACGTACACCGTTCACGCACTCGGTGTCGTTGCTAAAAGTTCCGCTGTGATCGGGGAACACCAGCACCGGCGCATTGCCGCCGTGCCTCGCCGCGAAATCGACGATCGTGTTTTGGGCATCGCCGGCATACAGCCAGGCGGCCGGATTGCCGAACTCACCACCGATCATCATCACCACCGGCAACGGCGGTGGTGGCGTACTCGCATACCACGCCGGCGGTAGCAGGACGAGTTCGTCGCGGTGTCTGAATCCCGAGCCATGATCGGGAATTCTCACGGACACGATGGTTCGCCAATCCGGCGCCCGGTGCTGCTGCTGTAGCGCAGTGACCGTGGTCTGGTCCGTTTGCCCGGGCAGCGGCGCGCCGGTCAGTCGGTCCCACGCCGTACTTACCGTGGGGAAGTAGCCGACCCACGAATTCACCGTCAGTGCCGTGCAAAGCACACACAGGAGACCCGCCGCGGCGGAAACACCGCGGCGCCACCAGGGGACGCCGCGCCATCCCAGCACGACCGCCACCGCGGCCAGCCCGCTCAACGTGATCCATACCCAAAGGCCGAGCGGGGCCGAATCATCGGCGAGCCCTTGATCATTTATGAACCAAAACACAGCTAGGGACACAGCAGCGCCGACGACAAGCGCCACCGGAACAAAGATCATGCGCCACCGGCGACTTCGCCAGCCGATCGCCACCACCAGCACCACCGCGGTGATCACCTGCACCGTCACCGGTACCCAGCCATGTGTTAGAGACATCCGGTCAGTCCTTCATGATCAAAACGCCTGCGCTACAACGGTCTAACGATTGCCAGCGGCCGCTACTAAACCAGCAGGCGGACTCTTGTCCGGATCGCCAAAACACCGAGACCACTGGCTCCATGGCACCGCGTAGGCAGAGTCAACGGTACGCCGACGAGACTTGACTTTGATCCGTAACCGGCCGTTATTCGCGCGCTGAAAACTTGACAAGTCAATCGTCGCCGCACTCGTGTGGTCGCACGGAAGAGCCTGCCCGGCAGGCAAACTCAGGATGACAGCTTCACCGTAGGTGGCAGGTCCGCGACTTCAACGACTGCGCTGCTCCGTACCGTTCGCCAGAACTGAAAATTCTCGCGGGATCACGTGCCAGGGCGCACTGAGCTGAGTACCGTTTCGCATAGAGGCAGCGCGCGAGTCCACTCCGGATTGACCCGCTCGAAAGTGTCGGCGACGACGGGTAATGCGACGACCAGGCTCGTTAAGAGAGCGCCCCTCGACAGCTGAACACGCCTAGCAATCGTCTGGGGGGCGGGTGGAGATCGTACTCGGTGTGTCGATGACACCCACGAAGGTCAGCATCGCACTCGTTGAGGGCGGCAAGGCCGAGGGTCGCATCATCGAGCAGGACGTCTTCGACATCGCTGCCGCCGACGGCTCGGCATCTCCGAGCGCAGCCGAACACGTGGTCGCCGCGATCCTGGGTACCCAGGAGGGCGCATTCGCCGCCGGCCATCATCTGGTATCGATTGGGTTGACCTGCACGGACCAGGCCGAAGCGGCCGAGTTGCGGCAGGCGTTGATTGCCCACGACGTCGACGATGTGCTTCTGGTCTCGGAACTTCAGGCCGCCGCGGCCGTCGCCCAGAGGATCGGGCGGGCGGTGGGATATGACAAGACCGCACTGATGTTCGTCGAGCGCGACAAGGCCACGCTGGCGATCGTCGACACCGTCGACAGTTCGGTCGTGACGGTTTTGAGCCGAAGTGCGCACGATGGCGATCGCATCGTCGCCGTGGCCGAATTGATCACCGGCCTGCAGGCGCACGATTCGGTTGTCGAGGGCATGGTCGTCGTCTCCGCCGTCGACGTCGGCGCGATCAAAGCACATTTGCAGAACCTTGTCTCGGTGCCGGTCATCGCCGCTGAAGAACCTCAACTGGCGTTGGCGCGCGGCGCCGCGCTGGCGTCGGCGAGTGCGCCGCGCTACGACACCTCGACCATCGGACTGGCCTACTCAAACGATCCCGACGAGACCTGGGTCCACTCGACGAGCCTGGTCGATGTGCCCACCACGTTCCTTGGCCACGCGGACGTGATCACGGACGCAGCGCGCGTCGCATCGGACGCCGACGTGCCCGAACGCCGCAAGCCGTTCCTGCTCGTGGGCGCATCGTTGGCTGCCATTTTCATAGCAGGAATGATGGCATTGACCATCGCAATCGTGGTCAGTGTGCAGCCGACGGCCGAGCAGGATTCGGAAAATGCGGCGCTGCATCCGGGTGCCGCGGCTCCGCAGTTGCGGCCTGCGCCACCCACCCCGTCGCGGCCGGCGCCGGCGCCTGTCCCCCCTGCCGCGGCAGAATCACCTGCGCGCACCACGGTGGCACACCTGATGGAAGTGCCCGCCCCGCCGCCAGAAGTTGTGGTGCACAGCGCGGCCCCGGCTCCCGCCGCGCCGGGCCCAGCCGCGCCCGCCCCAGCCGCGCCACCGCCCGCACCGGCCCCACCGCCGCTGGTTGTGCTTCCGCCGCTGATCAGCCAGTGGCTACCGTCGATCATTCAGCCTCAGTGGCAACCACCACCGCCCTTCATCAACCCAGGACCGAAGGGGCCGCGGCGTGGCCACGGCGGCGGGCATGGCCACGGAGGTGACTAGTTCGCCAGTCCTCGAGGCTTGCTCAGCCCGGTCCTGAGCAGTCGCCGAGCAGCGACGTGGTCAGCATGATGCGCCCCAGCGCCACCCACGCGGCGCCGTAATAAGTCGGCGACCGCTGTTGCATTTGCGCCGCTGCGTCAAGGCGCTTGACGGCTCCGTCGGCATCGCCTGCGCCCTGTTCTGTGGCCGCGGTGGCGACAAGGGCGACGGGATGTTGCCAAGTGCCGTCAGGCGACCCATCGAGGTTCCGCAACGCGGGCACGTCACCATGCGCTGTCAGGATGGGACGCATGGCACCCGCGACGACTCGATCTTCGTGATCGCAGGATTCAGCGAACCGGACCGGTAGGCGCGCGGCGTCGAGACCGAAACGGATCTGCCCCCCGGAGGGGGGTGCGGCGGGCACGGCATGGCCCACATGAGTGACAGTGGTCCAGTCCGGCGGCAGCATCCCGGTCCCGATCAGCTGCCACGCCAAGATCCGCTGGGTGCGCTTGATGTCGATCCACCGTCGGTCGCTGGATGCCTGGAAGAGTTCCCGTTCGGCACGAGGACTGAAGTACCCCGGATTGACGAGATACGGGGGCGTCGTTGCCCAGTTTCCGCCGACCAGCGTGCGCCCCGATCCGGCCACCCACGTACCAGGCGGGTTCACATCGCTGGAAGGGGCGGTCCCGGTGCCGACGGCAACCGTCTCGGTTTCGACGATCGCAACCCCCAGTCGTCTGCCGTCCTCGGTGAACTGCGGCGCCTGAAAGCGTCGGCCCGCCAACAGCAGCGACCGCGCCGCATCGAGGTCGGCATCCGCGGCGCTGTTGACATCGGTGATCTTGGTATCGGCCCACCGCCACGCCAGCAATCCGTCGGCGCGGCGCAGGTGCGTCTTCGTCCAATTCCATATCGAGCGGAACCGATTCTCGTCACCGACCGCCACAGCGATGAGCATCCCGTAGGCCTGTCCTTCGCTTACTACGTCACCGCCCTCGTCACGTCGCACTACGCGACCGTCCGGCTCGACGTAGTCATTCAGGAACCTCTGGCCGGCGATACGCGCCGTGTTCTCCCGCAGGCCCGCGATGTCTGTCGCGTCCAGCCTCGGATCGATGGCGTTCGCAATCCACCAGCCCGCGCCGATCGTCACCGCCACCACGAGCGCAATTGCCGACGCGGTCCCCACCCGCCGCTTCACCTGGGTTCCCGAGGAACCGAAGGCTCAACGACCCCCATGGGTAGCCGCACAGTGTCGTCAACCGGTCTGGTTCGGCGAACCGCCTCACGCCAGCGCGCCCGCACCGCCTGATGCAGTGCAATGTCGTTGCGTTGCCTCGGCCCTGGCGCTACCGGACGCTTGAGCACCGTCGTCTTCAGATCCAGTGGCGCGGTGTCGTCAGCAGGTCGTGCACGGTGGACCACCTGACGCAGTCCTCGCCGCCGGGGCGCGATCATATGCGTGTCGACGCCCGGCACTGAGCACTCAGAATCGCCAAGAGGTGTGCGGCGAATCGCCTCACCGCCGAGCCAGCGCGCCCGCATGACTTCGTGCACTGCAGAGTCTTTCGGCCGAAGCGGGGGCCGCGGCGCAACCGAAGGCTTGACGGGCGCCTTCAGAGGTCGCGTAGCGTCGTCAACCGGCGCGCGCCGAGTGAACGCACCGCCGTGCCGAAGCGCCCGCATCGTTTCGTCCAGGGCACCATCGTTCTCCTGCGCCGACCGCCGCGTCCTGGCTGTCAGTATCGCTGCCGCCAGGATTGTGGCCATGCACAATACGACCGCGACCGGCTTGCCGTCGGAGCTTTCAATCGCGGGCGTTTTCGCGTTGATCTTGTCCACTGGAGTTCCGCTCGCAGGCAACGTCAACGTCGGGGAACTCAGCGCGGCCGGAGTGGCCGGAACGTCCCGAACCGTCTGTAGCAGGGGGCCATCGGGCCCGTCGGTGAGCAGGAGGCTCATCGGCTCGCCACCAGGCAACCCAATGGGTTGGCGCCATTCGTGGCCGTTTGCCGTCAGCACCGCCTCGTACTGCCCGGCAGGCACCGCGGCATACCCGGTGATCAACCCATAACCGGCTTGGTTCGCCAGCACCATCGGCTCGACCATGCCCGGTGCTAGCAATGCCAGATAGACGGATCCTGTTGCACTGGCGGCATGCAGCATCCGCACGGCGGCGTCGGGCGTGGGGCCGGTGGCCGGGCCGTCCGGCGCGAGTTGCACCGCAACCTGATCGGAGTCGCCCGCGGAAAACATCGCGAGCGTGTAGGTCGCATCCGGATCGAGCGTGACTACCTGACGTATAACCGGGTCACCTCCGCCGACAGGGTTGGTTACCACCACGTATGTTCCCGGCGGCATCGACCGATAGCCCGACGGATTCGGGTCGGCGCCGGTCTCCAGCGAGCCTTCCACGGTGCCGTCGATGCGAACCAGATTGACTTGCTCGGCCGATCGGTTTCGGCGGAGGTCGGCCACCCGCAACGCTGCCGGACCGCCCTGCATCGGCGCCGGGGCCGCGCCTAGACCGATATCGTTGGCGCGCACCGGAAATCGAACCTTCAGTCCCTCGGCGGTCAGATCCACTGACTGCACTGCGAACCGGCCCACTTGGTGTTGCAAGAATGCCGCCACAGCTTGCAGCCGGTCGCGCTGGCCGCTCAGCGTGATATCGCGTCGAGGCGTTGCGACGTCGTCCTCTCCTTCGATGGTCGAAATGTGTGCGACCCGAACAGGTTCCGTCGCAGCGATCACTGCGAGTGTCGCGAGCACAGGCTGAGCCACCGTCCGAGACTGCAGGACCGCAAGCACATCGGGATCAGTGGCACCGGCAATGTGGGCGGCAAGTTGCCCTCCGAACGCCAGCGCCGCCGGCGACGAGGGTCTCGACGTCACGCCAGCGTCAACGCGTCGCACCTCGACTCGCGTAAAGCCGGTGCCGAATATTGCCACCGGTTGGGAGTGTGCGACCGTTTCTGCGAATACGCCGTTGGGCCGCGTCGCGTCACGCAACGACGCCGTCGACACGACCCAGTCGTAGTCGGCCCAGCCGCGCGGCGCCCAGCCCTGCACCTGTTCGTCGGTGTCCACCTTGTAGCCCCACACGACATTGAGCCGGTCGCGGCCATTGCGAATCAGGTCCAGCCACAACGCATCGTCAACGATCAGACGGTCGGTCTTCGGCACGTTCTGCTGGATCCACTGCTGCGCCTGCCGCATCGGCGCGTCATCGTCGGATTGCAGCAAGACACGTTGGGTGGGCAGCCAGAGCGACACGACGACGGATACGATCAGCGTCCCGGCGGTCAGCGCCGGAATACGTAAGCGCCGAAGGTGCACTGATGGATGCGCAACGGTGTCGAACAGAAAGCGCACAGCCACCTCGCCGGTACCTGCGGCCAGAAGCGCTATCAACGGCAGCGCGGCCAAGATGAAGGGCGCCGGCAGGTATCCAGGTCGGAGAACCGTGGCTATGAGTGTCACCAGCCCCACCGCGAACGGCCGCAGCCGCGAGACGAACAATGCGGCAAAAGCGACCGGGCAAGCCAGAATCGGCAGGGCCGGGTCGAGCCGGAACCATTGGTCAACGGTATGGCGCTTGAGTGAATCGGGATCATCAAGCGCGCCGCCCGCCGCGCGATCCCGCAGTTGGAATCTGATGCCGTCCCAGAGACTGACGTGTCCGGGCCCTGGGACCAGCTCGCCACGCAGCACGGCCATCAAGACGTACGTGCTCACCACCACGCCGAACACGGCGACGAACACGGCGAGCGCATAGCGGCGGGTCACCGGTGCGGTCCTGGTCCAGACCAACCAGGCGAACATCGGCAGCAGCAACAGCATGGTCTCCTTGGTCAGCACCGCTATACCGAAACATGTTGCGGCGCCGAACATCGCCGACAACCGGTATCGGGGCGAGCACAGCAGCACCAGGGCGCCGACCAGCCACGCAACGGCGAGATTGTCCAGATAGACCATTCGAGTCAACGAAATCGCCAACGGAGACAGCGCGAAGACGGCGACGGCAACCGCGGCTGCCCATCGCGACATTCCAATTCGGCGCGCAAGAGACCAGAGCAGGGCGGCGGTGATCACGGCGACGACAACCATCAGATACCGCCCGGCAGCTATGGCGTTGCCCCCGAAGTCAGGACCCGAAATCGCCACCCACAGGGACAATTGCAGCCAACCAGCCGGCGGATGGTCGTACCAGTACGTGTAGTGAGCGAGTTCGCCCCAGTGGGCCACGGCGTAGGCCTGGGCCATGTACGTGCCTTCGTCGTCAAACCGGACCGGCGACCTAGTGAGGTTGATCAACCGCAATGCCGCGGTGAGTGTCAACAGGATTCCGAGTATCGGGATCGAGGGATTCAGGCGAGGTAAGCGGCTCATGCGGAAACCGGCCGCTTGGGTGTGGGGGTGCGGTGGGCGTTCTTGTGAGTCGTCTTCTCCCAGCCTCCGTCCCCGCGGCTCTGACGCCACACCGCCCGCACCGCGGCCACCGCAAGCAGCAGCTGATATGGAAAGGTGCCCAGCAATAAGCGGGCGTGATCACGGGGACGTATTCGGATGCCGAACTCCCGTCCGAATTCACCGAGCGCGGCAGACTCCACCGCCATCGTGACGAGCGTGGGCGCCAGAGGCAAGAAGGTCACCAACGCCGTCGGCACCGGAACCTTGAGCAGGAACATCGACGCGAGCGATAGTGGCAACAACGCTCCCGTTGCCGCCTGCAGCATGGGCATCGCCAACGTGTAGCGGGCCAACCAGCGCTGTCTGCGGCTAGGCAGCTTGCGCCAGTCACCCTTGCGGAGCACCTGCAGGAAGCCCTGATCCCAGCGCGTGCGCTGCTTCACGAGCGCACGAATTGAACCTGGGGTCTCTTCCCGGGTCACCGCTTGCGGGTCATAGGCCACCGCCACGACTGCACCCCTGGTCGACAGCCGAACGCCGATCTCACAGTCCTCAGCCAGACAGTCGGGGTCCCAACCGTGCACTTGCCGCAATAGGTCGGTACGGGTGAAAACGGTATTGCCCCCCAACGGAATGAACCGCTTCGCCGCGTGGAAATGCAGGCGCGAGCGGAACCAGAAGTAGTACTCGAGGCAGTTGCGCACCGACCACCAATTCGTCGTGACGTTCATCAACTGGACACCGGCCTGAACCACGTCTGCGCCAGATTCCTCGAAACGCGCTTCGACCAGACGCAGCAGCCCCGGATGCACCTCGTCTTCGGCGTCAAAGACACCGACGATGTCGCCACGACATTCGGGCAGCGCGGTGTTGAGCGCCTTTGGTTTGTTCTTCGGCACGTTGTGGTCCATGACCACCTTGACGATCCCGGCGTGCCGCTCCGCCGACTCACGCGCGACCAACTCGGTCTCCGGGTCGTCGTGGCCGATGATCACGATCACCTCGTAATTGGGGTGGTCAAGCCTTGCCAGCGCATCGATCGTGTCCCCGAGGACCTCCTCTTCGTGGCGAGCTGGCAACAGCAACGAGAATGACCGAGGCGCACCGGCCGCTCGACGCCGAAAACCCGTCGCTGCCAATGCATCCGGTGTGCGCCATGCGTGCAGCATCCACCATAGGGTGGTGCCGGCGACCGTGAACAGCCCGAGCGAAAGGATGACCAGCACACCGTTGAGGAGAAGCTGCGCCCACGACCGCGGGGCATCGCTGTGCTCGCGTGGCCTCAGCTGTGTTGACGGCTCAGGGTCACCCGAAATCGCCTGCACGCCTTTGGCCGGCGGCAGTGTGCCGCCGGAGGCGCCTTCCGGCGGCTTACCCGACGGCTGCTGTGGTGGCGTCGGCGCGGAAGACCCGCCTCCGGCGGATGAGGGCACCGACGGCTGAGCAGGTTGGTCCCCGCCCCCGAAGGGATGCCCACTCAAGATCACCACTGCGACGAAGACGAGCACGGCAGCGAACGCCACGGCCGTCCGCCTGATCCGAAGCCGCCACAGGTTTGCCTCGTCAACAGTTACAGCTTCGTGCAGTACCGCATCGTTCCGCGGCCACACCCGTCGCGGACGACTGTCAACCGGTACCGAGCGGCGAGCCACGTCATTGCCGCGCCCGCGCGGTAGCGGCCGCCGCGGCTGAGCCGAAAGCGGAACAGGCGCAGTGATATCGGCACCAAGATCAGTTCGCGCAGTATTCAATGGTGTCGTGGCATCGACTGGAGGTACGCGCCAGTGCGCCCGCACGGTGTCGTACTGCGAAGGACCTATTTGCTGTATCGGCCGCTGCGGCGGCACCGAAAGCCGAACGGTCTCCGTCTCCGGATCCAGTCGCGCCGTGTTGTCGCCCGGTCCTGCCCGGCAAATCAGCTCACGCCGGTGCGCCCGCACGGTGTCGTACTGCGAAGGACCTATTTGCTGTGCCGACCGCTGGGGTGGAACCGAACGCTCAGCGGCCACCGTCTCCGGATCCTGCCGCGCCGTGCTGTCAACCGGTCGTGCGCGGCGAACCACTTCACGCCATCGCGCCCGCACAGCTTCAAGCAGTGCAGCATCCTTCTGCTGTCTCGGCCCCCGCGGCGGAACCGAATGGGCAACGGCCACCGTCTCTGAATCTAGCCGCGCACGTAGCGGGTGGCCACCGGTACGTTCGGCTGACGTCGCCGCACCGACGACCCAACGACTGTTGATCACCGCCGAGCGCCCGAAGGGTCAGCGCACCCCCGCTCTGACGCTGCATACCGGCCAGGCGCCCCAGCCCTGAACTGCCCGAGTCACCTCGGCGATTGCGATCTGCTCTTCCCGGGTGGCCAGGTCTGCTCGCGGCGCGTAGCGCAGTCCACCGTGCCGGTCCCACGTGCTCTGGTTGAACTGCACGCCCCCATAGAAACCGTTGCCGGTGTTGATCGCCCAATTGCCGCCGGACTCGCAGGCGCTCAGCGCGTCCCAGGTCGCGCCGTTGCGCACCGGCGGCACCTGGGTGCCCGGCTTGGCACCCACCCGCAGCACCAAGGGCCGGGCGGGTGCCACGATCTCGTTCTTCACGGGCGACCGCCCGGTTTCGACACCGTTGACGGTCGACACCGTGAAGGTGACAACCTGGGTTCCAGTGGTGCCCAAGTCCTCCACAACGTGGCGGCTCATGTTCATCGTCGGATCCTGGACGTGGTACGCCCGGGGCAGCAGCGTGATCCGCGTGGTGACGCTGAACGTCCGGATACGGGTGACCACGATCTTCATGCCTTCGGTGACCGACGTCGACGCCGGCGGGAACACTTGGTCGCCTTGCGCGAGCGGCGCACCGGCCGCCGCTAGCAAGAGCCTCACATTCGGCGCCGCCAGCCGCCGGTCGCTGGCCACACCGCCGTCGACGATATGCACCTTCTTCGCGCTGACCAGCGACAACACCATGCCGGTCAATGGCACTCGGCTGAAACGAGATGCCGCGGCAGGCGCGGCGTCGCGCATCGACAACTGCTTGAGCGCCTCGTCGACCGTCAAGGCCGTCGTCCACGTCTGCCTGATCTGCCCGCCGTCCACCGACACCTGCAACGGCCGGCCGCGTTTCAGCACGATGGTGTCGGACTGATGGACCGGCTGATCGGCGGACGGATACAGCTGGTCGTGGTTGTCGACGGCGAAGCCGTTTTCCCGCACCACGTCGATCACCCGCGACTTCATCGTCGAGACTGTCATCGGTGAGCCGTCGACGGAGAGCGTGAGCGTCTTGTGCATCGCGACGGCGAATCCGCCCGCGAACGCCACCGCCAGCAACAGCGCGCCGACCACCGCCCGCCGCCTCTTCGGTCTCGCGGTCGTGTGCCCCGGGGTGCCACTGGCGGTAGCCCTGTCACCGCGGACATCGGCCCGGGCGCCCAACTCCCGGCCCGGCCCGATCTCGGCGTCCAGGGAAGCTTTGGTCTGGAAGATCCTGGCCAGCCCAATGTCTCGTCGCCGCAGTCGCTGCGGGCGCCGGCCGACACGACGATTTGTCCCGAACGCCGCGTCCTCGGCTTCATCGACCCGTTCGGCGCCTGTCAGGAGGGCCGAGACCTCCTCCACGAGAGCCGTGTCCTCTGCGACCCTCATCCTGTCGAGAGCGACCCGGCCGAGGCAGACCACACCCGCGGCCCGCCGTAACGCCAACGCCTGCACGAACAGGTATCCGAGCGCAGACAGGTGCTGCCTGCGGAATTCGGCGATCGCTCGAAAGCCCGGGGACGCGCCGGCGGTCAGCCACCGAAAGGCCACATCAACGACGCATGTGCGTTCGATCATCCGCGACGAGCACACCCCGGTGGTGTAGGCGTACAACAGGAGCGCCATCAGCCGCGGATCGTAGGGCAGCGCACCGCACGCCTCGTCATCCGCACCCCGGGTGCGCACAAGATCCAAATGGGCGTCGACCAACTCGGCAACGAGCCGGGCGAAGTGATTCGCCGGCAAACGGTCATTGGGCCGAACGCACGGAATGTCTTGTTCGGCGGGCAACTTCGACCTCGCCGAGCTGGGCGTCTGCGCGCTGTTCAAGACCTACCTTGAACAACTTGCCATCGGCGAGCTCATCAGCCGCACATCATCCCGCGCTCCGACCCTTTACCCGATCACCCTGCCCGGCGTGTTGCCGACTCAGGCTGGCGGCGCCGGCAATGCCCCAGTTGTTCTCCGAGGCCCTCGACCGCGTGCAGGCCGATGACGACATCCGGGCAGTCGTCATCTCCGGACGACCGGGACAGTTCAGCGCGGGGCTCGATCTCGACGTTCTCATGATCGGCGGGCAGCAGCGGGACAGGCTCCTGCGAGACACCTGGCAGCAGTTCGGTCGAGTCTTCACACTTGCGATTTCGGTGGTCGTCGCCCGCACAGGAAGCGCCGTAGCAGCCGGCGCGGCACTGCTGCTCACCGCTGACCGGCGTGTGGACGCCGACGGGGACTTCACGATCGGTTTCAACGAAGCCGCTACAGACGCGCGAATGTACCGTCCGCAGGATGCGTTGGCCGCGGGCTTCTTTCACCGGATCGCTGCGCCAATGAAAGCAACTCGAGAAGGACATGAGCATGATCCAACGCATCGGCCTCGTGAAGTCGATACCTAGGCGAACTCGTTCAGCTGCACAGGAATTGAGGTTCTCGGGTGCACTACGGCACGATGCGCGACCTGACGATCGAATTGGTGCCGCTACCGGCTGTGGGTAACCGCGTCCAGCGCCGTGTCACCGCAGAATGACCCTGGCGGATGCCCGGCTACGAGCGACATTGTCGCTAATTATGTAGTCGCTCAAACGGATCGAGCAACTGATAGTCCATCCGCGCACCTGCGCTCAACCGCGACGACGAGAAGTCGGATTCCATTGAACCCGTGCCGTCCACAAGTCGTGTCATTGATGGGACGGGACAACTTTGACGGACCGAGTTCTACCGTGAGCATTCATGAGCTATCCATGTCACAGTGGGGCGGTAAGTTCCGCGCCACCCTGAAAGACTGTGCGGCGCTGACCAAGCCTCACACTCTTCACCTTGTGGTCGGAGTGATTCCGGCCATGCTGTTGGCGCAACGTGGCGTCATCGCACCGGTGCTCATCGTCAACGTGGTCGGGGCCACGATCCTGATGACGGCGGGAGCCAACACGTTGAACTGCGTTGGCGACGCGGACATCGACAAGCTGATGGTTCGCACCGCGGGCCGCCCGCTTGCGCGCAATGCGCTTTCCACGCGCTTCGCACTGACATTCGGGGTCGCGTTGAGCGCAGGAGCAGTTCTGTGGCTATGGCAGGCGGCCAACCTGTTGGCCGCGCTGCTGGCGGCGGCGACGATCGCGTTCTACGCGCTGATCTACACCCTGCTGATCAAACGGCGGACTGCTCACAACGTCGTGTGGGGCGGACTCGCCAACGGCATGCCGTTGCTGATCGGCTGGTCGGCGGTGACCGGCGCTATCGGTTGGCAAGCCGTAGTGATGCTGGCGATCGTCTTCTTCTGGACGCCACCGCACAGCTGGGCGTTGGCGATCATGCGCAAACAGGACTACATATCAGCAGGTGTGCCGATGCTGCCCGCGGTCGCCGCCGAGCGCAACGTCGCCAGGCGGATTCTGATTTATAGCTGGCTGACCGGTCTGACCACGGTCGTGCTGGCGATCGGAACAGGGGCGATCTACGACGCCGTCAGCGTGTTGGCCGCATCCTGGTTCGTAGGAACGGCACACCAGCTCGATGCCAGGACGCGTCACGGGCAGCCCACCGACGCGCGACATCTCTTTCGCCGCGCCAGTATCTATTTGACCATCGTGTTGTGCGCTCTTGCAATCGATTCGGCGCTGGCACTTCCAACGACTCTCCACTGGCCGGCTAGCCGGACATGACCGATTTCGTCGAGAGAGTCGTCTCCAGCGAAGACGATTGCGTTGTCGTCGTCGACAATAACGACGTCGGGATCGGCTTCATGACGAAGGCCGCGGCGCATGACGGTCGCGGCACGCTGCACCGGGCGTTCTCGGTGTTCGTCTTCAATCCGGACGGTGAACTGCTTCTGCAACAGCGCGCCGCGGAAAAGCGGCTGTGGCCGGGCCGGTGGTCCAACAGCTGCTGCTCGCATCCTCGTCGCGGCGAACCGATGGCCACCGCGGTGCGTCGGCGTGTACATGAGGAGCTCGGCCTGTGCCTGACGACGGCGTTTCTCTTCAAGTTCGAGTACAGGGCGCAGTTCGATGCGCACTGTGCCGAACACGAACTGTGCTGGGTCCACGTCGGTCGCAGCGCTGACAAGCCGACAGTGAACCGTCACGAAGTCGCGGCTTGGCGTTATGTCGACGGGCCCACGCTGCACGACGAAATTGCGGCGGCACCAGACAGATTTACGCCGTGGTTCAGAATCGCCTGGCCACTGGTTGCCGCTACAGCGCACGTTCTCTGACAACGCGCGCGACGTCGATCCGCTTGATCAGCCGTGCCGCGGGCAGCTGGGAAACGGCAGCGGCCAACATCACCGCGATCACGGCAAGGCTGAGCGCCACCGGCCCGATCGACAGGTGCAGCTGAAACAGGTCGTTGTTGAACGAGCGCAGAAAAAGCCACGCGACGCCGAGACCGACCGCAAGACCGAACGGCACGGCAAGCACAGTGGCACTGAGGTTTTCCAGCGCCAACGCGGCGGTGAGTCGCCGGATCGGTACTCCCGCCGCGCGCAGACCGGCCAGCTCACTTGTCCGTTCGGTCACGTTGACGGTCATGGTGATGTAGATGATGGCGAAGGCAAGCAATCCGCCCAGTACCAACATGCTGCCCGCGAACACCCAGAAGATGATCAGATATCCGTTGATCTGCCGGTGCATCGCGCCGGTGTCGGTGTATGCCAGGACGCCGGTCAGGCTGGTGACCGCATCCCGCACCCTGTTCGGGTCCGCGCCGGCAGCGAAACGCAACAGGTATCCATTAGGTCCGGTGTTCGTCACCGATTGCGCCACTGCCGTTGTCGCGTACAACGCGGTGCCCAGGGGCTCGTCCACAAGACCGGCCAAGCGCAGGGTACGGCTGACACCCCCGGCGGGGACCACCGTCATGGAGTCACCGACGTGTAGGCCAAGCTGCTGTACGAGGCCCGCACCGGCCAACACACCGTCGGACGGTAGAGACCGCGGCCGGCCGTCGATGCCACGGAACCCGTGCATGACCGTGGCAGACTGCAGACCTGTCAGCGAGGTCGAATAGACGTGCCCACGCGCGGTCACGGTCACCCGCGCCGACGTTACGGGCTCGACCAAATCGAGCCCGGGAATCGACCTTATCTGCGCTCCAACATCGTTCGATATCGGCGCGACCAGCACGGTGGCGTCCTGCCGCTGTACCGCGCCGAACTCAACAGCCAGCATCGCCTGCACACTGGTGAGTTGACCCACTGCAGCCAGGATCAGCGTCAGGGCGAGCACGCAACCGGTCATTGTGGCCGCAGTCCGGCGGCGGCTTCGGGTCAATGACCGCAACGCCATTCGCACTACAACTGGCGTGCGGGTCCACCGCGCCGAGAGCCGGGTGAGCCGTCCGATGCGGAAGGAGCGCACGGCATCACCGCGCATCGCCGAGGCCGGCGCGAGGCGACCCGCGACGATTGCGGGTGCCAGCGCGCCCAGTACGCCAGCGGTGAGCCCGAGAATCACACCGATGAGCGCGGTTGAAATACGATGTTGGACAACGGTATCAGGAAGACCCAGCAAGGACGCATAGACTTTGGTGTATGCCGACGTCGCGGCCGCCCCGGCAACCACGCCGGCCAGTGCCCCAGTGCTCGCGACCGCGACGCCGTAGCACACGTAGTGGCGGACGAGGGTGCCGCGGCGTGCGCCGAGTGCGAGCAGCGTGCCGATGATCGGCCGTTCGGTGTGGATCAGGCGTGTGAGTAATACGTACTCCGCGACCATGGCGGCGGTCAAGAACAGTGTGGGGAAGCCGATCGCCATGCCCGACAGGCCGTGCAGACTCTCTTGAAGCGCGGCATCGGAGGGTTGATCGCCGCGATCTTCGATCGCCGCCGCGCCGTGGGCACGCACCATGCGAATGAGACCATCGCGATCTGACGACGTCGCTGCGTCGCTCATCGTGATCAGCGTCTGGTTGGATCCTCGCCGCGCCGATAGTGTCCGGGCGAGTGGCTCGGATACGAACAGCACAGCGAAGGCGTGCGGATCCCCCAGCAGGTCCTGTCGATTGCGGGCGGGCCACAGGTATTCGGGCGATTGCGCCGTACCGGATACCGTCACGTCGTGCCATCGCATGCCGTCGAACACCTGCAATGCCGCCCCGCTGGTGAGGCCGAATGTGTCGGCCGTGTGGCGCTCGACGACGACTTCATCCTGGGCTTCCGAAACGGGCAACCGCCCGGCGACGATGTCAATGGCATCGATGTCCTGGCCACTGACAGCCGGCATCCCGACCAACCGGCCGACGAGTTTGGTCCCGCCGATCATCATCGGTTGATCGACCTGCGTGCGCGTCACGACCCGATCGACGCCGGCGGCGCCGTGGACGGCTGCCGCGATGCCGTCGGCCTGCGCACTGGTGACGACCAGGTCAGCGAAATGCGTTCGGGCATAGGTCGCCGCGTAGGAAGCTTGAATGTTGCGGAACGAGTCGTAGCTGGTGACGAACAGCAGCGCGCCGAGCATCACGGTCAGACCGATCGCGACGACCTGCGGCAGTCGCCGCCGCAGGTCGCGTAACGTCTTGCGCAACAAAGTCGCTGCTATCACGGGATTCACCACCGGATAGTCGAAGCGTCGACCGGCATTGTGTTACGTTGCGAGGAAACGATTTTGCCGTCGCGCATCCGGATAAGGTGATCGGCGATCTCAGCGGCCGACTCGTTATGGGTCACCATCAGGACACCGCGCCCGCTGCGACTGGACTGCTGCAGCACCTCGAGGACGCAGCGCCCCGTCGCAGCATCCAGGGCGCCCGTCGGTTCGTCGGCGAGCAATAGGTCGGGGTCGGTGGCCAGCGACCTGGCGATCGACACACGTTGTTGTTCCCCGCCCGACAGCTGCGCCGGAAAATGATCCATGCGATCGGACAAGCCCACGCCCGCAAGCAGTTCCGCAGCTGCGCCCCGCTGCCCGCGCCCGGTGAGCTCGCTGATGATCTGCACGTTCTCCAGCGCGGTCAGCGTGGGGATGAGATTGAAGAACTGAAATACGAACCCGATGTGGGAGCGCCGAAAGCCACCCAGATCGCGCGGCCGGCGTCTGGAGATGTCTTCGCCGGCCACCAGAACCGTTCCCTTATCGGCTGATTCGATGCCGCCGATGATATTGAGCAGCGTCGTCTTGCCCGAACCGCTAGGCCCCAGAACCGCGGTGAAGTGGCCGGCCGCGATGTCGAGGTCGACATTCTGCAAGGCGTGCACAGTCGCCGAGCCCTCGCCGTAGACCTTGCTGATACCGGACAGCCTTAATTCGCCACGTACGTTGTTCATCGCAGTGAGCGCACGGTTGATCGGATGCTGCGGCCATGTGTGAACTGAGATCGCGCTGGGCGACGAGCGGTGATGAACTGTGACATTCCTCGAAAGTGCTGTTCGATGTCCGTCATTCCGGCCGTCTTCAAGAATGCGGGGATGGTGGTGGCATCGAACACGCGCACACCACAGACGGTGGCCGCGAGTTTGATTGCCCTGCGGCTCAACGCGGATTGGCCGCCGCAGCTCGTCGAGACCACGATTCGCCCGCCCGGCGAAAGCACCCGCACCATGTCTTGCAGCACCACCATCGGTTTTGCGGACAGATGCAGCCCGGCCAGGCACGACACCACATCGAAGGACTCGTCGCTGAACGGCAGCCGGTGCGTGTCTGCGCGCATGTACACCGCCCGCGGGCCGCTGCTGGCCCGGACTGCGCAGCGCATCATCGACGCTGACGAGTCCACGGCGATCACGAACCCGCTGCCCTGAAGTTGGCCGGCAAGAAACGCGGTGTCGCGGCCCGGTCCGCACGCCACGTTGAGAACACGCTCATCGCCGTCGAGACGCAGACTCACCCCGACCAGTGCCCGTACGACGGGTACCGAGAACCCGCCGGCACGCAGGAGCGCGCACATGAGCGAGCGCCGCGTCCGCTGCGCCAAGCCGTGCCGGTCCCGTTCGCTGGATGGAAGCAGATCTATGTAGCCGTTGCGATAACGCATCGCACGCATGTCCTCGTCGCGGATCAGCCCGCGTGCGAGCGCAGGAGCCCACATCGCGGCGGGGTCAGCGTCAACCCGCGGCTCTGCGGCGGTCATAGCCTAGACACGCTGCTGAGCGCGTCGCGGTTCACAATCGTGGCAAATGGCCCTCGCATTGAACCGCACCCCGGCGCTCACCCGTGATTGTAGATATGGAGGCTTCTGGCGCGAATCCAGACAACCGGCCAGCGACCGTGACCGTCGATCGCGCGGGGATCATCCGTCAGTGGGATGCTCAGGTGACCGATGTGGTGGGTCGGTCCGCCGATGAGACGCTGGGCCGCAGCCTGAACATCATCATCCCGCCGGGTCTTCGCGCGTTGCATTGGTGGGGTTTTGACCGGGCGATGAGCCGGGGACGAATGAGCAGCGGCAATCTGACCATCCCCGCGCTGCGTGGCGACGGGAGCATCGTCGTTGCCCACGCGACCATCGAGCTGACGTACGCCAATGGCGGGGCGACCGACGGCGCAACGGTCACTTTCACCGGTACGGGGCCTCGGTGGCAGAGCAAGGCGTGGGAAGCCCTACTAGCGCCGGTCAAGGTCACCCATCGCGCCTGGCACCGACAGCACCACAACCGCGACCGGTAGCTTGCTGTTGATGGCGTCGCCGCCAAAGCTATCGGGGACCCTCGAATAAGGTGCCTTGACCGCCGCGTGGGAGCCAGGGCTATGTCTGGGTGACCATTTCGCGTGGTCATCGATCTCTCAAGGACGAACCGGCGGAGGCGATCTCGTCTCTGGATTCGGTGGTGACGTAGCAGCCGTGGAGGCGCTTGGGCTCGGAATTGTGAATTCGGGCTCAGGCCCGGACAGTCGGCCAGAAGAGATCGAACAGGCGCTCTTCCCATCCCTTGACGACCCGCCCGGTGCGGGTGCGCTCGGCGATGTGCGCACCAACGATTGCATCGACGAGTGCGGCGGCGTCGAGATCAGCGCGGAAAGATCCGTCGGTCTTGCCTGCGCCAACCACTGATTCCAGTTCGGCGCGCTGCTTGGCGAGGATGCGGCGGAAGAGCTTGGTGAAGGTGGGGTCTTCGTCGGTGAGCAGGGCGGCCAGGCCGCCGTAGCCGATGCCGACCTCGACGGTCTTGACGGCTTCTGTGATCAGCCAGCGCAGTTGCTCGGGCGGGTCGGCCTGTGGCGGGAGGGGGTCGGGGGTGGTGACCCGGGACAGCGCGGCGGACAGCATGTCGCGGCGGTCGGTGTATCGGCGGTAGATGGTCGTCTTGGCGATGCCCGACCGCGCCGCGACTGCTTCGACGGTCACCGACCGGGGGCCTTTGGTGCGCAGGAGGGCAAGGGTGGCGTCGGCGATGGAGTCGTCGACGTCTTGTCGTGGCGCCATTTTGGTCCTCCTCGGCTGACGGTGGAATAACCGCGGCGATAAAAACGCTACACTAGACGTAGCGATACGCTACACGTAGCGTTTTGTATGAGAGTTGGAGAGGTGATCGAGATGTTGAGAGCGTTGCGACGGGTTTCTGCGACGAATGTGGCCTATGTGCTGTTGCTGCTGGTATTCGTGGCGTTGGGGATGTTTGTCTACGCGCTGGCGACGGAAAGCGCGCTGGCCGGCATCATCGCGGCCAACATGGTCGCGTTGATGGTCGCGTCGGTGGTGGGTTTCCGGGTTGGCGCCCGCAAGCGGACGGAATCCAACGACAGCGGTATCGAGATCCCCGGGGAAAACATCTGGGCCGAACCGCTGCGCCGCGAGCAGATCGACCGGTACATGCAGAGCTACCGCGGTGTCCGGGACAACCATGAGCAACTGCTGCAGGCCGTCGCGGTCCCCGGCAGCGAACCGACGCAGTTGATGGATCGACGCGCGGCGTGATCGCTGCGGTACGTCGCTCCCACGCTAGGGCGCGCGTTTGGCGAGGGTTACCACTTCCTCCGGTGACAGCGGGTTCGGCGGATGATAGGACAGGCACCAGGGCGCGACGATGCGGCGGAACGGTTCTCCTTCGATCGCGACATAGAAGTTCCCCGAGCGCAGCCTGCTGATGTCGGGCATCAGTCCGCCCTTCGCGCGGGCCATCTCCTGGGCGGCGCCGATCTGCGCAGGGGCGCTCAACAATCCGTAGAACTGTGTGACCGCGTTGCCGGGGATTTGGTTGTGCAGACCCTTGGGTGCCTGCGTCGCGAACACCAGGCCGAGACCGTACTTGCGCGCCTGCGACGACAACGCCAGCGTGCTGCGCGTGCACGCCGTGAATCCTTTTGCCGGAGCCAGTGTTTGCGCTTCGTCCATCACCAACAACCCGCGCAGCGGGCGGTCGTCGGCCGGGTTGCGCTTGATCCAGGCGAACAGCGCCATCTGCAACTGGTTGACGAAACTCTGCCGCTGTTCATCCGACGACAGCCCGATCATGCTGATCACCGACACCCGAGCGCGACGCCCGGGAGACGGCGTCAGCAGCACACCCGGATCCAGTGCCGTACCCGCGCCGCCGAACATCTTGTCGTTGACCATCGCCGCGCGCAGGTTCTCCGCCAGGTTCGCCGCGATCTTGCGCGCACCGGCCAAATCGCTGGCATCGTCGGGCAGGTCGCTGAGCATGTCCACGAACCCGCTGAGCGTCGGATCGGGCTTTCGGCCATACAGCTCCAACGCATTTCGCAGAACCGCCCGCTCGCGATTCGCTCTCTGCGTCTGACCCGATATCGACGCCCGCGGCTCCAATGCCGCGGCAGCCGACTCGACGGCCTCGGTGAACTCGTCCTCGTCGTCGACGACGCTCGGGAAATCCGGCAGCGGTTGAAACACCAGCGGACGTCCCGCGCCCTTCCGCGGCGTCCAGATCACCACCTCGGTGTTGTCGAGATACTCCGCGGCACGACGATCGTCCGACTTTCGCCAGCCGTCCGGCCGTTGCGGCCAACTGGTACCCAGGCGCGCCAAGTCGTTGTTGGGATCCAGCACGATCGAAGACACGCCCTGTAGCGCGCACTCCTCGATCAGTCGTCGAAGCAACACCGTCTTACCCGAACCAGTACCCGCGAAGATCGCAACGTGCTTCCGCAACGCCGCCAAATCAACCGAAACCGTTGCATCGCTTCGACTATCAATCCCCAACGGTATCGCCGCATCCGGAATGTCGTACTCGACCTCCACAACATCCGGCTCTTCATCGTCCTCCAGCGGAACCACCACGTCATCGGGTTCGAAGTCGAGCGCTTCCTGCAGCAGAGTCAACCCGTGCGCCGGCCGTCGACTCCGTAACCAACTCGCGAGATCGGCGGGGTCTTCGGCGATCAGGTCCCGGAGCGCCACCATGGTCCGAACGTCGTCGTCCGACACCGCGAGCGTGCGGCCACCGGCGCGGTGGAAGTCGTCGATCAGTTGCGCGGTCTTCGGGCCGGGAGGCCACGGTGAGTTGCGCAGTAGGAACAGTTGCCGCCGGTCGGATCCCATGCCGAGTCCCGTTGCGCTCCAAGCCTTTTTGATGCGGTTCTGGGCGGCGACGGCGTTCGTCGCGGCGACGGCGCGAAACGCCCAGTGACGTTCGTCTTCGGTGGCGCGGTCGAGACTCTGCCGCAGTCGTGCGTGCAATGCGATGTGGCGACCGGGCGGCGGGTCGAAGGAGTAGGTTTGATCGCCGTCGCGTTCAGCGATCCACGCCGTGAGCGCGGCCCCCAGTAACTCCGGCATGGTCGTGTCTTCACCCTCGTGGTCGAGCGCCGCCGACGGCACTGCCCGACGGCGATACTCCGCGAACCGACGGTCGAGTTCAGACGAAACCGTCTCGTCGGAGTCGTCGTCGAACTCCCAGATCCGTTCCTCGTCGGCGTGGAGATGGTCCAGTTCGACAATTCGGTTGTGCTTGAGGCACTCTCGGATATGCGCGTCGGCGCGCATCAACAGTTGGCGCGGTGTGTAGACGGGCGCTTCGGCGAAGGCCGCCGGCAGGATGGGCCAGCTGGGGTACGGCGGCTGAAACCCTGTTTCGGAGTAGCTTGCGACGAAGCGGCGCTCGAGGATGGCCCGGCCGATCTCGGGTGTCGGCAGTGGTGTCAGCGGTGCGGTGACACGGAACCGGTCCGCCACCGTCGCGGTCGCACGGCTCTGAATGCCTTCCCACACCGCAGGCAGGCAGGCGACCACCGCGACGGTTCGCCGCATCTTCTGGCGGACAGCCATCAGTCCGTCGGCGACCTGATGCAGGGCGTCGTCGCCGTCGGTGCGGGCGTCGTCGGTGCGCGTCAAAGATTGCGCCAGCAGGGTGTCGATCTGGTCCAGCGCCAACACGGCCGGGCCCGCGAGGGCGACGAGCCGAGAGAGCTCTTGCACGCACTGCTGCGCCGAGGCCGGCGAAGTGCGCAGGCGCCACTGCGCGCGCTCGTCGTTGCCGAACTCGTCGCTGGCCTGCAGGTAGCCCTCGCCGACGTCGTGGGCCGCGAGGTCCGTCGCGCCCAGGAGGACGAGGGCGCGCAACGTTTGATGAGAGTCGCGAACGGGGTCGCGATGCGCCTTGGCGAGGGCATTGACGAACCGGTCGAGGGTCTCGGGCTCGAGATCGTCGTCGCCGATGATGGCCCGGCGGTCGGCGCGGGACACGTGCGCAATCGACGACAACTCCCACAGCAGGTCCTTCAGCTGCGTTTCGCGCTGCGCGCCGGGCCGGCCGAGGCTGTCGATGATGCCGTTGCGCACCGACTCCCAAAAGGTCGCTGCATCAAGGAGTTCGACGAGCAGGAAGTAGCCCCCTGCGGCTTGGATGCGCTCGCGGACCTGCCCGAGCAGGTGCGTCTTGCCCGACCCGGCACGGCCCTGGACGACGACGCCGAGCGGTGACGACAGCGGGTCGCGAGCGGCGTCACCGAAGGCGTCCATGACATCGTCGACGGCGAACTCGTTGAGCCCGGCGACGTGGGTCGCCGCCTGTGGCCGCCAGAGGTCGTCGGCGGTGGGGGCCCACGTCAGTCGAAGCGATGCGAGCGCTTCGCGTTGCGCTTCCTGCATCACGGCCTGATCGCGATCAGGTGCTTGCTCTCGTCACCGATCACGACGGCGGCGTCTCGGTCCGCGGCGGTGAGGACTTTCTGGTTCTCCTCGGGGATCAGGCTCACGCCTGGCGCCCGGAACAGCGTGTGCAGGGCGGCGTCGACGTCGGCGCGCGGCGTGTCGGCGAGTTCGGTACGGAGTTTGGTGAGGCTGACCCAGCCGCCTGGCCGTGGGGCGAGGTCGGCGTAGGCGCGGCGGATGCGGTCCTCAGCGGTCGCGGGTGCCTGGCCGTCGGCGCCGAAGACGTCGGCCAGGCTGAGGTCGGCGCGACGCAGGTAGCGCTCGAGGGAGCCGAGCACGGTGTAGAGCGTCTTCGCGGGGCCTGTCGAGCGTGGCGGCGGCCCGGCGGCGAGGATGTCGTGGCACAACCGCCAGCCGCGGTCGGTGAGCTCGTGGACGAAGCGGCCGCTGCTGCGATCGGATTCGATCAGCCCGAGGGCGTTGAGCTTGTCGCGTCCGGGCTTGTCGAGCGTGGGCCCGAGCGCTACCAGGTCGGGGTTGGGGACGGGTCGCGCCTCGGCCATCAGGACCAGCAGTACGGATCGTTCGGTTCCGGTCAGATCCGCCGGTGTGAAAGTCACGTTTGCAAACTTATCGACTTCCCCGAAGGCGGTGGTCGGGGGCGGGCAATCCGGCGGCGCCGCCGCTCCGAATCACTGCATGATGGAGACGACCACGATGAGCGCAGAACCAAGGGCAGTGAATGCGTGACGGTGGATCGCCGCGGTGCTGGCGCTGAGCCAGTTGGCGGCGCCCTTCGTCGCCGACGCGGTGGCGGGGAACTTCCTCGAGTCGGGTGCGACGAACGAGGCGCTGATCACGCCGGCCGGGTATGCGTTCAGTCTGTGGGGGTTGATCACGGCGCTGAGCGGGGTGACGGCGGTGGCGGTGCTGCGCTACGGGTTGGGTGCGTGGTGGGAGACGAGCCTGCTCATCGACGCCGGTGTGGTGTTCGTCGGGTTCAGCGTGTGGCTCGTGGTGGCTGCACAGGACTGGCTGTGGGTCAGCGTGGTGGTGTTCGCGGTGATGGTGTCGGCGTTGGCCCACATCATGCGACTGCTGGTGCGACGGCCGCACGACATGACGTGCCCGCGGTGGCTGGTGGGGTTGGCGACGGTGACGTTCGGCTTGTATCTGGGGTGGAGCAGCATCGCGGTGTTCGCGAATGTGGCTGCGGCGTTGATCAGTTCGGGCGTGTCGGCGTCGGCGGCGGGGTGGCAGTTCGTGGTGTTGGTGGCGGCCGCGGTGTTCGCGGTGGGGATGACGACGATGCTGCGCGGATCGCCCGGGTACGTGGCAGCCGCGTTGTGGGCACTGGTGGCGATCGCGATCAGCGCCGCAGGGCGCGGCAGTACAACGTTGTCGGTGACGGCCGGTGTGGCCGCGACGGTCGTGGTGATTGGGGCGATCGCGGGTCACCGCCGAGGGATTCGTCGACGTTCTGGTGGGAGGCGCGACGTCCGTTGTGGCCGTTCTGGATGAACTGGTTTGTCGCCAAGAGATGAAGCACGGTAAATCGGGGTTGCCGCTATAGGACACAGGTAGGCGTACCAGACTGGTGGCATGTCGATATCGGAATGCAGGAAAGGACGCCTTCGCGCCGCTCTGAGAGCAGTGGCTGTGGTGTCGATCGTCAGCTCGATGCTGCTGAGTTCGGGTTACGCGCTGGCTGACCCTGCGCCAGACGATCCAGGGCCGGGCGCGGGGCAAGACCCCACACCGTTTACGGGCACCGCCCCGTTCGGGCCGCCGAGGATCGTGCCCGCCAACGGGTCGACGGTCGGTGTGGGGCAGCCGATCATCATCAATTTCCCCGGCCTCGTCGAGAATTCGGTTGACGCCGAGAGCGCTGTCCACGTGTCCTCAGTCCCACCGGTTGCGGGCAAGTTCTACTGGATGACGCCCACACAGCTGCGATGGCGTCCGCTGAGCTTCTGGCCCGCACACACCGCAGTGACGGTCGATGCCGGCGGCACGGTGACAAGCTTTCAGACGGGAGATGCGTTGATAGCCACCGCCGATGACGCGACCCATCAATTGACGGTCACCCGCAACGGAGCCGTGGAGAAGACGATCCCGATGTCGATGGGCATGACAGCAGGCGGTCACCAAACCCCGAACGGCAGCTACTACGTGCAAGAGAAGATGCCATCCGTGGTGATGGACTCCTCGACGTACGGCGTCCCGGTGAACTCCACCTATGGTTATCGCACGACGGTGGAGCTCGCCGTGCGGTTCGACGACAGCGGCGATTTCGTGCACAGCGCCCCGTGGTCGGTGGACGATCAGGGCAAGCGCGACGTCAGTCACGGGTGCGTCAACATCAGCCCCGCCAACGCGCAATGGTTCTTCAACACGTTCAACCCCGGTGATGTCATCGTGGTCAAGAACTCCAGCGGCGGCACCTACTCCAGGCACGACGGCTCCAACGACTGGCAGCTTTAGTCCACAGGTCAGGCCTGCACGACGGGCCGGCGCGGCTCAAGTCCGGGACGCAGTCGCGCCGCTTCGAGCTTCCGCGGTTCTAGCGGCGGGACGCCGGTTGCGGGCGGTCGTTGACCGTGAGGCCGGTGACGATGTCGGCGATCGTGTCGTAAGCGGTTGTTTCGGCGATCTGGTCGGCCAACGCTCGGGCGGCGGCCCGATATCGCGCAGTGGACAGGATCTCGTCGACGGCCGCGGAGATGCCGTGCGGCGAAAGGCGTTTGGCGTCAAGGGAGATGGCGGCTCCGGTGGCGCTGACGCGCGCGGCGACCTCAGGCTTGTCGGCGCTGTCGCCGGCGATGATCAGCGGGATGCCCTGTGCGAGCGCCTCATGCACGCCGCCGTAGCCGCCGTTGGTGATCATCACGTCGACGTGCGGCAGCAACTCGGTGTAGGGCAGATAGTCGGTGATGTAGGTGTTCGACGGGATGCGGCCGGGCACCGTCGTCTGTCCGGGCCGGCCGGTGGTCGCCATGAGCAATAGGTCGCTGCGATGGCGGAGTGCGTCAAGGGTGGGCCGAATTAGGTCGGAGGGATCGTTGTTGTTCCAAGTGCCCTGGGTCACGTGTACCACGGTTTTGGCGTGGGCGTCGGTGAGCGGCGCGGACACGGTTTCGGCGGCAGGAGGAAGGACCGGGCCGGTGAACACCACGGAGGGCGGCAAGTCGCGCCGCGGGAATTCGAGTGCGGGAATGGTCAGCTGCAGCAATCGATCTGCGAGGACCGGCCAATCGGTGAGGAACACCGGCGAGGGTGACGCGCCGAGGGCGTCCAGGCGGCGGTTGAATTGCGCGTGCACGTCGCCGAACAACACTTCGTGCACGAACCGGGTCATCACGCGGTAGTCGGTCTGCGGTTGCGGCTGCCAGCCCATGCCGAACGGTGGCGTGTCGGCGCTGGACAGGGTCAGGGGGCCGACCCCGCATACGACGACGGGCGGGCGGGTGAGGTCACTGAGCAGCATCGGGACTGCACCGGTGAATGCGACGTCGCACAACACCGCATCGGCGGCTGTGGTGTGCAGTGCTTCGAGTAGCGCTTGGTATTGCGCTGCCATCGGCTCGATGAAGACCGAGCGCAGGTCGGCGCGCCCGACCAGCCACCGATTCGCCAGCGACGGAAGCGACGCTCTGCCAACGGATCTGCCGCGATGCGTGGACGGCTGCCCTGCCACGGGTAGATCGATCAGGTGGACTCCACTTCGGCTGATCGCTTGGCGGTATTGCGGGGCGGTGAGCATGGTGACGTCGTGGCCGCGGCTGCGCAGATCGGCGGCGATGCGCAGCATCGGCATGACATGACCGGCAAGCGAGCTTGCAGCGAGGAGATAGCGGGCCATGGCACCTTCCGTCGACGACACTAATGCCATCGTACCGATTCGATGCGTAATCGATGCACTGCGGCGGTTGAGCAGCGCCTGCTCTCACAGCCGAGGTAGACATACCTCGTAACTCCGGGGTTTCCGATACCGAAAGGCTGGCCGCGATGGACCTAGGACTACGCGGCAAGCGTTTGCTATCGGTGTCGGTCGAATTTGCCGCCAGAATGCAGGTTTCCGATACTTACTTCATCACGATCGAATCACCGTTCACATTGCACGTTGGTGGGAACGCAGTTGCGCTGTCGCCTGAAGAACACCCCGACAACGTCCTCCAAGCATTACGTCAGCTGATCGGCTACACGATCGACGAGGCTACGGCCGACGAAGCAGGGGCACTGCATGTGGTTCTCGGCGGTGGGGTACGGATAACGGTCGAGTCGGACCCCGCCTATGAAGCATGGAACGTTTCGAGCTCAGACGGTGCGCTGGTCGTCAGCGCACCGGGAGGCCGGCTGGTGAGTTGGAAGCCACAACCGAACGCGAACCGATCAGCAGAGTCGTCGCCTGATCAATAGGGTGTCACCGACAACGGCATCTCGGTGAATCGCCGTAATCCGCCACTTCGCGAGTAACTAACTGATCCGCGTGGACATCTTGATGAACCTTGTCGCCCCCGGCGACTACCGTCGCGATCATGCCGCTGCAGAACCGCGTCGCACCCGGCGGTGAAATCATCACCAGCCCCGCACGGGGCACACTCATGGGCAACCGCGGCATCCTGCACGACGACAACCGCCAGATTGTGCGGACGTCGCGCAATGCCGCGTGGCTGATATGTCGCCTCGAATTCAAGGGCCGCAGACGTCAGGTGATGAGCCCCGGCACGTACACGGAATTGTTCTTTCTCGACGAGGCTGTGGCCCTCGCCGCGGGTCATCGCCCGTGCGGCGAGTGTCGACGTGAGCAGTACCGGTCTTATATGGCGGCGGTGAACGCGGCCGGCGAGGTCAAGGTGGAGGGTGCGACGAATCTCGACCGGCGATTAAGGAAATCGCGGCAGGCTTCCAGGGGTACCAGCGCGTTGGTGTCGCTGCCGGACGGCGTCTTCGTCACGCTGGGCGACAACGACTACCGATTGATCTGGAACAGGCTCCTACATCGGTGGACACCGATGGGTTACATCGACGCTGTCGAAATCGTGAACGCTGGAGTGGATTTCGCGACAGTCGTCACGCCATCACTATCGGTGGCTGCGCTACGCCACGGCTACGCGGTGGACGTCCACCCTTCATCGCGTGGTGGGACCGATGGCGTACGAGGGGACCACTCAGGGTCCACTTCGCATGGATTCTCCAGTGGCTCCTCAACCGCTTCACCCTCGTCATCATCAAGCTCGTAGTCGATATCGCCGACAAAGAGGACTTGGCCGCCGCCTCGGACATATAGCGTTTATTACTCGACATCACACCCGTGTTCACGCATGCAGCTAGCCACCGTCGTGTCACAGACCGGGCCGCACACCAGCGCGTGCTCCATTGGTTGTCCGTACTCGCGGTGCTTGGTAGACCTTGTGCTAGTCGCCGTTGGTGAGGCGAACGAACGCGCGGAATTTGTGGATTCGGGGCTCAGGCTCGCACGGTTGGCCAGAACAGATCGAACAAACGCGTTTCCCATCCCTTGGCGACCCGCCCGGTGCGGGTGCGCTCGGCGATGTGCGCACCAACGATTGCGTCGACGAGTGTGGCGGCGTCGAGATCGGCGCGCAACGAGCCGTCGGACTTACCGGCGCCCATCACTGATTCCAGTTCGGCCCGCTGCTTGGCGAGGATGCGGCGGAAGAGCTTGGTGAAGGCGGGGTCCTCGTCGGTGAGCAAAGCGGCGAGCCCGCCGTAGCCAATGCCGACCTCAACGGCCTTGACGGCTTCGGTGATCAGCCAGCGCAGTTGCTCCGGAGGGTCGGCCTGTGGCGGGAGCGGGTCGGGGGTGGTGACCCGGGACAGCGCTGCGGACAGCATGTCGCGGCGGTCGCTGTACCGGCGGTAAATGGTTGTCTTGGCGACGCCCGAAAGCACCGCGACAGCTTCGACGGTCACCGACCGGGAGCCTTTGGTGCGCAGAAGCGCCAGGGTGGCGTCGGCGATGGAGTCGTCGACATCTTGTCGCTGCACCATTTCGGCCCTCCTCGGCTGACGGCGGAATAACCGCGGCGAGAAAAACGCTACACTAGGCGTAGCGCTACGCTACACGTAGCGTTTTGTATACGAGTTTGGAGGGGTGAGCGAGATGTTGAGAGCGTTGCGACGGGTTTCGGCGACGAATGTGGCCTATGTGCTGTTGCTGCTGGTGTTCGTGGCGCTGGGAATGTTCGTCTACGCGCTGGCGACAGGAGGCGCACTGGCCGGCATCATCGCGGCCAGCATGGCCATTCTGATGGTCGCGTCGGTGGTGGGTTTCCGGGTCGGCGCACGTAAGCGGACGGAATCCAACGACAGCGGTATCGAAATCCCTGGAGAAAACATCTGGGCCCAACCGCTGCGCCGCGAGCAGATCGACCGGTATATGCAGAGCTACCGCAGTGTGCGGGACACCCATGAGGAACTGCTGCAGGCCGTGGCAGGCCCCGGCACTGAACCGACGCAGTTGATGGATCGGCGCGCGGCCTGATCGGCGCCGTGCGTTGCTATGTGGTTTCAGCGTGTGCTGAACGCGTGTGCTGAACGCTGGCGTTGTGGTGATCCTAGCCGTCAATTTCCGGGTCGGCAGCGCAAATGCGGATAGAACCTCGGTATGTGCCCGGCGAGCGGGGGCCTCGCGGTACGAGTTGCTCATCATGCCACCGTTCGGTGCGCTTTCGTGTCGCACGGCAAAGCTCTCAGACCGCTTCGCGCACACTGTCGACGATGGCCGAAAGGCCGGGCTCGTCATCCAATAGCAGCCCCACGATGTTGCCGGCCGCGCCCTTGCGCAACATCTTCGCCTGCGGGGCCTTCAGCAGCACCTCGGCGGGATCCAGGGACTGCCACGGAAGCGCGGCGGTCCACGCGCGGGGATACCGCGCGGCGTAGATCCATTCGACGTACCCGGACGGTGTTGTGGCTTGCGGATCTTTGCGGAGCACGACGATCCGCAGCTCGGTGATGCTCGGGGCAACGGCCAACCCCTCCTTCACCGTCGCCAGAACCGTTGAACCCAAAGCGCGGACGTAGAAGTCGTTGCGCTCAGTCTTCGTGCGTTTGTGCAGTGTCGGCTGACCCGACGGCGTCAGCGCGGGGCGGCGCTCCGGGACCAAATCCACCGGCCCGAACAGAATCAGTACTGTCGCGAAACGCACACCGGTGTCGGTGCTGATGTCTTTTCCGACATCTAGGCAGGCCGCTGGTGACTGGTTGTCTTCGAATGCTTCCTCTAGGGCAAGGTGCACCGCCTCAGGGTCGTGGGCGATCAACTTGTTCCACTGCTCTGCCAGCAGTGTCTGCTGCTCTGCGTGCGTGCGCTTGACCTGCTCCCACTGAACGTCGGCGTCATGGCGTCCGGCGTTTTCGGCCCACTGTTGGGCCTCTTTGCGTTTGGCGCGGTCGAAGACCGAAACACCCTCGAGTGCTTGGCGCTTGCGGGCATCGACAAGCGCCTGAAGGTCAGGTGCTGCGGGCTCGGGCAACACTGGACGGGTGGCGGGAGCGAAGTCCTCCAGGTGCAACGTGAGCAGCGAATGCTCCAGCCGCATCACCGACTCAATGGCCTCGGCGCGCTCCGCGGCCGCCGCCTGACGTTGCAAAGCGGCGAGGTTGACTGTGCTGTAGGAATTTTGGCGTCGTCCGCTGCGACTGGACCGCCCGCCCGAGCCCGCCACCGTCGATACGGTCAACGGGCCGAAGCCGCTGGAGACGCGGGTGCGTCCGCCACCGACGTGTATGCGCGCCGCGCGGGGTCCAATGCTGGTGCGTACGCCGCGACTGGACGCGCGGATCCGCACACCAGGCGCCACCTTAAAGCTCAGCCCAAACCCCACCTTTGCTCCTTTCCTCGGTGACGCATCGCCGCGGCTGTTTGTCTAAGCCGTCGCAGGCGCACGCAACACCGCTGGCCCGATCACTCATCATGGGGCTCGGCTGAATTCGTCCGGGCGGTCTTGGTCATGACCACCTTCGGCGGTGACGTCGGCGCCGCTGCGGCGCTCGAAGCTGTCGTCTTCATCGCGGCCGACCGTGCGGCCGGAGTGCGGCGGGTGGTCTTCTTTGTCGTAGTGGTCTGTGGCGCTGAGAGCACCTTGGCGCGCGGCTGGGTGTCGGCTTCCACCGAGAAGTCGCCCCAGATGAGGAAGCAGATCCCGACGATCACGGTGATGACCGCCAAGGATTCGATCGCGATGACCAGTGCGAATACCACCGTCGGACTCATCGTGCTCCTTCATGCTGCGTCAACACCGCGATGTGAGTGAGGGTGCCCGTTCTCAACTGATTGTCAGCCCGGGCAGGCGCTTTGGGCCACCGTTTTGTCCTGCTCGGCAACCATTAGCTGATACTTGGCGGCCATGCTGAGGTAGCGCTCGATGTATCGGCAGGTGAATTCCTGGTTCGGGGGCAACCAGTTCCCTGGACCTGAATCGGATTTGTGCTGATTCTCCTCGCCGGAGACGGCAAGCAGATTGTCGGTGTCGTTGGCGAATTCAACTCGCCGTTCGTAGGGCCA
This sequence comes from Mycobacterium sp. NPDC048908, assembly GCF_043197955.1. Classification (NCBI taxonomy): domain Bacteria; kingdom Bacillati; phylum Actinomycetota; class Actinomycetes; order Mycobacteriales; family Mycobacteriaceae; genus Mycobacterium; species Mycobacterium sp. NPDC048908. The sequence goes on along the minus strand of NZ_JBICUE010000002.1, from coordinate 30,447 downwards.
CTGCGCTGCACCGGCGTCCCAGGCGGCGGCAAGGGCAAATACATGATCGATTTCGATGTCAGCTCGGGTCGCATTGTCGAACACGAGGGTGACGCCGGTGTACGGATCGTGAAGGATGCCCGAGACTACTTTGCAGTTGCGGGTGCCCGGTTTGAAAACGACGTCGGTCAATTGGGCTGCCAGCACGCGATTGCGCGTATCACACCCCGAGGTGTCGGCGGGATCGTTCCACGCCGCGCCGAACACGCACCCTTTCCCGGGGCTGCAGCTGCGCTCGTACCCCGGAACCTGGGGCAGTTTGGCTACCACAGGAATGGCTTTCAGCAACTCCGAAATGTGCTGGGCCGAGGTCTGAGCCGGGGCGCTGGCCCGTGCGGTCCCATCAGGCTCGGCCGAACGCGACGCTGTCGCCGGGCTCGAGCCCGCCGTCGAAGGTGCCGGCGCAACCGTCGGGGCAGGCGCGGTGGGGCTCGCGCACCCCACTGCCGCAGCCGCCAGCATCCCAACAAGCGCCGCAGCCGTCCTGATCATCGGTCGTATCACCGGTTGTGTGGTCATGGTGGACATCTGCCGTCTGTGACCGACAAGCCGTAAGCCTGCGTCGCGGGGAGCCGCGTGCTCACCGGCATTGCGGCTCCCCTACGTGCCGTTTCATGCGCTGGTGGGTGCGCGGCGGGCGGCCCGCTGGGCCAGGGTATAGGCGCGGCTTTGCGTCGCGAAGGTGCGCGCGCTGGGCACCCAGCACGCCGCCGCGGCGATGACTCCGGCGAGCACTGCGATAAGCGCGATGTGCCCGATAAATAACGCGGGCAATGACAAGAACGCCAGAACTGGGTTGACTCGCCGAGGCCAACTGCGGCCTTTCCAGATCGCCCGCGCGACGAACAAGTAGCACACCGTCAGCACCGCACCCAGGGCGGCAGCGGCAACAAGAAGCGCGATCTCTGTGTTGTCGGCGTACCCCGATGCGATCACCGCAGCCGTACCGCTCTTGTCGATCTTCAACACGTTGTCGAATGTGTAGCGCAACTCAGCGATCGCATAGACGCCCAGCCCGGCCAGCGCCAGCGTCGACGCCGCAGCACTCAACAAGGCGAAGAATGCGACGCGTACCGCGGCCGGGCGCGCCGGCGGCGCCGCGGGCGATGTGTTCACCGACGGCGTCGTGTGCGCGCCCGCACCTTCTCCGTACGTCGTGGGAAGAAAGGGGTTGGGCCCGGGGGCCGGTGGCCTGGTGAAGGGGTTGGCGGTCGGGATTGGCGGCTCGGTGAAGGGGTTGGTGGTTGAGATCGACGCAGATGCGGGAGCTGACCGTGACCGAAACCGCTCGGGTATCGGCGCGACCTCGGTGAGCCTGGACAAGGTTTCCCGGTTGCGCGGCATGTCACTTAGCTGACGCAGCCGCTGTGACCATTCACTGGGCATTTCGCGATCCTCCCCACGGGCACCGTTGAGCCGGCGGCCGCAGCCCTATCGTCGGCGGCGAGCAACAGATTAACGCAACAGTGCGCACGATTTCGTCAACCGTTCGAGTTACTCGGTCGGGATCGAAAGGTAGCTGGACGCGCTGCCGTGGAGCCCGCGCCGACGTTGCTAACGTGCTGCGCCGATCACAGGAACTGCCGCACGGCCGGTTCGAGGTCGTGGAAGGTTCGCCCGTTGGCGATGGCGCCGATCGCCGTCATCGACCATCCCGCGCCGTCTCGGGTGACTTTGGCCATGATCTGCGAGTTGTGGGTGCCTGAGCCCGTCAGGACATAGCGGGCGATCTCCGTTTCGGTGGTGCTGTCGACCAGCCGGCACGTCGCATTTTCGATCTGGGAGAAGTTCTGCCCGGTGAATGAGTTGACGACGAACACGAGGGTGGTGACGTCGGAGTGCAGGGCGGCCAGGTCGACGATGATCGACTCGTCATCGCCTTCCCCAACCCCGGTGCGATTGTCGCCGGTGTGAACGATGTTGCCGTCGCGGCTTTGCAGCTGCTTCCACCACACAGCGTCGAGGAGCTGTCCTGCGCGGCTATAGATCATGCAGGAGGCATCCAGATCGATTTCCTGCTCTTTGGAGCCGAAGAACCCGCGCTTTTTGACTGCATCCCAGCCCAAGCCCATCCGCACGCGGGTCAAGGTGCCGCCGCCGGCTTTCACCATCGAAATACGTTGGCCCTTAGACAAATTCACTGACACGCTGTTGATCTCCGTTCTTGGTGGGTGGCGACGTTGCCGACGGTGCCGGCAGCGTTAGGTCTGGGTCTATCGTTAATGGGGTGACGCCTTCGGTAAGCGTCGCTGCGGGTTCATGTCAAGACCTGGCGTTCGGCGAATACCCATCGCACCGGGTCCATGCAGCGAAACGGGGAAATGCCGCTGGGATTGAGCTTCTCTCCATGTGGAGAACCACCCAGCGCCGAGACGGCGAAGAACCGATGCTGGTACTGGCGGCCGGTCTGCGGATTGGTCATCGTCCGCAGCATCGGACCGGCCTCGAGTTCTTGCAGGAGGCTGTGCACCTCAGCGTGCAAGAGCAGGCCATCGTCCTCGTTGTACTGCCCGGCGACCAGACCTGGGTCGCGGGCGAACGCAGCACCGGCGTTGGACATGATCTGTCCCCAGGAACTCTTGGTCACCTTCTGGAGCTGTTGCAGCGCATCGAATTTCGACAGGATCACTGCCAGTTTCGGGTTGCCGTTGCCGATCAACCGCATCACCGTGCGCAACACGTCACGTGGGTCACCGCCAGTGGCGGTACTGGTGGGAATCAGGTCGCGCAGATGGTCTTTTATCTCGTCGACGCGCATGGGGTCGAACAGGAACAGCACCGCATCGGCGGCGGAGAAGAACTCCCACGCCCGACCGCCCAGCGTATGGCGTTCCTCCTCTAAGTCTTCGCCCGCGACGTCGCGGATCGCCAGATACTCGCGCACACCGTTCCACATTCCCAAACTGAAGATCAGCGGGTCGAGTTGGTGGCTGTCTTCGGTGGCCGCCGACCGCGTGGACAGCAGGATGCCGCGCTCTTCGTAGAGCGGCTTTTCATAGTTGGCGGTGTAGCGCTGGCGCGTGTCGGAATTGGCGGGATCGATTTCACGCCCAGCCCTTTCGAGGTGGCGCTGCAGCTGTTTGACCATCACCGCGATGTACACGGTCTTACCGGTCGACTGGGCGCCGGCCATCGCCAAACAGGTGACATTGCCCAGCCGCCAATGCATCGGCAGCTGGTAATGACACAGCGGGCACACCTCAACGACCGGTCCGCCGAGATCATGCTCAGCTTGTTGCGCGGCCGAGGGCTGACCTGGCGCAGCGCTGGCGGGAAGTTGAGACTCCACGACCCTGCCCATCGCTACGGGGTGGCCGCGGTAAGCGGTGGCCGCGTCGTCGACCCCCGGGTCACGTGGCTGCGCTTCCGACCAGGCCGAGATGTGTTCGGGCAGAACGTTGAAGCATCGTGGACATTTGGTCATCGGCATCACCTTCGCTCGCGCAGCGGAGCAACCAGCGCTGCCACCGCCTGGTCGATGAGGTGAGGGTTGGCGTCGTAGAACACTTCGGCGCGGGTACCTGTCGGCGCTGGCGGGAATGTGGCCCCGGAGAAGCCGGGGTAGCGCCGGGCGGACTCCGAGAGCACCATCAAACTCACCGGAACCTCTTGCTGGGGGGGCCGCACCGCGGCATCCGTGATCACGACGATGAACCCGGCTGAGCCGCTGACGCGTCGCGCTGCGGCATCCAGATTCGCCGCAATGCCGTATCCGGACTGTCGCAGCGTGTGCTGCGCGCGGTCAGCAAGTTCGCCGAGCGGCCCAGCGGGTATCTCGGTGTACTTGTCATCGGCCAAGCAGGCGCGCAGGGGTTGTGAGCCACTGATGACCGCCGCGACACCGGCGACGATATCGATTGCGGCGCCGAGCGTTCCGTCGCCCACCAGCGCAGCCACGGAAGCCGAGGCGTCGATCACGCAGCCGGCAGTAACCTGACGGTCCGGCGGCAGTGTGTCCACGCCCAGCGCACCGCGGCACGCGACCCGTGCACGATTGGACAACGGCGGCAATGGCGCGTCGGCGACAGTCAGCCGAGTCGTCACGGCCACCTGGTCAACAGTCGCCGGAGCGATCGTCGCGAGCTCGATAGAGGCTAGGCCGGACACTTCACGTGGGGCCAGTTGCGCGTAGTCGGCGTCGATGTCCTGCGGACTGTCGGGCCCGATGGTGACGTGAAGCACGGTGTCTTCGTCGAATTGGGCCAGGCCTGCCTCGGGCACGGCGGCAATGATGATCTCGTCATCCACGCGCGGCACAATCAGCATTCCCGGCGTGTGAACCCGCACGGGCGCGTCGGCGCCGTCGGCGAGCCGCGCTACTAGGCGCACACCCGATGTTCGTGGGCCGACGACGGCCAACGTCACCGACAGCGGTCGCCGCGGCAGCCGTGCGGATCCGGCGCCGTCAAGCAGGTAAGTCGCCACAGTCGTGTTCCTCTCAGCTCGGCCTCAGAAAGCCGGGACGCAGCCTGTCCGACTGCCCAATGCGGTTGGCCTGCAGCCAGTCCCGCGCGGCGCGTTGATAACCGGCGAAGAACTTTTCGGCGTCATCGGCGCTCAGATCACGGACCAACGGCCAGGCGCTGTCTCGAACCCCGGATGCGTCAGTGGGGCCGCGGTATGCGCGTCGCTTTACCAGCGCGCTTACCACGGCATCTGCCCAGCCGGGCTGGTCATCGGTGGGATCGCTCAGGAGTGTGGCGGTTTCGGCAATACCCTTGATGCGGCTCATCATCCCTTGGCTGACGAGCCAGTCGGTGTCGATGATTCCGTCCTCGGCCAGCTCGGTGAGTAGATCAACGATATCACCGCTGCCTGCGCGCAGCCGTCGACGCACCTCCTGTGCGGCGGGTCGTTTGACATCGCACCAGGAGTCACCACGAGCCTGGCCCACGGTGAACAACACGGCTAGCGGTGCGACCAGGTCATCAGTGAGTTCTCCGATGTGGCCGAGTGGCAGATTGTCGAAAACCGGCCAAGCGCATTCATTTAATGCCTGCTCGACGCGTTCGGCAGTCCATGGCCGGGTTCGGTACAGCGCGCGCAGCCGCGCCGCTGCCACCGCGCAGACGTCCCATCGATCGGGGGCGTATGGAACTGCGGCGTCGGCGAGCGTGTCGATCAGCTCCGCCGGAAGTGCGTCGTAATACATCGCCGAGATCGCAGCGGCTGGACGGACGCGCCGAGGCCACCGGCTGAACATTCCGCTGAGGTGGGACTCGGTTAGCCGAGTGTGCCCACTGAGCCGGGTGATCAGGTCACGGCACTCGTGGTCGGGCAGCTCATCGGCGCCCAACGCAAGATACATCGCATCCAGTGCTAGCTCGGCCGCCGATTCTGCTGTAAGAGCACGCTTTTCGGGATGGTCGAGTACCCGCGCAATATAGCGTGGCAGCAGAACGCAATCGTAGGGGTTCGGGTTGGCCGGGATGGCGGGAACTGTGGCGTCTTCACCGAACAGCCACCCCCAAACGGTGTCGCCGAAGCTGTCGAGGAAGTGGGCAGGCCGGCGGGCGATCACCGGCCGAAGCACGCGTTCGCGCGTCGCGACACTGATTGCAGCGTCGTCAAGCAACGGTCGGGCCGCGACGCTGTCAGCCAGTGCGCCCAGCGCGGCGGGGCTGATCAGCGCGCTGATGCTGCCGGCCGCGCGTTTCAAATGCGTATCGGCGCAACATAGCCTGGTGAGCAACTCGGCGATGCGCAACTGCGCGCGCAGCCCTTGCACCGGATCCGTCGAACCCCACTCAGTGGCCGTCTCCAGCGCGGCGGCTACGGCCGGCTGCAGCGGTTCGAGATCAGCGACCGGTTCGTTTGGCAGCTCGGCTAGCTGACCACCGAGTATCCATTCGGGGTCGTTAAGGACGTTGTGCAGCAGCCGTTGTGCGGCTGCTGCGACCCCCGTCCGGCGCTGGCGCGCTTGCAAGAAACGTTCATAGGCGTCCGCGGAGTTCGCGGGGGCGGTGGCTGCTGCGGCCGCGGCGACCGTGGCGGCGATCCATTCGACGTTGTCGGCGTGGCGCGGTGCATCGTCGGCGATGACCTGGTCTGCGTCGATGTGAAACTCGCTGAGTTCGTCGTCGCGGCGCACCGCGACGGCCAGCGGCCACACCGGAGTGAGGCCTTGGTCACCGATTTCGGCGGCGATCCTGTCTTGTTGTGCCAGAAGCCGTGTGGCAAGCAATTCGTCGGCGAGCACGCCCTCGGCGAGGACTGACCACCCTGTCACCGTGATAGCTCCGGATGCGGTCTGGTGCGTCGATCCAAGCTGACCGATGCCCGGTTCTGAAAATTCATCGATGGCGATCCATTCGCCGTCTGGTGCATCAGCTACCCGGGCACGCGCTACGACGACCAAGTGGATGCCCCGGCTGAGATCCGCTGCGGCAAGGGCTGGATCGTCATGGGTAGACCAGCTGAACCGGCGGGCCGTCCCCGGTGACATGAAGAAGCTGACTGCCGCGATCCACCGCGGGCCACTGTCGAGGTCGCCCGTAATCAGCATCACTCCCGGCCCCCCGGCCATTGCGGCGTAGACCGCGTCCAGCAGGACGCGGAAAACGCTTTGCCGGTCGATGGTCGTGCCGGTCAGAAATGAGATCACTGACGCTGCGCCGATTTGTGGGGTGGGTTCGGGAACCGTCTTCTCGTTCAATGTGGCTGCAGCGACTTCGGCGGCGCCGTATGGGCGAAGCCATTGCGGGGACCCCCACAGTTGAATCGGCCGAAGTGCAGTCGGCGTGGTGATGCTTCGGTCGAACAGGACGTGAGCCATCACGTTGCCGGGCCGACCTGTTGCGTCCATACCCGCGTCGACGGTATGCCAGTAGCCTGCGGTGTCACCGTCGAGCGTCGCATAGACCAACCGCGCGGGCCGGCCAGCGATCTCATCAGGTGTGGGATAGGTGGGCAACGGGTCGCCCACATCGAACCGAGCCACGACGCGGGCTGTCAGTTCCTGGCATTCGGCTGCGGTCAGATCACCGGCTTGCGCCTTGACCTGCCAGCCGCCCCCGGATCCGGAGCCGTCATTGAACGAGGTGTAGATCAGCTGGGCGTAGCGCGCAGGTGTGACGCCGATAGTCGCGCTGCCTGAGAAGCCCTGCGGTGAGGGTGCGCTCATTCGGGAGCTCCGATGGCGGGATTGAACCACAGCCGGTGCAATGAGGTGTCGGCCAGCGCATATCGTTTGTTCGGGTCGGCCTGCGAAGAGACGAACAGTCGGAAGAACCCGCGGTGATTTGTCCAGTCGACCCTGCACCCGGTCAAATGTTCGCCACGAGGAAGGTTTGAAAGGACCCACTGCGGCAGAGGTTCACCGCCCTCGGGCGGAAGCAAGTACACTAGCTCGCCGTCTTTGGGGCTCAACGGGAAGCGGTCCAGGCGCTTTCTCATGACGAAGCCGATGGGCGATTCGATGTCGAGATTGCTCTCAATCTTGATCTCCATGATGTATCGCGATGGGATCTGTTGTGGGACTAGGTCATAGCGCAGCCTGTGTAGCCCCGGATAGTGCAGCGCAGTGATTTCTCCTCGCACCTGCTCTCCCCGCGAGTAGGCAACGGGCACCAGACAGACAGTGCATCCCTTGGGTTCTAGAGGCCGTGGCAGGATCAGTCCGCCGTCGCGGCGGTACTCAGCGGCGCTCATCTCGGCCAGTGGCTGACTGCGGTCACAGATCTCTTCGGGGCTCAGTGTGGTGCTGCCGACGTAGGCCAGCATGGCAGCTGCGCCCGTCGGCCAACCGAATGTGACGATCTCGGTGTCGAAGCGTTCGATGATCTCGGCGTCGGTGACCGGTGGCACCGGTCGGGTCTTGATTTTGGTTGTGCCGATGCGGGCGTTGCCGCCCAGTACGGTGACCGGTGTCAGGTAAGCGCGTTCCCATGCGGCCGGCCATGGCACGCCCGCGATCCGCGAATGTGTCGCGTCGGCAGGTACGACGGGGTCCTTGATCAGCGTCTCGTCGGTGAATCCCTGCACCTGCAGGGCGGCCTCGGGCATTTCGCTGCCTTCCAGCCCGGGCGGCGGTGGCGTGCTGACGCGGTATACGCGCACGTGCCCGGCTTCCGGTGTTGTCCATGCCAGATCGAATCGGGAATTGTCTTCGGCGCTAATGACTTCCAGGTCCTCGACGCCGACGAGGTCGACCGACACCAGAACTTCCTGTTGTCGGGGTCGCGACAGGCGAACCGAGGAGCCGACGGTGACTTCGGCCAGGGCTCGGTACAGGTAGCGCATTCCGCGTGTAACTTGGGTGTCGACGAAACCGGTCAGGTTCGGCTTGTCGGCACTGATTTGATTGCGGGGGTCGTCACGGACGGGCGCGCTGCCCTCCAGCGGAATGCGGAAGACCCGCACGGCTCGTGTGCCCGGAAAGGTTGTCCACCGGCCGATTACCCGGCCCTCGTCCTCGCTGACGACGAAATCATCGACCGGGCTGACTTCTTCGCCTATCGCGAGCAGGAACGGCTGATTGTGTCGGGCATCCTCATGATCGATGCCTACGTGGCACCACACCTGGTAATTACGCACAGCGCAGGACAGGTAGCGGTTGTCGTGCACCTGCAGAGCGGTTGTCACTGCGACGAGGTCGCCGGCCTCTGGCTTGAATGGCTCGGAGTCATCGCCGGAGACCACTCGATAGATGACCATCTTGCCGGCCTCGGGTAGGTACGGCTCGAACGCCAGGCGCAACCCGTCTGCGGTGGCTTTGATGGTGACGGGTCCCGGCGCGATCTCGGAGTCGCCATACTCGTAGTCACAGAAGTCGCTGTGGGTGAGGTTCAGTAAGACACCTTCGGTGCGATCCTGCCGTGGTGCGGGCCGTTGTGGCTCAGCCGTCGGCCGGACGGTCGGCGTAGGCGCAGGCGGCGGTGTCAACGCCGCGGGCTGCGGCGGTGCCGACTGTTCGGGGGGGTCATCGGCCGCAGGTGGCGCGGGCGCTCTGGAATCCGGGTCTGTGAATTCGGCGATAACAGCGGCGATTTCGCGGCCGAGGTAGGCGGCGGGGCCGGGCAGTTTCTTGCCTATCTGGTGACCATCGCTATGGCCGAACTTGACGAGGTTGCGCAGCGTGACATCTTTGATCAGGTCGGCACCTTCAGCTCCCTCTGCGATGCGGGCACCGCGCCAGCGCATCAAGGCCTCGACGATCTGCGAGGGCCCGTCGGTGCTCGGCGCCTCATCAGGTTCGAGCCCAGATTCGGTCGCCGGCGGTGGCGGTTCGGCTGGTACCGATTCGGGTTCGGGGGCCGGGAGATCTGAGCTAGGCAGGGTGAGTTCATCGGGTAATTGGTCGACAGCGGTGACCGGGCTGACCCCGAACTTGATTTGATGCAACAAATGATCGATGGTGGGTGCCCAGGCGGCCAGCACCGGTGAGGCCACCCGTTCGGTCCAGTTTGTGGGATGGGCTGCGATACTTGCCAATTCGTTGGCACCCGGCGCGGGGATACCCGCCGCAGCGGAGCGCTGCGCCCAGACTGTCAGCGCCTCGAGGCGCTTGGATTCCTTCGCGTCCGCCATGTCAGAACTTGAACCCTCCGCCGGGTTCGGGCGGGATATACGGCTGCCCAGGCCCGGTGACATCGCCGTTCTGCTGGCGTAAGGATTCTCGCGGCGCGGCAGGCATCGGCGCGCTCCATGATGCCGGCGCGCCGTCGGGCCCCGACTTGATGTAGTCGACCGGAATAGCGTCGCTGAACTGTGTTGCTACACAGACGATTCCGACGCCAGCCTTGTTGACGTCGCGCTCGTCTGCCATTACCGCGGCCGCCCCATGGGTGATGGCGACATCGGTCAGCAGCGATGAGTCGAACCGGTAGGTGCTTGGAGGTGGCGCTGGCCGGTCAATCTCTGCGAGGAATTCGGCTCGGGCAACAGTAGATCCTCCGGGCTGCTGGACATGGCTGACCAGGCTGTCGATCAGCTGCGCCATCGATCCGGTCAGGTTCTGGAGCGCCCGTCGCCAGGTCACGTCGGCTCCGGTGGAGGTAACCGACCCGCTAAACAGCGCGCTGGACCAAGCGTCGAGCACCGAGCCGCTACCCCGACCCGAATGTATCCACAGCGGCGAACTGTCGGCGGTCAACTCGCGGCTGCCCGGCGGCGAGGGGAGCGCGGTGACAACAAGGTGCTCCCAAGCTCCACTGAGCCAGCCGAGGTTGAACAGATCGCGCCGCAGGTATCCCACCGTCGTGGCGAGGTCGGTGTCGGCCGGCGCGGCGTATCCCACCGCGGTAGACAGCGGCAGTCCCCACGACAGGCGCAGCGCGTCTTGACTGTACTGGGTGTCGGGGCCCAGCGGCGCGGCCAAAAACGCCCCCAGAGCGCGACTCCACGCAAGGTATTCGCCGTAGCCCTGGGAGAGCCGGTTGAGGTCGCGCAGCGCTGTGCGTAGGTTCTCCTCGTCGACTGCTCGCTCATCGAGAATGGCTTTGCGCCGGTTCAGCAGTTGAAACAGCTCGCGCTGGTTGTGGATGAACGCGCGAACGCACAAAATCAGGCTGATCAGATAGGTGGCGAGGGCGATAACCACGGCGTACAACCATTTCAAGTGCCCAGCAACGGCAAAGTAGACGACCGCCGCGGTCACCAGCAGCATCAGAATCAAGGTGAACTGGATCCACCGCGCCAGCTTCTTGTTGCTTGCGTCGGGCTCAGGCGGCAGTTCGGGTGCGTTGCTGAGCTTCTGCAGAAGCTTCTGCACCTCGCCGTACACGGAGGCGAACGCATCAGCGAGGCGCCGGCCCACAACAACACCGAAGCTAGTGGCGTACCGGCGCTGCCATGCCTCGAGGTTATTCAGTGTCTCCCGCGCTTGCAGGCCGTGTTCGGGGGTGCGTTCCAGATCAGTGAGTTTGTGCCGCAGGCTCATGAGACCCAGCGGGTCCGTGGCGTCGAGGCTGTCGACTTCGACGTTGGCGGCGATAATGCCCGGGATGTCCGTGAACTTCTCGGAAGGCCCGGGGACGACCTCGGCGGCCCGGCCGATGATCCCGCGGTTGACACCGATCTGCACTGGCGGCAGTTCGGCGCTGCGCACCCCGGCGTCGGCAAGGGTCATCGCCGCGCGGCTGTAGTCCTGCCAGACCGCCGATAGGTCGCTGCGGGCGCTGTGCTGGCCGCCGTCAGGCTGGCCTGCCAGCACGCCGCTGAGCTGGCTGGAGGCACTAGCGATGTCGGACCATTCAGCGCGCTCCCCGCGCGCGGTGCGGCCGTTGATCACCACCTCGTAGGCTGACTCTGCGCCGCCGAAAATCGTCTTGTTCATGGTCGCGGCGATGCCGGTGGAAACGCTGTTGACCATCGCCGCGTACCAGGCGGCGGGGGCGTTTTTGATTGCGGCCCACATGAATCCGAAGAACAGTTTCAACGCGGCACCCAAGCCGATCTTCTGTGCGGCTGGGGCACGCTCGTAGGTACGCCGCGGACCCTTTAGCACTGCGGCATGCTTCTGCCAGAACTTGTCGGCCATGGTGGTCGCAGCCAGCGAGACGTCGGTGACGTAAACCACTTGGGCGCGTTGATCACTGGGTAGTGGCAGGGTTCCGTCTTGGGATAACAGCTGGCGGCGCAACCCCGATTCGGCCTGGGCGGTATCAAGCTTGCGGTAAAAGGATCGGGTCATACGCACCACTTCGCCGGGCATCACCGGTGAGTGATCGAGCGGGGCGTGATCGAGGTCGCTCCACAGTCCGAGCGCACCTGCCAGCACCGGGGCGGCGTAGCGGCCGATCTCGGCGGCAGCATCGTCGGCGGCCAGGCGCACATGACCCAGGCCTGGCCCGGGCCGGTCCTCCGGTGCAATCAGCAGGTTGTGCCAGCCGTCGACAGCCACCTTCACCCCGGCAGGGGCCGACATGCCCGGCCTGGCCAACAAGGCCCGCACCCGCACGGTGTGTGAAGCTCCGGTAGACGATGCCAACAAATCGGCGATGAACCGCTCCTGGCCAAGAGTCAGCGGTGTATCAAATCCCACCATCGGAACGATGACGCACACACGCATCACATCGATGTTGTGCGCGGTGACGATCTGCTGCAGGGTTACATCAGCCGACCGACCACCTTCGACACGGGTCAGCACTTGCGGCGGCGCGGCGTCGCTGGGATCGGTGATCCAGATGAACGGACCGACTAGTCCGGCGGCCGACAGGTCGGTAAGCACGCCGAGCACTCCGTCGGCGACGCCGCTGGGCGCCAGCAGAACCGTGGAGGCAGGCATTTCAGAAGTTGCCTCCGGTCGGTATCTCGAACGTGTTGGCGCCCGGTCCCGCCAGGGGCTGCGGGGCGCCGACGCTCTGGACCTCGGGTTTGCTTGCCGCTTCGGTGCATTCAGCGACGATGTCGATGAGTTGGTGCGTTGCGGCATACACATCACGGGCGAGGTCGCGGAACAACGGCGTCCTCGAGGCCTGCGCGCGCACGCCGATCCTGGAGAAGGATCCGCCACCGGCAGCCCCAGAAACGCCGGGCGCCCCGCCTTCGCCAGGCGCCATGTAGTGATGACCCGCAAAGTCATGGAACTCTTTGAAGTACTCCTCCACGAGCCGGGCACGCTCATCGACGCTCACGTCGGGGCCCGCCCCTTCCACGACCGAGTCGACACCGGTGCCGGCGCCCCCTGAACGCAGGAACTGCGTCAAATGCCGCTTGGCTGCCAGTGTTTGCAGCCCAGAGGCCGGGTCTTCCGGGGAGTCATCGTAGATGCGGCGCAACGAGACATACGGCAGCAGCGACGACATCACCGGCGGCTGGTGGGACTGCGCGATCGCGAGCAGGAAGGACTCCAGGATCGCCGGAAGCCAGTCGTAGGGCGCCAGGAACTCCGACGGCGGTGTCAGTAACGGATTGGGGAAGGGCAGCCAGCGCCGCTCCTCGGTACTCCACACATGCGCCGGCTGGTCATACGGCTCGGCGGGAACCTGAATAAAGCCGATGGCGCGGCCCAGAATCCACCCGGCCACGCATGCCTGCCGCTCGGCGAAATGCATCGGCAGCGCGGCCGAAAGCGGCCGGGCGCGCCTCATCGTCCAAAACGCTCTGCGTTGAGACGGGGCGGCGGCCAGCCACTGCCGGGAGGCCTGCTCGACCACCGCGGTGTAGGCAAGCGGCGAGTAGTTGGGGTAGGAGCCAAAGATGTTGATCCGCTTAAGTTTTCCCTCGTCATTGAGGGCACGTGCGAACGCATCCGCGCTTGCCTTGTTGACCCGCGGCTGCTCACCCAGCGCGCTGGCCATCGCCTCGGCCACACTCTGATCCTTGAACGGGATCGCCGAAAATTTGTACTGATACTCCATCTGGGCTGCCCCGTGAATGGCTTGCATCGCCTTCTCGTTGACACTGGCCAGCGGGCGGGCCAAATTCAGTGCCTCACCGAACCTGATGGCGACGTCACGCTGGCGATGGGCCATCTCCGATTCCGCTGGCGGCGGCTGCTCCTGACCGAGCACGAACTCGCGCAGCGATACCGAGCAGAACCGGTCAAATGACCCGCCCGTGCGGGCGACGAATCGCCGCGCCCTGTCGAGCAGTTCATGCGGCCGGGTGTGCACGTCGTAGCGTGCGCGCTGGGCGATGAGTCCATCGCCGGTTTCGGGATCGCGAGGAAACACACTGGAAAGCCATGCCGCGGTTCGTTCCACCACCGGATGGTCGTCGGCCGGCGCGCGCGTGCCACTCACCGTCGGCCAGCTGCCAGTAATCACATGCGCGACAGCCCGTTTGATGCCATCCTCGAATCCGCAGCGCCCGACCGTCTCGGCATTCACCGACTGCGGAAGGTGGGTTTCGTATCGTTGCTTAAAATCGGTCGAACTGGTCAGCATGACTTCGTTGTTGGCTTCGAAGAAGCGGGCCGCGACCGCGTCGTCGTCCTCAGACGGCCAGGCGGCGTATTCATCGGTCTGCAGATATGCCAAGCCGAGCTCGCGGGCCGGTTCGCCCGCAGCGCGGCGAAGCATGGCCTGCGATTCGTCAAGCGCCGACACCAGCTGATCGATCACTTCCGTTGCCAGCGCGGCAGCCGCCTTACTGATCTGGTCGGCCAGCTGCGCATAGATCTGCGTCTGGACCACACCGGCGGTGCCGGTAAGGACCCGTTCGAGAACCTCCGCCGTGCTGGCCAGCGTCCCTTTCAGCGCCGCCAGCACCGGTTTGGCGTCCTCGGACACGTCGGCGATTCGGGTTCCTGGTGCATACCGCAGCAGCTCGGCACCACCGGGCACGACGACATCTTGTAGCTGTCGACGTACTCTCTTCACCAGGCCGGTGGCGTAGGGCAACCCCTTGTCGCCCAAGGCGGCGATCGTGGCGGCCTCCAAACGGGCAACGAATTTGTTCTGCCACCGGAAGGCCTCGAGTTCGGCCACTTGCTGGGCCCCATAGAGCAGGTGGTCGCGGCGTTCGCCCAGCACCTGGCGGACCCGATCGGTCCACTGCGCCGCAGCCACACCCCCGCCGTGGGGCATGTCGCGGCGCACTGACCCGTCGACGATCGCCGCCGCGTGCGCGGCCGCGTCATGCTGCGGCAGCACAACGCCGCCCAACCACGAACCGACGGTTCCCGCACCGGAGTGCGGCAACCCCAGATCTGTGCAGATGTTGGTCCACTGGTTGTCCAGGATCGCGTTGACCTGTTCCTCGTCGGAGGCCGAATTGTTCGGCTGCAGATGCCCCCGCAGCAGTTGGTCGACGCTGCTACGCGCCAAGCGCTGCGCCGCGTATTCCTTGTAGCGGTCGCGTCCCATGCTCAAACTGGCGAACCCAAAAGCGCCCCACGGCAGGTTGTTCCACTGCTCGTTGCCCCAGCCAAGGAAGTGACGGTTGCCGGCCACACCGGCGCCGTTAGTCAAATCCCATTCCACGAACTGCTGGGTCGCCTGTCCCGACAACATCAACGCCGACAGTCCGCGGCCCAAGCCCCGATAGACGGCATCAGGTGACCCGTCGCCGAAGACCGTGCGTTGCGCACCGACATAACGGCCGACTGGGAAAACGCGGGCGAACGGGATCAGTTCGCCTTCGCCGTGCTCTTGGCCCAGCGCGCGCAGCAGCGCGACGTCATGCTCGCGGGCGGCGCCAGTCTGACTTGCCACGATCTCACCGAGCATGGCCAGCGCATTGGCGCGTACACCGGTGACAGCTGCCTCGGGCAGGCTCTCGAATATATCGGGGGCGACCATGAATACGCCCATCAGACGTGGATCAAGGCCCGACACCATCGTCAGCACCCGGCAAATGTCCAAAGCCATCGACGCGCCCGCACCACCGGCCATCGACGACACCACCAACACGATGGGCTGATCGTTCGGGTCGAACGCGCCGGCACCGGGCACCGCCAGCCCACGCATTTCGGAGTCCGTCGACGCCAAAAAAAGTGTGTCCCAGGCTCGTTGAAGTTCTTCGCGTACCCTGCCAACCCGGCTGAGAGTGATGATCCGGCCCAACGCCCGGTACTGGCCTGCGCCTGTGCTCAGCGGCACGTGCACCGCCACAGGGTCGCGAGGCGCCCAGGTGGCGATGGTCTCGAGGGCCTGACGGTTGGCCAGCTGCTGCGCCAGCGCGCTGTCGAGCACCTTGTAGCTGTCGCTTTGGGGCCCGGTGCCGACGTAGATGCCGCCTTGGTCACGAACGGTGCCGATGTTGCGGACCGGGGTCGGCGCAGTCGGCACGTCGAGGTGAACAAACTGCCAACCAGCCGGAATCCGGTCGACCCCCTGCTCGGCGAGATCGGAGTGCAGCTGGTCCATCATGTAGGCCAGCGTCGCGCCACCAGAGCCGCCGCATCCAACGATGAGGAATTTGCGCATTCGTTGTCAGTCCTTACTTTGTCGCTTAGCCGATTCTGGAGACGACGCGCCGCTCGCACGCGCCGTGGCCGCTCACCTAAACGGGTTCATCGGGTTACCGCCGCTGGGCTGCGACGGTGGAGGCCCACTGGAGCCGAACGGATTGCCAGATCCCGTCGTCGGGCCCCCCGGTGAGAACGGATTTCCACTGCCGACACCGCCAGCGCCGAACGGGTTGCCTCCCGGCACGGTCGCCGGCCCGGGATTGCCAGACCTTGCGCCTGGGCCGAACGGATTTGTTCCCGTTGTCGGCGACGTGGTGGCCGCGAAGGGGTTATCGCCAGCGGTCTGCGGGCTCGTTGGTGAGCCCGGCTGCGTGCCAATCGGATTGGCGCGTGCGCGCAGGTCGGCCAGGACTCGCGGCAGCGACGAAGTGACCTCGGTGATGAGCCGGTCCACGACGGCGGCACCGGCATCGCCGCTGACCAACAGCACCACGGTGGCGACCTCGTGTGGACCGGCCGGGTCGTGCAACACAAACCACGTGTTGTGTACAGCCAGCGGCAATTTGGCGTCCGGCGTCTTGCCGTGCGTGGCGGCTGATTTGCCCGCGGCGCCAGCACGCCCTGGTGCCGAGGCGACGGCAAATCCCGCGCCGAAGGGCGACAAGCCGATGCGTGTCCGCAGTGTGATGCCGTCGAGATCCAGGCGGCGCGCCGGTTTGTCCAGCCCTTGAACGAGGTTGACCAGCTCTCCGTCACGCACCGTGAACGGGCTGCTGTCACGCAGCACCGAGGTCCCCGACAGTCGTACTGGGATCTGCTGGGCGCGTAGCGCTTTGGCGGGTATACGGCTGACCAGCCACTTGGACAAGTACAGCAGCAGCAGCGGGACACCCGGGCCCAGGATCAACGCAACAACGAGGGCCAGGATGAAATTCGCTGTGTTCAGCGGCTTGTGCAGTGATGCGGTGAACGGCACCTCAACGGCGATCGGCTCGGCGGTGCCGTCGGCCGGGGCCACCAAGACCTTGACAGTGCCGTTGACCGCGCCGGTGCCCGCAGACGGGATCTTCAGCTCGACGGGCAGCGATTGTTGTTGGTTCTCCGCGGGTTTGACGCAGTTGTTCGCCGAATTGGCTGAGGACCCAACGCTGACGACGCCGACACCGTCGGGCTCGGCAGCGACGGTGGTGGCGTCCCTGACCAGCCATGCACAGCCCGGGCCGGTGACGGCCAGCATCGCGTGGAAACTGCCCTGCCCTTCCAGGGCGCCGAAGTCGATCCGGTCAGCGACTTTGGGATAGCCGACGGGCGGGTCGATCTTGATGGGCAGGTCGACGCGTTGGGCTGCGAGTTGGGTTCCGGGCACGATGGCGCCGTTGGGTTGGTGCGCCTCGGCGGTGGTGACGTTGAGGACCAGCTGCAGCGTCGCTGCGCCGGGCGGGACATTGGCCAGATCCAGGACTTGCGGCGAACGAATTTGGTCCTTCGGCAAATCCGTCGCCACGGGGTGCTCGCCGCCTTTGACGTCGACGAGGACCGCCGACATCGAAGCGCTGCCGAGCAGGGTCGAGGGGTCCACGGGCTCCTTGCGCCCGTCGACGACGGCCAACGCCACCGAAACATTGTTGTCGCCGCTGTGCAGGGTGGTGTTTGCCGCGACGGGCCATGCGGGATACAGGTCACCGGAGATGTGAATGCTTGAGCGTGTCTTGGCCGTCGCATCGCCGGCCGGATCGACGAATACCAGCGCCCAGACGCCCTGCCATTGCGGGGCTTGGGAATTCGACATGCGAATCGAGACCGACTTCTCGCCTTCGGGTAGGTAGTCCACCTTGACCCCGCCGAGGTCAAGCGTCGCGGGTCCGGCGTTCAGCGCCACAGACGCGCCGTCGGGGGCGACCAGATATGGCGTGAGCCCGGTCTTGTCGGCGGCAGCCAGCACGCTCACGCTGCGCACGGAACGATCCAGCACGAACCGGTGTTTTGCCTCTTCACAGATTTCGCGGGCACAGGCGCCGGAGGTGATCTCCGTCGGCGGCTGTCCCGGGGTGCTGAACTTGTCAAACGCGAACAGCAGATCGTCGATGTTCTGCGCCAGATAGAAGTCGCCCGGAGTGGGGCTGCGGATCGCGCCGCACGACAACACCGCACCGGTGGGCTGGCCTGTGACGATGGCTTTGAGCACATCGAAGTCCGCGCTTTGTTCGGGCTTGGGGGCCAGTCCGATGCCGAAGGTGACGATGCCCGACGAACGCAGCTGATCGGCGAGACCCCGGTCACGGCAAATGCTGTCCTGGGCGGCTTTGATCGTCGCGTCGATACCGGCCTGTGAACTGAGGTTCTGTCCCGGGGCGTAGGGCTTGGAGGCGTCGCGCTGGTTGAAGTCCAGCTTGCCGTCGGTGAACCAAGCCAGCGCCTGGCACTGTTTTCCCTCTGCTGGTTTCGGCGCCTCCCCGAACGTTGAGCGAGCCCCGTCCAGGGCGGTCCAGTAATCGGTGTCTTGACCGTTGTCGCGGTCCTTGAAGCCATCGATGCCCGATTCCACTGCAGGCAGGTTGGCCGCGTTGAGCCGGGTCCACCCCAGTACCTGCCGGTAATCCTCGGAGAAACCCGCAAGCGCCACATCAAGGGCGATGCCCGCATCAGCCGAGAACTGGGTGAGTTGCTGAGCGAGGTACTTCGCGGCGGTGACACGGTTGTCTTGGGGATCGGTGTCTTTTAGGCTGCCCGACTCGTCGATCATCAGCAGCAGCTGACCGGATTTCTGAGCCGCCAAACAACCGCCGAACCGGTCGACCCCTGTTTCCCCGGTCACGGCTGTGCCCGGCGATGCAAAGATAACGGCCACCAGCGCAGCCGCCACGACTGCGGCGCAGTTACGAAACCACGTCACAAGCGGCCCACCCAGAAAGCGACGCTGAGCGCGGAAGCCACGATGCCGGCGACGGCCAGAACCGCCACCGCGGCGTAGGCCATGGTGAGCCACTCCGGCCGCAGATACACCGGCTCCGCGCGCCGCTTGGTGTCGGTGGCGAGGTAGAGCGCCATCACGCCGATGGCAACAGGACCGGCAAGTGCCCAACCGATGACTGCGATCGGACCGCCCCAACCGACCGCCGCCAGCACTACGCCGATAGCCGCGACCCCGGCGGCGACGGCCAGCAGAGCCGTCGGCGGCGACACAACGGTCAGCGGATCCCCGGCACTCGACGGCGGTGGGCTGAAAGGCGGACCGCCCCCCAGATTCGGGTTCCCAGCGTTGGCCGTGGCGCCCGACTTAAACGGATTAAAAGGTGAGCCCACAGCGCACTCCCCCTGGCCCTCCCTCGCATGTTCTCGCCGGACAAGATCGTGGCCATCTTTTCACATACGCAAATACCTCGTGGCCGATGCGGCAAACTGTCGTCCGATTGAGCGACCCCTTCGAGTCGGCACGAAAATGCGGTGTCGAACGCAATGGTCAGACCAACGGCGCGCTGGCGCGTTCGGCCAGCCAGCTTAATATCTCCTCGGCCGCTTGTGCCCCGCTCGAGCGGGTCACCGCGGTGCGCTCACAACGCCAGCCCAGCGCGTGCAGTTCGCCGTGCGCTGGGCGCATCGACGCGTCGGCGTAGTTAAGCAGCTCTGCGTCCAACACCCCGTCGCCGGCGGCCAGCAGCGGTGCCTGCCCAGCCAGTGCTCCATCCTCAATTAGGCGTCTGCGCACCTCGGCGACTGCGCGCGATTTGCACAGCCCGTCGGGCACGGTGTAGATTTTCCGGCCCTGCCGCGAGACCCGCCAACCGCGGCCAGCGCACCACTCGGTCCATTCGTCGAAGAAGCCGGCGGGCAGCTGGTTCTCGATGACCACGAGATAGCAGAAAAGATCTTCTGCGACGCGCAAGTTGAGCACCCAGTGCTCGCTAATGTGGGCCTGTAGTGCTGCAAGGATGTCCGCAAGCGGGGCGCCGCCGTCTCTGATCCGTGCGGCCATCGCGGCGCTCCAATCGGCGTCGGGGACCGAATCGACAAGGATGTTGCCGCCGTTGCTGGTCACCGCGTAACGAAACGGTCTGCCTGGCAGCTCCAGGCGACAGTATTGGGCAACGGTGCGGGTGGTGGCTGGCACCACCGGCCCGCGGGCCGCCAGAGCGCGCAGGCGCTCTGCGGCCAGGGGTGTCATGAAGGACAACGGTGATCCGTCGTAGTACTCGACACATGTGCGCGGATGGGGGTTGCCGCCGTTGAAGAACCGATCCGAATAGATCAGCGTGCGGTCCAGGTCGCAGGCGATCAATGCGGCCATGTGGTGACTTCCTTGATCAGCCCGACGCACGAGTAAGCCAGATCGGGATCGTGCACGACAGGAACGTTGCGGGCCTGTGCGAGCAGCCGGATGTGTTGATGCTCCGGCGCGTCAAGATCGCGCAGAACGATGCGCCACGGCACGCGGCGCAGCAGCACGCGAGTGGTCTCCCCGATTCCGGGTTTGACGAAATTGGTGGTGGTGATGCCGTACTGGCGTTGTATGCGTTCAACTGTCTGCCACCCGCTCCAGGTGGGAGACCGGTCACCGGCGGTGACCGCTGCCACGCCGCGTCGCACGTCGTCAACGACAGCGCCGAAGTGCACCGAGACGGCGTCGAGAAAGGTGGCGGACTGATCATCGTTGCCAAGCTCGCTGTAGAACTTTGCGCCGTGAAAATCGTTGGGCGCCAGCAGGCGCCAATTGAGCACGGTGCGCGATACCAGACCCGAGACGGTGGAATTCAGACACGCCGACGCGATGAGAAAGTCGTCGCGTGTGCCATAGGTACGCACGCAGTGGCCGGGATCGGCGAGCACCGCCAAATCGTCGCTGAACGCCACATTGGTCCGGCCGCGATACTGGCGCAGCGCGGCGCTGAGCTCCCGGGCGATGGCCCCCTTGCCGGTCCAACCGTCGACGAACACCGCGGCCTGCGGATCGTGGTGAGCAACTAGGAAATCCAGCGCCACTGTGTCGATTCCGCGGTCGCGAACTATCGACACCGCGTAATGTGGCAGCGCGACCCCGTGGTGACGCAGCGCCCAGCGGCGCATCAAGATGCCGACCGGCGTTCCGGCTCTGGCCAGCGACACAAGCACTACATCGCGGCCACGTTCGGCCAACACAAGTTCGGTGACCACGCCGACTGCGATCGACAACCGTCGGGCGCTTTCCGCCAGAACGGCCCTAAACAGTTCACGGTACGTCTGATCGGGCTGATATTCGATGGGCAGCGATTCAGCGTAGTGGGCGCGGCCGCTTTGGATCGCCCGCTCGCGCTCGACGGAGTCGGCTTCCAACGGCACCGCTGACAAGTCGGTGAGTAGCCAACTGACCTCCTCGCGGGCATAGGAGCCGAATGCCGGCCCGGTCAGCGGCTTCACGGTCGTGCACCGCGGCGGGCGGCAGCCAGCGTGGCAGCGTCGGGCCCGTGCACCGCCGCGGCCAAAACGTCATAGCCTGCAGCCGTCAAAACGTCGACCACGCCGCCGGATTCGGTCAGCCGAACGGTGTCTGCGTTCGCATCGACCATTAGCACTAGTTGAGGATCACCGTCGTTGGCGGGCCATCCGTTGTACAAGAACCGGGGGGCGTCATCGCCGAGCTCGCAGGCACTGAACCGATAGCCTCGTCGCAGCGGATAGTCGCCGATGTCACGCACATATGCCGGTGAGCGGGTGCTCGACTGATACAGCACCGCAACACCGTCGTCGGCTAGAGCGTCGGCGACGCGAAGCGGCAGATACATGAACTCCTCATGCCCCACGACCAGGACCGGTCGGCTGGCATCCAGATGGTCCCCCAGCTGCTCGCCCACCAGCTGCACTGCGGTATCGAACGCCGTGCGGTCCCTGCGCAGGAAGCCGTGTCTGCCTCCTTCCGGCACCGTCGCGGGCCACGCCACCTGGATACGGCGCGCGGTGCCCGGTCTCGAGCGCGCAGCGCAGTTCAGGGTGGGCGGGGGTAGCGCGTTGACTTCGTCGATCAGCGTGTGCGGCAACTTGACTCGGCCCGCGGCCAGACTGACGTGGTCGATCCGCACGCCAAGGTTTCGGGCGGTCTGGATGACCGCACCATCGTGGTGCCCGTCACGGACATCGACCAGGGATGCAACGACGTAGCGAGATCGCGGCGTTCGCCGGTGCAGCGCCCGGATCGCCGCCAAGGCCGTTGTCCCGGTCGATAATTCGTCATCGACGATGACCAATGGGCGCGGCTGGCCCAGCATGTGGGGATAGGCAGGTTGCAGTGTGTGGTCGGTGGCATGGGAGTGGCCCTCCTGAAATGCGGCGTATATCTGCGCCGCTCGGCCCGCGCGCCGGGAGGTGTGGATGTACATCGCGGCCTCGAGCGAGTCGGCGACGGTGTGGCCCAGGCCGGTCGCAGTCTCGGCCATCCCCATTACATCGACATCACCCTCGACCAGGGCCCGGATTCGTGCGCCCAGCTGGTGCCCGGCATCGATGATCGCTGGCGGTTCTGCAGCGATGTGCTTTCCCAACACGGTAGAGACCAGCAGATGTGCCCGGCGAGGATTGCGGCGCAATCCGGGCAAGACCAGCTCGCTTACCGCGACGCCGCCGGGGTGGTCGAGGACTGCGAACCCAAACGTGTCTGTCACCCACTGTGCGGTCGTCATCGGCCGGCGAGCACCGTCAGCAGATCCACGAAAGACACACCTTTGTGGGCCACGCCGAACACTCGAGCGCGACGTAGCACTTGTTGAGCCCAAATTCTGTGTGGGCGCGGCTCGTTCATCTTGTTGCGATACTCAGAGCGGCGCACGCCGCCGGCCTCGGTGCTCACTACGTCCAAGGCGTCGCGGTATTCCTCGTGGGTCACCACCGCCAGCGCGTGCACCGCGGGCACGTGGGAGGGGTGAATCACGGTCTTACCATGCATTCCGTTGGCGCGATCTAGGCTCAGCTCGCGCAGCAGTCCGTCGAGGTCGCGGCTAACCAACTGGTCGCGAAACCGCACGGCGTCGTGCTCGGCGAACGGCGTCGTGCGCAGCATGGTGCGGAAAAGCCGTTCGTGATCGGCGAAGTACTCCCACACGGGCCCGGTGATCACGTACCCGGTGTCGTCGGCTCTGCCGAGGTAGTTGACGATGTCGCCGATCACATCGGCGATGACGCGCACGTCATAGATGGTCAAGTCGCGGTCGCGGCGGATGCCGAAAATCCCAGACATGTCGGTCGCCCCGATGCGCAACGCCAACACCGAGTCCCGATGGTTGGCAAGAACATCGGCGATCGCCGCGAGTTCAGCGTCTCGGGTCTGCCGATAGGCCAGCGCAGCCGACTCCAACACCGGCATGCAATACAGAGACTTGTGCAGTACCCGCGCGGCCTCGGCGGCCGCGGAGAGAAACCGCTCCCCAGAGTGCGCAGAAAACTTCGGGATCACAAAACCCGTGAGCGCTTCTCCACCGACAGACAACGACTCCGCGATCCTGCCGATACATTTCGGCCCGCGCACACGAACGAAAATCATGGCCTGAGTGGCTTGTTGGGTCTCTGCGAGCGTATCCAGTACTGCGACCGCGTTGTCCAGAGCACTATCGACCGAGGTGTCGTCAACGGCGTCTTCAAGGTCGAGCACCATCGAGCACACGCCGGCCTTGGCCCGCCGAGCCACCGTCGCGGCCAGATCAGGACGGTCGGCGGGCATATAGAGTGTGGCGCCCAGCGCCATCGCCAGAAGGTCACGATCGGCATCGGTCGCCAATTCCTCGGGTGCACGAAAAAAGAGCCGGTCGTGTTCGGCGTCGTCGAGCTGATGAAAATGCCGTATAGCCTTCACCGGTCGGCTCCGTGAAGTACTCATTGCGCAGACCTCTGCCGGATGCGGGCAACGATCATGTCGACAAATTGCGAAACGTCTTGAAGTGCACAGTGGTAAGCCCAGTAGTCCGGATGTTGCGCGCCGAGCGCGGCAACGGCCCGGTCGATACGCTCCACCTGCGCGTCCAGCGGCGTCCCCCACTCCTCAACCGCCCCCCGATCGACGGCCAGCCGCTGCGCGTCGCGCACTCGAAACCGCGCCTCCCGCTCCTCGACAGTCGGATCGTTGCGCAATCCGCGCAGCGTTGCAAGTCGCTCAGCGACGGCGTCGATTAGCCGCTCGGCGCCGGCCAACTCGGTCCGCGACCGGCCGACCAGCTCTAGTGCGGTCTCCGGCCGGTTCTCGCAATGAGCGGCGACGGCGTGGGTAAGCAGCGCATCCGCGCGGTCCAGATAACTGCGGGTTGCCTGCTCGTTTCCGAGTAGACCTGCCGAACTGTCGACGTGGAATTCCCGCAGCAGCGTAGAGATGTGCGGGCCGACACGGTCGGCACGGTAGCGCAGCGCATCGACCCGGGTTCGCACCGCGGCGAGCGCGCGGCGGGCTTGTTCTTCGCGATGCGGCGCCGCGTCCAACGCGTCGGTGATCGCTCGGAGCGCCTCAGTAAGTCTGGCGGTGCAGTCTGCTACCGCTCTTAGGTCGCGACGATCGCGTGCCATCTGCAGTTCATAGCCGACCGCTTCCAGGTGATCGCTAGCCCGCTGAACCGATGGGTAGGCGCGTAGGGAGTCATCGGTCTGCGCTAGCTTGCTGCGCGCATCGTCTGCCGCCGACATCGCGACGTCGGCCTCAGCGGTTACTGCAGCAACGCGCGAGGCCGCCGCGTTCAGCTCGACATGATGTCGTTCCTGGAATGCATCGAGTCCGTTTCGGGCGACGGATAGAAGTTGCTGGGCCTGACCGATAGTTGTGCTCCGTTCGGTCGAAGTCATATTACTGGCTATTTGGTCAATTCCTGCGCCGGTGGCTACCAGATACGCCGACGCCGCGTTATAGCATGCGTCGCGCACGACGGCGAATTCGCGTAGGAGTTCGGGCTGTGCCCCGAATGCCAGAACCGTCCGCAATGCGGATTCGACTATGCCGTGGCGATTTTCCAGGTCTAGAAAGGCAGTCGTAAGGGCAGCCTGAACTGATTGCAGGTGCGCGTCGTCACGTTGTTCGCTAGACCGCTTCAGCCACCGACTGGTCACGGCGCGATACTACCGCCGACGTAAAATCAGGTGCGATATTGCCGCGCGAGAGCGTGCTCATGTACTACCGTTGGCAAGGTTCCTGTGTTTGCAGGTGACAGCCCAAGAATTTCACATCGTTGGAAGGTTGTTGTTGAATGAGCGTCAGTCTGTCCAAAGGCGGCAATGTCTCATTGACGAAGCAGGCGCCGAATCTGACGGCGGTGGCCGTCGGCCTCGGGTGGGACGTGCGGACCACCACGGGCACCGACTTCGATCTCGACGCCAGCGCGATCGCCTGCGGCGAGAGCAAGAAGGTGCTCTCGGACTCTCACTTTGTGTTCTTCAACAACCTGCGGTCGCCCGAGGGTTCGATCGAGCACACCGGTGACAACCTGACCGGTGAAGGTGAAGGCGACGACGAGGTGATCAACGTTGATCTAGCCGGCACTCCGCCCAACATCACCAACATCTTCTTCCCGGTATCGATCTATGACGCGGAATCGCGCGGTCAGACGTTCGGGCAGGTGGCAAACGCATTCATCCGGGTCGTCGACCGCTCCAATAACACCGAACTGGCACGCTACGACCTGTCCGAGGACGCGTCTACCGAGACGGCGATGGTCTTCGGTGAGCTCTACCGCCACGGCAACGAGTGGAAGTTTCGCGCCATCGGGCAGGGCTACGCCTCGGGCCTGGCCGGCATCGCTCGTGACTACGGCGTGAACGTCTGAACGTGGGCGGAAGGGGTAGCGCGGACTGCGCAGCGACGCAGAGCATTTCGCTACGCGTCAGGACCGATAGGCGGCAGACTTGATACTGCGGATTTTCGGGCTGTCGGTTGCAGTCACGATCGTCTCGTTGATCGTCGCAGCAATCTATGGCGGCGTCGAAGCGCTGATCCTCTGTGGGATTCTCGGCATCCTCGAGGTGTCGTTGTCGTTCGACAACGCGGTTATCAATGCCACCGTGCTGCGTCGAATGAGCGAGTTCTGGCAACGGATGTTTTTGACCGTCGGGATCCTAATTGCGGTGTTCGGTATGCGGCTGGTCTTCCCACTGGCCGTCGTGTGGATTACCGCCGGTCTGGCGCCGCTGCAGGCGCTCGACCTGGCGCTTAATCCGCCGCCCGAGGGCGCGACTCACTTTTTGGACGGCCGTCCCAGCTACGAGACCGTGCTGACCGCCGCACACCCGCAAATCGCGGCGTTCGGCGGCGCATTTCTGTTGATGTTGTTTCTCAACTTCGTCTTCAGTGAGCGTGACATCACGTGGCTGTCGTGGCTAGAGCGTCCGCTCGGGAAGGCCGGCAAACTCGATCAGCTCGCGGTCGCCGTATGTGCGACGGCAGTCGTGCTAGCCGCTGAGGTGATTGCCGCCGACGAGCTCCGCGGCACGGTTCTGCTCGCTGGCGTGCTCGGGGTCATCACCTACATCACTGTGGACGGGCTCGGGTCGATGTTCGAGATTGAACAGGAGATCGTCGATCCCGAAGCCCCGCTTCCCCGGGGTCCGTCGGAGCTGGTCACGGCCGCCGGCAAGGCCGGCTTCTTCTTGTTCCTCTACCTCGAGGTGCTCGACGCTTCATTTTCTTTCGACGGCGTGATCGGCGCGTTCGCGATCACCGCCGACCCGATCATCATCGCCTTGGGCCTGGGCTTCATTGGGGCGATGTTCGTCCGGTCGATCACTATTTTCCTGGTCCGCAAGGGAACATTGTCCGAATACGTCTTCCTGGAACACGGCGCTCACTGGGCGATCGGCGCGCTGGCCGTAATTCTGTTGGTGTCCATCGGAATACACGTCAACGAGATCGTCACTGGCATGATCGGGGTGGTGCTCATCGGCGCTGCTTTCCTCACCAGTGTGGTCCGCAACCGCAGGGTTAACGCAAAGCAAACCCGGGAACCAGAAGCGTCACCGGTGTCCTGAGCGCCCATCATCCGATCTCGTCAGAAAGGACCCGCATGGCGATCGATTACACAAAGCGTCCCGTTGCGCCCACGGCGCTGGCGTCCTCACCGGCTCACCCCGACGTCGTGAACCTGTCCAAGATCCAGCTGACCAAATCGGCCCCGCGGATCAGCCTGACCAAAGCCGGTGAGCGCCAAGGCATTATGCGGGTGAACCTGAACTGGAACCCTGGGCGCCATGGCCGGGCGGTCGACCTCGACCTCGGCTGCCTCTACGAGCTCTCAACCGGGGAAAAAGGCGTCATCCAGGCGCTGGGCAATGCTTTCGGGTCCGACATCCGGTCGCCATACATCGCGCTTGACGGCGACGATCGCACGGGGGCGGCCACCGGCGGCGAGAACATGCGGATCAACCTTGAAGTGCCCGAACGGTTCCGACGTATCCTAATCTTCGCGATGATCTACGAGGGTGCGCCGAACTGGGCGGCAGTCGACGGGGTCGTGACGATGTATCCAACTTCGGGGCCGCAGGTGGAGGTCCGCATGGACTCACCCAACAACGGCGCCCGCATCTGCGCCATCGCACAGGTGTACTACGCCGAAGGCGCGCTCCATGTCAACCGCGAAGTTCAGTACATCAACGGCAGCCAGTCAACCCTCGACCGCGCCTACGACTGGGGCATGCGGTGGACGAAAGGCAGCAAGGACTGACGGTGCACAGCGCAGGGATCGTTAAGCTCGCCACTGCTGGTCAAGCTTCGAAGTGATCCCACCTTTGCTTTGTTGCGACAGCCGCGACCAGTGGTAGCGTGCAGCTGAGTTCGATGGCGCGGACGATCATTGAGTCACTCAATGCTTTCTCGTTAGACTGCGCCAGATTGACGCTTCGCCGGGCGAATTCGTGCACCTCACCGGCGTTAAAAGAAGGCCTGACCGCGCCACCGTGATGCCAGACGGTGATCCGCCCGACGCGCGCTTGCTGCCGCGGTGGCAGCGAGATTCGGTCCCTGCTTTGGGTGCAACTGAAGACGTAGGACGACCATGGACAAGTTCCGCCGTGCACGGGTGTCGGCAGCAGTACCTCGGTTGACGTTGGTGCGGCGCTGTCCGCGGCCGTAACAGGTTAGAGGAACTTCAATAAGCCGATGGTTCTGCAGTTCCCACCTGTGCAGCTCGGTGACCAGCTGAAGGTCGAGGAGTCTCTTACTCGCGGCCTCTCGCTTGACCACATCGGCTGAGCCACGCAGGACGCGCTGGGCGAGGGCTAGCGTGCAACCGCTTGACTAGAAATCAAGTTCGCCAACACCTCCTGCGTTACCGCGTCAGTCGAGTGAATCACGGTCCCGACCATTCCGCGGGTAAGCAAGACCTTGTACACATTTCGGACGAGCAGATCGAAGCGTCGGTCGCTCACTGTGGCACTGTTTCTGAAGTTTGGATCGCGGTTCGCGTGACGCACAGTCACAAATCTGCCTTCCCGCCAAACTAGGTCTGGACCGATGATCACGCCGTTCCAGTCGTACTCAAACCCTTGCGCCGTATACACGCAACCTACCTGCCCGAAGCCTCCGTCGGCTGTTGCCCACAGAGCGCTCGGTGGAGCATCGCCGATTCTCCGGTCGCTCTTGCTATTCCACGGACGCGCCCAGCCGTCGATCCTAACGTCCGCGACTAGTGTGCCTTCTTTCCGAGCATCGCTCCACGGCCAGCAGTAGCCTGCCGTCATCCTGGCCGAGTAACCGTGCTCCATCTGGTGAAGTAAATAGGCCTCCATCTCTCCCGGACTGTCTGCCACACGAACGTCGAACTGTGGGTCACCAGACCAGGCAGTGACTGTCTCGTCCGACAGACCAAGCAGGCGGTTAACCCAGAGGACGTACTCCTCGCTTCCCCCGCAGCGGAACTGCTCGCCGAGATGGACGTGTTGAAACTCAAGCCCAAGTTGAGCCACGTGTGTCTCGATCTGGTTCAGTGTCCCCATTTCGCCCGGGCGGACCACCTGGTGTTCGTCAAGCAGGAATACTGGAACTCGTGCGGCAGCGATTAACTCGTCAAGCTGCGGCCGCTCAGTTCGTAACTCCGCGCGCGTGTACCGATCGACCGACGTCTCGCGAATCCGATGCGCCTCGTCCATGATCAGTACGTCCAGCCCGTTCGCATCGGCCGTCATGAACTGATTGAAGTACTTGAAGAGCGACCGCACTTTGGGCGCGCGCTCACCCGCCACGTTGCGAAGTGTTTGCGTAAACGACCTCGAACCAGTTGCGTGCAGCACAGTGCGGCCACGCCGTGCGAGTTCACCCAAGAGGTTAAGTGCCACAACACTCTTGCCGCTTCCGGGCCCTCCCGTAACGACGATGACGCGTTTAGCGTTACCTGCGCGAGCTCGCTCGACAGCATGCATGACTAGATCAACAGCTAGCTCTTGGTTGCCGATCAACCGGAACTGCGAACGATCGCGAATCTCCGCGGCCACAAGCTTCAGCAGCTGCCTCGATGGAGCCACGGCCGAGTGCATGAGTAGGTCACCGGCGGCATGACCAGGAGCGGGAGAAAGTCTCGACTTCAGGAAGTCCGCCATTGCTGCCCTGTCCGCGCCGGTGAACAACCGGCCCGTGGAGGAAACCGGGACGCTCAGCAGATCAGAGATCTGCGCTGGATCGATGGCATTGTGCAGGTACGCCATGCCCGCCAGTGCGTCGGGTTGATCAGCGATGACTCGTGCAAAGTCAGCAAGGTACTCGCAATAGCCGCGAACCTGAAGTACTGGATGCAACCTCGGTCCACCGGGCATTCCAGGGACCTCAACAACCTCGGGGTCGCCTTCGAATGCAAATGCGGCTGACCATTGCTTCAGCTCGACAACGACATACGAGAACTCTCCGGTTTGGGGATGCATGCCTGCCAACACCACGTCCGCGCGCTGCGATGTGAGGGGCAGGTGATACTCGACCAACATCTCGACATCGCCAAGCCCAGCATCGATCAGGTCCGATGCAAGGATGGGAAGGCTTCGTCGCCATGACGTCTGCTCGGCAAGCGAAGCACGTCGCCCCGTGCGAAACAGCATCTGCTCAAGTAACTGCTCGACCAAAGATTCGGGTTGCTGCTCACGAACGCGACTTGCAGTTGTCCGAATGAGAGTCACTTCGCATTCCCCAAGGCAGCACGAACCGAATCGTGCGGGGGACATGTCCGGAACGCCGTACGGCTATGGAAGTCCGTCGAACCGCAGGAGCCATGCTAGTTCACCGGTCATGCCGGGACGCGCCGACGTCGTCGCAACACGTCGGGAGTTGAAGCGAGCGCGACCAGAAGTGCGTCGGTGAGCCTGGCCATGGCAGTAGCGCACGCTGCCTATGGAGCCGCTGTCGGCGAGATCGGATTGTGAATGGCGCAACAACCGCTGTACCGGCTGCCGGCTGCCGGGTTCGGAGGCGGGTGAGGGATTGCTGTACGACTGCTCATTCCTGAACTCACCCGTCTCACGCGGGTGTGCTTCGATGCCTCGGCAAAGAGATCGAGTTGAAGCCTGGCGTTGGCTTCGGCCTAGCTGTGATGTCCAGGGAGGTTATCCGGGTCGCTGTCGGTGAGCCTGTGTGACAGGGAAGGCCTCCGGTTGTGAAGTGGAGCTGTCTAGGAACCACTTCGTCAACCAGGAGGCCTTCGTGT